>JAMPDX010000001.1:780492-802340 GCA_023665425.1 Muribaculaceae bacterium
CGTGTGTACGGGGTTACTATAAGTCGGTGTCCTTACGGACACTAATAACCATAACCTATTCAATAGAATACTACCTGCGAAACTTGATTTTTGAGTCCACTCTAAAAAGTAAATCTTGTCAGTTTTAGCACAAAACCACATATTGATTATCAGTGACTTGCGAAGTTCTAAATCACAATTTTTGACTTTTTAGAGTGGACTCAATTTTTAATTTGTTCTGGACCGAAAGAATACAAGAAAGGTCGATGCGAGGAGCATCGACCTTAATATATCATTGCAATTTGTTTGTGTTAGCGGATTAGCTTTTCGGCACTTCCGTCGGAGCCTATACGGATTATCACACCCTTGGGCAAGCTATCGTAGGGGTACTCCACACCACTGATATCGAAGTAGCGGTAAGTGACATCCTCGGGAGCTATGACATCCTCCACACCGGTAGTGACGCCGCCGGCATCTACTGCCATAAGGTGGGTCTGATTGTCGAGCACTGCCAAGCGTGCATTTTCATCGTCGCTGATACGCATACTCTCGGGGAGCTCGAAGTATGCGCGTGAGTAGTGGGTGTACTCCACCGGATTCTGCTCCGAAGCATCATGAGCTGCGAAGATGAGGTTTGCCTTAGAGCTGCTGCGGTCGTTTGAGGTCTGCTCTACATCATCCAGCAGGGTCACGGAGCTGTCAGTATCGCTCTTGCCCCAGTGGCGCCACTCGATGGGCGTGAACTGAGAGTCTGATGAGAATGTCCACTCATCGTTGTCTACCATGCCCCATTCGCAATAAGTGCTGTAATAGCCCGGATTATCCTTCTCGGCCTTCAGTCCGGCATACTTCATATAGGTAAAGGGGAGGGCCTGAAGCTCTTGACGGATGTTGCCGTAAGTGTTGCCATTCTCATATTTGAGGACCAACGAGTAGACATCGCCGGGATCATTCTCACCTTTGAGCTCCACTATGGGGTTAATCCACATACTGTTCTCGTATCTATTGTACACAGCCATGTTGCCGTTAGCCTCCTTGCGGCTAACCTCAAGGGTGCCGGTGGGCATACGAGAGGCAGACACCACAGTGTGACCCTTGGTGACGTTGGTGATGGTGTAGCTTGTCAACGACGGGTTTGAGCGGGTCTCAAACATGATGGCCATCTTGTTGGGCTCCAACAGGTTGTCGAAGTCAGTGTCGGCATCCATCTGGCTCTGATTGTAGGTGGTGTATCCCACCTTTAGCTCACGCACCGGCACAGCCACATCCACAGTATTGGAGCGGGCCGAGAGGTTCTCGTCCTTGGCGGCAGCGCGCTTGGCGGAGGAGGCTGTCTCCACTGTCATATAATAGTGGTAAGATGCCGGATGCTCGCCATTACGGGTTGACACCTTGAAGTTGTCGATAAACTTGACTATGATACCTTTGCCGGCATCGACAGCCTCAATGGGATACTCCTCGTCGGGAATTACACCATTGATGTCGCGGCCACTGCGGAACTCGGCAATGCGGGGAGCTTCCGGATCAAGAAGTGAAGTATCGGCATAAGTGATATCAGCTGTATACTTCCATACACCTACATTGTTGCCGTTCCATGTCACATTGGTGCGGTCTACCACCTCCATTTTAGCGATGCTGACAGCCTCTGAGGGGTCATCGGTATATCGCATCAGTTGGAAAATGGTGCCGGGTACATTCTCATCCTTCACACGTATCTGGCCTGCCAGAATGGGTGAGCCACCTACGGGAGGCTCCTCGCTCAGACTGATCTTGTTAGCATATACATTCTCTTGAGTGTCATGTATATATGTAGACTTGGGAGCACCCTCAATGAGAATGCTGAGGTCTTCTTGCACCTCATAGCCGGGTATTGTGGTTGACACGATGTTTGACTCTGTATACTCAAATTTGGAGCCATAGCGGCGACCCTTGATGATATACTTCACATTATAGCTGGCGCTGTTCTGAGGCTCTTGGATATAAGCCACACAGGTGCTCTCTTTGGAGACATACTCTCCATCGTCAAACTTACCTGTGAGTCCCATCTTGTCTTCCGGGATATAAAACTCGGTCACAGGCTGCGGCTGGATTACGTCATTCACCACGCGATAGATGTAAAATGATTCGGGCACATAGTGAGCCTTAGCCACATCCTTGTAAGTACTCTTCCACTCAATCTTCACCATAGCGGTGCGGTCAGCGGAGTTCACCTCGGGGAGGTTTTTGATTTCAGCTCTAATCTTATTAAAGAAGAAGAAGGGCATGTAGTCCTTATTATAATAAGTGTACCATTCAAAGCTCTCACCGGTAGCGGTGTTGGTGCTCGAGTTGCCATAGAAACGGCGGTCCGGCAGATAGAACATGAAGTTCATGGGATACTCATGTGCTACACCCTCCGGGCTCATCTCAATGATATGGTTCTGGCCCAAAACGGTGGTACAGTTATGGTCCACAGCAAACGTCTCGCCGCTGTTCATGGCAGCATAAGCATCGGTGACAGGCTGCTTATTCGAGGGGCTGAACTCCTCAAACATGTAATAGAAGGGCGCATAGCCGGTATTGCTGTTGTCGGCAATACGGTTATTACCCTTCGTGATGATGAAGAATTTGTCGATTACACCGATGTAATTGAAGAGCCATCCGGGGTTCTCGGTAAATGTCTGTTTGCCGATATACATGGCGTGAGGCACTATTGAGATAGCTTTGATTTTGCTAAACAGCGCCATAGGGTCGGCATGCTCATCAAATACATAGTCATCGTGCAGTTCCACCATGAGGGCTGTAGCGCCCTCCACGGGAGTGGGTACCACCTCGTCAGGGCTCATATAATATGGTGCTTCGGTGCAGGGCATATATGGCACTTTGTAGTAGTTGTTGGGCTTGCCGTCAGCCTGATTGCTGCCGCCGGCGTATGTGGGGTCTTCTACAAAACCCGGTATCTCGGGATTGACATATACCTCCTTGAGCATTGCTATCATTTGGGGCACGGATTCAGCTCTGTCGGCCAGAGTGGAAGTGTGAGTCACCCCGTTCTCATCTGTCCATTCGTATGTGAATTGGGCATAAAATTCAGAGTTGTATTGCAAGTATCCGGTATCCTCATCCTCGTAGAGGTCTGATTGGGTAGGGGTACTTTGAGCCGAGAGGCCCATAAAGCACATCACACCCATAGCCGCCAACATACCTTTGAGGGCGCCCGGTGTATTGCACAAGCGTGTAAACATATTCATTGTATTGTCTAAATTAGATTTTTGGATCTATAGATAAGTGTTTTATCCGTAAATTAATTTGAGGGAAACGGCTTTATCAAAAGATTAAGAGAAGATGTTTCCGTGAGATAAAATCGGTCAATAGATGATTTTGGGTTGTACGGTAAAAACGAATGCAAAGTTACATTAAATGATGGATAGTTGCAAAATAATTGTGTTAATAATTTAAAATTAGTATTTTTGTTACTTAAAATTAGGGCATATTTCATGGCCTGAACTGACAAATTGATTAATAAAGGCATATGGAAGGAAGCCGGTTATTGAGCTTAATTTGTGTGATTTGAGAATTTTTTGTAATTTTGCGGTTTAGAGCGGATGTGCTTTATCGAAAGGCATTTCCCGGTGAATAAAGATAAAGTTTCAACTTATGAATATATCATATAAGTGGCTTAAACGCTACATCGATTTTGACCTGACCCCCAAGGAGTTAGCAGCAGCGCTGACCTCTTTGGGGCTCGAGTGTGACACCATCGAAGAGGTGGAGTCTATACGTGGGGGATTGCGCGGCATTGTGGTGGGCAAAGTGCTCACCTGTGTGGAGCATCCCAACTCAGACCACCTGCACATCACTACCTGCGACCTTGGTACCGGCGAGCCGGTGCAAATAGTCTGCGGCGCCCCCAATGTGGCTGCCGGTCAAACTGTTGTTGTAGCCACAGTAGGTACAACACTCTATGACGGTGACAAAGAGTTCCAGATCAAGAAGAGCAAGATACGCGGTGTGGAAAGCTTCGGCATGATTTGCGCCGAAGATGAGATAGGTGTTGGCACAGCTCATGACGGCATCATGGTGCTCACCGATGCCGAGAATGTGAAGCCAGGTACCCCTGCTGCCGAATACTTCAAGCTCGAAAGTGACTATATGCTCGAGGTTGAACTTACCCCCAACCGTGTAGACGGCGCTTCCCATTATGGTGTCGCCCGCGACCTTAAGGCATACCTTCGCCGCCACGGCAAAGCCGATGCCGAGGTATATACCCCTGATGTGAGCGAAGTCAAAGCCGACCGTCACGACGGTGCCACCCCCGTAGAGGTAGTGGATGTTCAGGGATGTCCGCGATACAGTGGCATCACCGTGCGCGGTGTAAAAGTCACTGAGAGCCCCGATTGGCTCAAGGCATTGCTCATAGCCGCCGGCCAGCGCCCCATAAATACCGTGGTGGATATCACCAATTTCGTATTGTTAGGTATGGGCCAGCCTCTCCATTGCTTTGACCTCGACAAAGTAGCCGGCCAAAAGATTGTAGTACGCACTTGCCCCGGTGGCACAAAGTTCACCACTCTCGACGGCGTGGAGCATACCCTCGATGAGGCAGACCTGATGATATGCGATACCGAGAAGCCCCTCTGCATCGCTGGTGTTTTCGGCGGTCTGGACAGCGGTGTCACCGAGCAGACTACAGATGTGTTTATCGAGAGTGCTTACTTCAATCCCACCCGTGTGCGCAAGACAGCACGCCGCCATGGTCTGAGCACCGATGCCTCCTTCCGCTATGAGCGCGGCACCGACCCCAATATCACCGTCTATGCAGCCAAGTTGGCAGCCAAGCTCATCAAGGAGCTTGCCGGTGGCGAGATTTGCGGTGAGCCGGTAGATGTGTGCGCCGAGCCGGTGGAGCCCTTCAAGGTGGAACTCAGCCTGAACTATACCCGCGGACTCATTGGCAAGGACATCCCCACTGATGAAATTAAGAATATCCTCAAATCTCTTGATATAGAGATAGTTGCAGAGAATGACGATATGCTCGATTTGCATGTGCCCCGCTATCGCGTAGATGTGCAGCGCCCCTGCGACGTGGTGGAGGAGATACTCCGTGTCTATGGCTATAACAATGTAGAGATACCGGAGCGTATGGATGCCAACCTCTCTATCCGCAACAACACTGACCACAGCTATGCCCTCCAGGACCTTGTCTCAGACACTCTCACTGCCCAGGGTTATCGCGAAATATTGAACAACTCCCTTACAGCCATCTCTTATTATGAGGACAACGAGGAGTGGCCTCGTGCAAATGGTGTGGAGCTTATGAATCCCCTGAGCTCCGACCTGGGCATCATGCGTCAGACTCTGCTCTATGGTGGCCTCGAGACTGTGGCTCACAATATCAACCGCAAAGCTGCCGACCTCCGCTTATATGAGTTTGGCAATGTCTATCACCGCAACCCACAAGTGCAAAGCACTGCCGAGGCCCCGCTCGCACCTTTCAGCGAGGAACTTCACCTGGCCTTATGGCTCACCGGTCGCGACGTATTGCCCGGCTGGAACACTAAAGCTCGTCAGGCAAATGTGTTTGACCTTAAGGCAGTGGTGCTCAACTTGTTCAGCATCCTTGGCATACCGGTAGGAGCGCTCAAATTCACACAGGAGAGCGACAGCGTGTTCAGCGCCTGCCTGCGCATCGATACCCGTGACGGTCGCCGTCTCGGCTCCTTTGGAATCCTTGAGCGCAAGCAGCTGCGCCGCTTTGACATCTCGCAAGAGGTATGCTACGCCGAGCTTAGTTGGCCTGCAATCCTCAAGTTGGCACTCAAGAATAACCCTCAGTACACCGATCTGCCCCGCACTCAGCCCGTGGTGCGCGACTTAGCTCTGCTGCTCGACAAGACTGTCACCTTCGCTCAGGTGGAGAATGTAGTGCACTCAAGCGAGAAGAAGCTGCTGAGAGATGTGAGTCTCTTTGACGTGTATGAGGGAGACAAACTCCCCTCCGGCAAGAAGAGCTATGCCATCACCATTACTCTACAGGACAATGAAAAGACACTGCAAGACAAGCAAATAGAGGCCGTGATGACAAAGATAATCACTAACCTTAAGAAGCAGCTCAACGCCGAGCTCCGATAGCCGGCATAAGTCAGAAAGTTATATAAACGACCAAAAACAATAACAACCAAATAAAACGATACAAATAAATGGGAAGAGCATTTGAATTCCGCAAAGCCCGCAAGCTCAAACGTTGGGGCAATATGTCCCGCACATTCACCCGTATAGGAAAAGAAATCACCATCGCCGCCAAGGCCGGTGGTCCCGACCCGGACATGAACCCGCGTCTGCGCATGCTCATTCACAATGCCAAGGCAGCAAACATGCCCAAAGACACAATCGAGCGCGCCATTAAGAAGGCTACCGATAAGGATTCTTCAGACTACAAGGAGATAGTATACGAAGGATATGGCCCTCATGGCATCGCCATCGTGGTGGAGACAGCCACAGACAACAACCAGCGCACAGTGGCCAATGTCCGCTCATACTTCAACAAACATGGCGGCTCTCTGGGCACCTCCGGCAGCCTCTCATTCATGTTCGACCACAAGAGTGTCTTCCACCTCAAGCCTAAAGATGGTGTGGACCTCGAAGAGCTCGAGCTGGAGCTGATAGACTTTGGTGTAGACGAAATAGAGACTGATGAAGAAGAATGGGTAATGTATGCCCCCTTCGACCAGTTTGCTGCCCTGCAGAAGTATTTTGAGGATGGCGGCTATGAGATAGCCAGCGCCGAGTTTGAGCGCATACCTACTGACTACAAGGAGGTTACTCCCGAGCAGCGCGAAGCTATCGAGAAGCTCTTGGAGCGCTTCGAGGATGACGAAGATGTGCAGAACGTCTTCCACAACATGAAGGAAGAATAATCCCCCCCCCGGCAGCGTAGTAGACCTCGCGAGCTTGACCCCCGCGAGGTCTACTACGCACACCATATCCCTCTCTCTCCAATCCTCACCCCTCTCATTTCCAAATTCTGAAAAATGCGATACAGAAACATATTGTTTACCGCTTTGCTCGCTGCCGGCACATTTGTCGCCTCAGCTGATGCCGACGACTATCTGAGCCGTGCAGAGCAGATGTACTCCACCGGCAATTATGTCGGTGCTATCGACCAGTTGAGTCGTTACCTTAATCTTGCTCCCGGGCAGCTTATGTCTGCCGATAGCGACCGCGCCTCCGCCGAGTTGCTCATGCTTCAAGCGCGCCTCCAACACGGCGACTTGCTCAGAGCTTTGCAAGGGGCTGACACATTCATTCAGGAATATGCCGGCTCTCAATTAATACCCGAAGCACAATTGGTTAAGGCCGAGGCCTTATACTATAAGCAGGACTATGCCGCTGCCGTCAAGGTATTCGAGGCACTTCCGTTCGACACCTTTGACACAGCCAACAGTGACCGTGCAAAATTCGAATATGCCGGCTCACTCACCCGCCTCGGGGTGTATGACAAAGCCCGCTCAATCTTCATGGGTTTGCAAAACAGCGAGTGGGGGAGTGAGGCTACTTTCTATGTCGCATATATTGACTATGTGCAGGCAGACCTCGACAATGCCCTGCGGTGCTTCCTGCAGGTACCCCCACAGGATGCCTATCGGCTCGGAGTGGACTTCTTTGTCAATCAGATATATTTTGACCAAGGTAAATACACTCAAGTGCTTGATAATGAGGCTAATCTCCTGAGCGCAGCCAAACGCTTGCAAGGAGTCGGCAGCAATCATGAGTCCGAGGCTTATCGCGTCCTCGGCGAGTCTGCCTACTCCCTTGGCAATATGTCAAAGGCCAAGCAATATCTCACCAAGCATGTGGAACTGCACAGTGCCGCAGGCGTACCCTCAGCGCGCTATATCCTCGGTGTAATGGCCTATAACGACGGCAATTACACTGAAGCTGACGAATGGCTCGTACCCGTTACAAATCAAGAAAATCCGCTTGGCCAGAGCGCCACATTATACCTTGGCCAGAGTGCCGCACGACGTGGTGACCACACATCGGCCGCAATATATTTCGACCGCGCTGCTCATCAGACCTACGACACAAATGTAGCCGAGACAGCCCTTTACAATTATGCCGCAGCCGTAGCCGCCGGGGGGCGTGTGCCCTTCGGTTCAGCCAGCTCCCTGCTCGAAGAGTTTGGTACACGCTACCCCGACTCCAAATACAAGGCTGCCGTAGATGAATACCTCGCCATAGGATACCTTGCCGAGAAACGATATGCCAAGGCTCTTGCCAAACTCGATGGCATACGCAATCCCTCCCCGGAAGTCAGAAAACTTACACGCCAGACACTCTATGAGTTAGGCGCTTCCGAACTCGCTGCCGGCGATGCTGCTACCGCTGAAGCATATCTGCGACGCGCCGCTTCCACCGGAGCCACTGATGAAGTGGGTACCGCTTCCCGCTTGTGGCTCGCCGAGGCACTTTACGCACAGAAGAAATATGCCGAGGCCGTGACTGCCTACAAGCAATTTCTCGACATCGCCCCCTCCTCTAATACCTCGCGTGCTCAGGCTTATTACAACATGGCATACGCGCTCTATCAACAAGGTATCTATAAGGCTTGTCGCACAGCCCTCGACAATGCCTTGAAGATAAAAGGTGCGGGTGCACTGTCTGCATCATTGCGCACCGATGCACAGCTACGCCGGGCTGACTGCGACAACTATCTTGGCAATGTCCGTGAAGCTCTCAATGCCTATAACGATATAGCCTCAGAGACCACCGGTACAGCCGCCGACTATGCTGCACTCCAGGCGGCATGTATGCAGGGAGTGCTCGGCAATTACGCCGCCAAACGTCAAGCCCTGGAGCAGATGTTGGCCAAATGGCCTGACAGCCCATGGGCCCAACAGGCATATTATGAGCTGGCTGATGCCTGCCTGAACACCAACGACTTTGCCGGAGCCATCAGAGCACAAGAGAGCCTCAGAACTCTGGCTCCTAACTCTTCATTACTGCGCGACAGCAAGCTTCTGCTTGCCGCTACATATAGGCGCGACAATAAAGAGACAGATGCTATTAATACATATAAGAGTATAATAAGTGCTTGGCCCTCAAGCTCTCAAGCCGTGGCTGCCTCTGCTGCGCTGCAGAATATCTACTCCGCCAAAGGGGAGCTGGGCTCTCTCATAGACTTCCTTGCCACAGTGCCCGGAGCTCCGATGCCGGAAGCCTCTGAGCTGGACCAGTTGACATACGTCAACGCCGTCTCAGCCATGGACAAGAACCCCAACGACACCTCAGCCATGGAAGACTATATGAAGCGCTTCCCGAAAGGTCGATATGTGGCCGACGCACTGCTCGCTTTGGCAAATACATATCGCGACACTCGCAACTCCGACAAGGCATTGAGTGTGATAGATACCCTGCTGAGTAGTTATGCCGACAGCGACGCTGCACTCACAGCCCTCTCACTTAAGGGTGAGATACTGCAGGCCAAGGGACTTCATCAAGAGGCTGCCCTGGCATACAAACAACTGCTGGCACGTGGTGGCGCCGAGTATACCCCCGAGGCTTACAAGGGGTTGATAATGAATACCGCCGACCCTGCCGAGAGACTTATGTATATCGACAAATATTTATCACTCAATACAATAGATGCTGATGAGCGCGCTGAGGCTGATCTGCTGAAGGCTGATTGCCTGATAGACCTTGGCCGCAGCACAGAAGCTGCCTCTCTGCTCAGAACCATCGCTGCCGACATGAGTACTGCCGAGGGTGGCAGCGCCGCCGTGAAGTTAGCTCAATTATACATCAATGCCGGCAACCCCAAAGAGGCCGAGAAGCTGATGCTCGCCCTGACCGACGCCGGATGCGATGACATTGATACCCAAGCTTTGGGATATATCACGTTGGCCGATGCGTATGCTGCGCAAGGCAATAAGCGTCTGGCATATCAGTATTACGAGTCTCTGAGCACAAACTACCCCGGTGATAGTGATGAAATCCTAAATCTTATCAAGGCCGGCCTAAAGAAAAATAAGTAATGAAGACAATATATATCAGTATATTAGCAGCCGGATTTGGCCTAATGGCTCCTGCCCTGATGGAGGCACAAGAGTTGTCTGGCTCGTTGAGTGCCACAGGTGATTACAAGGCGGAGATACGGCCGCATAACCGCCTGAGCGGGCTGCCTCAACGCCTCACCACCATCGTACCCGAAGGGGCACTGCCCCTCGCCTTCGACGGTGTAGCCATCTACAACGAGCCCTCACTCGTAAGTCAAACAGCCGGCGTGGCCGGACCCACACTCCCACAGAGTTACCGCGGCTATCTCGGTCTGCAAGCAGGCTCATACCTGAGCAATTCGCTGAACGCCGGCTATCGATTTGTGGACACTGACAAAACCACCTTCGGCGCATGGCTGCAGCACTCATGCACGACACCTCTCTATCGTGCCGAGACCTCTGCCATTAGCCAAGATGGCTATAAGTCAAAAATATACAAAGAGACTATCGGGCTTTACGGTTCCCATATATTCGACGGCGTCGGACGCCTCGATGCCGCTGTGGCTTATCGCTTGGGGTATTTCAACTATTATACCTCGGCTCTATGGCACACAGATACAAATCAGCCCTTGCCGGCGCCATCTCAAACACTTAATGACTTTAAGATGAGTGCGTTGTGGCACGGCAATACCTTCGATAACGGACTCTTCATAAATGGCGAATTCAGTTATCGCTACTTTGGCTATCGCCGTTTCTATAGCCCCATGATGTATTTGTCGCTGAAACCTACACGCGAGAACGATCTCAAAGTGGGGGTGACATTGGGCTATGACCTCAACGAGGCAAACACATTGAGTCTGACGGCTCGTTCGCAATCATTATTTTACTGTAATCCGCACACCGTCTCTGACGTTGTGCCCAACCTGCCGTATCAAGCCTTTTTCCCGGGCTATCAAGAATTACGCAGTTGCGGCATAGTGAGTCTGAAGCCCCGCTATACATTGTCCACCGGAGATCTGAGCCTTCGCTTGGGTGCTACAGTAGACCTCAGCTGGGATATTGTTGGCCCTTATCAGCGTAACCAACCTTATTATCCGGGTATTCCACAGGACTTCTCCACCGTACATATTGCGCCTGATGTTGCTTTGGATTATGCTTCGGGCAAGACCAATCTATATCTGAAGGTGGGTGGAGGTGTCACTCCCAACACATTGGCCTCGCGTTCCGAATACTTCATGTATCAGTCTCCCGCACTGCTCAATACCATGCCGCAGTATTCACCCATCGACGCAACTGTCGGGGTGAAATTCGGCTCATTCAGCGGCCTTACTGCCGGGATTCATGCCAGCTATGCTATAGCCGACAACACCCCCACCATGGGCTGGTATCCCGATTTCCTCGCCGATAAAACTCTTATGCCAAACTATGAGTATAATGTGCTTGATATCCTTTCGCTAAAGGGGTATAGCCTCGGAGCAGATTTGGAGTATAAGTTAGCCAGTCTACTTGAAATCTCCGGTGCTGTGACATATCAACATCAGAACGGCAAGGATGGCTACTTCAATGGTATAGACCGTCCGCGCTGGACCATCAATGCAGGTGCAGATGTCACCCCAATCACGGGGCTGACATTTGGCGTGAGCTACGAATATCGCGGAGTACGCAATCTGTATTTAGGCGATAATGTACTCCCGTTGCATGCCCCCTCACCCGCCCATAATTTCTCTGATGGCACGGAATATACCCATAATTACGGCTATGTGGTGCGTCGCCTAAAGGATGTGTATAATCTGGGAGCGCACGCCTCATATACCTTCCTGGACCGATACACCCTCTCTATGAGCGTTGATAATATCCTCAATTGCGAGGACGACATCAACTTCCTTATCCCCACTCCCGGCATGACGGTGATGGGTGGCTTCCAGGTGCTCTTTTGACAATTGAACCAAGTCTCTTAGAATTTCGTTATATAGACACGATGAGTAAGAATCAGAAAGAAAAAAGATCAACCTCTCCTCTGGCATACCGTAGCGAAGAAGATCGCTGCTACGGCCTCGCCGGCATGACATTGGCCCTCGCCACACTCGATGCCATAGGCGATGTGGTGCGTGTCAGCATGGACACACAAGGCCCGATGGTCGTATTTTCAAATGAGTTCTTTTGGGGCTCGCAGGTAGCTACTCCTAAGGATCATTGGCGCAATCTGATACGCAACTTCCGTATCACAACATCCCTGGCTATGGCTAATGTGCTGTCACGCTGTTTGATACGCGAACAGGGAGCTGATCCTACCGCCATGCTCGATGAGTTGCTTCCTGTTATCCTTGACGAAGGTCAAGAGGTATGCTCGCTTGAGGAAGATGAGGTGCGCACATTCTTCAACAACACATTGATGCAGACTCGTCGCACCTTTGGCAATCCCCGCCTTCACCCATATGTGGAACGTCTGGCCGGCATCTTGGCAAGCCGTCGCACCCTCTCAGGGCGTGAGATAGCCGAGGAGCTCCACGCACTCCATCTCATATAACCGAATTTTAAACAAAAATAAGACAAAATTTGGTGGGGTAAAAAAAATGTTGTAACTTTGCGGTCGAAATAAGGGCGAATACCAGAGTGGCCAAATGGGGCAGACTGTAAATCTGCTGGTTTATACCTTCGGTGGTTCGAATCCATCTTCGCCCACTTTATCCCCAAAAAGTCGAGACCTGTCGGTCCCGACTTTTTGCATTTTACATCCGAGTATGACCGGGCATCGGCGCATCTACCACCACTGTCCGCTGACCCCTCAAAGGCGTAGCGTGCCTCGAAGGCTCTACAAACTCATACTCCGGTGGTATGAAAAGTAAGTAAAATTATCACTTCAGAAGTGAGGTGGCGTCGGCGATGCGCTTGAGTGCCTCGCGGATATTGGCTTCGGAGGTGGCATAACTCAGGCGTATGTTGCCTGGGGAGCAGAAGGCCTCCCCATCCACACAGGCCACATGGGCCTCCTTAAGCAAATACATCACATAGTCGTAGCCGGTATTTATAGGCTCACCGGCAGGGGTATGCTTACCCAAACAGCCTGTGATGTCCGGGAATAGGTAGAAAGCACCTTGCGGTATATTTGTCTTCCATTCCGGTATCTTTGAGGCCAACTCCACGATGAGGTCTCGGCGCGATTCGAAAGCCCTGCGCATCTTCTCAATACACTCCTGTGGGCCCTTATAAGCAGCCTCAGCCGCCTTCTGTGCAATCGATGAGGGGCCGGATGTATATTGCCCTTGTAGCTTGGTCACAGCCTTTGCTATCTCACGCGGAGCAGCCAAGTATCCTATGCGCCAGCCGGTCATGGCGTATGCCTTGGACACACCATTGATGATGACGGTGCGCTTCTTCAGCCCTTTAAGTGAGGCAAACGAGCCCGGGCGCTCCGTGAAGCAAATATGCTCATATATCTCATCAGCCATGATTACTATGTCCGGATACCGACGGAGCACCTCTGCCAACTCTTCCAATTCACCATCGGTATACACCGCACCGGTGGGGTTGGAGGGTGAATTAAACATAATGAGTCGTGTCCGGGGAGTGATGGCCTGCTCGAGCTGTGAGGCTGTGAGCTTAAAATTCTGCTCTATGCCGGCGAAGACAGTCACCGGGATACCCCCGGCCAGCTTGACCATCTCCACATAGCTTACCCATGCCGGCACCGGTATGAGTACCTCGTCGCCGGGATTGATCAAGGTCATCACCACATTGCACAGCTCCTGCTTGGCTCCATTACCAACTACAATATTTTGAGGCTCATACATCAGGCCATTCTCGCGTGCCAACTTGTCGGCCACAGCTTGGCGCAGCGAAATATATCCGGCCACCGGTGAATACCGAGAATAGTTGTCGTCAATGGCCTGCTTGGCAGCCTGTTTAATGAAGTCCGGTGTATCAAAGTCCGGCTCACCTACACTCATATTTATCACATCTATGCCCTTAGCTTTCAGCTCGCTTGAGAGCTGTGACATGGCTAATGTGGCCGATGGTGACAGGGCATTCACTCTATCTGAAATTTGTATCATACTACGAAAACTGGTCATGTAACAACTACAAAATTAATTTTTTTTACTTGAACAGACAAATTTTTGGACCTTAAATGATATTTTTTCGCATTTCCGGACTCTTTATTACAAAAAATATATTATCTTTGCGCTTTGATTATTGTGTGATTACATATACCAAATACGCAAACTGACATAAATCTCGGTATATTACTGAACAAATTAACAAAATATCATAAAATGAAGAAATTAGCTCTTAAATTTGTGTTGTGCATGGTGGCAGTGCTCTGCGTAGCTTCCATGACATCCTGCGGCAAAAAGGACAAAAATGCCCTTCTGAAGACAGTGCCTGCCGATGCCGCAATAGTAGTGTTGGCCGATGGCAATGAGGCATGGAATCAGCTCGGCATCACTGTTGAAGATGATGATGTGAGCTTCGGCGATGAATTGAACAAATTCATCAAGGCTGCCGATATTGACAAAAAAGATGTCAAAAAGGCGAAGGAAGTACTCAATGTTGCTAATATGACCAAGAAGTCGGTAACATTTTTTATGTTTGATGATGACGCTTGGATCACTTTCTTTGTAGACGATCAAGATAAATTCATTAAAGCAATAGAAGACCTGCCCGACTCCAAAGAGTCCTTCGATGAAGAGGATGGAATTATGGTGTCACAAAGCATCGCCATCAAAGATGATCAGGTGTGGATATTCGCCCCCATAAAATCAGATGATGACGAGATTGACCTCAAGCAAGTCAAAAAGTTCGCAGATTTGGATAGTGAGGACCGTTTCAACGAAAAGTTTGAGACTCTCACAGAAGAATTCTGCCGTGAGGATGTCAGCTTTGGCTACTTCATGAATCTTGAGGAGATGTCCCTCTCTATGCATAAGTCAGATCAGGGTCCATTCAATATGGCTCAGAGTATACTCTTTGACGGCTCAAAGTATGTGGTGGGTATCGGTCGCATCACAGACAAGCAAGTATCTCTTGAGGTGCGCATTCTCAACTCCAAGCTGCAGCCTGCCACGTTCAACTTACCCATGGCAAAGATTGATGCCAATGGCATGGCCCACATAGATGGCTCTGCTCCCATCCTGTTTGCTACTGCCATCAACCCCAAAATGATAGAAGCCGTTCAGAGCCTGCTCGAGAAGAATGACCTCATATCTTCTGCTGACAATGTCATGCTCAACGAGTTCAAATGTCTCGACGGTACCATCGCTTGCTCAATGAGTAACCTGAATGACTATGCTTTCTCCATCCAGTTTGACAGCGCCAATACTGCTAAGGAGAATGGTCAGGAAATGGTCAATGCCTTGGCAGGCGAATTGTGGGGCTCTTCAATACCCTTCACAGTCAGCAACTCAAGCAACACTCTCATCCTCCGTTCTAAGGGTGCAACCGCAACTTCCGGCGGTAAAGTACCCTCTGCCCTCGTAGGCCAGTATCTGGGCATCTATGTTGACTTCAAGAAGACTGACAAAACACTCAAGGGTCTGGATCTGTCCAAGCTTGGCACCATGTATGCAACTGTAGGTCCTGACGGCAAAGGCATTAAACTCACTGCCGTGTGGGACATCAATGCACCGTTCAGGACAATCCTTAAACTGATACGTGAGGTAAGCACACTTGGCTCATCTGATGTCGAGGTTATCGGCCTTGAAGATTTTTACAATTCCTTAGTGCCACAATCCAACTATGACTATGAGATGGTAGACTCTACTGCCTATGTCTACGATAATTATGGCTATTATGACGACCCCTATGAAGTAGTGGGAGAGACTGTGGCTGTTGAAGAGTGGTAATATCATAGGTGGCTACTCAATTAAACAAATAATCGAAGTTTCGCAAGTAGTTGCCAATTGAGTATGTAAAGGTTCTGAGTGTCCGCAAGTACACCGCTTATAGTAACCCCGCACACACGCGGCGGTAGCCGTGGGTGTGCGGGGGTTGGATAGGCAGACAAGATACGTGCGTAGCCCACCGATTTACTGCTTGTTAAAGCTTTACACGATAACTTAAGAACAAATAATCGAAAATATTGACAAAAGAGCGTCGTGCCTTCATGGCGTCGGCGCTCTTATCCTTCAAAATGAATAACAAAAGACCGGTAATCGACAAGATTACCCTGCTCGACACCCTGCCGCGCGTGTTTGCAGACGAGCAAATACCGACATCGGAGGTGTGGCATCAAGACATCACTTTCGAGCGTGGCAAGAACTATGTGATTGAGGCTCCCAGTGGCACCGGCAAGTCCAGCCTGTGCGCATATATTTATGGCAATCGTCGCGACTATCTGGGGCATATACGCTTTGATAATCAGGATATATCTAATATTAAGCCGGACCACTGGCAGCTGCTTCGCCGTGAGACATTGGCATATCTGCCGCAAGAGCTGGACCTCTTCCCCGAGCTCACCGCCATGCAAAATATCATGCTTAAGGCATCTCTCACCAACGCTGTGAGTGAGGCTCAGGTGGCAGACTGGCTACAACAATTGGGTATTGACTCCCGCTCCCACTTCCCCGTAGGCAAGATGTCCATCGGTCAGCAACAGCGAGTCGCTATCATACGATGTGTGTGCCAGCCATTCTCCTTCCTGCTCATAGATGAACCTGTTAGCCATCTCGACGCCGAGAATAATGCACGCGCCGCGACCATAATCCAGAGTGCCGCATCTGCGCAAGGAGCCGGTATTATAGCCACCTCAGTGGGCAATCGTATAGGTATTAAAGTTGACACCCTTCTGCATCTATGAAAAAACTTATCCGTAAACTTCTGTATAAGAACCTCTCCAAGGCGCAGCTGCTCGGGTTTATACTCTCCAACTTCGTAGGCTTGGCTATCGTAATCCTCGGCCTGCAGTTCTGGGAGGATGCGCGTCCCATTTGGGAAGATGAAGACAGCTTCATTCGCAAAGATTATCTTGTGATAAACAAGAAGGTCAACGGCTCTAACACCCTCGGAGCTCCCACCTCGTTCACCCAAGAGCAGATAGAGGAGATAGAGTCACAGCCATGGACTCGCAAGGTAGGCCGCTTTACCGCTGCCGACTATCGCATGAGCGCCTCGCTGCAAAAGGATGGCCAAGGAATGTCTACTGCAATGTTCTTCGAGGCCATACCGGATGAATTTATTGATGTGGCAGGCCGCAACTGGAAGTTCAAGCCGGGCGACAACACCGTGCCCATAATTATATCAAAGGATTATCTGAGCTTGTATAACTTCGGCTTTGCCGGCACCGTAGGCATGAGCCAATTCTCGGAGGAGACGATATCATCGGTGCCCATGATAATCCGCATACGCCCGGATAATGGTAAGCCCGATGTGGAGTTGCAAGGGTATATAGTAGGCTTCTCAAACCGCCTGAACACCATCCTCGTGCCTCAAGACTTCATGGACTGGAGCAATGCCGAATTTTCGACCCATGACACCGCTCCGGCACCCTCACGCCTCATTATCGATGTCAACTCCCCCGGTGACGTGCGCATTGCCGAATTTATGAAGGAGCATGACTACGAAATAGCCGGCGATAAGGCAAACTCCACAGCCAGCTATCTGGTGAACGTCATCACCGGAGTGGCACTCAGCGTGGGAGCCCTTATCACACTGCTATCATTCTTTATACTGGTGCTCTCAATCAGCTTGCTGATGCAGAAGAATCGCACCAAAATACACTCACTCATAATGCAAGGTGTTGAGCTCAAGGTTATAAGCGGAGTGTATATCCGCCTTGTGGTGATGATAAACTTCCTGGCATGGGCTATAGCCTCCGGCGCCATGTTCCTGTTCCGCGACACCTATCTGGGAGCTATCCGCGGCATGGGAGCACGCGAGGCTGACCCATGGCTGTCGCTCACTGCCGGCTTGGTGCTTACTCTGGTCATGACCGCCCTGAATGCGGTGTTTATCCGTAACCGTGTCCGTAAAGCCTTCCTAAATTAACAGATGACTATTACGCTCCATATAGGGCAAAAATGTGTTTAAAAGTGTTGAAAATGAGCAAGATTTGCTTTTTTTCGTGAATTGTGAGTGATTGTACCAAAAAAAAGTGTTATATTTGCAAGCTGAATAGTTGTGTCTGTTATGACATGACTTGCATTTGGTTACAAATAGAAAAATAAAAATAACAAAAATAATCTAACTGATTAACAAATCATGCAAAACAAAGGGTTTATCGGCACAGTCGCTATTCTTTTGATTTTGATTTGCGGATTTTATATCTCTTTTTCTTTCGTCTCAAACAGCTACGAAAAGAAGGCAGATGAATACGCAACCAAAATCGCCAAGACAAGCGATGCCGCTAACAAGAAGTACATTGATGCCCGAAAGGAGTACATGGACTCTCTCGCCAACGAGAATGTCTACTTAGGTTACACCCTGGCTCAAGTAAGGCAGATGGAGATTGGTCTGGGTCTGGACCTCAAGGGTGGTATGAACCTCGTGCTCGAGGTCCCCACAACCGACATTATCCGTGGCTTGGCCAAGGATGAGGCCTCGCTCAACAAGATTAATGAAGCGTTCAAGAAGATTCTCCCTGACGGTGAGTTCACTACCTCCGGGGTTAAGCCTTCTGATACTGACTTTATTGATAAGTTTGCCAACCAATTTGCTGAAGGTCAGCTCACCACTCTCTTCTCTCACGAGGGCGAGTTCATGGGTAAGCTCAAGGGCAACTCCTCCAACAAGCAGGTAACCGATGCCCTCAAAAAGCAAGTGGACAGCCAGGTAGATGACGCTTTCAACATCTTCCGTAACCGTATCGATAAGTTTGGTGTAGTTTCTCCCAACATCCAGAAGCTGCAGGATAAGACCGGCCAGATCTTGCTCGAGCTCCCCGGTGTCAAAGACCCCGACGAGATGTCTCGCATTCTCCAGTCTTCTGCAAATCTGGAGTTCTATGAGGTATACAACATCAACGAGATAGGCGGCGCACTCATGCAGTTGAGCCAAGCCACAGCTCCCAATGACTCTACCAACAAGAATGCCAAAGACCTGCAGACTCTGCTCGGCGGTGGCGCTCAGGGTCCACGTGTGGGCCTCGTAGCTAAAGGTGATACCGCTGCCGTCAACAAGATTCTCGCTTCTGAGGAGGCTGCAAGCATCCTGCCCGATGACCTGACTCTCGTTTGGGAGAACAAGGCTACAGAGATCGAGATCCAGAAGAATGGCAAGCCGGTATTGAAAGAGAACGGCAAGCCCCAAACTGCTAAATACTTCGGCCTTATTGCTCTGCGCGGTGAGCCTCAGTTGGAGGGTGACGCTATCGTAGGTGCCAGCTCAGAACATGACAACCTCAAGGGTGAGGTCGTAAACATGGAGATGAGCGATGAGGGTGCTACCCGTTGGGCTGCAGTCACTAAGGATAACCTCAACCGCAGCATCGCTATCGTCCTCGATGACAATGTATACTCATATCCCACTGTCAACACTCAGATCACCGGCGGTCGCTCAGAGATTACCGGTAACTTCACCCCCGAAGAGGCCAATGACCTGGCCAACCTGCTCAAGTCCGGTAAGATGGACGTTCAGGTGCGCGAGGTGAGCAAGCAGGTGATTGGTCCTTCACTGGGTGCCCAGGCTATCGAGGCCGGCTTCACATCATTCATCGTGGCCCTCGTGCTGCTGATGATCTTCATGATCTGCTTCTACGGCGTCGTGCCCGGTCTGGTGGCTAACATCGGACTTATCCTCAACCTCTACTTCACATTGGGTATTCTGGCATCCATCCAGGCAGTGCTCACACTCTCCGGTATTGCCGGTATCGTGCTCGCCCTCGGTATGGCTGTTGACGCCAACGTGCTTATATTCGAGCGTACTAAAGAGGAGCTCCACGCCGGCAAGAAGCTGCGCCAGGCTATCTCTGACGGTTACAAAAATGCGTTCTCTGCAATCTTTGACGGTAACTTGACATCAATCATCACCGGTGTCATCCTGCTCCTCTTCGGTTCAGGTCCCATCAAGGGTTTCGCCACTACACTTATCATCGGTCTTGTCTGCTCATTCTTCACAGCAGTATTCTTGACCCGCATCGCTTTCGACCTGCTCACAAAGAATGGTCGTCTGGCCGGCATGACCTTCTCAACCGGCATCTCACGCAAGCTCTTCGGTAACACTCACATCAACTTCATCGGTAAGACCAAGGGTGCCATCATCGTTTGGGCTGCTCTTATTGTTGTCAGCGTTGCCTCTCTGGTAATACGTGGTATGAACCAGGGTATCGACTTCTCCGGCGGTCGCAACTACATTGTAGCCTTCCAGAAGGATGTTAACCCCGAAGACCTGCGCGACCGTCTGGCTACAACATTCTCAGACGCCGCCAAGGACCACAAGCTCGACCCCAATGTCGCTGTAAGCGTCATCACAATTGATAACAACCAGAAGGTACGTATCTCTACCAACTACCGTATCGCTGACGAGAACGAACAACTGGTAGATGAGGAGATTTCACAATTGCTCTATAAGTCACTGCAGCCTGAGCTTAAGGGTGCCGGCGGCAAAGTGATGTCATACGAAGACTTCAACGTGGCCAACGAGGAGCAAGGTATCGTCTCCGCTCAGAAGGTAGGAGCCTCTGTGGCAGACGATATGCGTACAGATGCCATGTTGGCAGTCGGCTTCGCCGTAATCTGTATGTTCCTCTACATCTTGATTCGTTTCCGCAACGTAGCCTTCTCTGTGGGTGCCGTATGTGCCGTGGCAATGACAGCATTCCTCATCATCGGCTTCTACTCAATCTGCTGGGGCTTCCTGCCCTTCTCAATGGAGATTGACCAGAGCTTCATCGCCGCAGTGCTGACCATCATCGGTTATCAGATCAATGATACCGTGGTAGTATTTGACCGTGTGCGCGAGATGCTCAAGCTCAGCCCCAAAGAGGACAAGAAGAAACTCTTCAATGGCGCACTGAATGCCACACTCACACGAACAGTGATGACATCAGTATCAACACTGCTCGTATTGCTGTGTATCTTCATCCTGGGTGGTGACACTATCCGCTCATTCACCTTTGCCATGATCTTTGGTGTGGCAGTCGGTACCTTCTGCTCACTCTTCCTCGCAGCCCCCGTGGCCTACGCCATCCTCACTCGCAGGAAAAGCGACAAGAAGCCCATTGCAGCCAAGCCTACAGCCAAGGAGCGTCTCACTCGCGAATAATCCAAAGACACATCACAACCTAAATAAATATGGTCATGCCCCTTACGAGCATGACCATATTTTCATGTTAACAGAGCCAATTTTGCAAGTATTGTCCATATATGGCTTGTGGGTTGATTTGGGCAGACAGTGCCTCGCATCGGGCTTTGAGGTTGTCGGCTTTCAGCTACTGCACCTCCAATTCCTTTCGTTGTCGCGCGAAGTTGATTTGAGAGGTATAGCCTATGAATGTGCAGAGCAAAGAAACGTTTCTGCTCTCTTTCATCCGTCTCCGCCATATTGGTCATCAGATTGCGAAGCGTGGACAATTGATGGCCCACTCGTAAAAGCGTGCGGATTAAGCGTAGATTTTTGCTAGTCTGAAGAGGAAGAATTTCTTGTCAACGATACCTCGAAGTTGGGCTCTGAAATGTTTGATCTTTGCATTGAGGGATTCAGCCGATGCGTTTGTGGAGCGGTTGATAAAGTAGTTGAGAATTTCGTCCTCTCTGGCGTACATGGCTGCGGCAATGTCATTGAACGCTTTGTTGCCATACTCATACACAGTAATCATCATTTATAAGTATTGCAGAGAGGCTGGACAAGTCAGCATTCGTGGGGATTGGCGTTATGTGCATATCATCCGGGAGCTCTAATATTCCAAGCGGACGGGAGAAAAGTTCCAGTTGTGCAGGGTAGGACGTGTCTGAGGGATTCTTGAAC
>JAMPDX010000001.1:802440-881242 GCA_023665425.1 Muribaculaceae bacterium
GCTCAAAAATACACCGCCCTGACATTCACATTTTTTATTAAACAAGCTCTAAATTGAGCAGCCACTTATCATACCGCAAAGTTAGCAAAATTAGTCGACTCCTCGCCCCCTCTGCAACATTTTTTGAGCTCACAGTTTCAAGTGTTCTGAAAAAATTGTAAATTTGCAGTTATGAATGTTAAGACAGACTTCTCAGACCATGATGTGTGGCGCCTGCTGCTCACCGTGGGTATGCGCGGCTTGGAGGCCGTATTCTATAACCGCAACACTCACGAGTTCGTGCCATACCTGCAACGCAACTGGGAGTGCTCAGAGGCCGATGTTGTGAAAAATATAGAAGATACCATATATGATGACCCTTTGTTGCCCGATGGCTATGACGCATCCATTTTGTTGCGCCCAAAAGCCACTATCATCGTCCCCAAGGAGCTGTGCGACCCGGAGGATACCTCCTCGCTGCAGGCAGCTCTGGAAGTCGTGGATGCCGCCGAGCAGAAAGATGTATGGTATGACCCATTGCAAAATGAAGCTGCATTAATATTCTCTACCCCGCGTGGGCTACAGGGCTTCTTGAGCCGCACTTACCTAACCGAGGATATACATCATGTCCTAACACCGATGGTAAATAAGTGCCGGAAAACGGCTCTCAGCGAGCCGGGCGAGAAAATGTGGGTGCATATATCAGATAATGTGATAGACGTTGCTGCCTTTCGCGATGGTAAGCTTATCCACGCCGGCTCATGGTATTGCACAGCTGAAGCAGACATAGTGTACCATATACTCTTTGCATGGCATGCCCTGAAGTTTGATGCCACACAAGGAGAGCTCCGCATTAGCGGAACCGAGGAGCTGAGACGGCAGGTGTTGAGCCTCTTGCGAAAACATATCAACTATGTGAGCTTGTGTGTCACCTCGCAAGCAGTGAACAAAGCTGTCAATGACGGCGTTTCATTTTCAGTTGCTAATTTAGAGTCCATTTCATAAATTATTCAATAGATAGACTTGCCTGATGAGAATAATACGAGGGAAATATGGCCGTCGTCGCTTCGATGTGCCACGCAATATCACAGCGCGCCCTACTACAGACTTTGCGCGCGAGAATATATTTAATGTGCTTGAAAACCTTGAGGATTTTGATGGCCGCTCAGCCCTGGACTTGTTCAGCGGCACCGGTGCCATAGCATTGGAGTTCCTTAGTCGCGGTTGTGATGAAGTGGTAGCAGTGGAGATGGCAGCCACTCAGGCCAACTTTATCCGCTCGGTCAAGGAGAAGCTCAATGCTGCTGCCTTGATGGTAATCAAGGGGGATGTGTTTAAATATGTGGAGACGTGCAGCCGACAGTTTGACTTCATATTTGCCGACCCACCGTATGACCATCCCCGCTTTGCCGAGATACCGGAGTTGATACTCAATTCGAAGATGCTTAAGCCGGGCACATGGGTCATAATTGAGCATAATAAGAATCATGACTTCAGTGCACTCCCTCACTTTGAGCAGCACAGAACATATGGCTCGGTCAACTTTTCACTCTTCCATATCCCTGAAGATGCATGAGACTTGACGGGAGACGACGAAGCACCAATATTACCGACAGACGAGGTATGTCGGGTAAAACAATAGGCATCGGTGGTGGTATCATCGGTGTCATAGTCGCTGCACTCATCACATTGCTCAGTGGAGGTGACTTGGGTGACGTGATCAGCAATGTCGCGATGAACGGCGGGCAACAGGCAGTCTCCGGGACATACGACCCCAATGACCCGGAAGAGCAGCGCCTCTACGACATTGCTTCCAAAGTGCTCGCCGGCACTGAGGATATTTGGAGGCAAGAGTTTCAGCGCCAAGGGTGGGGCGAATATGTGCCCCCGCAAATGGTGCTGTATAGCGGGTCGGTGCAGACCGGTTGCGGCCAAGGCACGTCGCAGACCGGTCCTTTCTATTGCTCTGCAGACCGGACAATATACCTTGATCTCGACTTCTTCCGCAACATGGGGCGCGACATAGGAGCCGACGGTGACTTCACGTATGCCTATGTTATAGCGCATGAGGTGGGTCACCATGTGCAGTATCTGCTCGGAACTCTTGATGAGGCGCACTCGCAGATGGCCCGCTTGCCTGAGGCACAAGCCAATCAGGTGAGTGTCCGCATTGAGCTGCAGGCTGACTATTATGCCGGAGTATGGGCCCATAATGATAATGAAATGTTCAACTCCATAGAGCCCGGAGATGTCGAAAAGGCTATTGATGCCGCTTCAAAAATAGGTGATGACTATCTGCAACGCAAGGCCTACGGGCGCGAGATGCCGGAGAGTTTCAATCATGGTCGCTCCTCGCAGCGTGTGCGATGGCTGCAACGCGGTCTTGATACCGGCGACCCAAATGCGTATACCACCTGGACCGGACCATATTCATCTTTGTAAGACCTAAAATAAGCTTACGATGGCGGTGTCGGAGCGCATGATGGCGTCCGGGCTCAATGTAATGAATTGAGGCATCTTGTCGGCTCCATATTGAAGATGTATAAGCTCGGGATGTCGGCGAGCTTTGGCGAGCAGTTCCCGCAATGCCCGGTCTCCAAAATGTGTCCTAAAATCGGAGGTGTCAATTCCTTCGCATCTGCGCAGGCGGGTCATGATATATTCCTCCCGTAGCTCGTCGTCAGTCAGATATTCCTCAGTATAGATAGGGGCCTGAGCCTGCTTCAGCCGCTCAATATATGAGCGGACATCAGCCGGGTTGGCGCGCCGTATCCTCTGTCCGTCATATGAATGGGCCGCTGCTCCCAGGCCTATATAAGGTGTGCCAACCCAGTATGACGAATTGTGACGCGATCGATATCCCGGCTTGGCATAGTTGGAAATCTCATAGTGCTCGTAGCCTGCAGTGCGGAGCTTATCGGTCAGAGTGATGAACATCTGCTCGCTGAGGCTCTCATCGCTCTCCTTAACCTTGCCAAGCTGCTGCATCTTATACAGGGCTGTGCGCTCTTCCCACATCAGCGAATATGCAGACACGTGCTCGGCATCCAAAGCTATGGCCTTATCGAGGGTGTTGGTCCAGCTGGTGTGTGTCTGCAAGGGGAGGCCGAATATCAAGTCTATGCTGATATTGCTGAAATGGCGCCGAAGAGTGGTGTATGCGCTCAATGCCCGGGCGGCGGTATGGACGCGCCCCACTGCGCGCAACTCATTATCCTGCAGCGATTGTATTCCCATGCTCACACGGTTTACCCCCGCATCCAGCATCTTGAAGCATATCTCATCGTTGACATCTTCCGGGTTCACCTCCATAGTCACCTCCACAGGGTTGAAATCTTCAAATGTGGCAGTTATACCGGTTATTAACTTGCCGAGCAACTCAGCAGGCATTTGCGAGGGTGTGCCACCACCTATATACAATGTATCGGGGTGTGAGAGGTTGCCGATTCCATACTTGTGGAGCTGTCGCCATTCCTCGGCCCGCGCTGTTGCCTCATCCAAGATGGCTTGTATATAGCCCTTCCACGGGGCACTCTTGGAGCCAATGGAGTAAAAGTCGCAGTATAGACATTTGTGCCTGCAAAATGGTATGTGAATATAAACGCCGCTCAACTGTTAAAGAATACTAAAATTCAACCTAATGGGCTTTTGATTGTTAAAATAAATTAAAACTAATAAAAATTATTATGTTTTATAACATTGTTTTAAAAAATAGTTGTAACTTTGCATTGAGTTTTTCATGGTATTAGATTTTAAGGTTAACACAATGGATTGGTTGTCGTGAGACAATCAATTTTTTTGTGTATACTCTCGGCGGACACCTTTAGCTACACCCTCTTAAATAACTTATATCGTTAGTCGAGCAGGATGAGGTTTAAGTCTTTAACAATGTTGCGGATAGACTCTGTCTCCTGATAGAGCTCAGTAAAGGCCTCGCGCGGTGTGAGCACCACCTCGCGTGCCGATTGAGTTGCCAAGTGTACCTTGAGAGTAAGGTTCGGGTCGCTCGTCTCTGTGCGCATGAAAGGCACCAGAGTAGCTTTGGCTGACTCAAACTCACTGACAGTGGCCGGATTGTCGGCATATACCTCAAACTCCGACGGGGTGTCGGTGGCTTGTGGCAAATTAATCTTCATCTGCGAATTGAGCAGATGGTTCTTCGGGTTTGCCACTGTATATGCTTCCCATGCCTTGCGCACACTCTCCAGTGTTGCCGGCTTGGTGTCATGTTTTGCCGGTTGGTCTGTTTGTACAAGGTCAGGGGGTATACGCATATCCGACTTCGGTGCCTCGGCAGTGAGATTAGTCACCGAAATCTTAGCAGTCTTGAGCTTAGTAGCTGCCACAGAGGCGCCTGCACGCCGAGGAGCTACAGTGTGAATATGGCTTGGTGTCGGAGCACCTTGAGTGGTCGGAGTCGTGGTTTGAGGAGCCGGTGTTTGTAGTTGCGCAGTGGTGGGTGTTTCGGTGGCTTCAGTGGCTGCTTTTGGCTGTGAAGCGCCGGTGGTGGGCTGCCGGAGTGCGGGTCGCGACGGGATGCCCTTACTGTCCGTCGCGCCGGTAGGGTCCATTAGTTGGCTCAACCGGATGAGTGTTAGTTCTACCAAGAATTGTTTGTTACCGGAGGTGCGATAATTCAAGTCACAGTCGTTGACAATACTCATTGCCGTGTATGCCCATTTGGGATGTATGTGTGAGGCTTGCTCCTTGTATTTCTCCGCCACATCGGCGCTGACCTCGAGTAGCGGCAGGGTAGCCGGCACCATCGCCATGGTGAGTTCGCGCAGGTGGTTGGCCAAACCGCTTACAAATTGGAGAGAGTCGAAACCCTTGTCTCTCACCTCCTTATACAGTAATAGAGCTGTAGGAACATCCCCTTTCAGGAATGCGTCTACCAGGCGGAAGTAATAATCATAATCCAGCACATTGAGGTTGTCTATTGTGCCCTGATATGTGATATTGCCGCGGGTTGAGGCTGCCACCTGGTCAAAGATAGAGAGGGCATCGCGCATGGCGCCGTCTGCCTTGCGTGCTATGACGCCCAATGCCGCCGGCTCCGCGCTTATCCCTTCCTGCTCAGCCACATATGCCAGGTGCGCGGCTATATCATTCACACCTATACGGTTGAAGTCATATATCTGGCAACGCGACAGAATAGTGGGTATCACCTTGTGCTTCTCAGTGGTGGCGAGTATGAAAATCACATACGATGGTGGTTCCTCAAGTGTCTTAAGGAAAGCGTTGAAGGCACCTGTGGAGAGCATATGCACCTCATCGATGATGAATACGCGATAGCGCCCTATCTGAGGCGATACACGCACCTGGTCATTGAGAGCACGTATACTGTCCACACCATTGTTTGAGGCGGCATCCAGCTCTACGATATTGATGGAGCGACCCTCATTGAAGGCGCGACAGCTCTCACACTCATTGCAGGCCTCACCCTCAGGAGTGCGATGTTCGCAATTTATGGTCTTGGCAAATATGCGCGCGCATGATGTCTTGCCCACACCTCGCGGACCACAGAACAGGTATGCCTGAGCCAGACGGTCGCTGTCAATGGCATTTTTCAATGTCAAGGTGAGCGACGGTTGTCCCACGACATTATGAAATGTAGACGGACGATATTTTCTCGCCGATACTATATAAGGAGTACTCATACCGCAAAATTACAATTTTTTCTGCACACTCACAACTTTAGGCACACAAACATCGTTAATATAGCAGACGCATAGTCTCATATTTAATAAAGGATAACCATGGAAAAAAGCAAACTTTATACAGGTACCGGAGATGCCGGCTCTACATCATTAGTGGGAGGCACACGCATAGGTAAGGATCATATACGCCTGGAGGCATACGGCACCATCGACGAATTGTCAAGCCATATAGGTCTGCTGATAGCTGTAGGCAATTCATCAATAGCCGAGCAGGCCTTGCTGAGCCATATCCAGAACAAACTCTTCAATGTAGGTGCATACCTGGCCACCCAGCCCGAAGGGGATGCAAAACCGGAGCCCTTCGGTCTGAATCAAGAAGATATCACTGATGTGGAGGAGGGTATAGATGCTCTCGACAGAGTGGTGCCCAAGGCCAATGCATTCATCCTGCCCGGTGGCACTGTCTCAGCAGCTCAGGCACATGTGGCACGCACGGTTTGCCGCCGCGCAGAGAGACACATCATTGCCCTGAGTCGCAAAAGCTATGTGAGCCCCACAGTGCTCAAATATATCAATCGTATTTCCGACTTTCTGTTTATCCTTGCCCGCGCATACAACTATAATGCCGGGGTGGAGGATATCCTTTGGCAAAAGGATTAAATACAGGTAGTTGCTTGATATATAGATAGTTGGTGTTGATACTAAATCTGCAATCATAATACTATTTGCGTTGCAGCAGATTTTTTTGTATCTTTGTGGTGTAAACATGTTATACTCCATAGGAGTCGCGCACCACTATTTATGGACGAAATCATCAGCGAAAATATCAACGAAAATACAGACGCAAATATATCTCAAGAGACCACTGACCAAGCGCCTAAAGCCAACTATATCGTGCCGGGCCAAGACAAGAACTCACAGCTGTCAAATATGTACCAGCAGTGGTTCTTGGAATATGCCTCATACGTTATTCTGGAGCGCGCCGTGCCTCACATCGAGGATGGACTCAAGCCGGTGCAACGCCGCATCCTGCACTCCATGTACACCCTTGATGACGGCCGTTTTAACAAGGTGGCAAATGTGGTGGGTAACACCATGCAATACCACCCCCACGGCGATGCATCCATCGGTGATGCCCTCGTACAGCTCGGCCAGAAGGACCTGCTGGTAGACACGCAGGGTAACTGGGGTAACATCCTCACCGGCGACGGTGCGGCTGCTCCCCGTTACATTGAGGCCCGTCTCTCTGAGTTTGCCCTTGAGACTATCTATAGCCCCAAGGTTACCGAGTGGACCCCCTCGTATGATGGCCGTAAGAAGGAGCCGGTAACGCTCCCCGCTAAATTCCCTCTGCTCTTGGCTCAAGGAGTGGAGGGTATCGCTGTGGGCTTATCGTCAAAGATATTGCCTCATAATTTCGTCGAAATATGCGATGCTGCCATCAGCTATCTCAACGGAGAAGAGTTCCAACTCTATCCCGACTTCCAGACCGGTGGCTTCATCGATGTGAGCCGCTACAATGATGGTGAGAGAGGGGGAGCGGTGAAGGTGCGTGCCAAGATAGATAAGATAGACAACAAGACTCTGGCTATAACTGAGGTGCCGTTTGGACGTACCACGACAAGTGTGATAAGCTCCGTAATAAATGCGCAGCAGAAAGGCAAAATTAAGGTTAAAAGCGTAGTAGACCACACTTCAGCTGAGGCCAATATTATTGTGCATCTGCAGCCCGGCACATCGTCAGACAAGGCTATAGATGCGCTATACGCCTTCACAGACTGCGAGGTGTCTATTTCGCCCAACTGCTGTGTTATCAATGAGGACAAGCCCCATTTCCTCTCTGTGAGCGATGTGCTACGTTATAGTGTAGACCACACCAAACACATATTGCTCGAGGAGCTTAAGATAAAGCTCGGAGAAGCACGTGAGGAGCAAATGTTCTGCTCGTTGGAGAAGATATTTATCGAAGAGCGTATATATAAAGACCGCCCCTTGGAACAGGCTCCCGACATGGACACTGCAGTGGCTCATATCTTCAAACGCATCGAGCCATGGGCCGACAAATTCTTCAGACCTGTCACTCGCGATGATGTCATGAAGTTGTGGGAGATACGTATGCGACGTATCCTCAAGTTCAACGCCGACAAGGCCGATGAGCATATCGCCGAGCTCGATGCCGAGATAGCACAACTGCTTCACGACATTGAGCATATCACCGAGTTTACCGTCAACTGGTATACTCATCTCAAGGACAAATATGGCCATAAATACCCGCGTCGCACCGTGATACGTGGCTTCGACTCCATCGCTGCCGCCAAGGTAGCTGAGGCTAACAAACGCTTGTATATCGACCGTGAGGGGGGATTTGCGGGCACTGCGCTCAAGGATGCCGAGTATATCACTACTTGCTCTGACATAGATGACATCATCCTTTTCTATAAGGATGGCAAGTACAAGATTGTCAAGGTGTCCGACAAATTCTATGTCGGCAAGAATGTATTGTATATCAATGTCTTCAAACGTGGCGACAAGCGTACCATATACAACATGATATATCGCAACGGCAAAGGTGGCCCCTATTATATGAAGCGTTTCGCTGTGCCCGGCCTCACGCGAGACAAGGAGTATGATGCCACAAAAGGACTTCCCGGCTCCAAGATTGTTTGGTTCACCGCCAACCCCAACGGCGAAGCTGAGGTGCTCCGCATCACTCTCAAGGCCAAGCTGCGACTCAAGGTGCTACAGTTTGACATCAACTTTGCCGACTTGGCCATCAAGGGTAAGGAGGCGTTGGGCAATCTGGTGACTAAGAATGATATTGCCCGTATCTCGCTCAAGGAGAAGGGCGGTAGCACCTTAGGTGGTCGCTCCGTATGGTGGGACCCCGATGTACTCCGTCTGAATTACGATGGTCGAGGTGAGTTGCTCGGTGAGTTCCAGAGCGATGATTTGGTGCTCGTAATAATGAAGAATGGAGAGTTCTTTACCACCTCCTTTGCTGACTCCAACCACTATGAAGAGGGTATCTTGCGTATCCTCAAGTTCGACCCGCACACCGTGTGGACCGCCTTGCTCAACGATGCCTCGCAGGGCTACCCCTATATCAAGCGCTTCTCTTTCGAGCCTTCTGCCAAGCCGCAGCGCTTCATAGGCGAAGATGAGAAGTCTACGCTTATAATGATTACCGATACTCCCTATCCGCGGCTGAAGGTCGAGTTCGCCGGGGCTGATGAAGCCCGTGAACCGCTGGAGATTGAGGCTGATGAGTTTATTGGCGTGAAGAGCTTTAAGGCCAAGGGTAAGCGCCTCACTACATACGAATTAGGCACTGTCACAGAGCTTGAGCCCACCCGTCGGCCCGAGCCCGAACCGACTGTAGAAGAGGCTGCTGCACAAACTGAAGAGGAGCCCCCCATAAGCCAGGTAGATGTGCGCGACGAGCTCACCGGGCAGCAGCAACTGTTCACGGATTAGACAAGGCTTTCACAGGTGGCGTATGCGCCAGTTGTGGGGGTATAGGTTATTGGCACGGTTACCCAAGTTTTTTGCAAACCCCAATGGAAGCCCCTCGTGGCAAATTAAGACAATGCCTCGAGGTGAGTTCTCCGGCAACACTATTGCCTCGCGGCGCAAATAGCTGAGGGCTGTCTGATGGTCTACCTCAACGGCAACGTATGCTTCAGGCGCCAGACTTGTAGATAGAGCAAGCGAGGCATCGGGAATGAAGCTCTTACCCTTGCTCTCACCCAATGTCACCCCGGCCGTCAACAAGCGAGTGTGCTGTTCGAGGGCCGATACTAATTCTGTGTATGCGCGCGGTACCACTCTCCATAGGCCGTCGCGTGTCATGCTGTAATCGAATGTTTCGGGATTAATAAGCAGCCGATTGAGTTCCTTCGAGGTGATTGTCTTTTGCTTTGAATTATTTTTCTTAGGCTTCCCTTTAGAGGGAGTCAAGGCAGCCTCTCCCGGCTTGTGGAGTACACCCAAGAAAAGCCCTTCACCCACAGTGCGGTGGGGCATAAATCGCAGGGCGGACAATGAGCTGTCTATGCTCCCGGGGATATCAAACTCCGCGTTGAGCCCAAGGTCGATATTCTCAGCGCCCAATTCTTCCATGGCATACCTCAAGATGGACTCATCTTCATACTTATTAAAGGTACAAGTGCTGTATATGAGGTATCCGCCGGGCCGAAGGGTCTGCCACGCATTCGTGATGATTTCCTGCTGCAACTCGGCGCAGCGGGTCACCAGCCCCGGTGACCATTGGCGGCGTGCCTCCTCATCCTTGCGCATCATACCCTCGCCGGAGCAGGGTGCATCAACAGCCACAATGTCAAAAGCCCCTTTGAGATTACGATATGCCGAAGTGTCACCACAGGTGACGGCAAAATTTGGATACCCCCATTTGGTCAGATTTTCTACAAGAATGGCGGCGCGTGCGGGCACAAACTCGTTAGCCACTACAAAGGCCTCCTCAGGCAAGACCGACAAAGCCGCTGTTGTTTTGCCTCCCGGCGCGGCGCACATATCAAGATACCGCAAATCCTTCCTGCCGAGCTTGTTCACGATGCGCTCGATGACAGCTGTCATAATCATCGAAGCCGGCTCCTGCACATAGAACGCCCCACCATGCCAACCCGGCATAAGCGTAAACTGTGGCCGCTCCGCAAGCACCCGCCCCATATCACACCAAGCCACCGGCGCACCGTCAAAATCCTTCGACTTGCGAGGGTTCAGACGCACACCCACCACCGGAGCCGTATTTTCCAATGCCTCGACAAGCGCCGAGCACTCCTCCGCGCCCGGGCACACCTTCATCTCCTCAATAAAACCCTCAGGTATCCGTGTATCCATATTCATCTGCAAAGTTAACCATTTCCCGGCCAACCACCAAAAGAGCGGTTGCAATCAGCACAGATTGCAACCGCTCACATCGGTTAGGAAGGATGTAGAAATCGTTTATTTCACCATGACTTTGACAACGGACCCATCGGAGAGACGGATGATGTTCATCTGTCCGCGAACCGGAGCATTGTGGCGTTGGCCATCTACAGTATATATTTCAGCATTGCTAAGATCAACGTCGTTGAGCACGGTGCTGATACCGGATGCCTTGATTTCTTCAAGCATCTTCTTGATGGCTGCAGAGAGTGTGTCATAGTCTACCTGAGACTCATAGAGGCCCTCCTGCTCAACATCCTCATACTCCTTATTGCAAGCATCGATGGTTGCTTGCAACTGCTGACGCATATTTGAGACATATTCGCTGTCAATAAACTCCGGATACAGAGTCTGCACTGTAAGCAGTGCGGCATTGAACTCGTTCTCAAGTTTGTCTATGAGCTTCAAGTCAGTATCGTATGCCTTGTCATTGAGGTCTTGACGATATGCCTCTGCAGCAGCCGGAACAAGCTCAGAGATGCGTTCTTCGAGTGCGGTAGTGTTGAGGTCATAGCTATAAGTGCCGGCAGTTGCAACTGCGTTGTAAGCGTTGGTAGCAGCAAGCTTCATCATGTCGATCTGAGTCTGAATATAGTTCTCAGAGTTAGTGTCTTGGAAGCCGTTGTACTTCTCACGAACCTCAGCCTTGGCGGCATCGAGTTGAGCCTGCAAGCCTGCGAGCTTCTGCAGGTCAGCCTCCCAAGCAGCCTTGTTGGCAGCCTGACGAGCTGACTCGTTAGCGCGAGCGGCAGCATCGGGTACGAGAGAGGCAATCTGAGCCTCCACAGCAGTGATGTCGAGAGTATAATCGTAATTGCCCTCATTGGCAACAGCCTCATAAGCCTTGTTTACAGCCTGTGTGAGAGCATCGATGGCATCCTGAGCAGCCTTCTCGGCAGCGGGGTCTGCAAAGTCAGCATACTTCTCAGCTATCTCAGCCTTGGCAGCATCGAGTTGAGCCTGCAGGTCAGCGAGCTTCTGCAGGTCAGCCTCCCAAGCAGCCTTGTTGGCAGCCTGACGGTCAGCCTCAGCTTTGGCGCGAGCGGCAGCGTCGGGTACGAGAGAGGCAATCTGAGCCTCCACAGCAGTAGTGTCGAGAGTATAATCGTAATTGCCCTTATTGGCAACAGCCTCATAAGCCTTGTTTACGGCCTGAGTGAGAGCATCGATAGCATCCTGAGCAGCCTTCTCGGCAGCGGGGTCTGCGAAGTCGGCATACTTCTCAGCTATCTCAGCCTTGGCGGCATCGAGTTGAGCCTGCAAGCCTGCGAGCTTCTGCAGGTCAGCCTCCCAAGCATTTTTGTTTGCTGTCTGGCGGTCAGCCTCTGCGGCTTTAGCCTGAGCATCAGTGAGCAGAGCATTAATCTGAGCCTCTACAGCGGCAGTGTCGGGATTATACTCATATCTACCGTCCTCGGCCACAGCCTCGTAAGCCTGTTCTGCCTGAGTGCGGAGAGCATCAATAGCATCCTGAGCAGCCTTCTCAGCCGCTTCATCGCGATATGCAGGATAAGTGTCAGCTATTTGCTGCTTAACAGTATCGAGTTGCTGCTGCAGCCCGTCGAGGAGTGCTACTACGGCATCGTATGCTGCCTTGTTGTCAGCACGACGCTGCACCTCGGCATTCTGAGCTGCTTGAGCATTTGAGAGGTATGTATCGATGTCGGTAGAGATACCGGCGGAAGGAGCGAGTACATTCTCATAGTCTGCTGTGAGAGTATGCTCTTCGTATGCCTTCTCGATAGCCTCACGCAGAGCATCAATACGGCCCTGAAGTTCTGCTCCATCATAATTGTCAGCTACTAAGGGGCAGTCAGTCTTGATAGTCTGCAGAGTGTTGTCAAGCTTCTGTTGCAGTGCGTCCACTACAGCCAAGGCTGCCTGATGAGCCCCCTTGCCATTAATTATGTTGACAGTGCATCCCTCTCCATAGATAGTCTTGTTATTGGAGTTGGACATTTCAAAGCCCTGAAGTGACAATGTGGCATTGTCAGCCTCAAAATCAGAGGCGGCTACCAGAGTGAAACTAAAAATCTCACCCTGGCCGGTGGGGATGATGTTGTTGCCGTTATAGTCAACAATCACCACGCCATAAGTGACGCCATCTGCACGCTTGGTGACATTCACGGCCGAGCCGTTAGAGACACGGTTAGTGATATTTATCTGGTCGCCAAGGATAGAGAAGCCTTGAGGCACCACAATCTCCATTTGCAGACCACGCACATCGAAGTCGTTAGCCAACGATACCTCAACATTACGTGTGGCACCGGGGTTCATAACCATCTCCTGCTCAAGGGTGGAGAGGATGCCGCTGCCGGACTGTACAGATACATTGGTTACGGTTGATGTCTCACCCGGCAGGCGTGTGCCCTGCGCAGTTGAATACACAATGTCGGAGAGTGTAATAGTAGCATCGGCACCATTGGCGATGTCGGCAGCTGAAGCCTCAATCTCAAGCCATGCCAGTGTGCCGGAAGTGCCTACGAAGGTATTACGGCTTCCACTGGTGACCAGGAACAGGCCTTTGCTGTTGTAGCTCAAATTCTGGCCGATGCTGAGACGCTCGGAGTTACGCTCTACACCTGCAATCTTCCACCCCTCGGGCAGATTGACATTAAATTGCAGGCCGGCAAGGTCAGGAGTATTGTCAAGCTCAATGGCCACACGTGTGGTAGTGGCGCCGGAGAGATTGAAGTCGTTTATATAGAGCTTATTCGTCTGTTGTGCTTGAGCTGTCAGTCCAAATGTGCCCAGCAGGCACACCAAGGCCATAACAAGACGGGTAGCTCCTATATGTGTTAATATTTTCATCTTTATCAATTCTATAAGATGTTAGCCCGGATAACGCATTGTCAGTCAATTAGAAAAAGGATGTGGCCGGTTGTCTCTGACCGGAACAATTGGCTTACGACACCCGGCCACAAATTCCCCGAAATCAACTAACTTAAAAGTTGCCTTTCAATCAAACGTTCTACTCTAAAAAAGAGATAGCTTTTTAGAATGTGGGAACTTCTTACATTATCCAATTTACGCATCTATCATTTACGCATTTCTTTAGTGACAGAACCATCCTTGTGGCGGATGATGTTGATACCGCTCTTGAGCGATTGCAGGCGGCGGCCGGCAGCATCATAGATGCTCATGACACCATCCTTGACGTAATCGTAGATCGCATCCAGAGTTGAGGTGTGAGCCTTGGAAATCTCATGGATGTTATTGTCGGTATCGGTGAACATTGCATCGGAGATGGTGAGGTCACCCTTACCCTCAACTTGGATGAAGAGGATAGTACCATCCTGGCCGGTAAAGACTGCATTCTGCATGGAGGCGAGGATGACGCGGCTGTAGTCGTAGTTGTCAAACAGATATGCGTCATGTGCCTCTGTGCGCTCTACAGTAGCCACACCTGTCACCTTGGCATCGCCGGAGGTGCGGATGTCAAACTGTGCTGCTGTGTAAGCGGTCATGTTGGAGAGTGCTACAGCGTATGTGCGTACACCATCCTCTTCGCCTACGAGAGCTACTGACATTGAGTCATCACTCTTGACAGCCGGCTTGTAGGCCTTCACACGTACCACTTGTACTTCATCACCCAGGATCATGGAGATGAGGGAGGTGACGTCGGCCACATTGAGCTTGTCATTGCCATCAACATCGGCGGCACATGCCTGGCGAGGATTCTCGGCATAGAGCTCATCGTAAGTCATGCCCTCACCAATAAAGTTGATGAGCATCTGTACGTCAAGCACATTGACTTCGCCATTCTCATCGAGGTCAACATCGCCAACCACAAATGAGTTATCCTGAGCTGAATCGTTGATCTTCTTAAATTCCTCAACCAAGGCTTTGGCCTCCTCGGCAATCTGAGCCAGGCGGTCATCGTCGGCATAACGTGACTCTAATTGCAGGTTCTCAAGAGTATCGTTCAGTGTATCGAACTGCTTTTTGAGCTCTGCGCGTACAGCCGGCACAATAGAGAGGTTTGTCAGCTTATCATTAGCATCATTTCTGGCCTCAGTGGCATTGCTGAGCTCTGCATTAGCCAAATACTTGACGGTTTTGTGCTTGTATTTGGCGATATCAGACTCAATTTCATCACCCTTGAGCAGTGTGCTCTCAGCAGTGAGGGCGTATGCTGCCTTGTCACTTTCGAGCTGAGCAAGAGCATCATCGAGCAGATTCTGTATTCTTTCAGCGGTAGGACTGAGTATCTCGGCGATATTATAGCCATAGCCTTCGGCCAGTGTCTTGGCATCCTCAAACTCTTTGAGCAGCTCCTCATACTGAGCATACAGCACGGCATACTGATTGTCGCTTGCCTCTTGCTGAGCCTTCTGCTCTTGTGCTTTCTGCTCCTCAGCTGCAACCTTAGTGTTGAGCTCGTTGAGAGCTGTCTCTATCTCATTGAGAGTCTTGGTGTAATAGCCCTCACGTGCCAAGATGCGGTCTCCATCGTCGCTCCAATCTACCTTGGTGTCGTCGAGTTCTGACTGAAGAGCCTCATACTCACCGGCAAACATCTCTTGGACGCTATCCATACATCCGTCGAGTGTGGCTTTGCCGCTGTCAATTTTCGATTTGAGTGTATTATAATTATTGTTGAGCTTGTCAAGCAGAGCAGTAGCGGGATTAGGCTCTATGGGATTTTGCTTCTGGCCCCATGCAGTCTTCAGCATGACATACAGGCGGCAGAGCTCTGTCTCATAACCAACCAGCTCATCCTTCTGTGCGGCAGGATTTGCAGAGTCGTAGTTTCCGCCGAGGGCATCGATGCCATTTCCTTGCTTGGTGATTTGAGCATCGATATTGGGGTAAGTCTCGCCCTCAGGGAGAGTAGCATCAGCCTCGTAGGCATCGTTGAATGCAACCTTAGTATTGTTGAGCAGAGTGCGCAAGAAGAACACCTCGGCATCATAAGCAGTCGTATAGGCTTTGTTTATCTCACCTATGATACCCTCGTACTCACCCTCAAGGCCTTCATCACCGAATGCAGTGCCCAGACGGCCCAGATTAGCTTTTACGGTAGCTTCGAGCAGCTCGATAGCCTCGCGGATATTCTTAAGTTCTCTCTCCAGAATTTTCTCCGGACTATCCTCCTTACTTTTCTCTGTGACTGCGCAGCCACTCAGGCTGTTGCAGTAGTCTACAAGAGCCTCGTAAGTTGAATTCATGTCAGGCAGCCACTTGTCATAGAAGTTATTCTGGAGCGTTTGATCCTCAACATTGAGGTCATTGATCTTCTTGACTTCATCGCGCAAGCCCTGCAGGTTCTCGATTATAGCATCAAGGGTTTCCTTATCCTCTTTATACTCATTGATGAGGTCTTTGCTATCAATAGCCTGTTGATTAAGCGCAATAGCAGTGTTCTCATATTCTTGGAAGGCAGTGTTTACGGCAGCCTTGACATCGGGGTCTGCATTATCATAAGAGGCGATATCGGCCTTCAGCTCCTTGATGGTCTTGTCTGCGATCTCCCATGTAGCAGTCCATGCATCCTCAGCAAACTTCTGAAGGTCAATGGCTCCGGCTACTTCATCGAGCTCGTTGCATATCTCATCCATCTTCTTTGCCAAATGCTCTTCTTCACCTACTGCGTCATAATATCTATGTGCTTGGGCCAGATAAGATATGGCTTCTTTCAGGTAGTCTTCAGGGTCAATGCCTGCATTGGTCAGAGCTTTATCTGCATCGCTAATTGCAGTCTCAGCCTTTCCATTCAGCTCGTCATAATATTTAGCTGCCAATGAGTCTAACTGATCCCACAGATCGCTTAGATCTGCTTCGATGCTATCATGGATTGCAACGCATTTATCTTTCCATTCTTGATACTCATCGTTGGTGATTACATGGTTGTCTGCAGTCCACGCAGCAAACGCCTTCTTACCTTCATCGTCCAGGTTATGGATTTCCTGGTAGTATTTGAATAGAGTCTCGTGGCGCTTTACTTCGTCGTGTATATAAGCTCTCCAACCGTGATTTTCTTCGGAATCTCCCTCTCCATAGTAGTAAGTATTATATACTTTTATAGCATCACGATACTGGCTTAGGAGACTGTTGATCTTGTCGTTCCAATCACCTGTAGTAGTATTGTTAGCGGTTTCTACAGCCTTGTGCAGACCATTCTCATAGAAGAATTCGTTGTATTGGTCTTGAGCCAAATCCTCTATGCGCTGATATTCAGCCATGATGTCTGAGTGGGCACCATTTGAATTACCTTTGCCATACTCATTGGTAACTACTACATTTTCAGCAGCGATGTCATTGTCAATGAGGTTTCGCAGAGGAGTGGTCCATTTGTCAATAACTTCCTGGCTCAGGCCGGCTTCGATTGCACTCTTAGTAATAGCAGCGATCACACTCTCGATATAGGTGCGCACCTCTTTCTCACGAACAATCTGGTCATTGTGTGCCTTATTGTTCTTTTCGATGTCCATACGAGTATTGGCGATATTGCCAATAAGGTTTTGTACCCGATAAGTATAGCCTTCCTCAGCGCTCATGTCGGCAACGACGGTGCCGTCAGCAAGAGACTTCTCAAGGGCATCTTTGATTGTGTTCCACTCGGACTGAATACCGGCGATAACACCTTTCTCGCCGCCATAGTATTCCAATGCCGGAGGAAGAGAAGTGTTCTCATTATATGCAGTCAGATTATCAATCTGAGTCTGCAAATAGTCGAGAGTGGAGACAAGGCTATCGTATGCAGCCTGGTTGGCTTTAGCAACTGTGAGTTTCTTATTATACTCGGCGAGCTTATCAAGGAACTTGATGATTTTGCCATCTACAACACCGAGGTCCTTGGTGGTGGCTGTATCAACTATCTCGGCCAAGATGTTAGTGAGCTCAGTTTCCAGAGGTTTGGTAGTAGCGGTAGCTGTTCCCAAAGTAAACTTGGCTACGTTGGTTACATTGTCAGCCACAGCCTGGTCATAAGCGGCGATGAACGCATTAAGTTCCTTCTGAGCATAGTCGCCGTTGAGCTTTGAAGCCTCATAAGCGAATTTCTGCTCTACAGAGGAGACTGTTATTGTCTCGTTGCCGTCAGTATATTGCAGCTCGGTGATATTCTGGAGCTTATTCTTAAGGGCAATAAGGAGGTCCCAACTATCCTGACCTTTCGCACGTTTTGCCTCATTAAGTGATGTCTTGTATCCGACGAGTTCCTTGTAGAACTTGCCGGACTCACCTGCATAGTCCTCAAGATATTTTGCCTTAAGATCTATTACAGACTGCAGTGTCTTGATCTCCTTGCCGTTGACAAAGGCAGTGAAGTCGGTAAAGTTACTATTAAAAGTATTGAGTTTCTTTATAACTGTTACAAAGTCAGCTGCCATATTCTCAGCGTTCTCCTGAGTATCGCTGATGGCTGTTTTGATAGCATCGGTAACAGCGCTATCATCGCATTGATCTTTTGTCAGAGCGAGAATACCATTCTTGATAGTGTCGAAGCCGGTTTGCCACTTGTCAATGATGTTGACTTCATTCTCATTCAAGAGCGTGGCTGTTTCGCCATCACCGGCATTAAGATTCTTGACAGCAGTAACAGCTGGCTCCCACCACTCAATGAGCAGATTGTTAACAGTCGCAGCCTTAGCACACAATGTGTTGATGTCGTTGATCTTTTTATTAATATCGGCTATTTGAGAAGTGTAATCATCATCATCAAGATTCAGAATATGTTTCTCATATTTGCCATCCACATAAGTGCTGAATGTATTGATTGCAGTACCCAGAGCAGACACCTCTGCATAGAATTCTGATGCAAAAGATGCATCAACAAACATATTGTTGAAATTACTATACTGGGCATTGAAATCGTTGATCTGCTGCTGAGCCGTAGTCATGTTCTCATTCTGAGTCTCGACGAGGTTATTGAGAGCCTCGGTCATGGATGTAAACTTAGTGATTACAGCCTCAAGTTTGTCCTTGTTCTCATCTTTTACGGTAGCCCATGCACCCTCCGGGAACAGATAGCCCTTGCCGGTATTATATTCTGCATTGGCGCCTTTGTTTGAGAAAAGGTCGTTGCCATCGGAGGTGGTGAAACCTACGTTCTCCTCACTCTTGGCGATATCCTCATATACTGTGGGGAACTTGTCAACTCCTTTAGCAGCATTGAGAGCTTCTATGTAGGCATTGTATTCATTCTCAAGCTTGGTGTTGAGGATGAAGTTTACCTCATAATACAGGTTATAGTTGGCCTTCAGCTGATTAAAGGCTGCGTTGAGTTTTGTGTTCGTGGCATTAAGCTCCTCGTACTGAGATGCGAAAGTGATGTCCTTTCTCAGGCCCTCTCTCTTAGACCATTTGTCGTCGTCGTAGGGGAAGGCCTTCTTAATATCGGCCTCATAGTCTTCAATAGCAGTCTTTTGAGCTTCGGCTTCGCTCAGCAGGTCTGCTTTAACCTCGTCGGGAGCCTGTTCCCAAGTATTGATGTCATTAATCAGAGTATTGATAGCCTCGACGAGTTTACCCTGTCCGTCAAGAAGAGAAGTGCGGTCTGCCAGATTGGCAAGATACTTGTCGAAGATAGTATTCTCATTCAATACTTCTTCGTTATATGTATTGATCTCTGCCCCAAGGGCGGTTAAATATGCTTGAAGGTCGTTAGTCACCTTGTAGAAGCCATATTTTTTGTATGTAGCAATCGACTCGCTAAGTGATGCAGTACCACCAATCTTGAGAACCTCTTGCCATACATTATCCCAGGCAGTGACTGTCTGGCCATCTGCTCCTGAGGTCTCGTAGTTTGCGAGTTTGTTTTCGATTACAGATTTTTTATTTCTGAGCTTATCAGCCTCCTCGAAGCCATCGTCAGCATTAACATCTTCCAGTGCTATATCATTGAGCCCTGCAAGTTGTTTCTGAAGGTCTGCTGTAACAGCCTTTGCATCGAACACCAGCTTGATAGTTTGGCCTACGAATGAGAAGCCCATAGACTTGTCATCCGCACCAATCTCAAGTGTGGCGCCGGCATCGCCGGTAATTTTGAATGAGTAGGAATATCCGGCTGTGCCTGAACTTCCTTCGTCAAGAGAGAGTGTATCGCCATTTACTTTGATGTAGCAATTGACAGGCTTTGCCGAAAATACAATTTTGTATTTGCCAACGGGAAAATTTGCAGCTTCCAAGTTTGTGGTAATTGAACCGGTACCTACGGTACAAGTGTAACTGCCACCCTCCCATTTGTTCTGATCTCCGGTAGCACCATATTGATCCCACGAAGTCTTTGTAGGGAATCCTATATTGATGTCAGCGAGAGCCGGAAAGGCTATCGGGGTCATCAAAAGAGGAATTAGGACTTTCTTTTGCATTTAGTAAAATTTTAATTAGTTGTGTTATTTATTTGTTTAAAAAGATTCTATTTTGTAGATATATGATACGATAAGGCGATGTTTTCGCTCAATTAACTATATATCTGTACAGACTTCGGATGCAAAGTTATAGAAAAAAGTTCGATTTACCCCCCCAAATGTTAAATTATGTTAAAAGAAATGTTAAAGAGGTTTCAAAGTGCTTTTAAAAGTGTAAATTATGCGGCTTATAAAATTGAGTGTCAGGAGGTTAGATCTATCAAAAAATAATTTCAAACAGAGGCAATGCAAGCGCTCCGCGCTTGGGTGGTATGTATGCAAGCTCTCCCCACGAAGCTCATGCCTATCGGCATTCGCATATCGTGGGGCTAAAATAATGCAAGCGCTCCGCGCTTGGTGGATGTATGTATGACTCACCCCACGAAGCTCATGCCTGTCGGCATTCGCATATCGTGGGGTTAAAACAGTGCAAGCGCTCCGCGCTTGGGGAGTATATTAGGAAACTCTATCCACCGACCTGTGTGGATGTCCTATCCGCAGGTCCGGGGGATATCGGGGTGGGGATTAGGCGTTGGGGGTGTTGGTGACGCGCTCGAGCCATTTTACCATGGCGAACATGACGCCCATGGAGATGATGCAGACGGCGGCGAAGACGGCCCAAGCTACCCAGATGGGGGCGGCGTTGTAGATGAGCGGGCCTATCCACAGCAGGAGGTTACCTACGGCTGTGGCACCAAGCCATAGACCCTGACACAGACCTTGCATGTGCTTGGGGGCTACCTTGGAGACGAAGGAGAGACCCAGAGGAGAGATGAACAGCTCGGCTACTGTCATGAAGAAGTAGTAGAGGATAAGTACCCAAGGGCCGGCCATCATTGTGGCTTTGACTGCAGCGGCGAGGCCTTTGAAGTCGGTGGCTGAGGGATAGTTCATCACCAGTGAGAAGATCATCATGAAGATGTATGCGATACTTGCCAGACCCATACCGATAGCAATCTTGCGGGGGGTGGATATCTCCTTGCCGCGGCGTGAGAGGGCGCTGAAGATGGCCATGATGATGGGGGTGAGCAGGATAACGAAGCAGGGGTTCATAGCTTGCCATATTTCGGGGGGTATGGCTGAGGTGTCCATGAAGTCGCGTGCAAACAGTGACATGGAGGTGCCGTTCTGGTGGAATGAGAACCAGAAGAAGATGGCGATACCGAGCACTGCAAACAGGGCATACATGCGCTGCTTGATCTCTTTGGCCATGGCAGCTTTTTCTGCCGGGGTATAATTGGCTGTCTCTGTCTTGGCTTTTACTGAGGGATTGGGCAGCCCTTTCTTGGTGACGGCGAAGATGCACAGTGAGATCATCATGGCAGCCACTGAGGCTATGAAGGAGTAGTGCACACCGGTGTTGAAGACTTCGAGGTAGCGGGTGCAGAACTCTTGTATTTCGACCTTGCTGGCGATAGATCCACCCATGCCGGTGATGATGCTGTAGAAGTTGTTGATGGTCTCATTGGTCATGGAGTCGGCGTTGCTCAGGAATGCGTGACACATTGCGGGGAAGTCGCCATTGTATACCAGCCCGTTGGTATCGAGCCACCATGAGCGGAGCATGGGGGCGATGAACGGGGCGAGCACACCACCTATATTAATAAATACGTAGAAGATCTGGAAACCGGCATCGCGCTGTGAAGCATACTTCGGGTTGTCATAAAGCTGACCCACGATAGCCTGCAAGTTACCCTTGAACAGACCGTTACCGAATGCGATAAGGAACAGGGCGAAGCAGGTCAAGCTCAAGAGCCATACTTTGTTGTCCGGAGTGCTAAGGATAGGCACTGCGAGCACTACATATCCGAGAGTCATGATGATAAGGCCCTGGATAATAGTACGCTTGTAGTTTTGTGTCTTGTCGGCTATTACACCACCAACAAGAGACAACACGTAAATTCCGGCGTAGAAGAACGAGTAAATCAGAGTACTTGTCTCCTCGCTAAGTCCAAACTTGGAGCACAGGAAGAGCACGAGCACGGCGTTCATGATGTAGTAGCCGAAGCGCTCGCCCATGTTGCTCAAAGCCGCAGGAATAAGTCCTTTTGGTTGATTTTTGAACATAAGGTGTTGGATTTAAGATTAGATATTTAGTTTAATTATTGTCAAGTAGAGGCTGGAGAGAGTTATTTCTGATGGTTGAGGGCATTAAAGGCCACGGCATACATATGTATCTGCTTGAGCATGGCCACCAAGCCGTTGGAGCGCGTGGGGGAGAGGTTCTCTTTCAGGCCGATACGCTCTATGAAGTAAAGGTCGGCATCGAGGATTTCGTGTGGTGTGCGGTGATTGAGCACACGCATGAGCAGTGCCACGATACCCTTTACAATCATGGCGTCTGAGTCGGCCTCGAAGTTGATGTATCCCTCATTGTCTTGCTGAGCCTCTATCCACACACGGCTCTGGCATCCCTCGATCAAGTTGGCCGGAGTCTTGTATTTCTCCTCCATCGGGGGCATCTGGCTGCCGAGCTCTATGATGTATGCATAGCGGTCCATCCAGTCGGTCAGACCTTCGAATTCTTCAATTATTTCGTCTTGTACTTCGTTAATACTCATAGTGTTATGCTTTTAGGCTACATCCCCGCAGGGCATACTGAGGGCATCTATCCTTGCTGTTCAATTCGCAAAGATACAACAAATATCTTGAATTAGCCGTATTTCGATACTAAAAAGTTTCGCCAAGCTCCGGCACCGGCTGTTCGCGCAACTTATACAACAGTTTGCGTTTGAGTCCCGGATTGCGGTCTGTCAGTTCGCTCAGCTCCCAGTGATGTCCGGCTTCCTCCTTGAGAAGAGGGGAGGTAGCCTCGGAGTCGGTAAGGTTCCATGTCAGGAGCACCACTTTAGTTTTCAGAGCCTTAAGTTTGCGGACAAGCATCTCATGGTCAGCGTCCCCGGTGATGAGCACCACATAGTCAAACTTTCGGAACGTGGCCAGCTCGAAAGCCTCGAGGGCAAACCACACATCAATACCCTTTTCTATTACCTCTGTCTGCCCGTTACGTTCCACCTCTCTCAGATGCTTGTAATGAAACACCACATCATTCTCAATGAGGGTATCCTCAAATTTTCGCTCATTGTAGAGCAGGTGCTTGTCGTAAGCCTCCTTCACACGAAAGCGGCCGCGGAAGTAGTGTGCCTCTGTTATCTGGCAATCGCGCGGATTTACATGCTCCTCGCTTGCCAAACGCTCCGTTATGAAATCAAACAATGAGCGCACACGTATAATACTGTTCTCCAACTTCTTAAGCGAACGGTTCACTTTGGCATAATACCCGCCGTCAATAAACACCCCGATAGATATATAATTCTGCATAATATTTCCGTTTATGAGTATAACACTTCTGCACACTTCGATGTTTACAGCAAAGGTCTGCGGCAAAACCGCAGACCTTCCCTAAGTATTAAACAAGCTCTTAGTATTTGGTGGTCTTTATGATACAGCCGTTTCGGTCCATCTCAATTCTGTAGCGCGACTTGTCTTTCAGTACAATGGTGAATATGGTGCCGAGACGCCCACCGTACAGCATGTCACCCCCGGTTATATATCCTTTGTCTTGCATTCTCTGAAGAATTGCCAACGGACGCCCTACAAAATCGCGTTTCTTGTAAACCTCGGCCGCAACATCTCTCGGACCTTGATGTTCCTCCCTTATTTTTTTAAGCTGTCGGTCATAGTATGTATAGATGAAGGTATTGTCACCTATTCTGTCTGCTGCTTTCCAACCGACATGATTGCCTTTCTGGTCGTAATATGCTTTTAATTGAACGCCGTCGGTCAAAGTGATATGATTACCGGAGGGCGTGTAGTAAGTTCTTATGTTACCATTAACGGTTTTGGTGACAAGAAAATCGCCGAGTCCCGCACGTATATAGCTTACGTTTCCCGCACCAAAGGGATAGGTGTGTATTATTTCCCCTTCTGTATTAGCCAAAATTGTGTTATTGTCATCTAAAGTTGCTAAAACATAGTCTACATTGCGGAAAATAAGAATATCTTTGTATTTCACAGGCAGAATTTCTTTTCCGTCGGCTTTTAAAAATCCCCAATTGCCTTTGTTATCTTTTACAGCCATGTAACCTCCTTTGTAGTATTGGGAACTGTTGGTAGTATTTTCAATTTCTGAATATTTTCCTATCACTTCACCGGTCTCCACGTTTACAAGCACTATTGAGTTGTCATCATCGGAATTTAATTCGCGATACAATTGTGCAAGTTTGTCTTGGCTGCCTTCTATATTACTGAATGAGGAGTATATTCCAATAAAATTCAGGTCTTTGTCAAAGAAAGCCGAATAGGAATTCGTATATGTTATATATTTTTTAGTCCATAACGTGTCTGATTCCCATATATTGCCTGTTTTTGTCAGTGGACTTGTTTCATTATTCTCAATGGAATAGATGAAGTATTGCCCGGCTTTTTCAATCAGATAGTACCCGTCTTTCACCTCAGAAACCAATTTGAAATTCATCGGTGAACTGCTTACTTCGCTGTTTATAAGGTCAACCAGAACTCTGCATCCTTAGGTTTCATTCTGCAAGAGCAGGTATAGATGTTTTCCGTCATTAGACCATACATGGTTTGAAGTGTTTGCGGCAAAAGGCAGTACTGTCACTCCCTTTTTAGTTATAAATATATATTGGTATTTACTTTCTTCGTTATTGCGTACTGATGAAATTATCAAGTCATCAGCTAAAGGTTGCAGGTTATTTACATACAGGAATTTTTCCGGTATCACTTGCTTGCCTTTCGCGTCTATCAAGATACTGTAGCGGTCAGCGCCGTCTGCCCATGCGTATTGTTTGCCGTTCGCCTTGAGCTCGGCAAACTGTCCGGCCCATGTGTATGCCGGCTTGATTTTCCATTTCCCCGTTTAGTCAACATATCCCCACAAGCCGGTTTTGGGGTCTTGATGTGGTGTGAGATTGGTTTTGGCAGCCCATGATGTGACGGCGCACATCATCACTGCGAATAAGATTAAAAGTCGTCTTTTCATGTGTTTGTTGTATTGGTTTTTAATTTGTTGTTTCTTTTGAGATTACTGTTGTCATAAACCTGAATTTTGAGCCGATTGCCACTCCGAATTTAGATATGTCTGTTTTGTCGTATGACGTATCTTCCCATGTGAATTTATATGTGTTGTCTAATGAGAAAGACCGGTGGCTGTCAATAATCTTTTTACTTATGCTCTGCCAATGCACATCTTTTACCTCGTGATTTTCATATAATGCAAACCGCGAATGAGCCACCGTATCGGATTTAGGCTTTTCCCAAAACAGATGATTGTTGGTAATTATCATCGCAATGCCCCCTACTATATTGGGATACATTTTGGTCAATGCCTCTATTCTCCGTATGTCCTTGCAATAATTATATGAGACAATATCCACAGCTCCTTGATTTTTGAGCATGCAAACTTGCGATTTCATCTTGCTGCCGAAACGAGTATTATTCCACAGCCCTTTCGGCAGATTGCGTGTCGCATATTTGAGCTCCAACAAAGCATAACGTTCATCTTGGCGAACTACAATATCAACATAAATATCATTCGCCCATGGAAAATTTCCCCGGGAGTCTGTATCGTCCTCAAAACATAGTTCATTGAAAGGAACCGCGTATTCAACCATAACATCGTCGTATCTGTTCTCGCAGCTTTTCAAGTACATGGCTAAACGTACCTGCAAATCCCTTTCGTTCATCAGGGGAGTGTCAAGGTCTTTTGCGAACCGGGAAACGTCTTCATGGAGCGATTGCAGTAAATCCGTATGGTCAGTTGTTGTCATCATCTTCATGGACTATATGCAAATATTTTGAAAATTCCCCGAAGAAATCGCGGTTCAGTACCATACAGATTTTGAGCAACAGACTGGTCTCGATGGAAGTTCTGCTGAAAATGTCGTAGACATTGCGCCGGTCAGTGTTGATTTTGCGTGCGAAATCAATAACCGGAATTTGTTGTCTGCGTACTTCGTTCTCAATAAGGTTACCTATATGCACGGAATGGGTAGAGTCGTCTCTCATAATTTTGTGTCAATTACTAGCCCGCAGAAGTGTTGCTGCAAGCAGATGTAATCCAAATCTCGCAAACGGGATACGAGACAACTCTAAATGACTATGTCCGTGAACTGCACGGGCATGGTGAATGACCGCCGTTCCATCTCTTTCAGCTTAAGGCTGAATTGCCGGGGAGATGTATCATTCACAACAAATCGCCGTTTGAATACATATTGACGATTTGTTTTGCGTTGCAAAAATAATAGAAAAAAATCTATCGGCAATATTCCGGGTGTGACAAATATTTTCACACTCGTTGTACCGTTGACGAATTCCGTATAAAATTATGTGATTTTTTCGGAATATTTTGTCGTGTCAGAAAAAAATACTAATTTTGCAAGCCGATTATATCCAAATCAACAGGGCGGCGTGCGCTTGTATAGGTTTTGGCCGACCTTCAGGCAGACTGTCGCTATGTGTTTAACTATTTAATAATCAATAATTAAAGTGGATTCTTTAAGCTATAAGACTCTCTCCGCTACTCCCGCTACAATCGATAAGAAGTGGGTGGTGGTAGACGCTACCGACCAGGTGCTCGGTCGTCTGTGCGCGAAAATCGCTCTGATACTTCGCGGCAAAAACAAACCCGGCTACACCCCCAATATGGACTGCGGCGACAATGTTATCGTTATCAATGCCGATAAGGTGAAGATGACCGGTGCCAAGTTTACTGACCGTGTCTATCTGCGCTACACCGGTTATCCCGGTGGTCAGCGTGAGTTCACTCCCGAGACTCTGATGAAGAAGAGCTTCAAGGTGCGTGCCAACGGCCGTCACCCCCTCTTCGACAAGGTGGTTAAGGGTATGCTCCCCAAGAACAAACTCGGTGCCCGTCAGCTCGACAACCTCTATGTCTACAATGGTGCTGAGCATCCCCACCAGAACGTGAACGCTGAAGTAATCGACATTAACAAAGTGAAATAAGAAGAGAGATGGAACAAATCAATGCAATAGGTCGTCGTAAGGCCGCTGTAGCCCGTGTATATGTGTCTGAGGGTTCAGGTGTGATTACTATCAATCACCGTCCGCTGGAGGTTTACTTCCCCTCTTCAATCCTGCAGTACATCGTTAAGCAGCCTCTGCTCACTCTGGGTGCTGTGGAGAAATATGATATCAAGGTGACCCTGCGTGGCGGCGGTTACAAAGGTCAGGCAGAAGCACTGCGTCTGGCTATAGCCCGTGCGCTGGTTAAGATTAATCCTGAGGATAAGTCAGCCCTCCGTGCTGAAGGCTTCATGACTCGCGACGCACGTTCTGTAGAGCGTAAAAAGCCCGGTCAGCCCAAGGCTCGCAAGCGCTTCCAGTTCTCAAAGCGTTAATCTTCAGAGAGCTTGAAAGCAGCTTGAACTTATTGAAATATACGGCAGAGTGTCCTTCTTGGGACACCCTGCCAATTCAAGTATATTCCTCTCTTGCCCTCAATCCTCTCTTGCCTCAAAAGAGTTTAGTATCTAAATCTGCGGGATGGACACGTTCCCTACCCGTAAGGTTTCATTGGCATCTCCATAATGAAATCTGCAAGATTGTTTTTTTAAAGAACGTAAACAAATTTTTCAAAACAAATGGCAACACCCACATTTGACCAACTTCTGGAAGCAGGATGCCACTTCGGCCACCTGAGACGCAAATGGAACCCCGCTATGGCTCCCTACATCTTCATGGAGCGCAATGGTATCCACATCATCGACCTTTACAAGACTGCCGCCAAGATTGACGAGGCTGCAGCTGCCCTCAAGCAGATTGCAAAGAGCGGCAAGAAGGTGCTCTTCGTTGCTACCAAGAAGCAGGCCAAGGAAGCTATCGCCGAGAAGGCCGCAGCTATCGATATGCCCTACGTTATCGAGCGCTGGCCCGGTGGTATGCTCACCAACTTCCCCACTATCCGCAAGGCTGTGAAGAAGATGGACACTATCGATAAGATGGCTAACGACGGCACTTTTGACAACCTATCAAAGCGCGAGAAACTGCAGATCACTCGCCAGCGCGCCAAGCTCGAGAAGACTCTCGGCTCTATCGCCGGTCTGGTACGTCTGCCCAGTGCTCTCTTCGTAGTCGATGTAATGAAAGAGCACATCGCAGTAGCCGAGGCTAACCGTCTGGGTATCCCCGTATTCGCTATCGTGGATACAAACTCAAATCCCGACAATGTAGACTACGTGATCCCCGCAAACGATGACGCTACAAAGAGCATCGAGCTCATCCTCGACGCTGTAACTTCTGCTATGGCTGAGGGTCTCGAGGAGCGCAAGATTGAGAAGATCGATACCCCCGAAGACAAGGAAGAAGGGGCAGCTCCCGCTCCCGGCAAGCGTCGCCGCGTACGCCGCTCAGAGAAGCCCGCTGAAGCTCCCGCAGCCGAGGCTACAGAGACTGCAGAGGCTCCCGTAGCTGAGTAATACGTATCAAGCACACGCTATACAAGTAAGCAACAAAAGTGCCACACAAGGCGTTTTCTTGTGTGGCACATATTAAAAACTTTGAGGGATGTAGTCGGCCCCAAAGGGATGACAATCGTCAGCCACGGGAATGGCACATTCTCATCAACCAAAATAAGAAAATGGCAGTATCAATTGAAGATATCAAGAAACTGCGCAAGATGACCGGCGCAGGTATGATGGATTGCAAAAATGCTCTGGCTGAGACCGAGGGCGATCTGCAGGCAGCCATCGAAATCATCCGTAAGAAAGGTCAGGCAGTAGCCGCCAAGCGTGAGGACCGTGACGCCGCTGAGGGTTGCGTACTCGCAGGTGCCAAGGAGGGCTTCGCTGCTATCGTAGCTCTGAAGTGTGAGACAGACTTCGTTGCCAACAACGAGTCATTCCGCGCTCTGACAAAGAAGATCCTCGAAGCTGCTCTTCTGGCTTCAGCCAAGAGCCTCGACGAGGTTAAGAACATCACTATCGATGGCCGCACTATCCAAGAGCTCATCACAGATGAGATAGGCCGCACAGGTGAGAAGATGGAGCTCGGTGCTTACGAGTATGTCGAGGCTCCCACAGTAGCCGCTTACGACCACTTCAACCACAAGCTCTCCACCATCGTTGGTCTTACTGAGGCCGGCATCGATGAGACTGTAGGTCGCGAAGTAGCCCTCCAGGTAGCCGCTATGAACCCTGTAGCTGCAACTCGCGAGCAAGTAGACCAGGCTGTTATCGACGAGGAGTACAAGGTGGCTGTTGAGAAGACTAAAGAGGAGCAGATCCGCAAGGCTGCCGAGGCTGCTCTAAAGAAGGCCGGCCTTAACCCCAACCACTTCGATAGCGAGGACCACATCGAGTCAAACATTGGCAAGGGTTGGATCACAGCAGAAGAGGCTGAGAAGGGCCGTGCCATCATGAAGGAGGCTGCTGAGAAGAAAGCTGCTTCACTACCCGAGCAGATGATTCAGAACATCGCTAACGGCCGTGTCAACAAGTTCTACAAGGAGAATGTACTCGTAGAGCAGGAGTTCCATCGCGACCCGAAGATCACTGTCGGTCAATTCCTCCAGAGCCAGAAGGATGGCCTGACCGTTCTGACCTTCAAGCGCGTTAACCTCAACCAGGACTAATACACGATTATCATAGTGAAGCCCGACTCCATCCGGAGCCGGGCTTTTTATCGTTTGTCCGACAGGGGCATAATTTAATGGGGGCAAGTCCCTAATGCGGCCTAATAGCGGCAAGCTTACAGCCAAAGACAAGCTGCCAATGGCGACATTGGGTGTGAAGGAAGTCGGCGGCAAAGCACTGGCCTGACGTACAGAAACTAAACAAGAATACCCTTTGTTGGAACAAATTTTGTCGCCAAGCAATCTCAATGCCGCATACATCAGAAGACCGAAGCCAAGATGCGCCGCCGACTCAAAGCCATCACTTCAAGAAGCAATGGAATGGGATATGCCAAACGAAATACCACCCTCAAAGAATATCTGTCAGGGTGGACGGAATATTACAAACTTGCCGACATGGGAAGCAAAGTCAAAGAGATAGGCCAATGGCTACGCCGCCGTATCCGCATGTGTATATGGAAAGCATGGAAGCGCCCGAGGACGCGCGTGAAGAGCCTAATCAAATGCGGCATACCGAAGCAGAAAGCCTATGAATGGGGCAACACAAGTCAAGGTTACTGGCACATAGCACATAGTTGGATAGCATCAAGGGCAATGCCCGACGATGCACTATACCGCGCTGGCTATGTGTGGATAGGTTGTTATTACAAGGCTTCGGCCTTGCCGAAAGGTTGAGGAACCGCCGTATGCGGAACCGCTTGTACGGTGGTGTGAGAGGATAAGTAAACATGAAGGTAGGAGATAAACACTCTATGATTAGTGTTCACCTCCTACTCGATTGATGCAGTCGGTTTACATATTGATTTGGCTGAGAATGTCAATGGGTATTTGGCCCTGCATGTCGATTACGTTGTATTCGCCGGGCTCGCTGCATACCACTATCATGCGTGAATAAGAATTGCCGTCGGCAGAGGTTACTATATAAATCTGAGTGTATTCGTTGCCTTCTTCCTCTTCCATAGCGAGCTCCAAATCGGGAATGGCTTTGATTGCTTTCTCGGCAAGCGGTTGTAGATATGCAACCGTCTTTTTAGAGTCGGCGGTTACCACCTCCACACTGTTCAGGTATCTTATGAAGTCTCCCACGTTGAATTTCCCGGCGGCCAACTTCAATCCCATATTGTTATCAGATTGTCCATTTTCTGCTGATGTTTCCATTGTAGTATCGCCAAGCCCGTTGGCTACCATTCGCAAAAGAGCCTTGCCTACATATACGGAGGTCAGGTTATCGTTTTTCTCCAGATTGGGCAGCAATCGGTTGGCTGCATATGCGTTGGAGGCGCAGATACCAAGCAACAGGGTGCAAAGTAATGCAAGAATTTTCTTTTTCATATTGTAACTAAATTATTTAAAGTATTCAAATTTTCGTGAAGTATGGAGAGAGCATCGGCAGATTTCTGTTCTGCCGTTTCCGCACATGAGGCGAGCAGCTCATAGGTCCCGGTGAGCAATGCGAGGGCTTCTTCCGGGTCGGTTATTTCGCGAGTTTGAAGCACTTCCGGCTCGGCTACTTGGGCAGCTCGTTTCGGCTTGGCGGATTTTATAGCCACGGTCGGTTGCTTTACAGCGGTGGGTGCGGGAGTCGCGGTTTCAGCCTCAGCCTCTTTCTCAACAATCGGCTTAATGTCAACTCGTTTCCCCGGCTTCGGCTGAACTTGCGCCAATTGCGGCGTTGCCGGTTCGAGTTGCATTGCCGGCTTCTCCGGGGATTTCATAAGCCATATCCCGGCACCTGCTATCAAGGCGACCGTTGCGGCTGCCGAGCAAACCTTCAACCAATTGAATTTGTGCTTGCGTGTGGGGGAGGCGGTGAGATTATCCAAAAACTGATTGAACTCTGCCGAGCAAGCTTTCGGTGCTGAAAAGCTCTCCAAGTCAACCACCATCTTAACATCGCGGCGAGTCTGCTCATCGCAGTTTGCGAAATCAACGGCCTTTGCCAACGCGAGCAATTCCTTCTCCTGCCCACGGGAAGTGTCTCCCTCGAGCCACAAGGTAAATAATGCTTTGAAACGCTGTATGTCAGTTGTCTTTTTCATATAGTTCTCTCAATTTTTTGCGTGCGCGAGAAATCAGTTGGCGCACATTGTCCTGTTTAATATTCATTCTCGCAGCTATTTCCTCATATTCCAAGTCATCTTCTTGCCGGAGCAAGAACGCCTGTCGCTGCATGGGAGGAATTAGGGCGAGCAGAGAATGAATGTAGTCCGCTTCATCGACTGAGGATTCGGCACTCTGTTCGGAGTCGGCGGCTTCGAGCGACTCGAAATATCGGCTTGTTCGCAGTCTTGATTTGGCCGAGTTATACACCGCTTTCAAGCAATAAGCAATCGGATTGTCTGCCCGGTCAAGTCCGGCGGAGTGCTCCCAAAGATGAATGCAAACCTGTTGCACCAAATCGTTTGCCTCGTCCGGGTCGGAGAGCAGACTCTGTGCCCTTCGCATCATGGGAGCGTAAGCCTTCCTCATCAATATTTTAAACTCCTCGGCCGTCACCTCCTCAGTCCATTATGCTGATGTTGTTCAGGATTTTGTTGTTGCCCTCAATGTACATTATAATAAGCGGCGGCTCTTCCTCTTGTTGAATTACGAGCACACATTCCACCATGTCAGTTCCGGTAGGCTCCACATACATCTGCAAGGTGTTGTCTTTCTCAATAATATCCATGGCGAGAGACTCCTTGTCCCATGTATTTACAAGCCGGAGTGCATCGGCAACTTTGTCTGTGTCAATCATAGCCATGCTTGCGGAAGCCAGGTCCGCAGCCTGCATATTCAACTGTTCCGCCGGCATATCAATAGCGAGAGCCTCGGTAGCCTTGACCAAAGATTCGTAATTGTCTTTGACCGAACCGGCCTGAACCGATAAACACCCGGCCAATGCGCCGATAAGTAAAATTCCCTTTTTCATAATTTTAATCCGTTTACATATATAAGACGCGCCGCTTCCCCCTTTTGTGACACGATGCCCCCCAAAAAATTGCGTTTAAACAAATGGTCGTGTATTTCAGCCTGTGGATAGGTTGTTATTACAGGGCATCGGCCTTGCCGAAAGGTTGAGGAACCACCGTATGATGCAAGGTTTGTACGGTGGTGTAAGAGGACAAGTAAACACGAAAGTAGGATACAAACACTCTATGAATAGTGTTTACCTCCTACTCGCTGTTCGCCCGACATGGGCATAATCTAACGGGTGGAAGTCCCTAACGCGGCCTAATAGCGGCAATCGTACAGCCAAAGACAAGCTGCCAATGGCGACATTGGGTGTGAAGGAAGCTTATGTTATAAATAACAAACCTCGGACACACGCGGCGAAACCGTGGACGTCCGGGGTTTGATTATCATAGGGATATTTCTTACTCTTCGGGAAGGAACATGGGGTCCCAAGCAGGGAGCATCACGGGCTTTCGGTTGAGCAGCTGAAGGGTGGCTTCAGGCACATATTTCTTGTCGGCTACCAGGCGGAACATATACTCGTCAAACCAACGGTCGGTCATTATAAGGTGCCCGTTGTTCGGGCCGTCGCCCCAGCTATTTTCCACCATCCACTTTATGGGGGTGCCATTCTCATCAAGGTCAACAGCCATAAGTGTCATGGCGTGAGATGATGCACTGGCGTAGGTGCGTATTCGGTCAGCCTTATCCATGCCAAAAGTTGTGCCCATCAGTGACTCATAGTCAAAATTGTCGGGGTCGAGCAAGCCTCGATTGCGATCCAGATATTTGCCTACATCGCATGAGAAATACATCATGGTGCTGTCTTTAATGCTCTCGATAGCCACCTGCTTGATTTCCTCGATAGGAAGATTGATGTATGTCCAGTTTTTGCCGTCGTATGTATGGCGGTCATAATCTATCTCATACACCTCGAAGAAGGGGCGTGAGGGGTCGTTCATCAGCATCACATAGTTGTTTTGCAAATCATTGCCGGCATAAGTTTTATAAAACTCTTGCGGGGTGTATTCGCGTGTGTCCACAGCCTTGCCATCCTTGTCGCGGCGTGTCCATGTGAACTTTGTGGGGGGCTCCCCGATAGAGAGGGCGAGCATACGATATATCTCCCTTAGCATCTCCTGTTTGCGCTCATATAGCTTCTTCTCGCTCACTTTGCCGGCGAGCTTGCGCAGCTCCAGGCCATCTTCGCGCAGCTTGAGCGAAAGCAGATTATTCAGTCGGGTGGTGTTCTCTGCAGAATAAGACTCCATCATAACCTCAGAGGGTATGACACCATATTTGGTGACGATATCAGCCACACCTGTGAACTGGCCGCCGTCGCTGAGCGGGTGCTGAAGGAGCCACTGCACCATCAGGTCGTCCATTGGCTTGGAGGCATTGTCAATCATCCCTTGCAGGAACAGGTTTGACTTCTCGAGCTGGTCATAAAAGAAGTTGTAAGCATGCGATAGTTTGAGCTCCGGCAGGTTATGCTCGGCCATCATCTGTGAACGGAGCACGTTAAGGCCGGTGAAGAGCCAGCACCGCCCCGATTGCTTCTGGTTGGTGATACCCTTGCTCTCTACACGATGCGAGAAATGGTCATCAAAATTGTTTTTGTTTTCGGCGTTCACTGCCAGCACATCAATAGAGTTGGAGGCTATGGCATTGCGTATAGCCTTGTTGCTCGCATCCTTGTTGTAGGTGGAGCGGAAAGATTCGAGCATATCGGCCGATACACCCTTATTGGCTTTTGTTTCAGCGTGAAGCAGTATACATCCGGGCGCCATGATGAGCCCCAGAGCTACTATTCTGTTAAATTTGTTCATGGTATGCAAGTATAAAGGAGGTACAAATTTTTTGCAAAAGTAATAAAAAATCCAAGACACTCCAAGAATATATTTTCTTCGGCAGAATGGTGTAGAGTTTGCGGTATCCGAAAATTTTTCTTAATTTTGCAAATTAGAATATTTTGATGCCGTCTATAGAGCGCGGCAACTTCATATTACTATCTGACAATGAACTCAAAGAATACACCAAGATATAGCAAATCTGCAGCCGGGAGAAGCATAAACCGTGACTCTCAAAAGACGCAGATACCTCTCACGGCAGAGCAAAGGCGATACCAGCGTAGTCGTATGATAGTCAAGTGGATGTGGATTAGTTTCCTCTCCATAGGCTTTATCGGCTTCCTGTTCTTGCTGCTCATCTATAATGGTATCATAGGCTATATGCCCCCCATTGATGAGTTGGAGGACCCGCACGATAATTTTGCCTCTGTGCTCTATGCCTCTGACGGCACCACCGAGATTGGCCGTTTTTACGAGGTGAATGCCAATCGAGAGAATGTGGAGTTCAAGGATATCTCACCCTACGTGATTGATGCCTTGTTGGCCACCGAGGATGCCCGCTTTATGCAGCATAGCGGTATCGACTTCCGTGCTCTTGGGCGCACCGGTGTCAAGACACTGCTCATGGGCGACAAGAGCTCCGGTGGCGCATCAACTATCACTCAGCAGCTTGCCAAGATATTGTACACAAAGAAGGCTCTCAGAGGCTGGAAACGAGGCCTGCAGAAGCCTATCGAATGGATGATAGCCATCAAGCTGGAGCGCGTATATACCAAGGAGGAGCTCATCAAGATGTATCTCAATCGTTTCGACTTCCTCAACAATGCCATCGGTATCAAGACAGCAGCTGCCGTCTATTTCAATAAATTGCCCAATCAGCTCAATATTCAGGAGAGCGCTTTGCTGATAGGTATGCTCAAGAATCCAAGCTATTATAATCCCCTTTCGCACCCCGACAGAGCCTTGGGCCGCCGCAACACCGTGCTTGGCCAAATGGAGAAAGCCGGCCTGCTCACTCAGGCTGACTATGACTCCATATCTCAGATCCCCTTGGGGCTCGACTACCATAAAGTGACCCGCACCGAGGGCACCGACTCATATCTGCGCGAGCAGATACGCCGTGTAATGACAGCCCATAAGCCCGTGAGGCCCAAACGCGCCGACTATAAGTCTGAGACATCATATAAACTGGCACTGGGCAAATATAACACAGACTCCGTGCAGTGGGCCGATGATGCCTTATATGGCTGGGTGGATAAGAATCCGCGTGCCGATGGCGAGCTGTATGACCTCGACAATGATGGTCTGCGCATATATACCACTATTGATGTGAAGATGCAGCAGTATGCCGAGGAAGCCATGTATGAGCAGCTCGGTGGAGTATTGCAGCCCGCTTTTGCTCAAGAGAAGGGTGGTAACCCCTACACTCGCAACCCCAATGAACTCTCCGCTGCCGGCCGAGCCAAACTCATCGAGTTGGGCAAGAAGCAGACCGAGCGTTACCGCATAATGAAGAATGCGGGCAAGTCTGATGCCGAGATTGACAAGGTATTCTCCACCCCCCGCAAGATGAAGGTGTTTGCTTATGTCAAGGAGAATGGCAAACTTACCACCGGCTCAAAGGAGGTGACCATGTCTCCGCTCGACTCCATGCTATATATGAAGTCAATCCTGCGTATGGGTATGGTAAGTATGGATCCACAGACCGGTTATGTCAAGGCATATATCGGTGGTCCGGATTTCAACTACTTCCAGTATGACATGGCCGGCTATGGCCGCCGTCAGATAGGTTCTACCGCCAAGCCCTTCCTGTACTCGCTTGCGCTGATGAAGGGTATCAGCCCCAATGCCACCTACCTCAACTCGCAGCCCAACTTCAATGGCTGGAGTCCGCGCGGTTCCGCCGGAGGGCGCTCAGGGCAATATGTCACGATGAAGTGGGCCTTGGCTCATTCTAACAACTGGGTGACAGCACGTTTGGTAAACGAGTTGGGAGCATCCAACCTCGTGAAGCAGATGCGCAAGTTCGGTATTACCGGCCACATGGATGCCACCCTCCCCTTGGCTCTTGGTCCGAATGATGTGAGCGTGATGGAGCTGGTAGGTGCATATACCGCATTTGCCAACGACGGTATGCGCACCATGCCCGTGATAGTCTCTCGTATTGAAGACCAGAACGGCAATGTGATTTATTCAGCTCGCCCACATCGTGTGGAAGTGATGCCCCGTGACGCCGTGTATGATATGCTCGATATGATGATGGGTGTTGTGGAGCAAGGTACAGCCCGCTCCCTGCGCGGCATGGGCCTGACAGCCGAGATGGCCGGCAAGACCGGTACGACCAATAACAATGCCGATATGTGGTTTGTGGGCTTTATCCCCGATCTTGTCACCGGCGTATGGATTGGCGGAGAGGAGAGATACATCCACTTTGACAGCATGGCCTTCGGTCAGGGTGCCAAGGCTGCATTGCCTGTCTATGGCCTGTATATGAAGAAACTTTATGCCGACCCTACCCTACACTATAGTCAGGACGAAAAGTTCACCTTCCCCGCGGGCTATCACCGCACTCGATATAATGCCGCCCCGCGCCGCTCAAGTGGCGGCAGTTCGTCAGCCCAAACCGAGACTGTCGAGGTGGAGGAAGTAATGATTGACGCTCTGGAGTAATAAATTAGACCTCGTGGGTTACAAGCCCTCGAGGTCTAAAAATTTACCGAAATTTAATCCACAGTAAATCGGTGTTCTGGCGGACACCCTCACGCGCATATCGGTTAGTTTTTCAACATCCACCTCATGCGCTGACCTGTTATTACAGTGTCATGTAAGTGATTACTTCTTGAAAAAGCGGTTGTAGAGGCCCTGGAAGCCCTGACCGTGACGGGCCTCATCCTTAGCCATCTCGTGTACAGTGTCGTGGATGGCATCGTGGTTCATCTTTTTGGCGTTGGCTGCGATGCGCATCTTGTCTGCATTAGCGCCGGCTTCAGCTGCCATACGCTTCTCAAGGTTGGTCTTGGTATCCCATACCATGTCGCCGAGCAGCTCAGCAAACTTGGCAGCGTGCTCAGCCTCCTCAAAGGCGTAGCGCTTGAAGGCTTCGGCAACCTCGGGATAACCCTCACGGTCTGCCTGACGGCTCATTGCCAGATACATACCCACCTCGGTGCACTCACCGATGAAGTGGTTGTTCAGGTCCTTCTTCATCTCATCGTCAGCCTCTTTGGCGATACCTACCACATGCTCGGTCACAAACTGAAGCATAGCGTCGTGTGCGTCTTGAGTATATTCTTTGAACTTTGAAGCGGGAGCGCCACACTGGGGGCACTTCTCGGGTGCTGTTTCACCGGGTGCGATGTAACCGCAAACGGTGCAAATCCATTCTTTTACCATGATTTTTTATTATAAGTTATGAAATAGTGTGTTTTGTTCTATCGCAATTTTCTATCGCAATTTCTGTGATGCAAAAATAGCACTATTTTTTGAATCATCAATAATTAATCCGAATTTTTTTGTAGCCGCGAGAGGATGCTGAGCAATGTATCACCCATGCCGATGGTGTAGCCTGTGGAGACCCATACGATACGGTTAAAGGTGTCGGCCACCACAAATATGGGCAATACCGGTTGCGACAAGTGCAGGGACTCCACTATCTCGTTGCGGCTAACAGAGTCGTTATCAATGCCAAAGACCACATTTTGGGGCAGGTCGGGATAAATATTGTTGTTGAAACGGGCTGCTTGACTTTCATTCTCAAAGAGCAGCATAATCTTTGCACCCGTATCTTCGAGGCGCTCGGCCACGGCACTCATATCATTGAGCGTGTGGGCCGACGGCTCATTGTTCGCCGCTATCAGCCCCAACACATAATATCCGCGCCCGGTGGTGGAGAGCAGGCTTTTGTCAACATCGGCGGCAATATCATGATATATGTTTTCTGCATTCAGCGACCCAATCACTGACAGAGAGCTGTCATCTTGCCGGATGGTCAATTCTTTCACTGTCGTTTTGCCAGCCTTGACAGTGAAGATTTCGCTGTGCGCAAGTACCCCTCCATTGGCCAGACGTTGCCCGGAAGTAAGGATATATTGCCCATCCTCCAACTCGTATGGCTCGGCAAATAGGGATGACAGAGATGCGTTTTCGTCAAATTCGAGCAGTTGCACCTCGCCACTTGATATACGCGAGATTGAGAATTGGGAGTAATATTTAGGGTCAACAATATGCCCTTGAGGTGTGTAGGTCAGCATTAGTGAGCCTTTGCTTGTTGTGGGAGCTGAGTCTGCTGCACCATGAGTGCCGAAGTCAACATCTATCCAACCTTTGCCGTCTGCGGAATATTGAGTAGAGGCTGTCACCGGGTCAATGCGCGCCGGGATACCAATGGAGCGGGCGGCTGCTACAAAGAAGATATTTCGGGATGTGGCATCAGCCTTCTTGGTGTTGAGCACCGCCAACGGGCTCATGCGCAAGTTCATGGGGTTCTCATCGTCTGCGAGAGTGATGTTCTCCTTAATCCATGCTGCCAGCTTAAGCGGGTCAGCCGTCATCTCAGCTGCTTGTTGAGCAAAAGCTTCGCTCAGGGTGCCTCTCCATGGGCGGAGGTATTCAATCTCAATGCGAGGAGAGAGGATATATTTGTTATAAAAGTCATCATCATATCCGGGATTGGCAACACTGTTTCGGACAGCATCGGCGATAACGGCCATCGGGATATCGCGTCGGTCCTTCTCCGTTACATTGAGCAGCAGGTCTACGGCATCCTGTCTCTGTGCCGGGCTGAGTGCCTCCAAGCACTTTACAATATTGGTATGATTGCCTCGCGACTCCACGAGAATAGTCTCCAAAGCGTTGGCATCTACCCCCAGCCGGGTGGCTTCCACGCTTGCGAGACTTGGCGTGGCGAATGTGGCAATATATGCATTGCGTATGGAGTCCTCTTGCTGCAGTCTGTAAGTGTTGGCGGCACGTTGTTCCGTCGTTACGGCCGGCAACTTGGCTCCGGCGGGTGGCGGAGTTAAGTCAAAATCAAATGAGCCGATGAAGTCAGCATCTTTGTCGAGCACTACTTCGCAATGGGAGTCGGCAAACTCAGCCGGATTACCCTTGGTAATACCATAATTTACCCCGTCGGTGGCCCAGACCACGATGTCACCTAATCCGGCAGTGAGAGAAGCCCGGCCGTCAGCATCGGCTGTTTTGGTCACAGCTGGATAATATTCAGCATAGTTATAGATGCAGAATTTGACCTTGGCTCCGGGCACAGGAACCCCCTCTTTTGTCACCACCTGTACCGGCAGTGTGGCCACCGGAGCATAATTGGCAGTGACATTAATCCGTGTTGTGAGAGGCTGCTTGAGGAGTACCTCTTCCGGCCCTTGATAGTCGCCCGTTACATTAGTGCTCATCAGCAATCCACGCGATGCCGGCTCATTAAACCAGGCGAGGTCAAGGATAGGCTCAGGTTCACATGCCCCGAGGAAGTGCCATTTACCATCGGCCCAAGCCTCTACCCACGCATGATTATCATCAGTGTGGGCCCACCGCGGTGTGTAAATCTGGCGTGCGGGGATGCCCACAGAACGTAAGGCTGCAACCGTGAATGTCGACTCTTCTCCGCAGCGCCCTATAGCCTGGCTCACACTTGACAGTGGAGAGGAGGTGCGCCCGTCGGAGGGTTTGTAGCTCACCTTCTCATGGCACCAATGGTTCACCTCAAGTATCGCATCTTTCATTGACAAACCTTTGACACGATCCTTCAGCTCTTCATAAAACAACATACGGGAGTCATCGAGGTTCTCATTGTTGACACGCACCGGAAGCACGAAATGGATAAACTCCCGGTCAGGCACAATGGAACCCCACGGCATCTCTTCCCTGGCCAGCAACGAGGCGTTTACATTAGCAGTGTAAAATTCCCGAGTATAGTCAGTCTTGTCCGGCAGCGACATCGAGGAATACAGAAAATCGAGGGCTTCCTCTTTTGTAATGGACCAAGCAGGTGCCCAGACAAGGAAGGAGAGGGCTAAAGTGCAAATTTTTCTCACAGTTTCAAAAGTTTTTTCACGATATCGGTTGATGTAAATTTAGGGGCATATTCATCGCAACCCGGCACCCCCATCGACACCGAAGGGCGGCGGAATAGCATATTGCTTTCCATCGGGCAGCGTGCAGTGGAGTGGATAGCAGTGACACCGGTAGCCGCGATAATGTCGGCCCCGTTTTGTGGCGAGATGCCGGCCCCGGCCATGATGGACAGACGCCCGGCAGATTGTTCAACCAGCTTTTTGATGACAGATGCACCCTCAAGTGCAGTAGGTGCCATGCCGGATGTCAGCAGACAGTCAGCTCCCAGTGAGATGATAGCCTCCAATGCCGTTCCGGCCTCCCGACACACGTCAAAAGCTCTGTGAAATGTGATATATGGCTTCGGTCTGCCCTGCGCTGCAGATGCCTGTATGGCGGCGTCTATGAGGCGACGGCAGGTAGTTGTGTCAATGTCACCCTCGGCGGTGAGCGCCCCTATCACAATGCCGGTGGCACCGGCCTCAATGGCTGCCCAGATGTCGGACGACATCAATTCTATCTCCGGTTCGGTGTACAGGAAGTCTCCCGGTCTGGGCCGTATAAGCACATTTACCTGTTTTATACCGGCGGCTACGGCAGCGCGTATAAGCGCATACGATGGGGTCAGCCCACCTTCCGCCAGTCCGGAGCACAACTCAATGCGCTCTGCTCCTACTGCCTTGGCGGCAAGCACATCTCTCAGGGAGCCGCAACATATCTCCACAGTCATAAAGCACACTCTATTATATAGTCTACAGACTCCGGGATCGCATCCAATTGGAGCATGGTATGGTCACCCACACGACTGAATTTTATCTGCTTTTGGCTCCCGTACTCAAAGGCCTTTTTGATTTTCAGGTCTGTGGGGAGCAGTATGGCATTTGTCTCAGGAGTCATGATGTGTACAAACAGACGGTTGCCTTTGCGCGTGGTGGTACCCCATGACTGTGCCGCGAAGGGGCCTGCTCCGGTGCCATAAATTGTCTCCCCGTTGACACGCAGCCATTCACCCATCTCTTTCATGCGAGCCAGAGCGGCGGCCGGTAGTTCGCCATTGGGTTGCGGACCCACATTTAGCAGCAGGTTTGCACCCATTCCGGCGGCCTTCACCAAATATCGTATAAGTGTCTTAGTATCCTTATAGTCCTGGTCCTTAATCTTATAGCCCCACATGCCGTTCATAGTGTTGCAGGTCTCGAGGGGTAATCGACTTATCTGCTGACCGGAGTAGCCGGCGGTGTTCTCGCCGGGCAGGTCGCGCTCGAATATCTGGATGTCCTCACCGGCGAAGGGGGCCTGATGATGATTGTTGGCCACTAAGCAGCCGGGCTGCAGCGAGTGTATAAGGGCATATTGCTCGGGGAGCTGCCAGTCGAAGGGGGTGGCATCCTCATCATGGTCCCACCAACCGTCAAACCAGATGGCTCTGATAGGCCCGTAATTTGTCAGCAGCTCGGTGAGCTGATTGTTCATGAATTGATAATAGTTGTCCCAATCAGCCTTCGAGGGGTCACGGCCGGTGTCGTGGCCGGTGCGGCCCCACGGGTAATCCTCGCGTGTCCAATCTATGTGTGAGTAATATAGGTGGAGAGCAATACCCTGCTTCTGACATTCGTCGGACAATTCTTTGAGTATATCCCGCTTGAAGGGGGTGGCATCCACAATGTCATAGTCGCTCCAGGCGGTGTCGAACATGGAGAACCCGTCATGGTGGCGCGAGGTTATGGTGATATACTTCGCACCGGCATCCTTGATGGCGCTGACCCATTCGGCTGCATTGAAGTCTGCCGGATAGAAACCCTTGGCGGCCTTGGCATACTCCTCTGCCGTGGGGCCGTAATTGAGAAACCATTCCCCCTGTCCGAACATGCTGTAAATGCCCCAATGGATGAAGATGCCAAATCTGTCGGCTGCAAACTCCTGTTGTGATTGCTTGGTCTGCTCGGTGGGGATATATTCCTGAGCGTTGGCTACTGATGCCATCGCCATAAGAGAGGCTAATATCAAATTGCGCTGTTTCATCTTGTCATCATTGGCAAGGATGCGGCGCCGAGGATTGCAGCATCGGCATCCTTGAGGGTGGAACATAAAAATCTTACTTTGCCCCGATATAAGTGGATTGCCATTCGGTCAAATTCTTCTCTCATCGGTTTCAGGAGCAACTCTCCGGCCTTGGAGACCCCACCAAAGAGGATGATAGCTTCCGGATCGGCAAAGGCGGCAAACTCGGCAGCGGCAGCGCCAAGGCAGGTGCCGGTGAAGTTTAACACTTCGAGTGCTAATTCATCGCCGTTATTTGCGGCTATGCTCACATCTTTGGCTGTCAGGTCTGGTATCCCTCTCAATGAGGATGACCTGTCATTTTTGTTCAATAGGGACTTGGCAGTGTGCACGATGCCCTTGGCAGAGGCTACTGTCTGCAGGCACCCTTTACGGCCGCATCCGCAGAGCCGGTCTGAGGCAAATGGAAAGGTGACATGTCCCAGCTCGCCTGCAAAGCCGCTTCGGCCTGTCAGTAAATGTCCGTCGACTACCACTCCGGCACCTACTCCGGTGCCTAAAGTCAGCTCTATGAAATTGGACATCTCTTTTGCTGCTCCATACATGTGCTCGCCAATGGCTGCGGCGTTGGCATCATTGCTTATTGTGGTCTTAATGCCGGTGCGTGCCTCAATCATTACAGCCAACGGGATAGGGGAGGGCCATGGCAGGTCTGTTGCTCCCTCGATGCAGCCGCTCATGGCGTTGGCACAAGGGGCTCCAACACCGATACCGCTGATGCTTTCCGGCTTGATGTTGTGAGTGATGTTGGCAATACCGTCGGCCAATTTGTCTGCCCACTCTTCGATGGTGGGGGTGGCGGTTGGGAAACTATGTTGCCTCAATATGTTGCCCTCGATATCCACGAGCGCATATACGGTATTAGTGCCCCCAAGGTCTACTCCAATCGAATATAAAGGTGTTGTGGAAGGTCTCATTAGAAGTAAGGTTATCTTAGAGCTTGTTTAATATATATACACAGGTGTCATGCCCGGGCCTGACGCACAGGTGGCGCGAACGGCGTACACCGGGTATCCATATAATGCGGTCTTGTGAGTCTACGGCCACCTGATATTTTGCCCGCAGTGGAGCCGGTATGCCGGCCTCGTGCAGCAGGTCGCTCACCAATTTTGTACCTTTAAACCCAAATGGCGCCAAACGCTCGCCCACACGCCAATGGCGGAAGGTGAGTTGCTCACCACCACTATAATATAGCACGTTGTTATCGCGGTTGGCACGGATTTCGGCCATCAGTTCATTAGTGAGAGGGGCGCATGTCATGGTGTATTTATTCGGCGACAACTCGTCGGTGTGCAGGTGCAGTCCGTCACGCTGCATGGCCACTATGCCATCGGGCAACTGCCAATGACACCCGGGTCGGAGACTCTCGGCCATCTCATCTATCTGGGTAGGGGAGGGATTACGCCCTGACAACCAGCGGAGAAGGAGCAGGGATTTATCGGCGGCCGAGTTATATGTCTCTGCCGGCAAGAAGTCTTGCTCAAGGGGGAGCTGTGCCGCGGCCTCGGTCAATGCACGCTCGGCCGACTGCATATTGCGCCGTGTGCGTGCCAACGTCTTATGTATGCCCGGCCAGCGAGTGGCAATAAGGGGTAATAGCTCGCGGCGTATGAAATTGCGTCGGTATTCAGTGCTCAGGTTGCTCGAATCGGTGATGTATTTTTCGCCTATTTCCTTTAAGTAAGTCTCAATCTCGGCGCGCGAAACCTCAAGTAGTGGGCGGGCAATCGTGCCGGTGTCTGCCTTCATGCCGCACAATCCGGTCACTCCGGTGCCGCGAAAGAGGTTCAGAAGCATGGTCTCATCGTTGTCATCACGATTATGGGCGGTGACAATGCGCACACACTCCAACTCATGCATCAGTCGTTTGAACTCGGCATAGCGCAGTTCGCGGCACGCCATCTCCTCGCTAACACCATGGGCACTCATATATGCCGGCACATCAAAATGTACTTGTACACATTTGACGCCAAGGCGTTCGCAGGCGTTGACCACAAACTCGCGGTCCCGCTCGCTCTCCTCCCCGCGGAGGTGGAAGTCGCAGTGCACCACCACAAAGGGATACCCACTGCGGTGGCAGGCATGAAGCAGGGCCATTGAGTCGGCTCCCCCACTGACACAGAGCAGAAGCCTCCCCTCAGACAGCGTGGCGCTCAATGCTTTGTAAATATGCTCCTTGGTGGCGCTCATAGTTAAATTTTCCGCAAATTTAGCACAAAATTTGTTGGACTCCAAAAAAAATAGTAATTTTGCACCGCCATTACGAGGGGTCGCTACCCTCAAATGTAATGTCCCAAAGGCCTGTGCTGCTATTTCGTATAATGATCGGCACACATTACCCGGGCCTGTAAGACTCAAATTTAAAACGTTTAAGTACTTAAGAAACAATGAAAAAAGATCTTCATCCCTCCAACTACCGCGAGGTAGCATTCAAGGACATGAGTAACGACGAGGTATTCATTACTCGCTCTACAGTGTCTGCCAAGGAGACTATCGAAATCGACGGCAAGGAATATCCGTTGGTAAAGCTTGAAATCACCAGCTCTTCACACCCCTTCTTCACCGGCAAGCAGAAACTGGTGGACACCGCAGGTCGTGTGGACAAATTCCGCAGCCGCTACGGCAATCGCATCAAAAAGTAAGCACCCAATCGCTTACCAGGCCTCGAGTTTCCCTGTTGAGACTCCGGCTAAAAACAAAAGGACGACCGACGGGCCGTCCTTTTGTTTTTTAGAGTGGACACAGTTATCTATCTGAGCACATGCCAAATTCAATTAAAAGGGGTCAGCGGACAGGGGCGGTTGGTGAGAACAAACGCATTACGAGGCTGTATACGCAGGGATGGTGTTCGCAAGGACACCGACTTATAGTAACCCCATACACACGCGGCGATAGCCGCGTGTGTATGGGGTTACGTAGTTAGATAAAAGGCGTGCGTAGCCCGCCGATTTACTGCGCGTTAACATTTTACATGATAATTGCGAAAGTTATGAGTCCAACCGCCCCTGTCCGCTGACCCATTAAGAGCCTGTTTAGTATCAGTTATTCATCTCCTCCAGAGCTTTGCGCTGGCGTTCGGCCTGTTCGCGCTGAGCCTCCTCTGAGGTGCGACGGTTCTTATTGGCGACTTCGCCGATTTCCTCCAGCTGAGCCTGCTCGCTGAGGCTGATCTCGCCACCCGTCTCCGGAGTGATGACATTCCCCTCCTCATCATACTCAGTGCCTATGGAGTTGCCTATAGAGTCGGTGGCCATCGACTGCTCATTCTTGGCCTCATTGAGGGCCTTTTCTGCCTCGCCCGCCTCCGGTATCTCGGATACTACTTCGGCCTTTTTGGCTGACAGGGAGTCTACATTCCCTTTCTCCACAGGGTCATACTCGTTGGTGCAATGCTCTATCTGAGTATCGCCACAAGATGAAAGCATCGCAATGACTGCCAAAGATGATATATATCCGATTTTCTTCATGAGACAAGTTTTTGTATTTCTCAAATGCAAAATTAATTATTAATATTGTAATACACAAATTGTATATCGATTTTGGTGGTCTAAAGAAGTTAAAATATGCGAAATTTATCATGATTTTCATTTTGCACAGATGAAATTGCCATTATCTCAATTATTTTGTGTAACTTTGCACTTTGCAATGTCAGACCTTTGCCGGTATGGCATAAAGACTTCAAATCGAGTTTTCCCTATAAGCCTAAAAGCCCGGTTAAACTTGCGTGTGTTAATTCATGCGGTAGATGGCTGAGCAGTCACTTATCCATTGAGATTAGCGCAGCTAAAATGTTTTATACTAATCAAACTTTATGTGTGGAATTGTAGGCTATCTTGGTGATGGCAATGTTTACGAAATACTTATTAACGGCCTCAAACGACTTGAATATCGCGGCTATGACAGCGCCGGTATAGCACTGGTGGCTCCCTCAGGCCAGCTTAATGTGTACAAGACACTGGGCAAGGTAAGCAACCTTGAGGCATTCTGTAAAGATAAAAATCTGGAGGCTAAGGCCGGTATCGCTCACACCCGTTGGGCTACTCACGGCGAGCCTTCCGACTGTAATGCACACCCCCACTATAGTGAGGATGGTAAAATTGCACTCGTTCATAATGGCACAATAGAGAACTATCAGGTGCTCCGCGAAGCGCTCCAGCAGCATGGATGCTCTTTCCAGACTCAGACTGATACTGAGGTGCTCGTGCAGCTCATAGAGTATATACGTACGTCCAACGATTGTTCGTTGATTGAGGCTGTGCGCGAGGCGCTTAATCAAGTTGTGGGCGCTTATGCCGTGGCTATCGTGGAGAAGGATAATCCGGACACTATCATCGCAGCTCGCAAGAGTAGCCCACTGGTGGTAGGTATCGGCGATAACGAGACCTTCCTCGGCTCTGACGGCACACCCTTTATTGAATATACCAATAAGGTGGTGTATGTGCAGGATGATGAAATAGCTGTCATCTCACGCAACGCCCCCTTGCGTATTATCACACTCGACAATCAGGAGGCAAAGATTGATGTCAAGAAGCTTGAGCTCTCTATTGCTCAGCTCGAGAAGGGTGGGTATGACCACTTTATGCTCAAGGAAATTTTTGAGCAGCCTAATACACTGACAGATTGCCTGCGTGGTCGAGTAGTAGATCATGGCAAACGCATACTCCTCAACGGTGTCTTTGACCATAAGGATAAGTTCTTGAATTGTAACAGAATAATTATCGTGGCTTGTGGTACATCATGGCACGCCGGTCTGTTGGGTAAACAACTCATCCAGGATATGTGCAAAATGCCCGTCGAGGTAGAGTATGCCAGCGAGTTCAGATATTCCCACCCGGTGATCACCGACAAGGATATCGTCATAGCAGTGAGCCAGAGCGGTGAGACTGCCGACACTTTGGCCGCCATCAAGATAGCTCGCGAAAAGGGGGCCTTCGTATATGGTATCAGCAATGTGGTGGGCGCATCCATCCCTCGCGAAACTCAATCCGGCACATATATCCATGTTGGCCCGGAGATTGGTGTAGCTTCAACTAAGGCGTTTACAGGCCAAGTAGCGGTATTCACAATGCTGGCTCTGGCAGTAGCTCAGTTGCGTAACACTATGACTCCCGAGCAGATAGCCCAGGTGGGCGGCTACCTGAAGCAGATTCCTAACTTGGTGAAGGAGACTCTCAAGCTGAATGATAAAATCAAGCAGCTCTCCCTTATATATACGTACGCGCGTAACTTCCTCTACTTGGGACGCGGCTATTCTTACCCCGTAGCCCTCGAAGGTGCCCTCAAGCTCAAAGAGATTAGTTACATCCACGCTGAGGGATATCCGGCTGCCGAGATGAAGCATGGCCCCATCGCTCTTATTGACAGTGAGATGCCCACCGTAATTATAGCACCACACGACCACCTGTATGACAAAATTGTTAGCAATGTGCAGCAGGTCAAGAGTCGCGGCGGCTCTATTATCGCTATCGTCACCAAGGGAGACAGTGTGATAAAAGACCTGGCTGATCATGTGCTCGAAGTGCCTGAGGTGCCCGAGTGTCTCACACCACTCATCACCTCTATTCCGCTGCAACTGTTGAGCTATTATATAGCCATAAATAAAGGTAAGGATGTGGATATGCCACGCAACCTTGCCAAGTCAGTCACAGTAGAGTAAACAGAGCATTGGTTGCGAGGTCGGAGGTCACAGCAAATACCTCTATAGGCTGTCAATCAGGGTGTTAAATACTAATTTCAGGCTATGGGTACCTTCATGGCTACCCATAGTCTGAAAGCTAAAAAAAGTCAAAAAATGAGGCTGTATAAATTTTTTTAGCGGAAAATTTTGCAGGTTCAAAAAATATGACTAACTTTGCAACCGATTTCGGGTCTATCTCTAGGCTCGAGGTCTTAAAAATGCCTCTTTAGCTCAGTTGGCCAGAGCACGTGATTTGTAATCTCGGGGTCGTTGGTTCGAATCCGACAAGAGGCTCAAACAGGTGGTTGGGGTAAGCAATGTGCTTCCAATCCTCCAATAGGGCGAATACCAGAGTGGCCAAATGGGGCAGACTGTAAATCTGCTGGTTTATACCTTCGGTGGTTCGAATCCATCTTCGCCCACAATCGGTTGCAGTGTTCCGAGCTTGCCGGCCGATGCAACAATTTGCGGAAATAGCTCAGTTGGTAGAGCATTAGCCTTCCAAGCTAAGGGTCGCGAGTTCGAACCTCGTCTTCCGCTCAATTCTTGCCTATGTAGCTCAGGGGTAGAGCACTTCCTTGGTAAGGAAGAGGTCGCGGGTTCAAATCCCGCCACCGGCTCCATAATCACAAATCAAAAAATAATATAGCAAACTTATGGCTAAAGAAAAATTCGAAAGAACCAAACCGCATGTTAACATCGGTACTATTGGTCACGTTGACCACGGTAAGACTACTCTGACCGCTGCCATCACTAAGGTGCTCGCTGAGAAAGGTCTTTCCGAGGCTCGTTCATTTGACTCTATCGATAACGCTCCCGAGGAGAAGGAGCGTGGTATCACAATCAATACAGCTCACGTAGAGTATCAAACAGCTAACCGTCACTACGCTCACGTAGACTGCCCGGGCCACGCTGACTATGTAAAGAACATGGTTACCGGTGCTGCTCAGATGGACGGCGCTATCATCGTAGTTGCCGCTACTGACGGTCCGATGCCCCAGACTCGTGAGCACATCCTTCTGGCTCGCCAGGTAAACGTTCCCCGTCTTGTCGTATTTATGAACAAGTGCGACCAAGTAGACGACGAGGAGATGCTCGAGCTCGTTGAGATGGATATGCGTGACCTCCTGTCACAGTATGAGTATGACGGTGACGAGACTCCTATCATCCGCGGTTCTGCTCTCGGTGCTCTCAACGGTGAGCCCCAGTGGGTAGAGAAGGTAATGGAGCTCATGGATGCAGTCGACACTTGGATCCCCCTGCCTCCTCGTGATATCGATAAGCCCTTCTTGATGCCTGTTGAGGACGTCTTCTCAATCACAGGTCGTGGTACAGTGGCTACTGGCCGTATCGAGGCTGGTGTTGTTAAGGTAGGTGACGAAGTTCAGATCCTCGGTCTTGGTGCTAACATGAAGTCTGTTGTTACAGGCGTTGAGATGTTCCGTAAGCTCCTCGATCAGGGTGAGGCCGGTGATAACGTAGGTCTGCTCCTCCGTGGTATCGACAAGAACGAAATCAAGCGTGGTATGGTAATCTGCCACCCCGGCATGGTTAAGCCTCACGATCACTTCAAGGCTCAGGTTTATATCTTGAAGAAAGAAGAAGGCGGCCGTCACACTCCGTTCCACAACAAATATCGTCCCCAGTTCTACATCCGTACACTTGACGTGACAGGTGAGATTACTCTCCCCGAGGGTGTTGAGATGGTAATGCCCGGTGACAACGTTGAGATCGATGTTAAGCTCATCACACCCGTAGCTTGCGATCCCGGTCTGCGTTTCGCTATCCGTGAAGGTGGCCGCACAGTAGGTTCAGGCCAGATCACAGCCATCGTTGAGGACTAATCAGTTCTGACAATTACATACAAAAGGGGCTTACCGCCACAGTGGTAAGCCCTTATACACGGGAATAGCTCAGTCGGTAGAGCACTGGTCTCCAAAACCAGGTGTCGGGAGTTCGAGCCTCTCTTCCCGTGCTAATTTTTAAAACAAACATGAAACTATTTAGTGCAATTAAGGCATCTTACGACGAGCTCGTCTACAAGGTGTCTTGGCCAACTCAAAAACAACTTATCAGCAGCGCTGTGCTGGTGTTGATAGCTTCCATCATCATCGCCGTGTTTATTTGGGCTGTTGATAAAATCTTTAACTTATTGATGGAGCTTATCTACGGGCTCAGTTTTTAACTCTTTATCTGAAGTAATCGATGGCTGAAAACAAACCTGCGGGTGTGAAAGACACTCCTAAGGAAATCCAGAAAGGTTGGTTTGTACTCCGTGCTATTTCCGGCAAGGAGGCAAAGGTAAAGGAAATTCTTGACTCCGAAATCAAGAATGGCCCCCTTGGAAAACATGTCTGGCAGGTGTTGATTCCTACAGAAAAGGTTATGACTAACCGTAATGGTAAGAAGGTAATCAAGGAGCGTACTCTATACTCCGGCTATGTCTTTGTAGAGGCAGAGCTCATCGGAGAGGTAGAGTATGAGCTGCGTAATACCACCAACGTGATAGACTTCTTGCGCGGACGCACAACTCAGAAACCTGAGAGGCTCACCGAGCAGGAGGTGATGCGTATGCTTGGCCGTGCCGACGAGATGCAAGAGCCGGCCCTCGATGAGGAAGACCTCTTTATGGAGGGCGAACCTGTAAAGGTCACTGACGGGCCCTTCAACGGGTTCAGCGGCGTAGTCAAGGAGGTTAACGCAGACAAGAAGAAGTTGAAAGTGGAGGTTAAGATTTTTGGCCGCCCCACAGACCTTGAGTTGGATAGCACACAAGTAGAAAGAGAATAAGCGAGTGATGTTACGGCCTCGTGGTTTCTCCTCAGAGTTCAATATTATAATTTAAGAAAGAAATGGCTAAAGAAATTGCTGGACAAATCAAATTGCAGATTAAAGGCGGAGCAGCAAATCCGTCGCCCCCGGTAGGTCCCGCGCTGGGCTCCAAGGGTATCAACATCATGGAGTTCTGCAAGCAATTCAATGCCCGTACCCAGGATAAGGCCGGTAAGGTGCTTCCTGTAGTTATCACTTACTATACTGACAAGAGCTTTGACTTCGTAGTCAAGACTCCCCCGGTAGCAGTGCAACTCAAGGAGACAGCCAAACTGAAGAGCGGTTCCGCTCAGCCCAACCGTACAAAAGTTGCGGAGATCACTTGGGATCAGGTAAAAGCGATTGCAGAAGACAAGATGCCTGATTTGAACTGTTTTACTTTAGACTCGGCCATGCGCATGGTTGCCGGTACAGCTCGCAGCATGGGTATCACCGTCAAAGGGGCATTCCCTGAACTTAACTAATAAACTTCAATTGAAATGAGTAAACTTACAAAAAATCAAAAGTTGGCTTTGTCGAAGATTGAAGCTGGGAAGGCTTACACATTGGCAGAGGCTGCCGAGAAGGTGAAGGAAATCACTTTCACTAAGTTCGACGCTTCTCTTGATATTGATGTGCGTCTCGGTGTTGACCCCCGCAAAGCAAACCAGATGGTTCGTGGCGTCGTTTCCCTGCCTCACGGTACAGGTAAGCAGGTACGTGTACTCGTACTTTGTAACCCTGATGCTGAAGCTGCTGCAAAGGAAGCCGGTGCTGACTATGTTGGCCTTGACGAATATATTCAGAAAATCAAAGGTGGTTGGACTGATGTAGATGTAATCATCACTCAGCCTGCTATCATGGGTAAAATCGGTGCCCTTGGTCGTATCCTCGGTCCTCGCGGCTTGATGCCTAACCCCAAGAGCGGTACAGTGACAATGGACGTTGCTAAGGCTGTCAAGGAGGTTAAGCAGGGTAAGATCGACTTCAAGGTAGACAAGAACGGTATTGTACACGCCTCAATCGGTAAGGTATCCTTCACCCCCGAGCAGATGCGCGACAACGCCAAGGAGTTTATCAACACACTGATTAAGCTCAAACCCGCCACCGCTAAAGGCACATACATCAAGAGTATTTATCTTTCAAGCACAATGAGTCCCGGTGTTAAAGTTGACACCAAGGGTGTAACCGACTAAAACTGAACTACAATGAAAAAGGAAGATAAAGCTCAAGTAATAGAAATGATCGGCAAGACCCTGAGTGAGTACAGCTGTGTATATCTGACTCAAACCAGCGGTCTGGATGCTGAAAAGACAAGTAACCTGCGTCGTGCCTGCTTCAAGGCAGAAGTGAAGATGCTGTGCGTCAAGAACACACTTCTGAAAGAGGCATTCAAGGCCAGCGAATTGGATTACAGTGGTCTGTATGACCTGCTTCACGGAGAGACAACACTGCTTTTGAGCAACACAGGCAATGCTCCTGCAAAGCTTATCAAGAAGTTCCGTGGCAAGGAAGACACTCTGCCCATGCTCAAGGGAGCATACGTAGAGGAGACAGTATATGTTGGCGAAGAGAATTTGGAGACCTTGGCCAATATCAAGAGCAAGAACGAACTCATCGCCGATGTTGTGGCTCTGCTGCAGTCACCTGCGAAGAACGTTATCAGCGCGCTTAACAGCGGTGCCGGCAAGCTCCATGGCATCCTGGAAACCCTCTCCAAGAAAGAAAACTAAATTTAAAAATAATAAAAAAACGAAATACGACAATGGCAGATTTGAAAGCTTTTGCAGAACAACTTGTTAACCTTACAGTAAAGGAAGTAAACGAACTTGCTCAGATCCTGAAGGATGAGTACGGTATCGAACCCGCCGCTGCAGCAGTAGCAGTAGCAGCAGGCCCCGCAGCAGCAGGCGACGCTGCAGAGGAGAAGAGCTCATTCGACGTAATCCTCAAAGCCCCCGGTGCAAGCAAGCTCGCAGTAGTTAAGCTCGTTAAGGAGCTGACCGGTCTTGGTCTGAAGGAAGCCAAGGAATTGGTAGACAACGCACCCAGCGCAGTTAAGGAGGGTCTTCCCAAGGCTGAGGCTGAGGGCCTGAAGAAGCAGCTTGAAGAGGCTGGTGCTGAGGTAGAGCTGAAATAATCAACCCCACATAGACAACAAAACGGTTAAGGACATCTATAGTGTCCTTAACCTTTTTGCGTCTAAATTCACCCGCTTAACTTAAACTTTTATAATCTTTTACAAATCTTTAAGATTATTTAACATTATCAAGTGGTTTCAATACCACTGTCAGCTTTATCCTGAGATTTATCCACGTATAATCGCGTGAAATTCTCCCACCTTTGCTATAATGTGAAGGTATTGATATAGGTTTAAGAAAAGATCACATTTAACTCACGACCTTTGATCTAATGTTTAGGCATAGATAAATGTGTAGACATAGATATAGGTTTAAGAAACTATTCTAAGGGCGGTTGGCGCCGCGTTTGGGAACTAATAATAGTAAACAGAACATTTAAATTTCTTAAGAATGTCCGTATCGTTAACTGAAAAACCCCGTGTAAATTTTGGCACAGTAAAGAATCCGTTGCCATACCCGGATTTTCTCGAAATTCAGCTTCAGTCATTCAGAGACTTTCTGCAGCTTGACACTCCTCCTGAGCAGCGCAAGAATGAGGGTCTCTATAAGGTGTTTGCTGAAAATTTCCCTATTGCAGATACTCGTAATAACTTCGTACTTGAGTTTCTGGATTATTATATTGATCCTCCTCGTTACTCTATCGAAGAGTGTCTGACTCGTGGGCTTACTTACAGTGTGCCCCTCAAGGCCAAGCTCAAGCTCTATTGCACTGACCCTGATCATGAGGATTTTGACACTGTAATACAGGATGTATATCTGGGTCCTATCCCGTACATGACTGAGCAGGGCACCTTTATCATCAATGGTGCTGAGCGTGTTGTAGTAAGCCAGTTGCACCGTTCTCCCGGTGTATTCTTCGGACAGAGTATCCATGCCAATGGTACCAAGCTTTATTCAGCCCGTATCATACCCTTCCGTGGTTCATGGATTGAATTTGCTACGGACATCAATAATGTGATGTATGCCTACATCGATCGCAAGAAGAAATTGCCTGTGACTACCTTGTTGCGTGCTATCGGTCTTGAGAACGATAAGGACATCATCGAGATCTTCAACCTTGCTGACGAGGTAGAAGTCACTGAGTCAAACCTCAAGGCCGTAATAGGCAAGAAGTTGGCGGCACGTGTTCTCCACTCATGGGTAGAGGAGTTTACTGATGAGGATACAGGCGAGGTTACCTCAGTAGAGCGTAACGAAATAATCGTTGACCGCGAGACAGAAATTACAGAGGAGAATATCCCTGAGATATTGGAGAGTGGCGTTGAGACCATCCTGATACAGAAGGATAATGTAAGTGCCGTAGACTACTCAATCATCTTCAACACCCTGCAAAAGGATACCTCAAACTCAGAGCGTGAGGCTATCCAGTATATCTATCGACAGCTGCGCAACGCCGAGCCGCCAGATGATGCATCAGCTCGCGAGGTGATCCAGAATTTGTTCTTCTCCGAGAAGCGTTATGACCTGGGCGAAGTAGGTCGCTTCCGTATCAACAAGAAGCTTGACCTCGATACCCCAATGGATGTGCGCGTGCTCACTCGCGAGGACATCGTAGCCATCATTAAGTACCTGATTGAGCTCATCAATGCCAAGAGTGATGTCGACGATATTGACCACTTGTCTAACCGCCGTGTCCGCACAGTAGGCGAGCAGCTGTACAATCAGTTTGGAGTAGGTCTGGCACGTATGAGCCGCACTATCCGCGAGCGTATGAATGTGCGCGACAATGAAGTGTTCACTCCCATTGACTTGATTAATGCCAAGACCATCTCATCAGTAATCAACACATTCTTCGGTACCAATGCGCTGAGCCAGTTCATGGACCAGACCAACCCGTTGTCTGAGATTACTCACAAGCGCCGTATGTCTGCCCTTGGTCCCGGCGGTCTGAGTCGTGAGCGTGCCGGCTTTGAGGTGCGAGACGTGCACTACACCCACTATGGTCGTCTATGTCCTATCGAGACCCCTGAAGGTCCTAACATCGGTCTTATTTCCTCGCTGTGTGTATATGCCAAGGTCAACAACCTCGGCTTCATCGAGACTCCCTACCGCAATGTGTCAGATGGCAAGGTAGACCTGAACAACAAGGATGTAATCTACCTCACTGCTGAGAACGAAGAGGGCAAAATTATAGCACAGGGTAATGCTCCGCTTAACGACGACGGTACCTTCATTCGCAATAAGGTCAAGGCCCGTCAGGATGCCGACTTCCCGATCGTAGAGCCCGGCCAGGTAGAAATGATGGATGTGGCACCTATCCAGATAGCCTCAATTGCTGCGTCACTCATCCCCTTCTTGGAGCATGACGATGCTAACCGTGCATTGATGGGTTCAAACATGATGCGTCAGGCAGTACCTCTGCTTCGCAGCGAGGCCCCCATTGTCGGCACCGGTATTGAGGGACAGCTCATACGCGACTCCCGCACTCAGATTATGGCTGAGGGTGCCGGCACTATCGAGTATGTTGACGCCACAGTAATTCGTATCCGTTATGACCGCACTGAGGATGAAGAGTATGTATCATTTGAGAGTGCAGTAAAAGAATACAAACTTCCTAAATTCCGTCGTACCAACCAGGGAACCACCATCGACCTTCGCCCCATCTGCAATGTTGGCCAGCGTGTCAAGAAGGGTGATATCCTCACCGAGGGTTATTCGACTGAGAAGGGAGAACTCGCTCTTGGCCGTAACCTTAAGGTGGCCTTCATGCCCTGGAAAGGTTATAACTATGAGGATGCCATCGTGCTCAACGAGCGCATGGTGCGCGAGGATATCTTGACCTCTGTCCATGTAGACGAGTACACCCTTGAGGTGCGCGAGACAAAACGCGGCGAGGAGGAACTCACCTCTGACATTCCGAATGTCAGCGAGGATGCTACCAAGGATCTTGATGAGCGCGGTATCATCCGTGTGGGTGCATACGTGGTGCCCGGCGACATCATGATCGGTAAGATTACCCCGAAGGGTGAGAGTGACCCCACACCTGAGGAGAAGCTGCTCCGCGCCATCTTCGGTGACAAGGCCGGCGATGTTAAGGATGCATCACTCAAGGCCAGCCCCTCACTTAAGGGTGTGGTAATAGGCACCAACCTCTTCTCTCGCGCCAAGAAGAAAGTCAAGACTCGCGGTAATGCTGATCTGGCTCGCCTCGATGCCGAATATGAGCAGAAGCAGATAGAGCTCAAGAGCATCTTGCTCGAGAAGCTGCGTACTATTACTGCCGGCAAGATATCTTCAGGTGTAAAAGACTTTATCGGAGTGGAAATCATACCTAAGGGCAGCTCCTTTGATGATGCCAGCTTTGAGACCATAGATTATGAGACCATCAATCTGTCACGCTGGAGCTCCGACTCACGCGTAAACAAGATGGTGGCTGCCGTAATTACCAACTATCTGCGTAAGAGCAAGGAGATAGACAGCGAGCTTCGCCGCAAGAAGTTCGACATCACCATAGGTGACGAGCTTCCCTCCGGCATCATGCAGATGGCAAAAGTGTACATCGCCAAGAAGCGTAAGATTGGTGTAGGTGACAAGATGGCCGGACGCCACGGTAACAAGGGTATCGTATCCCGTGTGGTGCGTCAGGAAGATATGCCGTTCCTCGAGGATGGAACTCCCGTGGATATCGTTCTGAACCCTCTGGGTGTGCCTTCACGTATGAACCTTGGTCAGATCTTCGAGACAGTACTCGGATGGGCCGGCCGCGAGCTGGGTGAGAAATTTGCCACACCCATCTTCGACGGAGCCTCGCTTGATGACTTGAATGAGTGGACCGACAAGGCCGGTCTGCCCCGTTACGGTAAGACATACCTGTATGATGGTGGTACCGGCGACCGCTTTGACCAGCCTGCTACCGTGGGTGTCATCTATATGCTTAAGCTGGGCCACATGGTGGAAGACAAAATGCACGCACGCTCCATCGGTCCGTACTCACTCATCACCCAGCAGCCCTTGGGTGGTAAGGCTCAGTTCGGTGGTCAGCGTTTTGGAGAGATGGAGGTTTGGGCGCTTGAAGCTTTCGGTGCCGCACACATCCTTCAAGAAATCCTCACTATCAAGAGTGATGACGTAGTAGGCCGCAGCAAGGCATACGAAGCCATCGTGAAGGGTGAGTCTATGCCTACACCGGGTATCCCCGAGTCCCTCAACGTACTCCTGCATGAACTGCGTGGTCTGGGTCTGAGCATCTCGCTCGACTAAGGTCAGCACCCCTCACACAGGTGTATTAAGCTCAGTGCAGAGAGGTCAGCAATGACATTCCGCCAAGCGGATGAAACATACTGACCTGCTGCACAATAAAAAGCCCTGATTTTACGTTATATAATTTCAAGCAAAAAAGAAGGAAACAACATATATGGCTTTTAGAAGAGACAATAAAATAAAGAGCAACTTCTCGAAGATAACCATCGGTTTGGCGTCGCCGGACGAAATCAAAGAGAAGAGCTCCGGTGAGGTGCTCAAGCCCGAAACCATCAACTATCGCACTTATAAGCCTGAGCGCGACGGTCTGTTCTGCGAAAAGATCTTCGGCCCGGTCAAGGACTATGAGTGCCACTGCGGTAAGTACAAGCGCATACGTTACAAAGGTATCGTGTGCGACCGTTGCGGTGTAGAAGTCACCGAGAAGAAAGTGCGCCGCGAGCGTATGGGCCACATAGAGCTCGTAGTGCCTGTAGCACACATCTGGTACTTCCGCTCATTGCCTAACAAGATAGGATACTTGTTAGGTCTGCCCTCCAAGAAACTCGACTCTATAATCTATTATGAGCGCTATGTAGTCATCAATCCGGGTGCCGCCGAGGGTCTGGAGCGTCTTGACCTCATAGACGAGGAGCAGTATCTTGACATCCTGGACCAACTCGGTCCTGAGAACCAGATGCTCCCTGACGATGACCCCAATAAGTTCATCGCCAAGATGGGAGCCGATGCTATCTACGACCTGCTCAAGGATATTGATCTTGATGCCTTGAGCTACGAGCTGCGTGACCGAGCTAATACTGACGGCTCACAGCAACGTAAGACAGAGGCTCTGAAGCGTCTGCAGGTAGTGGAGAGCTTCCGCGCAAGCCGAGGTCGTAACAAGCCTGAATGGATGATACTCAAGGCAGTGCCCGTTATCCCGCCCGAGCTGCGTCCCCTCGTGCCTCTGGATGGAGGACGCTTCGCCACATCTGACCTTAACGACCTCTATCGTCGTGTCATCATACGTAACAACCGATTGAAACGTCTCATAGAGATTCAGGCACCCGAAGTCATTCTGCGCAACGAAAAGCGTCTGCTTCAAGAGGCAGTGGATTCTCTGCTCGATAACTCACGCAAGTCAAGCGCAGTGAAGAGTGATGTGAACCGCCCCTTGAAGTCTCTGTCAGATTCACTGAAGGGTAAGCAGGGTCGCTTCCGTCAGAACTTGCTCGGTAAGCGTGTGGACTACTCAGCCCGTTCCGTTATCGTAGTAGGTCCTGAGCTCAAGATGCACGAGTGCGGTATTCCCAAACTCATGGCCGCCGAGTTGTACAAGCCCTTCATCATCCGTAAGCTCATAGAGCGCGGCATCGTGAAGACAGTCAAGAGCGCCAAGAAGATTGTAGACCGCAAGGAGCCCGTGGTATGGGATATCCTGGAGTATGTGATGAAAGGTCACCCCGTGCTGCTTAACCGTGCCCCGACACTTCACCGTCTTGGTATCCAGGCTTTCCAGCCCAAGATGATTGAGGGTAAAGCTATCCAGCTGCACCCGTTGGCATGTACTGCGTTCAATGCGGACTTCGACGGCGACCAGATGGCAGTGCACCTCCCTCTGGGCAACGAGGCAGTGCTCGAGGCTCAGATGCTCATGCTCGGTGCGCACAACATCCTCAACCCCGCCAATGGTGCACCTATCACCGTGCCCTCACAGGACATGGTTCTGGGTCTTTACTATATCACCAAGCTGCGCAAAGGTGACAAGGGTGAAGGCTCAATATTCTATGGCCCGGAAGAGGCTGAGATAGCATATAACGAGGGTGCCGTGACTCTGCACGCTCCCGTCACTATCATGGTAGATGATGTTGATGAGAACGGCAATCCCTGCAAGGTCCTTAAGAAGGATACTTCAGTGGGTCGCATCTTGTTCAACCAATATGTACCCAAGGAGATAGGTTACGTCAATGAGATTATCTCCAAGAAGTCACTGCGTACCATCATCGGTAAAGTCATCAAGACTTGCGGTGTGACACACTCAGCACAGTTCCTCGACGATATCAAGAACCTCGGTTACCGTATGGCATTCCGTGGCGGTCTGAGCTTCAACCTTGGTGACGTGATTATCCCGAAGGAGAAGGCCGAGTATGTGGAAGAGGGTAACGCCCAGGTAGAAGAGGTGCTCAATAACTATCGCATGGGTTTCATCACCGGTAACGAGCGCTACAACCAGGTGATTGATATCTGGACACACGTAAACTCCAAGCTCGCCTCCACTCTGATGAAGCAGATGCAGGAAGACCAGCAGGGCTTCAACTCAGTATACATGATGCTCGACTCGGGAGCTCGTGGTTCAAAAGACCAGATTCGTCAGCTGTCCGGTATGCGTGGTCTTATGGCCAAGCCGCAGAAGGCCGGTGCCGAGGGTGGTCAGATTATTGAGAACCCGATCTTGGCGAACTTCAAGGAGGGTCTGTCAGTGCTCGAGTACTTCATCTCAACACACGGTGCACGTAAGGGTCTTGCGGATACCGCATTGAAGACAGCCGACGCCGGTTATCTGACACGCCGTCTCGTAGACGTGGCTCATGATGTAATCATCAACGAGGAGGATTGCGGTACACTCCGCGGCCTGGTATGCACCGAGATCAAGAACAACGAGGAGGTGGTAGCCACCCTCTCAGAGCGTATCTTGGGTCGTGTCTCAGTGCATGATGTGGTAGACCCCATGACCGGCGAGGTATATGTACGCGCCGGCGAGGAGATTACCGAGATAGCAGCCGACAAGATCGAGAAGTCCCCCATTGAGCAGGTAGAGATACGCTCCGTGCTCACCTGCGAGAGCAAGAAGGGTGTCTGCGCCAAGTGCTATGGTCGCAACCTCTCTAACCACCGTATGGTGCAGAAGGGTGAGGCTGTAGGTGTTATCGCCGCACAGTCTATTGGTGAGCCGGGTACTCAGTTGACACTGCGTACATTCCACGTGGGTGGTGTCGCAGGTAACGTTGCCGCCGTTAAGGACGTGACCTCACGATATGACGGCCAACTCGAGATTGATGAGCTCCGCACTGTTAAGGACAAGGACAACAATACTATCGTAGTAGGCCGTATGGGTGAGATGCGCATCATCGAGCCTAAGAGCGGCGCTGTACTCACTACAGCCAACATACCCTACGGCTCCAAGCTTTATTTCGCTCCCGGCGATATGGTGCACAAGGGGGATATGATTTGCGAATGGGATCCCTTCAACGCCGTAATCATCAGCGAAGAGGGTGGTAAGGTTCGCTTCGAGAATGTAGTAGAGGGTGTCACATACCGCGTTGAGGCTGATGAGGCCACCGGTATGAAGGAGAAGATTATGATTGAGTCTAAGGACCGTACCAAGGCTCCCGAAGCTCATCTTATCAATAATGATGGCGAGATAATCCGTACATACTCACTGCCTATGGGTGCTCACCTGCTCATCGATGATGGCGATATGCTCACCCCCGGCCAAGTGTTCGTAAAGATACCGCGCGCATCCAACAGCGCCGGTGACATCACCGGTGGTCTGCCCCGTGTTACAGAGTTGTTTGAGGCCCGTAATCCCTCTAACCCCGCTATCGTCAGCGAGATTGACGGTGAGGTTAAGTTTGGCTCTATCAAACGTGGTAACCGCGAGATCACCGTTACCTCCAAGCTCGGCGAGGAGAAGAAGTATCTCGTACCCCTCACCAAGCAGCTCCTCGTGCAGGAGAACGACTATGTGCGTGCCGGGACACCCCTCTCTGACGGTGCAGTCACTCCGGCTGACATCCTCAGCATCAAGGGCCCCACAGCCGTTCAGGAATACATCGTTAATGAGGTGCAAGATGTGTACCGCATGCAGGGTGTGAAGATCAACGACAAGCACTTCGAGGTAATAGTTCGCCAGATGATGCGCAAGGTCAACATCCTTGACCCGGGTGACACTCGTTTCCTGGAGCAGCAGATAGTCGACAAGCTCGACTTCGCTGAGGAGAATGACCGCATCTGGGGTAAGAAGGTAGTCATCGATGCCGGCGACAGCACAATCTTCCAGAAGGGTCAGATCATCACCGCTCGCAAGCTTCGCGATGAGAACTCAGCTCTGAAGCGTCGTGACCTGCGCGAGGTTGTGGTACGCGATGCCGTGCCTGCCACTTCAGAGCAGATACTGCAAGGTATCACTCGTGCCGCACTGCAGACCAAGAGCTTTATCTCAGCCGCCTCCTTCCAGGAGACTACCAAGGTGCTCAATGAGGCTGCAATCAATGGTAAGACAGACTACCTCGAGGGCATGAAGGAGAACGTAATCTGTGGTCACCTAATCCCCGCCGGTACCGGTCTGCGCGAGTATGACAAACTCGTTGTTGCAAGCAAGGAAGACTATGCCGCCATGCTTCGCAAGGAGGAAGAGGTGGAAAATGAAGACCCCATCGAGACTATTGATGTAGTAGCCGAAGATGTGAACTAATCCATAGTCTGAAAGTACTTAGTGATGATTCAAAAAATACCAAGTTGGTAATTTTACTCATCATATAAAATTTCACCAATTTATTTTTTAATCATCACTTAAAGACTAAAATGATAGTATGTGCCGACATGGCACACTGCAATAAAAAATCTCGGGAGTCGACGACTCTCGAGATTTTTTTGGTATTGATGTTTGTGATTTTCAGTTCATCACTTTGCTTCAGGGTCTTATTGGTTCTGGCAAGACTTTGAACATTCAGAGAGACGCTCCTGCAGCTTTGCCGTGAAGTTGTCGGACCTTGACTGAACGTCTTCGCGGAGCTTTATGACTTTGTTGAAGTTGTCTTTGCCCATTTGCTCTATCAGGTATTTGTCAAGGTGTTCCACGGCATCATTATGCGTTTGCACCTCATCCCAAATGGCGTTGTTGGGACCAAAAACGGCGATTGTGGAGCCTAATTCGGTGATGTTGGGCCACTTTGCATTCCATTGATTAAATACTTCATCAATGGCCTTTTGCAGCTCCTGAGGATTATTCATATCTTCGTTTTCATCCAGAACTTTGTTCAGATTGTCGTACAGCTCCCGGTTGGAGGTGGAGTACCATTCGATTATCTGCGAATATTCTTCGGGACTAAATTCGGAGCGTGACTTAATCATGTCATGAGCCTCTTTGGAGTATTCCTTTGGCAGTGGTGTTTTTTTTGTACACGCAGCGAAAAGAAGTATGAGCACTGCAAGACTGCCCAGTACAAATGTCAGTTTCTTCATAATTTCTATATTTTTACGGTTGATAAGTGGAGTGTGTGTTAGTATAAATCTAAGGCTGTGGCGGCATAGGCGGTGGCTTGGGCTTTCAGTGAGTCTAAGTAGGGGAGGCGACGCAACAAGCGAAAGGCGAGCATATTGGCTTCTTCCTGTGTCTGAGTGTCGGTCATGAGGGCTAATGCTTCTTGCTCTGAAACCTCCTCGGGAGGGAAAATGTAAGTGGCCAACAGGCGGCTTTCGCGCACCTTCTTGTCGGCCCATAGCTCGAGAGCAATGGCTTTGTCTTGCCCAACTGTGCCTGCTATCTGTGCAAGTTGGGGCACATTAAGACCGAATATTACATTATAGCAGTTCATGCCGGCACTCCTCAGTGCGTCTGCCACAATGCCGTTTCGGTATGCCATGAATTGTACCTTTATACTTTTCATCATAAGTGTCAGCTCAATTTAAATTAAACTTTATGTGGCTATGCTCATTTGTATTTAGAGGCCTTTATCCCGGCGCCTTTTTGGCATCTTTTGCCAAGTTTCATCAGTCGTTATGCCCGCATAACTCCTTCATCAACTTGCAAAATCAGCTCAAAAATTCGCTCGGTATAAAGTTCAATTTAAATTGAGCAGCCACTTATCATTCCATTTTGGGCTTGCCTCAGCCGGTTCGAAAAAGTCCGTGTGGAATATCCTCCCACACGGACTTCATTAGTAGGTAACTAAATATTATTTAGCGAGGGTGGAGTAGTCGCGGCTCAGACGGAGCATCTGGTCAACATAGCCTTCGTTGTAGTCTATAGTAACATCGATGATTTCACCCTTCTTATCAAAGACGGGGGTGTATACGGGGTTAACGAAGCCACGATATGGGGGTATGTCGAGCTTGGAATAGCGGTCGAGTACCTCTTTGTGGAGCTTGGGGTCAATCTTTACGCCATATGTGTTGACGAGCTTGTTGCCGGCCTCATAGTCACCTTCGCTCTTGATGCGTTGCACCTCGGCCAGAAGTTTGCCAAAGAGGTCACGGAGCTTGCGATAGTCGTTGATTTTGACGAATGTCTTGCCGTTCTTCTTGACGAGCTCAACTACCTTGTCCTTTTTGCCTTTCTCGAGCACCCATTTGGCCACGAGCTGCCTGTTGCGCATGTGAGCCTCCTCAATGTCGTTGCCCAGCTCAATACGGTTGAGTTGAGTCATGAGGCCATTGAGCATATACTTGTAGTACTCAGCCTGGTAAGCATCGGGGTTGTCGAGTATACCGAGCTCGAGCAGTTTGGGGTCTGCCAGATAATAGAGGGCAAACAGGTCAGCGCGAGTCTCCTCGAGTGTAGAGCCATGCTCCTTGAGGGCATCGGGGTCAGTGCCCGGCATCAAGCGGCCGGAGGCGTGACCTAGACACTCATGCAGGTCTGTGTGAAGCATATCTGTGATGTAGAGATACTCATCCATCATCTTTGAGGTGGGAGCATCGATGACGAACTCCTCGTTGAAGCCATTGCCGATAGAGGCCATAGCATACGCCTCGGTAATGTTCTCGAGAGTGACAGACTTGGAGCCGTGGGCAGCGCGAATCCAGTCGGCGTTGGGCAGATTGATACCGATGGCAGTTGAGGGAAAAGCATCACCGCCGAGCATGGCAGCATTGATAACCTTGGCGCTGACACCCTTCACCTCCGGCTTGCGGAAGCGGGGGTCTACCGGGCTGTGGTCTTCAAACCACTGAGCGTTGGAGCTGATGGTCTCTGTGCGCTGTGAAGAGGGTTTGTTTTTGAAGTTGACATAGCTCTCCCATGACGCAGTCATGCCTAACGGGTCGCCATAATTCTCGATGAAGCCGTTCACGAAGTCCACCTCGCTTGCAGTGTCCTCAGCCCAGAGGATAGAATACTCATCGAAGGTACGCAAGTCGCCGGTGATGTAGTAGTCAATCAGAGTGGCGATGTAAGCTTTCTGAGCGTCGTTCTCAGCGTAATCGCGGGCTTTGCTAAGGTAATATATTATCTTGGCGATAGCGTCGCCGTAGAGGCCGTTGAGCTGGTAATGCTCCTCTACGAGGTTGCCATTCTCATCATGTTTCATGCGGCTGTTAAGGCCGTAGGAGATGGGAGTAGTATCGTTGGGGTCTTTTATCTTGGCGAAATATTCCTCCACCTCAGCCTGGGTGACACCGGGACCGTAAAGGTTAGTGGCAGATGTTGCGATAACATCTTGGGTGCCATCCTGGTTAACACGCTTTGCCATCACTGTGGGGTCGAATATCACAGGTGTAAGGTCTGCCAGGAGGGCCTCTTTATCGGCGTATTGAGCCGGGATGACTCCTTGGGGCAGCGCATTTACTTGCTCCACGAAGAAGGCCTGAGAGAAGCCGGGAGTGAACTTGTCGGTGGAGTAGTGGTGGTGGATACCATTACCAAACCACACTTGCTTGAGGTATTGCTCAAAAGCCTTGTAGTCGGCACTGTTTTTGTCACCCTTGTAGTTGTTGTAAATAGCCTCCAGAGTGACACGTATGGGCAGGTTGTAGCGGCAATTCTGGTCCCAGATAATGTCGCGACCTACCTGAGCAGCCTCGCTCAGATAGTATACCATGGCCTTCTGGCGGGGTGTGAGCTCCTTGAAGCCTGGTACTTCATAACGAAGCACCTCAATGTCGGCGAAGCGGTCAACGTGATAATTAAAGTCTTTGTTCTCAACACAAAGAGCCGGCATGGGGATGGCAAACATTGCTGATAGTGCCAATGCCGAGATTGTCTTTTTCATGTTATTATATAGTTAGTTATTCTACATAAAGTACAAGCCCTTTGAGATATTCACCCTCCGGGTGATAGATGTTCACCGGGTGGTCTGCGGGCTGAGTGAGCTGGTGCAATATGCGCACCTTGCGGCCTGACTGTGCAGCGGCACTGAATACTGCCAAGCGGAATTGCTCCCTGTTTACTACTTGTGAGCAAGAGAATGTGAACAGAATGCCTCCGGGCCTTATTTTGTCAAAGGCCTTAGCGTTAAGACGCCGGTATCCGAGCAAGCCATTCCTGAGCGCTCCCCGGTGTTTGGCAAAAGCCGGCGGGTCAAGTATGATAAGGTCGAAGGCCCCGTCCTGCATCTCGCTCAGGTATTTGAAGGCGTCTATGGCGTGGGAAGTGTGTCGATTGTCGCCGGGGAAATTGAGCTCTATGTTGGCATCTGTCAGGGCTATAGCCTTAGAAGATGAGTCTACTGACACCACCCTCTTGGCTCCTCCGCGCATGGCATACACCGAGAAGCCGCCGGTGTAGCAGAACATATTGAGCACCTCGCGCCCTTTGGCATAATGCTCCAGTAGAGAGCGGTTGTCGCGTTGGTCAACAAAGAAGCCGGTCTTCTGGCCACGTAGCCAGTCTATATTGAACTGCAGCCCGTTCTCCTTGGCTACACTCCCGTCATAGTTGCCCAGCAGATAGTCGTTCACCGGGTCGAGGTGCGCCTTGTAGGGCAGGGTGGTATCGCTCTTATAATAAACCGAGCGAATATCAGGCAGGGCCGAGAGAGCTTCGGCTATCTCCATGCGGCAAAAGTGCATACCGGGGGAGTGTGCCTGCACTACTGCTGTGGGGCCGTAGATGTCCACCACAAGGCCGGGCAGGAAATCACCCTCACCGTGCACCAGGCGGAAGCAGTTGTTATCGGGTCGAATAAGTCCGAGAGCGCTCCGCAGCTTATATGCTTGGCCAAGGCGTTCGGCGAAGTAGTCTTCCGGCAGCTCGGCTACACCAAAAGCGAGCATACGCACGGCAATGGAGCCTATCTGCCAGTGCCCCACACCTATAACCTCACCTTCATGAGATATGACGCGCACCAGGTCTCCCTCTTCAAGAGATTCGGGCAGCTTGGCTACGGCTCCGGAGAAGACCCATGGGTGAAAGCGTTTGAGACTCTCCTCTTTACCTCGTTTCAGTTTTATTTCCGGTAGTGACATAAGTGAATTAGCGATTATTTAAATAAGCGGACAATGTCCATTCCGTTGGCGTAGAGCAGCAGGAGGATGAGAAGCACCATGCCGGTGATCTGTGCCCGCTCCATAAATTTGTCAGAGGGTTTGCGGCGGAAGATTACCTCATAAAGCAGGAACATCACATGGCCTCCGTCAAGGCCCGGGATGGGCAGAATGTTCATGAAAGCCAATGCCACGGAGAGGAAGGCGGCAATGTTCCAGAAAGCAAACCAATTCCATGACTCGGGGAACATACTTCCGATTGCGCCGAAGCCACCCACACTCTGTGCCCCCTCTTTGGTGAAGACATATTTAAGTGAGCTCACATAGTCTACCATCTTGCCGGACCCCTTGGAGATGCCCACGGGGAATGACTGGAAGAAGCCATATTTCTCGGTGGTGACATTGAAGAGTTTACGCAGGTCGTTCTCCAGCTGGAAGCCTATTTTGGAGTTGGAGTCGAGTTTCACCGGAATATCGAGAGTGTCCTTGGCATTGCGCACCACAGTGATATCTACAGTCTCGTTGGCCTTACCCTCGAGGGCGGGGAGGAACTCTGTGGCACCGCGTGTCAGCTTGCCGTTCACACCGATTATCTCATCTCCTTCGCGAAGACCGGCCTTGCGGCTGCTCTCGTTTGCTATGGAGTGTATCACCACCGGTATATCCATCAGCACGAAGTCTATGCCGCGCGGGTCTTTCTCACGGCCGGCTTCGAGTTGCATCATGAAGTTCTTAGGCAGGTTTATTACGGTGTCCTTGCCATTGCGTTCAACCTTCACCTGCTTGGCATTGCCCAAGTCGAAGAGGTCATCTCCCAAATTGGTGATTTCTTTGCCATCGGCAGTGAGCGGTATGTCGCCATCCTTGAAGCCGGCCTGCTGAGCCACCAGGCTATACTTAAGCATACCCTTGGTGTCCTTGGGAGCCACGTGGTCATCTCCCCACCACCAGGTGATACCGGCGTATATAAGTATGGCTAACAGGAAGTTAAAGAGTACCCCCGCCACCATGATGAGCAGTCGCTGCCAAGCCGGTTTGGTACGGAACTCCCATGGCTTGGCCGGCTGCTTCATCTGCTCGGTGTCCATAGACTCATCTATCATACCGGAGATTTTGCAATAGCCGCCCAGAGGGAGCCAGCCGATGCCATACTCCGTGTCGCCCCAGAAAGATTTGCGCTTGCCGTCATCGGCCTCTTCCGGAAGGTTGTCCGGGTTCTCCTTTTGTGCCTGTGCCTGCGCATCCTTTACGTCGGCCTCTTTTTGTGCTGCGAGGCTCTGAGGGGTGACCTCCTCCACACCGGCATCAGTAAGATTCTTTTTTTTGCCGAAGATGGCGAAATACTTCTTCGGCTTCCACTTGGCCAATTCAAACCATGGGTCAAAAAAGATATAGAATTTCTCCACCCTTACGCCGAAGATGCGAGCAAACAAGAAGTGGCCGAACTCATGTATTATTACAAGTATGGCGAAAGCCAATATCAGCTGTGCCGCCTTAATCAGAAATGTTTCCAAAGTATTTTATCCGTTTTTGAAGCGACGCAGCAGTTCTGAAGCTTTGTCGCGTGCTATCTTATTAGTCTCTATGAGTGTTTGATAATCAGGAGAAGAAGTATATGGTATTGCCTCCAGGGTAGCCGCTACCAAGCGGGGCATATCCACAAAGCGTATCTGCTTGTGCAAGAAGGCGTCAACTGCTATCTCGTTAGCGGCATTAAGCACACATGGAGTGTTACCGCCGGCCTCGATGGCATCGAAGGCAAAATTGAGCAATGGGAATTTCTCAATGTCGGGGGTCTCAAATGTCAGAGTGCGATATCGAGCCAGATCGAGCATCTGTGCCGGTGCAGTGTGTAAACGCTCCGGATAGCCCAATGCGTATCGGATAGGCAGGTGCATATCCGGAATGCCTAACTGTGCCTTAACTGAGCCGTCGGCAAACTGGACCATGCTATGCACGATGCTCTGAGGGTGTACCACTACCTCTATTTGCCGCGCCGGGCATCCAAAGAGCCAATGGGCCTCGATCATCTCAAACCCTTTGTTCATCATAGAGGCAGAGTCGATGGTCACCTTGGCTCCCATGCTCCAGTTGGGATGATTAAGAGCATCTCTCACGGTGACATGCTCCAATTGTTCGCGACTAAAGGTGCGGAATGGTCCGCCACTGGCAGTGAGTATAATCTTGGCGGCATGGCGTGTACCCTCACCCTCCAGGCATTGGAAGATGGCCGAGTGCTCGCTGTCCACCGGGATGATATGGGAAGATGAGTGTTGTAACAGCTTTTGTATCAACTCACCACCCACCACCAAGGTCTCCTTGTTTGAAAGGGCGATGGTCTTACCGGCTTTGATAGCGCTGATGGTGGGAGCCAGGCCGCTATAGCCCACCATGGCTGTCACCACAGTGTCGATAGGCTCGAGGGCGACACTTTGCTCAATAGCCTCAGCGCCGGCAAGCACCTCAATGGGTTGCCCTTCGAGCAGGCTCTTGAGACGAGGCAGCAACTCCTTGTGTGCTATGACCACACGTGCCGGCAGGAACTTGCGCGCCTGAGCGGCGAGCAGCTCTACATTTGTGTTGGCAGTCAGTAGCCACGCGCGAAATCGGTGAGGATATTCAGATATGATATCCAGAGTCTGCGTGCCTATAGAGCCGGTGCTTCCCAATATGCCTATATTTCGTGTCTCAATCATTTTACAATCATGTTAATTACTTACCTCTGGGCGCGGCAATATCATCATCGGGATTGCTGCGAGACTGTCGCATGAGATAGTCTCCCGGGACGAGTGAGGTGCCCTCTCGCCACATCTCTATGCCAACATAGTTGTTGCGAGGGGTTTTGCGTTCCGGAGCCAGAGTGATACGTTGCCCGGCCAAGACGGCATCCCCTTTGTCTACCAAGGGAGCCCCGAGCCGGGAATAGCGGGTGAGGAAGCCGCGCTTACTTTGCACTAAAAGAGAGAAAGTCCCCTCACCGGCATCGTATGAGCGGTCTACCACATATCCGTCGGCAATGGCATTGATACCTTGCCCTACAGGCACTATAACCTTCAGTATATGAGATGTCTGCGAGTCTCCCATGATGATACCGCCGGAGGATGGGTCAGCAAAAATCACTGCATCCGCAGCCACCGGAGTCAGCACGTTCAGGTTATACTTCTCGCGCTCACCCATAGTGGCTACAAATTCGCGTTCGGCAGGAGATGCCGTCTTGAGCGAGTCCATAGGCAGAGGAGCCAACCGGGCAGAGGCCTGTAATGAGTCTGTCGGTTCGCGGTCAGTATCCATTAGAGTTAGCATATTGTTCAGGAAGGCCTGATTTGAGGCCACCACGAGGCTTAAAGTGTCCAGGCGCGCTATGGCGGCGCCTGCCTCATTGCGTTCATTGCCGGTCATGTAGCCGGGCATCTTGCGCTGCAATGGGCTCAGATACACCAAAGCAACACCTATACCCATACATATCAGGCATATAAACACAACAGTACACACCAACCGCCAACGGCTGATGCGTATGTCCCACACCTTGTGGAGACGCCCGGCGTCCTCTAATATGAGTCGATAACGTCGCAGTCTCATTTCAAACTGCAAATTTAAGCAAATATCCCCGATTATACAAATTTAGACCCCATTTCGGTCAAAACATTTTTGGTCGGAATGGGGTCTAAAATGAGCCAATAGATACATACTCTATATGAGTTGGTTGTTCTTATTGCGCTTAATGCGCGAGAAGTCAAGCTTGTCGCTTACTACGAGGCCTCCGATAATCATCAAACAGCCGATGCAGCCCATAAAGGTGATGGGGTCATCAAGCACAAGCACTCCCACTACCATGGTGATAATAGGTTGTCCGTACAGATAGTTGTTGGCTGTCACGGAGCCGAGTGTCTTCTGAGCCTCGTTCCAAATGAGATATGAGACAGCAGAACACATAAGCACCAAGAAGGCAAAGTTGAGCAAATATTCGGGATGCGCAGAAACATCAAAGAGCTCGGCAAGATGATACGGCTCCTTCTGCATCAGCAAGATGGGTAGGCCGGTGAGCACACCATACAAGAAGAGCTTGCGCGTGATGAAGAATGAATTGTAGAGCGGGATAAGACGCTTTACTACAATACTATACAGACCCCAGCTGAGTGCAGCGCACAGGGCCAGCATATCTCCCAGAGGATTAATCTCAAGCGTGTCAGCAGAATTACTGAATACTACAAATCCCACACCTATAAAGGCTATAACAGACCCTAAAATGACCCCTCCGGTGATTTTCATCTTATAGAAAACACCGCATAGCAGTGTCGTAAACAGAGGAGATATTGAGGCCAACAGCGAGACATTGCTCACTGTAGTGTTCATTAGCGCATAGTTTTCAGTTATGAAGTATAATGAGCCGGCGCACACTCCGCAAGCCACAAACGAGAGCTCGTCGCGCCAATTGTTGGCCAGGAGTCGCTTGTTGCATGTGAGCAGGAGAAGCACCAAATAGGCGGCTGCAAATCGATATACAAACATTTCAACCGGTGTGAAGTGCCCTCGCTTCATCAATACCTGGGTGCTGATGAATGAAGTAGCCCAGCATGAAATCGCAATGATTGCACCTATATGGGCCAATAGGGTGAGTGACTTACCGGGGATAGGTTTTTTAAACTGTGTCATGGTCTAAGCGCAGTACGCAAAATTTTAAGGTATCAGAGTGTATCATGTCGCTCCGCAACTGCGAAATTAATATTTTTTTGCCGAACTACAAAAAAAATTATAACTTTGCGTTATGGAAGATGCCAATACACAATGTCCACGACTGGCTGTGGTCGTGCCTTGCTATAACGAAGAGGCTGCTCTGCCCCTGTCTGTGCCTCGCTTGCTCGAGGTGCTGGATGGCCTTGTTTCTCAAGGTGATATAAGCCCCGACAGCTATGTGATGTGTGTGGACGATGGTAGCTCCGATAAAACGTGGCAGACGATACAGTCACTCCATAATACAGATGATAGAGTGCATGGCATAACTCTGACTCACAATCGGGGGCACCAATTTGCTCTGCTGGCCGGCCTTATGAGTGTGAAAACCGAGTGCGACGCAGCTGTAAGCATAGATGCCGATCTGCAAGACGACCCCAATGCCATACGGCAGATGGTGGCAAAATATCTTGCCGGAGCCGAGATTGTATATGGTGTCAGAGCAAGCCGACAGACTGACACATGGTTCAAGCGCAACTCGGCAAGGGCTTTTTATCGCTTACAGGAGACAATGGGACTCCAGACCATTTATGACCACGCAGACTATCGCCTCATGAGTCAGCGAGCCCTCGAGATATTGAGTCATTATAAGGAGCAAAACCTCTTCCTGCGAGGTGTGATACCCATGATAGGATTAGACACGGCGATAGTCTATTATAATAGAGCAGAACGAGTGGCCGGCGAATCCAAATACCCTCTCAAGAAAATGCTCGCTTTCTCTGTGGATGGTATCACCAGCTTCTCCTCCAAGCCATTGAGATGGATATTTTTTATCGGACTGTCATTACTTGTAGTAGACATAATAGTAGCTCTATACGTACTTATAGCATTCTTTAGCGGAAGCACCGTGAGCGGATGGAGCTCCTTGATGCTCTCCGTATGGTTTCTTGGCTCCCTCATCCTTATAGCCATAGGTGTGGTAGGCGAATACATCGGCAAAATCTTCACGGAAGTCAAAGCCCGCCCTCGCTACTCCATCAAATCCCGAATTTAGGCTATATTATTCATACCACCAGCTACTGCCGTGGCGGAGGTCAATAAATTTATACTGTTGTGGGGGTGGGGGATTTTTTGTAACTTTGTGGCCTGAAAATGACTTTTTTATTATATGGTATTACCTGTATATCTATATGGGCATCCGGTGTTGCGCAAACTGGCTACACCCATTGATGCCGATTATCCCGAGCTGCAAAAGCTGATTGCAGATATGTGGGAGACAATGTATCACAGTGAGGGTGTGGGCCTGGCTGCCCCCCAGATTGGCAAATCTATTAAGCTGATAGTTATCGATGGCTCACCTCTGGCAGAGAGTTTCCCTGAGTGTGAAGGCCAAAAGATGGTGCTGATTAATCCGGAGCTCGAAGTGCTCGATGATGTTGAGCTCGTGAACCGCGATGAGGGTTGCCTGTCATTACCGGGACTAAGCGAGGCGGTGAAGCGTCATGAGCATGTACGCCTCACATGGCAAGATGAAAATTTCGTGACTCACACTCAGGAGTTCTCCGGTTTTGCCTCTCGCATCATCCAGCATGAGTATGACCACCTGCTCGGCAAGGTGTATATAGACCATGTCTCCCCCATACGCAAGTCTCTGATCAAGAGCAAGCTCAACAATATCGTAAAAGGAAAAGTAAATTGTGACTACCGCTTTAAGGCGGCTCCAAAAAAATGATTGTATGGCTGACGATAAGAAGATAATTTTCTCAATGGTGGGGGTGAGCAAGGTTATACCCCCTCAAAGACAAATCTTAAAGAATATCTACCTCTCCTTCTTCTATGGTGCAAAGATTGGCATCATAGGTCTTAACGGCTCGGGTAAGTCTACCCTGATGAAGATTATCGCCGGGCTTGACAAGAGCTATCAAGGTGAGGTTGTATTCTCACCCGGATATTCAGTGGGTTATCTGGAGCAGGACCCGAAGCTCGATCCCGAGAAGACTGTCAAGGAGGTGGTGCAGGAGGGTATGCAACCCACTCTCGACTTGCTCGCTGAGTTTGACAAGGTGAATGAGGCCTTCGGCGACCCTGACGTGCTCGAAGACCCCGATAAGATGGAGAAGCTCATGGAGCGCCAGGCAGAGCTCCAAGACAAGCTTGATGCCTGTGATGCATGGAACCTCGACAGTCGTCTGGAGCGCGCTATGGACGCCCTGCGCTGTCCGCCGGAAGATCAGAAGATATCTCACCTCTCCGGGGGTGAGCGCCGCCGTGTAGCCCTCTGTCGGCTGTTACTGCAAGAGCCCGATGTGCTCCTGCTCGACGAACCTACCAACCACCTCGATGCCGAGTCTATCGATTGGCTGGAGCAGCACCTGCAGCAATACAAGGGCACAGTAATCGCCGTGACTCACGACAGATACTTCCTTGACCATGTGGCCGGGTGGATTCTTGAGCTCGACCGTGGAGAGGGTATCCCATGGAAAGGCAATTACTCATCATGGCTCGACCAGAAGACCAAACGCATGGCTATGGAGGAGAAGCAAGCCAGCAAGCGCCGCAAGACCCTGGAGCGTGAACTGGAATGGGTACGCATGGCTCCCAAGGCCCGTCATGCAAAGGGTAAGGCACGTCTTGCAAGCTACGATGCTCTGCTTAATGCAGACCAGAAAGAACGCGAGGAGAAACTCGAAATATACATCCCCAATGGCCCCCGCCTCGGCAATAAGGTAATTGAAGCAAAAGGTTTGCAGAAGGCTTATGGAGACAAGCTCCTGTTCTCTGACCTCGATTTCATGCTTCCTCCCAATGGTATAGTGGGTGTCATAGGCCCCAATGGTGCCGGTAAGACTACCCTATTCCGCCTCATTATGGGTCAGGAACAGGCAGACAAGGGCACATTTGAGGTAGGTGAGACAGTGAAGATAGCCTATGTAGACCAGACACACAAAGATCTCAGCCCTGAGAAGACGGTATATGAGGTTATCAGTCAAGGAGTGGAGAGCTTCCGCATGGGGGGCAGAGATATGAATGCTCGCGCTTATCTGAGTAAATTCAACTTCACCGGGGCAGACCAGGAAAAGAAGATTGGTGTCCTCTCCGGTGGAGAGCGCAACCGCTTACATCTGGCTATGGCTCTCAAAGAAGAAGGTAATGTGCTGCTGCTCGACGAGCCTACCAACGACATTGATGTCAACACCCTGCGTGCTCTCGAAGAGGGTCTGGAGAATTTCGCCGGGTGTGCAGTTGTAGTGAGCCACGACCGTTGGTTCCTCGACCGTATTGCCACCCACATACTTGCCTTCGAGGGAGATAGTAAAGTGGTATATTACGAAGGCTCATACTCCGAATACGAGGAATACAAACGCAAACGCGACGGCAACGTTACCCCCACCCGCATCCGCTACCGCTCACTGACATAAACATAACCAGAGCTATACGCACAGAAATCATAGCTGGCAATATACTTTAGAACATCTTGCGCAGTATACATGGCGAAGCCCGTTATCCTCAGCGAGATGCTCATCTATAGGTCGTGCACAACAAAGTATATGTTTATTTTCTGAAAAGTCTTTTGTCGACCTTCAGATTCGTTCTTCAGTATAGTGGGTACCGCACTCCATTATCACGAATCTGAATCTCAACAAAATTCAAAACCTTAAAATGCACATATACTTTGTCCGCGACCTATAATTGTAATACAAAGCGTTAGAGAATCTATTTATAATTTAAAAAAACAAAGCCGGCAGCAATAATTATTAATGTCAAAATCAGCATCCAAATACCATTCAATAATAATAACTTATTTGGCTTTTTAGATAACAGATTATTTATTTTAGGAGAACGATGCTCATTATTATTATGTTTCACAGTCCTAATTCTAATTGATTTTTAACAAGATTAAAATAATGTGATTTAAGCTTAATTAAATCTTCATGTTTTCCCGATTCGACAATACTGCCATTGTTCAATACTAATATTTTATCTGCATTTTTTACAGTTGATAGTCTATGCGCAACAATAATTACCGTTCGTCCTTTGAAAAACTGACTCAAATTTGTTACAATCTCCATTTCGTTATTGGCATCCAAGGCATTGGTCGCCTCATCCAAAAATAAGAAGTCCGGCTGTTTGTAAATGGCACGAGCAATGAGAATTCGCTGTTTTTGCCCTTGGCTTAGTCCTATACCGTCGTTGCCGATAATTGTATTATATCCTAAAGGCAAACTCATTATATAGTCATGTATATTAGCCATTTTAGCCGATTCAATGAGTAACTCAGAGTTTATATCGTTATCATCAATTGCAATATTTCTGGCAATTGATTCTGAAAAAATTGCTCCGTCTTGTAATACTGCGCCACATTTATCTCTCCACCATTTCATATTATATGACGTTAGATTCAAACCCGCAACATTAATTGTTCCGCATTCCACATTATAATAGCCGAGCATTAGTTTTATTAAGGTAGATTTACCGCTACCCGACGGTCCAATTATTGCCGTTACCTTTTTATTCTCTATCTCTACTGATATGTGATTTAAAACATTCGAAATATCGTTAGTGTTATATTTGAAACACACATTTTCGAATATAATATTTTTATCAGAAGAATGATAAACCGTAATATTTTTACTTAATTCTTCCTCTGTACGTTGTTCATGGATATCATTTATACGTTCCAATGATATTTTTACATCTTGAAGTGCATAAATATATTCCATTATTTGTCGTACCGGAGAATTAAGTTGTCCGATTATAAATTGTATAGCAAGCATGGCACCCAAAGTCATATTTCCGGATATCACGGAGTATGCTGTTACAAATGTTATTATAATGTTTTTTAATTCATTAATAAAGAGGTTTCCTGCTTCAAGGGTTTGTTGCAATTTTAGTGAACGCATTTGAATTAGGAATAATTCTGCTTGAACATCTTCCCATTCATGTCTACGCCTGCGTTCACAGTTTTGTAATTTAATTTCTTGTATATTAGTAAAGAACTGATATGTTTTATTCTGATTTATGGATTGTTGTTCAAATTGGCAATAATCAATAATTTTCCTTTTTTTAAGAAATGACCATATCCACAATGCATATAATAAACTGCTAAATATAAAGATTGAAAATATTGTAGTGTTATAAATTAAAAGAACAATTCCAAGGATGATGAAGCTGATTATGGTAAAAACAAATCCTAAAGCTTGTGTAGTTAGAAAGTTTTGAATTCTATTATGGTCGCTCATTCGTTGTATCAAATCTCCGGTCAGCTTTGTATCGAAAAATGACATTGGCAATCGCAAAATCTTTATGAAAAAATCGCTGATTAGAGAAATGTTAATCCTCATTGATACATGAAGCAATATCCATCTCCTAAGGAAATCTGTTATTGCTTGGCTGATAATAATTATAACTTCACCTAAAAGGATTAGTTTGATGACATTAATATTGTTGTTAACAATGCCTATGTCAACAATTGATTGTGTTAGGAATGGTAATAATAGTTGTAGAAAACATCCGAGAAGAAGGCCTAAAAATATCTGAAAAAAATAGTGCCTATATTGGATGAAATACTTTAAAAGAAATTTCAGAGGAAGATTGCGACCATCCTTTTTAGTCTTATAATCGGCAGTACTTTTTTCATGATGGAAAAGCATAACCACGCCGGAATCAGAATTTGTCAACCAATGTTGTTCAAACTCACTGCGAGAATATGTGATTTTCCCTTTTCCCGGATCTGCAATATGAAATTTATCGCGATGCTTAGAAATCTTATGTAGGACAACGAAATGATTTTGATTCCAGTGTAATATTGCAGGTAAAGGTAATTGTTTTAGTCGGTCAACAGAGGTTTGAACTGTTGCCGTTTCAAAATTAAGTTTATCTGCGGCATTTGCAATGGCGAGCATTGAAAGCCCATCTTTAGCCGGATTACACAATTTAGCGATATAATTCAAGGATTTCCGGATGCCGAAATGATTACAAATCATTGTCAGGCATGCCGCCCCGCATTGCATCGTATCTTGTTGGCGTGTAAACTGCATTATTTAAGAATAGCCGAACTTGAACCGGAGAGTTGGTTTACTTCATCTCCATTTTTGATTTTCTTACCATAAGAGAATGTGTAAACAACATTTATCATAAAGTTGCGCTTGTACGCTTCTCCAAAATTGTATGATTTATTGCGATAATTGTTGTCAATTAACAAGGCATATCCGGAATACCAACTATTAGAGAATGGATTGGCGACAGAACCTTTTATGTTTAATGTCCCGTTGCTCCAACCTATCTGTAAGCCATAGTAATTTGGTTTTTCTGCATAGCCATATGTATAGCATCCCTTTGTGCGATAATTATAGAATATACTTGTATACCAACCCTTCAAGTTATATGACGCATCGATATTAAAAGTTAAATAATCGCCATTAAAATCTACCGGTCCCCTTCTGGCTGCCTTATTGCCTGTTAACAATGCGTGAACTATTAGATGATTGTTTAAAAATTTACCGGTCAGATTTACACCATAAGTAAATTTGTTGTAGAAGCCGGCATTAATTAAATTCCGGACCATGAGCTCTCCATTTGGAGTTTGCTCTTCTATATAATATGGAGTGATAATTGAGCTTTCTCGGTGAAATGAGCCATGTACAGCACCGGCAAAGTTATTAGAGAATAGGTATTGATATTGCAAACTTAACTGGAACATCCTGAAATTGCCTAAATCAGGATTACCACGAAGAGCATCAATATTATTTATTTGCACAATTGTGGGAGTCAATTGAGAGAGAGGAATATGCCCAAACGCATATTCGGCTGACATATTTGCAGACTGTCTGGCATTAAACCTCATGCCTGCAACAATGAAAATATGCGGATTTATGTGATTTTTAATTAGTTGATTTAATTTGTTATACTGATGGCGTAAAGATAAATTACCTTGAAGCCAAATGCTATTAAACATCAGGTTTGTTATGAACCTAAACTGAGAATTAATCTCTTGGACATGTACTGTACTTGGTGTCGTACCGGTATAATTCACAATATTCCCTTGAGCATATGAAGCTAAAGATATTCCAAAAGAATGAGACCCCAACTGCTTTTGCGATAGTGAATAAAATCCATAGCGCCAGCTTCTGTCTAAAGCATTGTTTATTACATCCTGATTAATATTATAAGAGTAATTACTTGTACTTTTAAATCGAGTGTAGATTGCGGTAGTTTCTATGACAATACTATATCAATTATTGAATTTCCAATTATAAAAACCTTCCCATGTTAAGCTGTATTTTGAATTGGCGGTAAAGCGATAGTCGTTTTCAGAGTCATACAATTGTGGCGTGTATGAGGTTAACATGGAGGTGTGATTATGGGGGGAATTGAAGCCTGAATAGCCAAATGAATTAGATATGGTTTTGTTCTCTACCGCATATACAGACCTTAAGGTTACAAAGCCGCCGCACGTAGATAAATCAGCATCAGTAACTTTCTGATTCTTATATAGGTCTCCGTTTGAAAAATTATACCATGACTGAGAATTTGTATAATCATCGTTGCTTTTATAATAATTAAATCCGCCGGTTATATCATAAATAAGTTTTTTATATGCGAATACAACTGGTGCGATAAAATCGCGTTAGTTTAAAAATCATCAAATAACGAGAGTTCTTT
>JAMPDX010000001.1:881342-917096 GCA_023665425.1 Muribaculaceae bacterium
ACTTTCGTGTTGGTTTGCACATACCCTCTAAAAATATCTTAGGCGATAAGCCTCTAAAATTAGAGAACTTATCGCCTAAGTGTCTTATAATGAGCGATAGTCGCTTAATCTTCGATGGCAGCCTGGGCCGCGGCTACGCGGGCGATGGGCACTCGGTAGGGGGAGCAGCTGACGTAGTTCATGCCGAGTTTGGCACAGAACTTGACGGAGCTGGGCTCGCCGCCGTGTTCGCCGCAGATGCCGACTTTCAGCTCGGGCTTGGTGGCACGGCCTTTCTTGACACCCATCTCTACGAGCTGGCCAACACCTTCCTGGTCAAGTACTTCGAAGGGATCAACTTTGATGATGCCTTTCTCTTTGTAGTATTTGAGGAATTTGGGTGCGTCGTCGCGTGAGTAACCAAATGTCATCTGGGTAAGGTCATTGGTACCGAATGAGAAGAAGTCTGCCACTTCTGCTATCTGGTTAGCGGTGAGGGCTGCACGGGGCACTTCGATCATTGTACCGATCTTGTAGGGCAGTGAGTCACCTCTTTCGTCAAATACCTGTCCGGCAGTTGTATTGATGACGTTGGCCTGATGCTGCAGCTCTTTGAGTGTACCTACGAGGGGCACCATGATTTCGGGGTGTACTTCGATGCCACGGGCTTTGCAGTTGAGTGCGGCTTCGATGATGGCGCGTGTTTGCATCTCGGTGATTTCGGGATATGTAATACCGAGGCGACATCCGCGGTGACCGAGCATGGGGTTGAATTCTTCGAGGCTGTCCACTTTTGCTTTAACTTCTTCGAGTGTGAGGCCCATTTCTTCGGCGAGCTCTTTCTGGGTAGCAGTCTGATGAGGTACGAATTCGTGCAAGGGAGGATCGAGCAGACGAATTGTAACGCCAAGGCCATCCATTGCTTCGAAGATGCCTTCGAAGTCGCTGCGTTGCATGGGTAGGAGTTTGGCGAGAGCTACGCGGCGTCCTTCTTCATCGGATGCGAGTATCATTTCGCGTACTGCTTTGATACGATCGCCTTCGAAGAACATGTGCTCTGTGCGGCACAGACCTATACCCTGAGCACCGAAGTGGCGTGCCTGCTTGGCATCGCGGGGTGTGTCGGCGTTAGTGCGCACGAGTGTCTTGGTGTATTTTGCTGCGAGGTTCATAATAGCGCCGAAGTCGCCACCGAGCTCGGGCTCTGTTGTGGGTACTTGGCCATCATATACATCACCTGTTGAGCCGTTGAGTGAGATCCAGTCGCCTTCGTTGTAAGTCTTGTCACCCATTGTGAGTGTTTTGGCTTTGTAGTCGACTACGATTTCGCCGGCACCTGATACGCAGCATTTACCCATACCGCGAGCCACAACGGCAGCGTGGCTTGTCATACCGCCGCGCATTGTGAGGATACCTTGAGCAACAGCCATACCACGGAGGTCTTCGGGGCTTGTCTCGATACGTACAAGTACCACTTTCTTTTTCTTCTCGGCCCATGCCTCGGCGTCTTCTGCTTGGAATACTATCTGGCCGGCAGCTGCACCGGGAGATGCGGGAAGGCCCTTGGCCATTACCTTAGCGTGTTTGAGGGCGTCTTTGTCGAATACGGGGTGGAGCAGCTCGTCGAGCTTTTGGGGCTCCATGCGCAGCAGACATGTCTTTTCGTCGATTTCGCCGGCGCGGAGAAGGTCCATGGCAATCTTAACCATAGCTGAACCGGTACGCTTGCCGTTACGAGTCTGGAGCATCCAGAGCTTGCCGTCCTGGATTGTGAACTCCATGTCTTGCATGTCTTTGTAGTAGTCTTCCAGACGATTTGCAATAGCGATGAGCTCGGCGGCACAAGTAGGCATGCTCTCTTCGAGTGAGGGATACTTAGAGGCGCGAACCTCTTCGGAGATGCCTTGCAGTTTAGCCCAACGACGTGAGCCTTCTACGGTAATCTGCTGAGGTGTACGTACACCGGCAACAACGTCTTCACCCTGTGCATTGATCAGGTATTCACCGTTGAATATGTTTTCGCCTGTGGCAGCGTCGCGAGAGAATGCAACGCCGGTAGCTGAGTTGTCGCCCATGTTACCGTAAACCATTGCCTGCACGTTTACTGCAGTACCCCATTCTTCGGGGATTTGGTTCATGCGGCGATAGAGGATAGCGCGCTCGTTCATCCATGAGTCAAATACGGCGCAGATACCGCCCCAGAGCTGCTCCCAGGCAGACTCGGGGAAGTCTTTACCGGTATAGTCAAGCACCGCAGCTTTGAAGCGCTTGACGAGCTCTTTGAGGTCATCGACGTCGAGTTCGTTGTCAAACTTAACCCCTTTTTCCTCTTTAACTTTATCCATTATCTCCTCGAAGGGATCGATATCAGTCTTGCTTTTGGGTTTCATGCCAAGGACTACATCACCATACATCTGTACGAAACGACGATAGCTGTCCCATGCGAAGCGGGGGTTACCGCTCTTCTCGGCCAATGACTCTACTGTGGCATCGTTCATACCGAGGTTGAGGACTGTGTCCATCATACCGGGCATTGATGCGCGAGCACCTGAACGTACGGAGACGAGCAGGGGATTCTTGGGGTCATCAAACTTTTTACCGGTGAGGTTTTCAACGTGAGCGATAGCGGCCTCAACATCATTTTTGATGTCGGCAACGACAGCATCGCGACCCTGCTGGGTGTATTCAGTACAAACTTCGGTAGTGATAGTGAATCCGGGAGGTACGGGCATACCGAGCAGATTCATCTCGGCGAGGTTGGCACCTTTGCCACCGAGCAGGTTACGCATTTGTGCGTTACCTTCGGCCTTACCGTCGCCAAATGTATAAATTTTCTTTGCCATAAATTATTTATATATAATTTGGTTTATATATTCATTAAACTAACCGCCTAATATTTAATTTCTTGTCATCATTAACCCTATGATACCCACATATTAACTCTACGATTATAGTATAAATATAACAGCGTGTACCATACTGATAGATGAGCGCGTACTAATATAACAAGCGAGAAACATCTTAGGAAGTGCAAATTTAATAAAAAAAAGTGAAAAAAAGGGATTTTTTGTAAAAAATATAGTGCGTCGCTCTCAACTATTATTGAACACGGGGTTTGCCGACACACATTGGGCGAGACATTTCTTGGTTTGTTTTGTGACTTTGGGCGTATATTTTGATTGTAGTCGGGCGTTCTATTTTGGCAAATAGGATTTTTTTGTTAATTTTGTATTTTGAAATGAGTCTTTTTAAAGTGAGACACTTATGGAGAAGGATATAAATATTAATGGCCTAAATTTGCATTACGATGAGTCAGGACCGGTAGCCGGACCTACTATTGTATTGCTTCATGGGTGGGGCTGCAACCTCTCAACAGTGGCAAGTATACGCAAGCTGTTGGAGGGCAAGATGCATGTCTACAGCTTTGATCTCCCCGGCTTTGGCAAAAGCGATGAACCTACGTCCGTGTGGGGTATAGAGGATTATACCCGGTATGTGGAGCAGGCCTTCAAGCAATTGGAAATTACAAACCCGATATTACTTGGACATTCGTTCGGCGGGCGTATAAGTATATTGTATTCTTCGCGCAACAAGACCAATAAGGTGCTCCTTGTAGACTCTGCCGGGGTCAGGCCGCACCACTCATTAAGCTGGTGTTTTAAAGTGTATTCATATAAGGCGGCCAAGAAGCTGTATCCCCTTATATATGGCAAACAAGGAGCGCAACGCAAAATAGAGCAGGCACGCGCCAAACGCGGTTCGTCTGACTATAATAATGCGACTGCAATGATGCGTGCCATATTGAGCAAATGTGTAAACGAGGATCTGTGTCATGTAATGCCTGACATCAAGGCTCCTACACTGCTTATATGGGGCGAGAATGACACCGCTACCCCACTCTCTGATGCCAAGAAGATGGAGAAACTGATACCGGATGCAGGTCTTGTATCATTCGCGGGGTGTGGTCATTACAGTTTCCTTGATAATCCAGGCGGCTTTAGAGCAGTAGTAAAATCATTCTTAAGCAAAGAATTGGCATGAGTGTAACCAATATCATATTAATCAGTGTTATTTACCTGATTTGCAGCATATATATGTTGCTTAACTTCAAGAGAGACATACATATATTTCAGCAGAATTCATATCGTCCGGAGCGCTTTATGCGTTGGCTTAAGACGCATTATATGCCGGCATGGAGGCTGGTAGATGTGGCTTGTCTTTTCTTATGCATGGCTACTTTATTGCCGGCTGGGTTAGCGGTTATTATTATATCTATCACCTTGATAGTGAAGATGATAGTTCTGCTGAGAGCCAAATATAAGAAGCCGCTTGTCTTCACCAAAAGAGTGTGGCGCCTATATATATGCACCGGTGTGATAGCACTGGCCGGGGCATTGCCCATGATGATAAAGACATATATGGCTACAGATAAGGACATGATGAATACAGAACTGCGATGTGCTGTATCCATAGTCCTGTTAATCAGTATATTATCATGGCTCGTAATGCTCATTGCGGCATACATCATGACTCCGGTAGAGAAGCATATCAACAATGGTTATCGCAAGGATGCGATGCAACGCTTGGCAGCTATGCCGGAACTGAAAATTATCGGTATCACCGGCAGCTTTGGCAAGACGAGCACCAAACACTACCTACATCGTATACTGTCAGAGAAGTATGACACACTCATGACTCCAGGCTCGTTCAATACCCCGATGGGTGTAATTCGCACTATCCGTGAACATTTAAAGCCTTATAATGAGATTTTCATTTGCGAGATGGGCGCTAAGCAGAAAGGTGACATCAAGGAGATTTGCGATATCGTACACCCGCAGATGGGTATCATCACAGCTGTGGGACCAATGCACTTGGAGACTTTTCATAGTATTGATAATGTGCAGTCTACCAAATTTGAGCTCGCCGACGCGCTCCCTTCTGACGGGCTGGTTGTCGTAAATGATGACTTTGAGTATTGCGCCAACAGGCCGGTGGATAATGTTGAGGTGAAACGCTATGCCGTAGTGAACACCAAAAATGCAGATTATACCGTAAGCGACATCAGCTATTCATCATCCGGCACTGACTTTACAGTTACAGGTAAGGATGGCACCAAGTTGCAACTGCATACCAAATTGATAGGTGAATGCAACATTTCCAACCTAATGGCAGCAGCCATAATTGCCCTTCGCTTAGGAGTTGAGCCTGAACGTATTAAGTATGCCGTTTCGCAAATAGAGCAAGTGGAACACCGCCTGAATGTAAAGCGCACACCCGGAGGTGTGACTATCATTGACGACGCATTCAACTCCAATCCGGAGGGTTCACGTATGGCTGTGGACGCACTCAGCCGCTTTGACGGTGGCCGCAGGATAATAGTGACACCGGGCATGGTAGAGCTTGGAGACAAAGAATTTGAGCTTAATCGTGCTCTTGGACGCCATATTGCAAAGAAACTTGATGTCGCCATCATTGTAGGGCAATATAACCGTGAAGCACTCTTGAAAGGTATAGAAGATGTCAACAACGATGCCAATGCAGAGCATAAACTGCCTGAGGATGCTATTGTGGTAGTAGACTCCTTTGCCGAGTCACAGCAATATCTGTCTACCTTCTTGCGCGCAGGCGACACAGTGCTTTACGAGAATGACCTGCCTGACACTTTTAAGTGATGATACAATCCAGCATCACTATGTTGATGTAATAAGAGTGTGAATAAATTAAACCTTGTAATTTGAAGTCAATACGCGAATTATATAGAATAGGCACGGGTCCCTCATCAAGTCATACAATGGGACCCAGAGCTGCCGCAGAACGTTTCCTCAAGTCGCATCTTCATGCACATGGCTTTGAGGTGGTACTGTATGGCTCTTTGGCCGCTACCGGCAAGGGGCACATGACAGATGTTGCTATCATTGAGACTCTCGAAAAGAGTGATATGCCGGTAAAGATTATTTGGAAACCTGATGTATTTCTGTCATATCACCCCAACGGCATGACTTTCCGCTCGCTGGATGAGACCGGGTTTACCACAGACGAGTGGACTTGCTACTCTGTGGGCGGTGGCGCCATTGAGGAGGAAGGTGTGGCACGCGAGGGCCTGGCCGAGATATATAATAAGGATAACATGACCGAAATCCTCGACTACTGCGAGCATACCGGGCGTTGCTACTGGGAGTATGTAGAGCAGTGCGAGGGGAAGGATATCGGCAGCTTTTTGCAAGAGGTATGGGAGACTATGAAGGGCGCCGTGGAACGCGGTCTGAACACTGAGGGTCGCCTGCCCGGGCCACTGAACCTGCGACGCAAAGCATACACATATTACGTTAAGGCTGAAGGTTTTAAAGACAATCTACGCACACGAGGACTGGTGTTTGCCTACGCCTTGGCAGTGAGCGAAGAGAATGCATCCGGTGGGATTATAGTCACTGCACCCACCTGCGGGTCATGCGGTGTGCTCCCGGCAGTACTTTATCATATATGGAAGAGCCGCAACTTGGATGAGCGACAGATACTCAGGGCATTAGCTACCGCCGGCTTGTTTGGCAATGTTGTGAAACAAAATGCGTCCATTTCGGGTGCCGAGGTCGGATGTCAAGGAGAAGTGGGAGTTGCTTGTGCCATGGCCGCCGCTGCTGCCTGTCAGCTGTTTGGCGGGAGCCCGGCACAAATTGAGTATGCCGCAGAGATGGGTCTGGAGCACCATTTAGGCATGACTTGCGACCCGGTGTGCGGTCTGGTGCAGATACCATGCATTGAGCGCAATGCATACGCAGCTGCCCGTGCCCTGGATGCCAATATTTATGCCTCGTTTACCGATGGTACACACCGAGTGAGCTTTGATAAACTCGTACGTGTAATGAAGGAAACCGGACATGACCTGCCATCACTCTACAAGGAGACCGGCACCGGAGGTCTGGCCAAGGACTACTCACAGATGTGATAAATAAATATGAGCACTTTTGACGTTAACATTTTGGGCTGTGGGTCAGCCAAACCTACGCTCAGGCATGTACCCTCATGCACTGTACTCAATATTTGTGAGTCACTGTATATGATAGACTGCGGCGAGGGGACACAGATACAGATGCAGCACTCCAAACTCAAGTTTCAGCGTCTTAACAACATATTCTTGACACATCTCCACGGCGACCATGTATTAGGGCTGCCCGGGCTCTTAAGCACTCTCTCGCTTCAAGGCAAAGAGGGATATGTAACTGTATATTCTTTCGAACGCGGCATTGAGTGGTTAAAAGCACAAATGGAGTTTTTCGGCGGCGATTTATCTTATGATTTGCGCTTTGTAGAAGTCAATCCGTTTAAGCCTCAGCAGGTGTATGAAGATAAGCATTTCACAGTCAGAAGTATACCCCTTGACCATCGTGTGCCATGCGTGGGATATGTATTTGAGGAGAAGCCCAAGCCTCGCCATATAGATAAGGCTATGTGCGATTTTCATGGGGTGCCGGTTAAGAATATGCAATACTTGCAGGCCGGCATGGATTTTGTCAAACCTGATGGTACCGTTATACCCAATGTAATGCTGACCAAAGCGCCTTCGCCTTCAGTAAGTTACGCCCACATAGGCGACACAGCCTATAAGCCGGCACTTGCTCAACAGATAGGTCCGGTAGACCTCCTTTATCATGAGACTACCTACACTATGGAGCATGAGGCTGACGCCAAGAAGCGAGGGCACTCCACAGCCGCTCAGGCAGCAATGATGGCAAAAGCATGTGGCGCCAAGTGGTTGCTGACAGGGCATTATTCATCGCGATACAAGGATGACCGTGTGTTCCTCAACGAGGCATCGGCTATCTTCCCTAATACCATTTTGGGGCGTGAGGGCCTTAAAATTAAATTAAATACTCTTTTGGATATTTGACAAAATAGTGGTATCTTTGGCAAATTTTTAATCCCTCTTTTGTGCTATCTACACAAATATTAGGATTTTTGAACAATGGATTTAATAGATATTTTTGAACATGTGCTGCAAAATGCTCGTTCTATAGATATTGCAGAGAGCGAATTTAAGCGTCTTTTGCTCGATGACCCTGAACTGAAAACTGTCTACAAGGCGTGGTGCAAGGAGCAGGATACAACCGAAAAAAATGGGTTTGTGGACTATTGTTCACAACGCTTTGATGAAGAAGAGACCTGTTGGGAAGCTCTGGAGGATGAGTATGAATATTAAGACAAATTATAAGTTAGTACCGGAATGGATGTCCCAGAGGGGTGTCCTCATGACACTCCCTCATGAGGACACGGATTGGGCCTATATGCTCAATGATGTGCATCGTTGCTACATAGACATACTGCGGACTCTCACAGCACACGATGCCAAGCCGATGTTGCTTGTCCCCTCCGTGGAATATGCTATGAAGATACTGCCACAAGACCTCATACGCACTGTTGGCTTGATTGAGGCCGAGTACAATGATACTTGGATACGCGATTATGGACCATTGACCTTGAAGAATAATTCCGGAGAGCTGCGATTGACGGACTTCGGATTTAACGGCTGGGGGCTGAAATTTGCGGCCAACAAGGATAACCTTGTCACCAACAAACTGTTTGGGCCCGGCTCGTCAAATTACCCGGCCAACGGCTATCGTAACTGTCTGGGATATGTCTTGGAGGGAGGGTCGGTAGAGGTCGATGAAGCGGGCACTTTATTGACAACGAGCAGCTGCCTGTGTTCCCCCAATCGCAATGGCGGATTATCTAAAGTAGAGGTTGAAGATATACTTACCAAAACCTTAGGCGTCAACCATTTCCTATGGCTTGATTATGGCAACCTTGCCGGAGACGACACCGATAGCCATATTGACACATTGGCAAGGATGTGTCCCGATGAAACCATACTATATGTGGGTTGCCATCGCAGCGAGGATGAGCATTACGAAGAGCTTGAACGGATGAAGGTTCAGTTGATGCAAATGCGCACCCCCTCGGGTAATCCATACAATTTAGTGGAATTGCCACTGCCGGAGCCTATATATGATGAGACTGACGGCCATAGGCTCCCCGCCACCTACGCCAACTATTTGGTGACAGACAAGGCAGTCCTCGTGCCTACATACAATCAACCTCGCCTCGATGACCTGGCCTGCAAGATTATCGGAATAGTCTACCCGGACCGCATTATCGAGCCCATAGATTGCACTGCATTAATTCGACAGCATGGCTCGCTACACTGCGCAACAATGCAGTTAAGCAGTTGATTACATACTGTTTTTACACTTATCTTTTAATTTTTACTTCAACTATGACAGATAGAAATATTAAAGTAGGCATAGTCCAACTTCATTATACAGATGATATAGAGGGAAACAGAGCTAAAAACGCAGAATCCATCGAGAATTTAGCCTCCCACGGAGCACAACTTATTGTGCTCTCCGAGCTACATGACGGCCCCTATTTCTGTCAGACAGAAAATGTGGACACCTTCAACATGGCCGGAGATATCGCCGTAGGTGGGTCACAGGTGAGTCGATATGCCGAATTAGCCAAGCGGTATGGTGTGGTTATCGTAACATCATTCTTCGAAAAGCGAGCTCCCGGACTGTACCATAACACAGCCGTTGTCCTTGAGAAGGATGGCTCTGTCGCCGGCATCTATCGCAAAATGCACATACCTGATGATCCGGCTTATTATGAGAAATTCTACTTCACACCAGGCGACCTTGGTTTCCGCCCGATAAAGACCTCTTTGGGCAATCTCGGTGTGCTTGTATGTTGGGACCAGTGGTATCCCGAGGCTGCCCGCATTATGGCTCTCAGCGGCGCAGAAATACTGATATATCCCACCGCAATAGGCTTCGAGTCATCAGACTCCATCGACGAGCAGCGACGCCAGCAGGAGGCTTGGATTACTGTGCAACGCGGGCACGCCGTAGCCAACGGGCTACCGCTGATTTCGGTAAATCGTGTGGGTTACGAGACTGACCCATCAGGTGCTACCGGTGGTATCCAATTCTGGGGCAACAGCTTTGTGGCTGGTCCACAGGGTGAATTTTTATGTGAGCTGTCCGATGAAAGCGAGGAATTGTGCCTCATTGATGTCAATCTCTCTCGCAGCGAGCAGGTACGGCGTTGGTGGCCTTTCTTACGTGACCGCCGCATAGATGCATATAGCCCCATACTGAAAAGATTTAACGATTAGTTTAGTCTTCATAGTTTATCTAATTATGAATAAGATACTTGCATTTTACGTAACCTTTATATGCATGCTCGGACTGGTTGCTTGCTCTTCTGAGCAACCCGAGGCAACTATTGAAGAGGGGGATGTTACGGCCACTAAGAGTGAAAACAATCAACCGACATACACCTCTGTGGAATTTTCACTTGTCAAAGGAGCCGATGTGAGCTGGCTGACAGAGATGGAGGCACAGGGTATAAGGTTCTATAATGACAACGGTACGGAGCAGGATTGCCTGCATATATTGCAAAGCAAAGGAATAAACACCATACGTCTGCGTGTATGGGTCAATCCCCCTAACAACTACTGCGGCCTGCAGGATGTACTTGTTAAGGCAAAACGTGCACAACAATTAGGCATGGATCTTATGATTGACTTCCATTACTCCGACGATTGGGCCGATCCGTCAAAGCAAACTATTCCGGCTGCATGGCAAGGCATGAACCTGAATGAATTATGCCAAGCTGTGTCAGCGCATACTACTGATTTCCTCACAGCGTTGAAGAATGAAGGCGTGACAGTGAAATGGGTGCAGGTAGGCAATGAGACGGGCAACGGAATGCTCTGGCCATACGGTCAAGCAGATAAGAACCCTGCCGGGTATGCGAGCCTTGTCAACTCCGGATATGATGCCGTGAAGGGTGTTTACCCCGATGCAAAGGTGATAATACACCTGCAGAATGGGCAGGATCAAAGCCTCTTCACCTGGCTATTCGATATTCTCAAAAACAATGGTGCACGTTATGACGTCATCGGCATGTCTTTGTACCCCGAGCCAATTAATTACACCGCCATGTTAAACAGCTGCCGCGCCAACATGGTATCTTGCATAAGCCGATACGACAAGGATGTCATACTATGCGAAGTGGGTATGGGCAACTCATACGTAAATGAATGTGCGGATTTCTTGAGAGGATGTCTTAATCTTGCAAACAGCATCGCCGACAATCGTTTTCTTGGGGTATTATACTGGGAGCCGGAGGTTTACAACGACTGGAACGGCTACAAGAAGGGAGCCTTCACCTCTCAAGGGCGCCCCGGCAAGCAGTTAGACCCCTTTGCTGATAAAGACAGTTCCCTGCCAACCATCACAATGGATTGAGCTTCGCCCACATGGCAAACGGCCCTTCGGGCTTATTTAATAAAATGACTAATCATGATATCAATACAAAATCTGGGCGTTGAGTTTTCGGCACGCCCGCTGTTCAGCGGGATAAATGCAGTAATCAATGCCACCGATAAAATCGCTCTTGTCGGAAAAAATGGCGCCGGGAAGAGCACATTGCTGAAAATCATTGCCGGGCTGCAGTCCCCTACCGAGGGCACTGTGGCGCGACAGGAGGGCATAACGATAGGCTACCTGCCACAGCAGATGAACATAGCCGATGAGACCACGGTACTCGATGAGACACGCAAGGTCTTCGGTCATCTGATAGAATATCGAAATAATATCGAAGAGATAAGCTCCGAACTCGCGCAACGCACTGACTATGAGTCTGGCGAATATGCCAAGCTGATTGAAAGGCTGACATATCTGCAAGAGCGAGTGGAGATAGAAGGGGTAGATAACATCGAAGCCGAAATGGAGCGCACACTCACCGGTCTTGGCTTCCTGCGAAGCGATTTCAACAGACCTACAGCAGAGTTCTCCGGGGGCTGGCGTATGCGTATTGAGCTGGCCAAAATCCTCCTTCAGAAGCCCGATGTATTGCTTCTCGACGAGCCTACAAACCATCTTGACATCGAATCTATCCAATGGCTCGAACAGTTTCTTGCACAGAAAGCCAAAGCCGTTCTGCTTGTGAGCCACGACCGTGCATTTATTGACAATGTCACTAACCGTACCATCGAGATATCTTGCGGCAAAGCATACGACTATCGCGTTAACTACTCCAAGTTTGTGGAACTGCGCAAAGAGCGGGTGGAGCAGCAACAACGTGCATACGAGAACCAGCAGAAGCAAATAGCCGAAATCAAAGACTTCATAGAGCGCTTCAGGTATAAGCCCACCAAGTCCAACCAGGTGCAGAGCCGTATCAAGCAGCTGGAGAAGATTGTACCTATCGAAGTGGATGAGGTGGATAATTCTGCCCTGCGCTTGAAGTTCCCGCCCGCTCCACGTTCCGGCGACTACCCTCTGATCTTGGATAACGTGGGCAAAAGATATGGCAGTCATCAAGTGTTCAGCGGAGCCTCTTTCACCCTTAAAAGAGGGGAAAAGGTAGCTTTTGTCGGCAAGAACGGTGAGGGCAAGTCTACATTGGTGAAGTGCATCATGGGCGAGATACCATTTGACGGCTCCCTCAAAATAGGCCATAATGTTAACATCGGCTATTTTGCCCAAAACCAGGCTCAACTGCTCGATACTGAAATCACTGTATTCGACACCATTGACCATGTGGCTACCGGCGATATGCGTACCAAAGTGCGCGACATATTGGGAGCCTTCATGTTTGGCGGCGAGGCCTCAGACAAGAAAGTGAAGGTGCTCTCCGGTGGCGAAAAGACCCGCCTGGCCATGATACGCCTGCTCCTTGAGCCTATGAACCTGCTTATACTCGATGAGCCCACAAACCACCTGGATATGCGTACCAAGGATATCCTCAAAGATGCAGTCAAGGCTTTTGACGGCACTGTGATTGTAGTGAGCCATGACCGTCAATTCCTTGACGGTCTGGTGGACAAGGTATATGAGTTTGGAGGTGGCAAGGTCAAAGAGCATTTAGGCGGAATTTATGACTTTCTCCAAAGCAAAAAGATAGAATCGCTTAATGACCTTGAAGCGAACAAACAGCCATCGAAGCCCGTTATTAAAAATACACCCGGACATACAGAACACACTGCTTCATCGGCTCCCAAACCTGTGCCCAAACCGGCCAAAACACTTTCATACGCAGAGCAAAAGGAACAACAAAAACTCGTCAAGCGTGCTGAGAAAGATGTTAAAGAAGCTGAGCAGCGGATAGAGAAATATGAAGCAGATATTAAGGCTCTGGAGGAGAAACTCGCCGCCGGCGACAGTTCAGCTGAAGTGTTGGAGCAATATTCTGCCCTTCAGAAAGCCATGGAGAACGAAATAAGCGTGTGGGAATTAGCTCAGTTGCGGCTTGACAAACTGACATAAACACCTATATAAGTGTCTGCTCAAATTTAAATTGAACAGCCTCTTACCATTTAATTACTTAGAATTCAATGCAAGACAAGATAACTAAACATGGGATAGACGAGACTAATCTCGACCCTTCAATAAGCCCCTCACAGGACTTTTATGACTATGCCTGCGGTGGATGGAAAAAGGCCCATCCACTGCCCAAAGAGTTCGCTCGCTTCGGTATGTTTGATCTGCTAAGAGAGAATAATCGAACCCGCATCAAGGAACTCATACTAAACCTCTCCAAGACTGAGGAGAGTAAAAAGCCGGACACCATAGCGCAAAAGGTGGCTGACCTGTACGAGATGGGTATGGATGCCGACAGACTGAATGCCGAGGGGAGCACCCCACTGCAAAGCCAGTTGGACAAAATCGAAGGTGCGGATTTGAGCACACCTCAGGGTTTTGCCAAACTCATGGCTTACATACATTTAGGTATCGCATCAACCTTCTTTAGCAGCGGCGTTGGCCCTTCGCCCAAGGATTCAGACATGAATATCCTTCATCTGGGAGAAGGTGGGCTTGGACTCGGCGATAGAGACTATTATCTTGAGGAAAACGAGAATAATGCCAAAATATTGGCTGCCTATAAGACATACATCCATAGGTTATTTGAACTCATAGGCTATGATGAAGCAGCTCGCGAGAGAGCATACGACAATATCATCGCCATTGAGACTCGGCTCGCTAAAGAGAAGAAGACCCGCGAGGAGAGGCGCGACCCCACACTCTCAGACAATCCTATAAGCTACGCTGACCTGAAAGCTCAATATCAGGCTATCGATTGGCAGACATACTTCAGCGAATTGAAGATAGCAGAGTTTGACTCCCTCAACATATCAAGTGTGCAATATATCACATCACTCATGGATTATCTCCCCACTCTCGATGCCCGGGCTATCAAGGACTACATCACATTTCAGGCCGTAAACACCGCCACCGGCTTACTGAGTGACGACTTTATTGATGCTTCATTCCAAATGTATGATGTGACCATGAGTGGCATAGTGGAGCAGCAACCCCGCTGGAAGAGGGCTATGGTAATACCTACTTCCATGCTCGGTGAGGCGGTCGGAAAGCTATATGTGGAGAAATATTTCCCGGAAGAGAACAAGCAATATGCATCAGAGCTTGTTGCAAATCTTCGCAAAGCTCTGGCCAAGCAAATACGTGAGCTCAGCTGGATGAGCGATGATACCAAACATAAGGCCATTGACAAACTGAATAAGCTGACCGTGAAAATCGGATACCCGGATAAGTGGAAGGATTATAGCGAGATACATATCGACAAATCTCTCTCCTATCTGGAAAATGTCTATCGTGCTTCTGTGTGGTACTGCCGCGACAATTATAACAAATTAGGCAAACCGGTAGATAAGAGCGAATGGTTTATGAACCCGCAGACGGTCAATGCCTATTACAGTCCCATAGTTAACGAGATATGCTTCCCTGCAGCGATATTGCAGCCTCCATACTTCGATATTACAGCCAAGGATGCATTAAATTATGGTGCCATAGGAGTAGTCATAGGTCATGAAATGACTCATGGATTTGACGACCAGGGGCGCCGCTTTGATGCCGCCGGCAATCTGAATGAGTGGTGGAGCCCGGAGGATGCTGAGAGGTTCAATACTCTCGCTGACAAGCTCGTAGCCCAGTTTGACGCTATAGAAGTAGCACCCGGCGTGCATGCCAATGGCCGCTTCACATTAGGCGAGAATATTGCCGACCAGGGAGGTTTGCGTATTGCCCTCACTGCCTATCAGGAGTCTACGAAGGAGGATGTTGACCTCAAGAGCTTCTATCTGCAATATGCCCTGCTGTGGGCCGATAATATTCGCCCCGAGGAGATACTTGTACGGACCAAGAGCGACCCTCACAGCTTGGGGCGCCTGCGTGTCAATGCCACCCTCCGCAACCTCGCTCCATTCATAAATGTATTCGACATACGCCCCGGAAGCCCCATGTATTTGCCTCCACAAGAACGTGTCATTATTTGGTGACACATCCATAAAGATCGCACAAAGGCTTGTCGCTGATTAACGGCAAGCCTTCTTTTTTATTGGACTTTGCGTACGTATTTTTTGAATGTAGGCGACTCGTATATGGTGCCGTCGGCAAGTATCAACATGGCCGCTATATTTTCATATTCCACGAGGCGGATGGCTTTGCTGCTCCCCATAGACATACAAGCCGTAGCCAAAGCATCGGCATACATACAAGGGTACTTATGGGTCTTGACATCTTTATTTTTCGATTCGGAGCTGAACACAATTATCGTAGCCGACAACATATCATTAATAGCCGGCAGACCGGTATTCCTATCTATGGTGTGTACCACCCTATTTCCGTCTATCAGTTTGAAATTGCGATAGTTGCCGGAAGTTGCCATACCGCAATCTGTCAGCTCTACAATCATCTGAGAGTCATGTATCACAGTATCGGCACTGAATATTGGTTTATCAATAGAGATGCGCCATGGAGTGTGTTGTGGATTGGTGCCAGACATATCAATTTCACCACCTATCTCAATCATATAATTTGTGACGCCCCTTCGCTTGAACATATAGGCGACGGCATCGCATCCATAGCCTTTGGCAAGGGCTGAAAAATTAAACTCAGTACGGGCGTCCTGCTTCACCAACTTTCCCCCGCTCAACTGAGTCTTCTCAATGCCTACATACTGCAGAATATCATTAACATCCTCACTGTCGGGATTATTGACCTCTTCATATCCGAAGCCATACAGGTTGATAAGAGGCGAGAGTGTGGGGTCAAAAGCTCTATCAGTAAGTTTATTGACCTCACATGCCACAGTGTAGACATTAAGAAAGTCATCGTCTGTGGCAAATGATTTGTTCTTGTTTATATTAGTAACTACCGAATTAGGATTGAATGCGGACACACTGAGCTCAACACGCTTCAGTGCGCTCAATATTGAATCCTCCATTTGGGAATCTGACTCGTAAGTGATATTATACATCGTGTTCCATATCACTCCGGAGGTTTGCCTATATTCGGAACGCCCACAAGACATCAAGGTAGTGAGGGCTATAAGGGCTATCAGAGAAGTTTGTATATGTGTCATTTTGATTTTTTTAATATTTGCAATCAAATGCTAAGGAGAAGTAATTTCAACAAGCATATATACGTATATGACCTCAGCCTGCTGAATTGTTAAATCAGGTACAAAGTTAACACTTTTTTGTTAAAAAACGTCTATAAAGCAAAAAACTTCAAGTATATTTGGCCGTGTCAATAAAAAATCGTAAATTTGAGGCATCTTATCCTAATCTTTCAATTTTCAAGACAGTTCTCTCATGAAAACTTCCTATGTATTTCTCGCTGATGGTTTTGAAGAAATTGAGGCTATAACCGTAGTCGACGTATTGCGTCGCGCCGGTATGGCTGTCAAGACAGTATCCATCTCATCTTCACTCAAGGTTACCGGCACTCATGGCATTTGTGTAGGTGCAGACATCATGTTCGATGCATGTTCGTTTGGAGACGCCGATTGGCTCATCTGCCCCGGAGGGATGCCGGGTGCAACAAACTTGCATAACTTTGACCCCCTTAACGGCATACTCAAGAAACATGCTGAAGAGGGTGGCAATCTTGCTGCAATCTGTGCCGCACCGGCCGTAGTCTTTGGCCAAATAGACCTGCTTAAGGGTCGTAAGGCCACCTGCTATCCCGGCTTTGAGAATTTATGCCACGGCGCTGAGATGGTTGACGCGGCTGTAGTGAGCACCCCCAACATGGTGCTTGGCAATGGTCCGGCCAATGCAATGCCTTGGTCTTTAGCTATTGTTAAGGCATCTCTGGGCGAGCAGACTTCTCGCAAAATAGCCAACGATATGCTCCTGTATCCGCGTACAGAAAATGACCTTGACTATACCTTCGGTTAATAAACATCTACATCAAGCACACAGGCTCCATCTCTCCTATTTATTTAGGCACAGATGGAGCCTTGATTTTTCCAAGTCAAGTAAGAAGGCTTTGGCATCCAAGCCTCCCGCATAGCCGGTAAGCGACCCATCGGCGGCAATGACTCGATGACATGGCACAAAAATGGAAATGGGATTTGCAGCCACAGCACTTGCCACAGCCCGCGCACCTGCCGCCCTGTTACCCAAGACTGCCTGTGTCGTGGTTTGCTCAGATGGACGTTTGCCCAAGCCATTTGCCAAGACAGAGTAGCTGACAGTTTGACCGTATGATATGGCAGCAATAGCACGCCACACACTTTGCCTGAACGGTGTGCCAACCAATAGCAGTGGCAGATCGAAAGTTAGCCTCACACCTCCGAAGTACTCATCAAGCTGGTCTTTTGCCCTCTGAAGCACCGGTTCATTAAGTAACTGCTCCGAAGCATCTGAGACGGCAATTATGGTGAAGCAGGTATGCAGCATATCGGTCAGACGCTTGATGTTGGATGCATGCTTCTTGCTCTCTATCCAATCGCACAAACATAATTTGTCCTCATATACCCCTACCAGCAATGTGCCACAAGGGCTATTATAGCGAAAACACGCAATATTTCTGTTATTCATAACATACACTAATATTCAAAGCCTGCAACAACATTGTTGTCACAGGCTTTTGTTCTTCTGTATAGCCACTACACCTCGGTTTACATAAACCTACAGCTGCTGACTAATTAATCGTCAAACCTATTTTTATCTTTAGCGGGGTTTGAGAAATAGAGCTCACCCTCGATATATTCTTGCGCAGCAATGAGGGTAGGCTTCGGGAGCTTCTCATAGAAGCGAGATATTTCAATCTGCTCGCGGTTTTCAGACACCTCTTCCATATTATCTGTTGAGGCAAATTCCTGAAGTTTCTTTTCCAGGTCTTTCTTCATCTCCACTGCAATCTGATTAGCGCGCTTGCCTATGATACATACTGTTTCATAGACATTGCCGGTGGGTTTAGCCATGGCAATCATGTCGCGAGTCACAGTGTTAACGGGAGCTTTTGTCTTTTTGTAGTCCATATCTATATTTACAAGTTACTTTTCTTTATTTTACTTTCTGCCTCGCGGAGCATGGAGTCTGCCTCCTTGCGATTCTTGGAGTCAGGGAAGTTATTGACGTATGAATAATACTCATCAATCACATCGCGATAACGATCTACTTGCTTTTCCGGTACACTCTGGCGAGCTTCCTGATATTTGGCTCTTAGCTTAAGCCACTCAAGGTCTTCGCGATACTTGGAGTAGGGATACTGGCGGAGGGCATTGTCGGCCACTATCACGCAGCTCTCATAGTTATTGCCCATATAGGTGCCTAAGTTATAATATAATTGAGCATTTTCCAACTCCTTGAATGTCAGCTTATCTTGGAGCTCGAAGATGGCATTGCGAGCTGACTCTATGCGGTCGCTCTTGGGGTAGTAATCAATAAAGCCCTGCAGCTCCTCTATGGCTTTAAGGGTCTCTGTCTGGTCGAGCTGTGAGACAGGAGAGTCGAGGTAATAGCCGTATCCGGCATAATAGCGCGCATCCTCGGTATATAAACCCTTTGGGTAACGGTTATAATAACTCTTAAAGTAGACACCGGAATTAAGATAGTCCTTGGTATTATAATAGCTCATGGCGAGCAGGTACAGAGCCTCCTCACCCTTGGCGCTACCCTTAAGGGGGGTGATAAGGTCGGTAAGCAGTGTGTAGGCCTGCACATATTTACCTTGGTCGTATGCCTTCTTGGCATAATCATACTTCACGTTGAGGTCATGACTCTTCATGACACGTGTATACTCACTGCAACCGGTGAGAGCAGTGAGAGCCATGATAGCCGACATCATCAGAGTGATTATCTTGATATTGCGCATCTTCAACGATATTTAGAGCTGTGCCTCGAGCAATGCAACCGTGCGGTACAGAATACATTTGGGCATAGTTATGGCTTTTAGCGCATGGCGCTTTGAAGTGCAAAATTAACATTTTTTTCTGAAACGACAAAATCTTTGTGTAAAACTATGTTTAAGTCAAATTTTTTAACTAATTTTACACCTTGAAAATTTCGTCGGGCATCCTGCAGGCTTCCGACGGAGAAACTTTGGGCCGTTGATTTGGCCCTATTAAAATCGCATACATAACTGAAACTCAGTAGAGTTATAACTCAATTGAACGTGGCAAAGCGCAAAGATCAAGAATACTACAAGGATTATCCCGAATATGATGAACCTCAAGATGAACTTGAGTACAGACCAAGAATGACCAAGAAAACTCGCAAGACACCTGCAGCCAAAGAGCGTGGTACGGGCTTTGTGAGTCGTCACCCCATATTCTCAAATCTGGTCATAATTATTATTGTTGCTACCCTCGGCTTGTTTATTGCTTATCTGAGCTTGGGGCTATTTACCAACCATGGAGAAGCCGACCAGGTGCCACAGGTGATGAATATGCGATACTCTGATGCGGTGGAGAAACTGCATGATGCCGGCTTCAAAGCCGAAATTAGGGATTCTGTCTACTCTGATGATGTCAGACCGGGGCTTGTGGTAGACCAATTCCCCTCTGCCGGGTCGGTAGTCAAGCCGGGTCGTAAGATATACCTATATATAAATGCCCTCCACCCCAAGGAGGTGATAATAGACCCCGGGACTGCCACTAATAAGCCGGCCCTCTACGGAGACTCCGAGAGGCAAGCGCTGGCCAAGCTGCAAGAGTTGGGCTTCAAAAAGATTAAGGTGGAACATGTGCCGGGTGTTGACGACTATACTTTTGAGGTGCTCGCTAACGGCAAGCGCGTAAAGAAATTACAGTCTGTACCGCTTAACGCTGCCATCATACTGCGAGTACACCAGACAAGCCGACCGACAGCTGATAATTCTTCATATCGTGTTGACTTCAGCAGCAGCTCTGACTCTAACGCTGTGTCAGATGGTTATGGCACTGAGATAATAAGCGATGAAGTAATTGTGGAAGAGGAAGGTGGTCAGCACACCGAAGTCACATCTAATTCTAACTTGGAATGAGTTTGGATAATAACACACCCGAGACTCAAATGCCTGCCGATGACAATGTTGCCGATGAGATGATGGCTCAAGAAGATGACCTTGATGAGTTGTCATATAACGAAGGTGATGACTTTGCCGACGACCCAAGCGCTCGGACAGACTACTCATATCAGCTGATAAAAGACTCCATCGGCAGGGAGCGATATGAGCATTATCGCTTTGAGGTAGACAAGGGGCAGGCTCTTCTTCGTATCGATAAGTTTCTGACCGAGCGGATGCAGAAGACCTCTCGCAACCGCATACAGCAGGCTGCAGAGGCTGAGTGTATTCTGGTAAATACGCGACCGGTAAAGGCAAGCTACAAAGTAAAGCCGGGTGATGTGGTCTCTATAGTAATGGACCGTCCGCACTATGAGCTGGAGATTATACCTGAAGATATACCTCTCGACATAGTCTATGAGGACGACGAGGTGCTGGTAGTCAATAAGCCGGCAGGGCTGGTAGTACATCCGGGACACGGCAATTATACCGGTACACTGGTCAACGCTCTGGCATGGCACTTCAAGGACAACCCGAATTATGATGCCGATGACCCGCGCATGGGCCTGGTGCACCGCATAGACAAGGATACTTCCGGGCTGCTCGTGATAGCCAAGACACCTGACGCCAAGACATTTCTGGGTCGGCAATTCTTTAACAAGACTACCAAACGGCAATATATAGCCCTCGTGTGGGGTGACTTTGACAACGACGAGGGGACAATTACCGGCAATATAGCACGCAACCCCAAGGATAAATTGCAAATGGCAGTTTTTGAAGATGAGTCTATAGGTAAACATGCCGTGACTCATTATAAGGTATTGGAGAGATTCGGATACGTGACCCTGGTGCAATGTATCCTTGAGACCGGTCGCACACATCAGATACGTGTACACATGAAGCATATAGGGCACCCCCTCTTTAATGACGTTCGATATGGAGGTGACCAGATACTCAAAGGCACTACCTTCAGCAAGTATAAGCAGTTCATAGCCAATTGCTTTGACACATGCCCGCGCCAGGCACTTCATGCCAAGACATTGGGCTTTGTACACCCCACTACCGGCAAGCAAATGGATTTCGACTCCGAGATACCGGCCGATATGCAAGCCCTGATAGAGAAGTGGCGTGCTTATCGTAGCAACGCATAATAGCTTCGGTACATTTTCACATGCCGAGCTCTCGCCGGTTAATGTAATTTTGAATACTCACTTATTATTTGTAACTTTGCATGATTTTGTCGGGCTCCAACGATGATTTTCAGATAATCGGGTCTACGGCATTATTTTGACTAAAATAGAATATTACATGGCACAGAAACCTACTATTCCGAAAGGTACTCGCGACTTCTCACCGATAGAGATGGCTCGCCGTGACTATATCTTCTCTACCATAACACGACAATTTCGACTGTTTGGCTTCCACCGCATCGAGACACCGGCAATGGAAAACCTCTCGACTCTGATGGGCAAGTATGGCGAGGAGGGAGACAAACTGCTCTTCAAGATACTCAACTCCGGCGACTTCCTCAAGTCCGTGACTGACGAGCAAGTGGCTGCACGCAATTTGCCCCGACTCACCAATCAAATATGCGAGAAGGGTCTGCGCTATGACCTCACAGTGCCTTTTGCACGATATGTTGTGCAGCATAGAGCTGACTTGCAGATGCCTTTCAAGCGCTTCCAGATACAACCGGTGTGGCGTGCCGACAGACCTCAGAAAGGCCGTTACCGCGAGTTCTACCAGTGTGACGCAGATATAGTTGGTTCTGACTCTCTGCTAAATGAAGTAGACCTGCTTCAACTCATTGATGCGGTATTCTCAGATCTTAAAGTGAGAGTTGCAATCAAGATTAATAACCGCAAAATTCTCAGTGGTTTAGCCGAGGTGATAGGATGCCCGGACAAGTTGATAGACATCACCGTAGCAATTGATAAGATTGACAAAATAGGCCTTGACAATGTCAATGCCGAGCTCGCCGAGAAAGGTCTCACCGCTGAGCAAATCGAGGCTCTACGCCCGGTACTCACTCTGAGTGGAAGTAACTCGGACAAGATGTCTGTCATGGCCCGGATGCTTCAAGGCAGCGAGGAGGGCACTCTCGGCATTAAGGAGCTGCAATTCGTGGTGAGCCAATTTGATACTCTTGGCCATGAGGCCACTCTGGACCTCGATTTCTCTCTTGCTCGCGGACTCAACTATTACACCGGAACTATAATCGAGGTTAAGGCTCTGGATGTCGAAATAGGAAGTATCACCGGCGGCGGCAGATATGATAACCTGACAGGTGTGTTCGGCATGCCAGGTCTCTCAGGTGTCGGCATAAGCTTCGGTGCTGATAGAATTTATGATGTGCTGAACGCTCTAAACCTCTATCCGGAGGATTTGTCGGGCAGCGTGAAGGTAATGTTTGTCAACTTCGGTGAGGTCGAAGCTACACATGCCATGAAAATCCTTAAACAGCTGCGTGCTAACGATATACCTACTCAACTCTATCCTGATGCTTCGAAGATGAAGAAGCAGATGAGCTATGCTAATTCGGAGAAGATTCCATTTGTGGCCATCATCGGTGAAACCGAATTGCAGAATGGCACCGTCACTCTGAAGAATATGATCAGTGGCGAACAGCAAGAGTACACCCCGCAGCAACTCGTAGAGGCATTAAAATAGGGTTGATAATCATGCCAAAGCTCTATAAGATATTGCCCTTATTGATGCTGGCTCTCATTGGTTGTGCCGGCAAAAATATCAGGCAAGCAATCAAGGATGATGCCTCACAGGCAAGCGGCCTCGAGCTATATCGCAACGGAGATTGCTGGGTGGCAAATGTAGTCTCTCCCGGAGACTCTACCCAAAACCTTGGGGTATATATTTTCCCGGACACGGACGATGCTCGTGAGATACCCGATATCCCCAACGCAAAGGTTCTTACACCTTCTAATAGACAGAACATATTGTTATATACAAGTGTTTATTCCTCAGCACTTAAAGAGTTACACTCTCAAGAATTAATTAAAGCAGTAGGCGATGCTGAATATTTTACCGATAAGGATATCTTGAGCCGCTTGGAGCAGGACGAAATAATTAATGTAGGCAGCCAGCAAGAGCCGGTCTACGAAAAGATTATTGCTGCCAAACCGGACTTGATCATCGTGAGTCATTACGATGGCGCCGACTTCTCTAAGTTGGAAAAATTGGGTATCCCAATCATATATATGCGCGAGTCGTCAGAAGTTACTCCGCTTGGCAAAGCCGAATGGATTAAACTGTTAGGATTAGTAGCCGGTAAGAAGGATGCTGCCGACAAAATATACAAAGATGTATGCACCTCATATACATCGCTGAAAGAGCAGGTCTCCGACACCAAAGAGAAGCCCAAAGTCATGGCTGAGACCATGTATGAAGGCACATGGTATGTAGCCGGAGGCAAGAGCTATGCAGCCGCATTGATTGAGGACGCCGGGGGCAAATATATCTGGGACGACGATAACTCATCCGACAGCCTCTCCAAAGGATTCGAAGCAATGATAGACCGCGGCGCAGATGCCGATATTTGGCTTATCAAATGGTTTGGGGATCTTACCCTCAAGGAATTGGAAGCACAAGACTCGCGTTATATGTTGTTCAAGCCGGCAAAGACCGGCGGTGTGTGGAGCGTCAATACCCAGGCAAAGCCCTTCTTTGATGAGACTCCGTTCCACCCCGAACTGATATTGAAAGACTATATCGCCATCTTCCACCCGGGCCTTATAGCCAATGTGCCTTCACCTCGCTACTTCAGTAAAATAAAATAAGACCAACGGCAAACACAATTCCAAAGCGCATGCGACAGAGCGTATCATACACAATAATTGGGAGTATCACCATACTGCTCTTTATGGCATGTATGGTGACAGGAGCTGTTGATATTCCTATACCGGATGTGTTTGGCGCTTTGTTGGGAGGAGGGTGCGACAATGCCATCTATGAGACTATCATCATGGAGTCTCGCCTGCCCATGGCCCTGACAGCGCTACTTTGCGGTATAGCCCTTTCCGTGTCCGGACTAATGCTCCAGACCACCTTCAGCAACCCGTTAGCCGGTCCCTCAATACTCGGCGTTAGTACCGGAGCCTCCCTTGGCGTTGCACTCATCATGCTCAGCTACGGTTCATGGCTGCAATTATCATCGGTAGGTGGACAGGTAGGTACAATGGTCGGGGCTATCGTCGGAGCCGGCATCATTATCCTAATACTGATAGCCTTGTCAGCCGCAGTGAGGAGCGCCACAATGTTACTCATTGCCGGCATAATGATCGGGTATCTTGCCTCAGCTATCATTTCATGGCTCAACTTCTTTGCTCCATCAGAAGAAGTGAAAGGCTATGCAATATGGGGTATGGGTTCATTTATGGGTGTCACACTCCGTGAGATACCTCTTTTCTCGCTTATAATCATCTTGCTGTGTGGTGGTGCAATCTGTATGGCCAAGCCCTTAAATGCCCTTCTTGCCGGCGACAAATATGCCGCATCATTGGGCTATAATCCGCGACGCACACGCACCTGGATACTCCTCTACTCCGGCGCCCTGACAGCAGTAGCAACAGCATATTGTGGCCCTGTTGGTTTTATCGGGTTGGCAGTGCCTCACATAGCCCGAGTGGTATTCGCCACCTCTCACCATAATGTGTTGCTGCCTGCAACCATGCTTTGCGGTGCTTGTGTGGGCCTTGCCTGCGCATGGCTATGTGTCCTCCCCTCCTCCATTGGCATTCTGCCATTGAGCGCTGTGACCCCAATCATCGGCATACCGGTGATATTATATGTAATCCTTCGACGCAAAAAGCTTTACTACTTCAACTGATGGATAATGTTTATCTTCGCACCGCGCATCTGTGCATTGGCTATAAACGCCCACTTGCCATGGATTTATCTCTCAGCCTATCCGCCGGCCATGTCACCACACTTGTTGGCGGCAACGGTATAGGCAAGTCTACATTGCTGCGCACACTTACCGGAGACTTAAAGCCTCTGGCCGGCTCGGTGTATATCATGGAGCAGGATATCAACACTTTTCCCAAACGTCAATTAGCTAAGGAGTTATCCATAGTAGATACCTCTGTAGGTATGAGCGGAGGGTTGAAGGTACGGCAATTTATTGAGTTGGGCAGGCAACCATATACCGGTGTTTTTGGTTTACTAAAAGGGGCTGACCACGAACTGTGTTGTCAAGCAATGTCCGACACCGGCATCAGCCATAAAGCAGACTCCTATATGGCAGAGCTAAGCGATGGTGAACGGCAAAAGGCTATGATAGCACGCGCGCTGGCCCAAGACACGCCGATAATGTTTCTCGACGAGCCTTTCTCATTTCTTGACCCTGCGGCGCGCTTGGAGATAATGTCTATGCTCAACCGTATTGCATCCGACAAAAATAAAGCCATTTTGCTCACCTGTCATGATGTGGCTCTGTGTCTGCGAATGGCCACACGTCTATGGCTCTTCTTGCACGACAGCATGCTGCTCGACCTCTCCCCCCCAGAGGCCATAGCGAGCGGTGTTCTCGAAGGCCTGTATGCATCAGATATGGTGCATTTCTCTCCGCAAATAGGTGACTATATAATTAAGTAGCTGAGAAAAATTAATCATCAAATGTATAACAGTAGATAAGATTGATTTGAACAAAATTTCCACTTTCTCTTCGGCGCTTTCCGCCGTCTTCATCAGTCGCTTAGCTCGCTAAGCTCATTCTTCAGCCGACAAAAATCACTCGAAGATAAAGTAAAATTTTATGTTCATTTATTTTTCTCATCTACTTAAGTAAATATGGATAATATAAACATACGTCAATTTCTTGTGTATCAACCCAATGGCGAGGTTGAACAGCCTTCAGACAAGGCATTTCTGGCCGTAGCCAACCGTATGTATCATCATTGGGATAAACAATCTCTCTTTCAAGAAGCACCCGATGACTTGAAGAAGGTGGTATGTATCGGCCTGACAGGCTATTATCAAGATATAATTTGCGATGCCGGCCTGTGGCGTTCATTCATTGACCAATGCAAAGAGAGATATGGAAACTATGTTCCCTTCCACAAAGACAGTGAGGAGTACATTGTCTATGAGCTAAATCTGGCTGATGTAGAATTCGTTATCTGGTATTACCTGGCGTTCAACTCCATGCAATTCAGATTTCTGTCGCCGGCGGACAAACGTCTGCGTAAGCTCGCCAAAGCACTCTATCACATACTGGAAGATGTATACGAAGAAATCCCCGACCCTGCAAATTACAAAGAGCTGATGGACTGCGAGCTGCACAATCCTGAAGATGCAGAAAAGCTGTATGACCTGGGACAATGGCTGTTCTGGAAAAACTGGCTGCTGTTCCCTCCCTTCCAGCTGTCATACTCTCAGATTTACTCCCAATTTGTGGAGATACAGCATAATTCGCCAAATGCGCAGGTGGCTCAACAACGCATTGAGGAGATACAACAAGAGGTCATCACCTCGATGCCTACCGGACCCTTGGCCCTGTATCTGCGTGAGTGGATGAGCCTGCTGCTTGAAGGCAAACTGCCCAAGCAAAAGAAACCCGATGAAGCGCCCAAGGAGCACCCTTATTACACTGCATTTGTCAAGGCTAATGATGGACTCACTATGCGGTTTATCAAGACCTATGAGGACCTCAACTCATTCTTTATCAACGGCATGGGCTGGGATAAAGATGAGGAGCATTTGCCCCAGTTCAAGGGGCACTCCGACTTTGTGCTTATGGCTACTTTCGACAAGGGGCTCATGGTGGCCAAGGATATAGCCAAATGCATCAAGCACCCCGAAAACGCGTTGTATGATAAGGAGTATGCATCAAAATTCGCTTTCACGTTGCTTAGCCAGCGTGCCGTTTGTCCGGCAGACATGCTGCTGTATATATGCAAGAACGGTTGGCTTCCCGATGCTCGCTTCCCCGAGTCTGTAACTATTGACTGCGCCACTGGGTGTGAAGAAGAATCGACTCAATTAGTACAAGATAATTGGGACTTCATCGCCCGAGTCTATCTGCAAGAATTTTATCGCGCCGACTTGTAGTGTGGTTAATAAATAGAAATGAGATAAATTATGAGAATAACGAGATTTATGGCCGGGATAGCAGCAATGGCAATCCCACTTTTACTGACTGCCCAGACCACGAAAGAGGAAGTATTGTTCGACTTAAACCGTACCGGCGGCGTGTACTACGCATACCCGGTGTCCGAACCTAAATTCACACCTGCTCCCAAAGGCTATGAACCTGTATATGTAAGCCACTTCGGGCGCCACGGCTCACGCTATCTGATATCTGATAACGATGTAGCATGGGTGGCAGCCCTATTGCAGAAAGCGGCTGATGCCAATGCTCTCACCCCGTTAGGCAAAGATGTACTTAACCGTCTGAACACATTGATGATAGAGACACAGGGGCGAAGCGGTGACCTCTCCCCTCTCGGTGTACGCCAGCACAAGGGGATAGCAACACGTATGGCCAAAAACAATCCACAGATATTCAATAACAAAGATGCCAAGATCACAGCACGCTCCACCCTCGTGCCTCGCTGCATCCTTTCGATGGCTGCCTTCACTGAGGCCCTCAAAGAGCAAAATCCGGCCTTGCAGATAGTGCGTGAATCCTCCGACAGATATGTTAAATATCTCAACTATCACACCCCGGACCATGGCCAATATACCAACGGCGGAAAATGGAAGACTGCATACGAGAATTTCAAAGACAGCCATACCAACTCCTTGCGATTGACAGAGAGCTTGTTCTCAGACCCGGACTTCGTCAAGATGAATGTCAATCCGGATGACCTGATGTGGGGCCTATACTGGATAGCCTCAGACATGCAGAACGTTGAGACCCCGGGTAGCTTTTATGACATATTCACTGCCGACGAGTTGTTTGACCTGTGGCAGGTGTTCAACTTCATCTTCTACGTCAACGACGCCTCCTTTGGTCTCAATGGCACAAAGGTAATAGACAATGCTATACCACAGCTTCAGAATATCATCGAAAGCGCTGACATAGCCCTCGCCAACGGTGTTCCTGCAGCCGACCTCCGCTTTGCTCACGACGGCAACCTCATACCCCTGGCAGCCACTTTGAAGCTGAAGGACTGCGACCTGGTGGAGACTAATCCGGATGATTTCTATAAATCATTTAGTGACTGGAAGATAGCACCTATGGCCGGCAACATTCAGCTTATTTTCTATCGCAATAAGAAGAACCCCGAGGATGTCCTTGTGAAATTCATGCTCAACGAGCAGGAGACCACCATTCCAATAGAGACCGATATAGCTCCCTTCTATCATTGGAATGATGTTAAGGCCTTCTACGCCCCCACACTGGAACGCAATCCGGCCACTCAGTCTAAATAATATTCTGCCAACGGGCTCTATCCTCCACGTACTCACGATTTGGAGAGATAGAGCCCTTGCTATGTTTAAGACCTAAAGATGATGGTAATTTCAATTGTTCCAAATGTCGGAATTTTTGGATAAATTTCTCCCATTTCACTTATTAGCCGCTTAATTTAGGCTATACAATTTTTATGCTATAAAACATTTTTTGTAACTTTGCAGGACATTTTGACTAAATGTGTCCTATCCACGCAGCAATGCGCGGACTATACATCAATCTATAACACATATCTTTCCCAAAACAAGGATATAACTCTCTGATTGATGGCATTCAAACCGAAATTGAAAATAAGTTAGATATATTATGAATTCAACCTCATTTATCAAGTATGCTGCAGTACTCACATTGGGTATGGCATGCGTATGTTCATGTGGCAAGAAGGATGACAAGAGCGCTGCTGCTGCCGCAGCAGCTCAGCAGACTCCGGAGCTGACTGTTATGACAGCCTCCCAAGACACTCTGACAATGTTCACCTCATACCCGGCCACACTCTATGGTGCGAACGATGTGGAGATCCGTCCGCAAATTCAGGGCTTCCTGACTAAGGTTTATGTTGAAGAAGGTGACCATGTCACTGCCGGTCAGACACTGTTCACTATTGACCAGGTGTCTCTTCAGGCTGCTGTAGATGCTGCACGTTCACAGATATTGCAAGCTGAAGCTGCCGTGAAAGTGGCCGAAGCAAATGTCAACACAGCTCAGACAAATGTCAACAACAACAAGCTCCTCGTAGACCAAAACATTATAAGCAAATCAGCTTACCAAACTACAGTCGATGGCCTGAACGCTGCCAAAGCACAGCTCAATCAGGCACGCGCTGCCGTGACTGCCGCAAGAGCTAATCTCACTTCCGCTGAAAAAAATCTGTCTTATTCAGTAGTCAAGGCCCCTGTAAGCGGCGTTATCGGCTCTATTGACTTTAAGGAGGGCGCACTGGTGTCTCCCTCAACTCTTCTGACAGTATTGTCAAGCTCAAGCGAGATTGAGGCTTCATTCTCATTCACCGAGAAAGAATTGCTCGAGCTCACCGGCACATCTGGCAGTGTGCAGAACGCACTTGCCAAAATGCCCCCTGTCACTCTGCAGCTCTCGAATGGTGAGACATATCCCTTGCAGGGCAAAGTAATATCCGTGAGCGGTGTGCTTGACTCATCCACCGGTAGTGCCACTGCCAAGGCTGTCTTCCCCAACCCCGACGGTATACTTCGTAGCGGCAACTCAGCAAAAGTGCTCATACCTCAGGTTTATCGCGATGTAATTACAGTACCTCAGACAGCCACCTTTGAGGTTCAAGGCCTCAAGTATGTGTATGTAGTAGATGAGAACGGTACACTCTCACAAGCTCAAATCACTGTTTCAGACCAGGATGACGGCAAGACATACATCGTGACAAGTGGTATACAACCGGGCCAGACTATTCTCGTGGAAGGTGTCGGCATGACTGCCAAGGATGGCATGACCATTAAACCCAAAACTGCTTCAAAGTAATGTGAAGAATCATGAGGGTGCACCACTGTAAGAATTGTATCACCCCCCCATGACTCTTAACTGAAATTAAAATACTTATGAAACTTGATAATTTTATTAACCGTCCGGTGCTGTCTACCGTAATCTCGGTATTTATCGTGATTCTCGGTCTTCTGGGTCTGGTGGGACTGCCCATTGAGCAATATCCGGACATTGCGCCACCTACCATCCGCGTGTCTACCACATATACCGGTGCGAACGCGCAGACGGTGCTCAACTCCGTTATTGCCCCTATTGAGGAGCAAATCAATGGTGCGGAGAATATGGACTATATGACATCTCAAGCCACCAACAATGGTGCCGCCGAGATTACAGTCTACTTCAAGCAGGGTATGGACCCGGATATGGCTGCCGTAGACGTGCAGAACCGTGTGGCTAAGGCTGCCAGCTTCCTACCCTCTGAGGTTAACCAGGTAGGTGTCATCACACAGAAGCGTCAGACCTCTATGCTTATGGTTATTGCGCTGGTAGACACCACCGACACATATGATGCCGAATTCCTTGACAACTACATGGCCATCAACATCATCCCTGAGATTAAGCGTGTCAGTGGTGTCGGTGATGCCATGGCTTTCGGTGCAGACTACTCAATGCGTATATGGCTCAAGCCTGAGGTTATGGCTCAGTATGGTCTTATGCCTGCTGATGTCACTGCCGCCCTCGCCGAGCAGAACTTGGAGGCTGCCCCCGGCCAGTTTGGTGAACAGGGTGACCAGAGTTTCCAATACGTAATGCGTTATAAGGGTCGTCTGCAAGATGCCAAAGAGTTTGAAGACATCATTATTCGCGCCGACGCCAATGGCCAGATACTGCGCTTGGGCGATGTGGCTAAGGTAGAGCTCGGACGCCTTACTTACGGCTTCTCCAACAAGGCCAACGGACACCTTGGCTCAGCAGCTATCGTGTTCCAGAGTGCCGGCTCAAATGCTACACAGGTTATCGAAGACTGTCAGAAACTGCTCGACAATGCCTCCAAAGACCTGCCAAAGGGTTTGAAGCTGGAGACCGTCATGAGTGTTAACGACTTCTTGTTCGCTTCTATCCACGAGGTTATCAAGACCCTTATCGAGGCATTCATCCTCGTGTTCTTGGTAGTGTTCGTCTTCCTGGGTGACTTCCGCTCCACATTGATACCTATGATTGCCATCCCTGTGGCATTGATTGGTACCTTCGGCCTGCTCTATCTGTTCGGCTTCTCGCTGAACTTGCTGACACTTTCAGCCCTTGTGCTCGCGATTGCTATTGTGGTGGACGACGCCATTGTGGTGGTAGAGGCGGTGCACGCAAAGCTTGACCAGGGATACAAGAGTGCGCGCAAGGCCTCAATCGATGCTATGGGTGAGATTGCCTCAGCCCTTATCTCTATCACATTGGTAATGATGCTGGTGTTCGTGCCTGTGTCATTTATGGGTGGTACATCCGGTGTGTTCTATCGCCAGTTCGGTCTTACCATGGCCATGGCTATCGGTCTCTCGGCGCTTAATGCGTTGACACTGACTCCGGCGCTGTGTGCCATCATGCTTAAGCCTCACAAGACTGATGCTTCAATGGGGCAGGTATTGAAAGACTCATACGGCGAGGCTGCTCATGCTGTCAAGGAGCAATACAAGAAGACATTCATGAACCCCACTCTGTGTCTCATTCTCACTGTAGTGGGTCTGGCTGTGAGTGTATACTTCATGGTGATGGGTGCTTTCAGCACAGAGAATATCACAATGCTGATTGTAGCCTCCGCAATTGCTCTGCTCACCGTCATAATGATGTTCACCAAGGCCTTCCGCGTGGGCTTCGAGAAATTCTTCTCCAAGCTGCTCAGCAGTTATGGCAAAATCACCGACTTCTTTGTGCGTGGCTGGTGGATGGCTCTTGTGGCCGTGGTTGCCGGCATTGGCTTCCTCGGCTATCTCATGGCCAAAACACCTACAGGCTTTGTGCCGGAGGAGGATACCGGTACCATCATGGGTGCCATCAGTATGCCTCCGGCAGCCAGCCAGGAGCGCACACAGGCTGTCATGGACCAGGTAGGCCAATTCTGCGCTCAGATACCTGCTATCCAGACTAATCAGGCCATTACCGGATACAGCTTCGTGGGTGGCCAGGGCAACACTTATGGTTCATTCATCATCAAGCTCAAGCACTGGGATATGCGAGACCAGAAGACCGAAAGTGCAGATGCCGTTATCGGCCAGCTGATGGGTATGTGCTCTACTATCAAGGATGCACAGATATTCTTCTTCAAGCCCCCTATGGTGACCGGTTACTCTGTGACAAACGGTTTCGAAATCAAGCTGCAAGACCGCACCGGTGGCGACATCATGCAGTTCTTCCAGATATACCAGCAATTCATCGGTGCGCTCAACAGCCGCCCGGAGATACAGATGGCCTACTCTACATTCAACCCCTCTTTCCCTCAATATCTTGTAGAGATAGACGTAGCCAAGGTTAAGCAAGCCGGCCTCACACAAAATGCAGTGCTCCAGGCTCTCCAGGGTTACTATGGCGGTATGTATATCTCCAACTTCAATAAATATGGTAAGCTCTACCGTGTCATGATGCAGGCTGCACCCGAGAGCCGTGTAAATCCCGAGACACTCAAAGAGATCAAGATACGCAGTGGCAACGAGATGGCACCGCTCGACAACTTTGTCTCTCTCAAGCGTGTCTACGGTCCCGATGCACTTAGCCGTTTCAACATGTTCACATCCATCTCCGTGACCGGTAACCCGGCTCCCGGTGTCTCCTCCGGTAATGCTATCCAGGCTATCAACGAGGTGGCACAACAGACTCTGCCTCAAGGTTACAGCTTCGAGTATGGCGGTATGACCCGCGAGCAAGCCTCTACCGGCGGCAGCAGTTCAACTGTCTACATCTTCGGTCTGGTATTACTCTTCGTATACCTTATCCTCTCTGCGCAGTATGAGAGCTACCTGCTCCCCTGGGCGGTGATCCTGTCAGTGCCTTTTGGACTTATGGGTACCTTCCTGTTCGCACTGTGGATGGGCATTGAGAACAATATCTATCTCCAAATTGCATTGATTATGCTTATGGGTCTGCTGGCTAAGAACGCCATTCTTATTGTTGAGTTCGCGCTCGAGCGTCGTCAAACAGGCATGGGTATAGCCAAATCTGCTGTGCAAGGCGCGTTAGCCCGTCTGCGTCCTATCTTGATGACATCTCTGGCTATGATTATCGGTCTGTTGCCTTTGATGTTCGCCCACGGTGCCGGTGCCAATGGTAACCGCGCACTCGGCTCAGGTGCGGTAGGCGGTATGCTTATCGGTATGATACTTCAGGTTATCTTCGTGCCTGCCCTGTTCGTCATCTTCATGCGTCTGCAAGAGAAGATTACTCCGCCCAAATGGAAAGACAAGAACAATGAGGGTATTTCACAAGAGCTCGAACAATATAGCTTTGAACCCATGACTGATACCCCTCAGGATGAAGAACTCCTCGAGGAAGATCCCACAACTAAATAAGACCATTTCGATAATGAAACATTTCGGAAAAATCCTAATATTTACGATGTTGACAGCTACCATGAGTAGCTGTCACATCTACGACAAATATGAGTTGCCGCAAGATGATGCCATCATCGACAACTATCGCAAAGCCATAGAAATGCCGGTAGACTCTACTTCTCTGGGCAACTTAACATGGGAGCAGACATTTACTGATCCTTTGCTGCAGACACTCATCCGCACTGCGATAGAGAACAACAAAGACCTGGAGAATGCACGCCTCAATGTTGAGATAGCACAAGCACAGCTCAAAGGGGCGAAGCTGAGCTATTTCCCCTCTCTGGCCTTCACTCCTAACGGTGGTACCGCTTCCTATGGTGGAAGCCACATGAATTGGAGCTACACCCTACCCCTGTCGGCCAGTTGGGAGATTGACGCTTTCGGCAAGATACTGAACCGCAAACGTGGTGCCGAAGTGGGCGTAGAGCAAGCTCAGAACTATCAGCAGGCTGTACGTTCACAAATCATCGGCGCCGTAGCCAACACTTATTATGCCATAGCAGCTCTCCAGATGCAGCTCGAAGTGAGCAATCAGACCGCTACCATCTGGGAGCAGCAAGTCAAGAATATGGAGCTGATGAAAGAGGCCGGCCGTGTCAATGAAGCAGCCGTGGTACAAAACCGTGCCAGCTATTATAGCGTGATGGCATCAATTCCAGAACTCGAAGCTGCTCTGCATGAGGCCAACAACACCATGTCTTTGTTGCTGAACACATTCCCTACTACATGGACAGTGACCAAGGAAATGACCTTTGCTGCTCCGGCTGTTGTCAACGAGGGTGTACCCATGGCATATTTGGCAGCTCGCCCCGATGTACGCGCCTCAGAGAATGCTCTTGCAGTGGCTTATTACGCCACCAATTCAGCTCGTGCCAATTTCTATCCTTCAATTGTTATTTCTGCTCAAGGTGGCTTCACTAACTTGTTGGGCAGCATAATTTCCAATCCCGGAAAGTGGTTTATACAGCTCGCCGGCTCCCTGACAGCTCCCATATTCTCAAGAGGACAGAATATTGCTACTCTTCAGGCCGCTAAGGCTCAACAGCAGCAGGCTCTCAACAATTTCCAATATTCAGTGCTCAATGCTGCAGCTGAGGTAAGTGATGCTATGGTCAGCTATAACAATAACCTTCGCAAACAGGAAATGCTCTCCAAGCAAATTGTTGAGCTTGAAAAGAGTGTCGACATCACCAACCAATTGTTGCAATATGGCTCAGCAACCTATCTGGAAGTCCTGACAGCTCAACAGCAACTGTTGTCTTCTCAACTGAGCGAAATCAACACTTGGCATAGCCGCGTAGCCGCCCTCATCAACCTCTACCAATCTCTCGGTGGAGGCCGATAAGTGAGTCAATCATAAATCCTCGTTTATACAGGCGGACATTCCATCCGGAATGTCCGCCTGTTTGCAAGTTATCCTTCCCTATCAACCCGAGCAAACACTTCCCGCTGAAAAACAAATCCCAAAACAACGTTGATGCGAACATGCGCTACAGCTGCCATCGATGAGAGCTGAGAATCGCGTAGGAGGTAAACACTAATCATAGGGTGTTTATCTCCTACTTTCGTGTTTACTTGTCTAAATTAAAAAAATAAATATGCAGAGGTCTCGCAGCTGCACCTCATCTTTGAGCCTTTGGTTCAGTCACATAGCCCGCTATGTTCCCTCTCCTGCAGACTTAAATCTGAGACACATCTGCGACCCTGATGTTAACATTTTTTATTAGACACACTCTTAATATTTTTATACGCCTTATAATAAAAGTATTACGATTCCAGTTACAGCCATTTTGTTACAATGTCTCCGATAAGATTACCCCTCTTAGCTATATCACCTAAAAGATATTCATCATAGTAATCGTAATTTCCATTTATTGGACAGCAATAGTTTTGAATGTCAAGTTAAATATGAGTCCTCCTGTCGGTTGGTTGTCCACGGATA
>JAMPDX010000001.1:917196-1014859 GCA_023665425.1 Muribaculaceae bacterium
ATTAGCTCAAAAATACACCGCCCTGACATTCACATTTTTATTAAACAAGCTCTAAAAAGAAATTATGAGTCCGATGATACTGACCGTGTTGCTGCTGGTAGTCAGCAACATATTCATGACATTTGCCTGGTATGGACATCTCAAGCTGCAAGCCACAGGTATCAGTGCCAACTGGCCCTTGATTGTTGTGATACTGTTTTCATGGGGTATAGCACTTCTGGAGTATTGCTTTCAGGTGCCGGCCAACCGCATGGGCTATGAAGGCAACGGCGGCCCATACTCCCTAATGCAACTCAAGGTGATGCAGGAAGTCATCACATTGGTAGTCTTCGTAATATTCTCATTGATAGCCTTTAACGACTTTCATCTGCGTTGGAACCACATTGTAGCCGGGCTGCTCCTTATTGCCGCTGTCTACTTCGTATTTCTCCCTAACCCGGCAAAATAAGCATCCTGTGCTCCTGCCTTATAGTGTGTTGCAGAGGTTTTTGAAGCTGCAGTAGGAGCAGTCTTTACGGCCATATTCAGAGAAATTCGGCAGGTCTTTGCCCGGAGAGAAAGGGATGTTGAAGTCGAACAGCTCATCAAGTTTTGCGTTCAGCGCAGTGCAAAAATAAGCTTCATATGGCAGATGAGAAGTCACCGGACCCAGACCACCTCGTATAGTGGTGTCCGCCCCCGCATTGTGCAGAGTGCTTGTCTTGTAGATAGACAATGCTACACCACTGCCCTTAGCAGGCGAAAATTGTTGGTCATAGATATGGGCATACAGCATGAGCTGGAAGATGGCAAGCCTGTCTATCTTCGGGTCGAACAGGTCATCTACCTTGCCAAAAGTCAAGTTGTCACTTCCTGTCTTATAGTCCACGATGCGCAGCTTATTCGGTGCGCCCGGTAGGTTCACTCTGTCGAGCCTGTCAATTATAATCCTCATATTTACAGTGCGATGGGGATCCAATTGATAGGTGGCAGGGCGGTCGAATTCTGAAGCGATATATGTGAACGAGCCCAGCCTGAGGTCGGTCTCCAGACACCATCTTATCTGCGTCTCAATAGGCGTAATATTGAGTAATGCGTCGCCCGGGAGCGGGGCATCCTCCGGAGCCCCGGGTGTGTATTCGCGGCGCATGATATGCACTACCAACTCATGGAGATTGGCAAATTTGCCTACCGGGGCGCCGTTGAGCCATTGACGTATCTGCTCGCTTGAGACATGAATATCGCTCTTTCCCTTCACTTTGAGAGAGTTATATATATACTCCATGCTCTTGTGGAGCACATTGCCTATCGTATAGGCCGGCATATAGTCGGTGGGCTCCTCATCTACTTTCAGCTCTCTGATGTACGAGAAATAGAACTTCAGTGGGCACTTCAAATACTCCTTAAGGCTTGAGGCCGACAGAGCCTTGCCTGAGCCCGGGGTGAGATAAGCCTTTAATTTCTCCTGAATAGCCATATCTTTGGGCACACTCAGCGAGCCGTGCACTTTCTCCATGTCAAGGTCGAAGCGCGCTGTGGCCTGTTGAGGCTTGACACCTCCACTGTTCAAGTATCTGAGCTGGAGCAGGTATCGCGACGGATCGCCGCTCTTAAGTCCTCCCTGGGTAGCGTCATAAAGCAGATATACCTGCCGTGCACGGGCTATCAGTCTGTAGAAATGGTATGCGAAGATATCCTCTTGAAATTTAGTAGTAGCAATGCCGTAACCAATCCTGAGGGAATCCGGTATAAATGTGCGTGGCCTCAAGCGGCGCGGGAAGACACGTTCATTCATTGAGGGGATAATGAGGTAGTCGAAGTCAAGCGCACGAGTCTCCAGCATACCCATGATTTGCAGGCCTGTGAGAGGCTGTCCTTGCAGGGGGATACTCTCATTGCTGAGCAGTCGACATGCCATATTAAGTGCCGTCTTTGATGACATTTTGAGTTCATGCCGGTGGCACAGGTCTGCAAACTCGCCGAACACCTCGATATAACGGTCTAAATTTGATGTAGTAAGTGAAGTCGGTTCAGTCACTGAGTCTTCATCCTTAGTCATGATATCCCTAATCTGAGTCAGCAGGTCAGTGATATGGCCTATCGGCACAGCCGGGTCATCGCTCTTAGGCAGAGGAGCAAACAGCCGAGAGACCCGCTCAGAAGCTGCTTTGCGCAACTCTTCTTGCTCAAAGGCATTGAGCATTTCGTCCGGAGATGCGAAGTATATGCGCGAGCGGAGCATAAATCCTCTGATATTATTGGCCACGTCGTGTCCCAAATAAGTGCGCACCAACGGATGGCTCAGTAGTGCCTTGACATCTTCGTGGAAGTATCTGTGCACACTTTGCAGCACCCGCTCGCGTGAATGCAGTTGGCGCAACAGGTTGACCAAAGATGCCACCGTGGTGTGCCGCAACGGATAACCCATCGTTATATTGGCTTTGTCCACGATATCGGCCGGCACGGAATAAAATACCGGGAACAATAATCCCTCATCCGGCAGAACCACGGCCACGTGTGAAGCCTCGATAAACGGGGTGCCCTGACCTTGGATAATATTCTCGAGCAGCGTGGATATTACCTTGGCCTGAGCTACATTACCGGGACAGGCTATTTCTACTATCTTTTTGTCAGGGATAATCTCACAGTCCTTGTTAAACAACTCAATGGAGCATGGGAACTCCTTGGCATTTTTGCGCAAGAACAGCGCCGCATCCACCGGCGACTTCTCGCTTAATGCCACCCCCGGAGCATCCCAAAAGAAGTCTGCCAATGATTTGCCATCCGGCGCCCGGAGCTCGCTGACAGCCCTGAACAGGCGGCGTTCAATGGTGCTGAGGGCATTAAATCCGACATATATCACACGGTGAGCCTTGAACTTGAATTTCCCCTCCTCGATGTGCTGTGCAGCCATTTTGATGGCCATGCCGGGGTATGATAGTCCTTCGCGCGTGAGTTTATTCTTGTAGGCATGATAGAGAGGCGCGAGCTTTTCCCATAGCGAGAGAAACTCCTGCTGCATCTGCCCCTCCTTGTGGATATGCTTCCAGAAGCGTTGCACCTCCATGCCCGGCTGCTCCACACCGAAGTATTTGCTGATCACCTTTTGCTGCTCTTCCGTGAGATACTCGGTGGCTATGTCATTGAAGTCGGCAAGGTTCTTGAATAGCGAGTCGGCATCCACATCATACATATCCACATCATTGAAGTCGGAGACGATGATTTCGCCCCAACGCCTGAAAGCCTCAAATTCCTCGGCAGTAGCCGGTTGGCCATGTCCGTAGAGAACTCTGTATGTGGTATAGAGGGTGAATAGCAGTTGCAGATGTCCGGCTTTCTTGAGCTTTGAAATGCGCTCTACATGTTGGGCTATGGACACAACATTAGGCAATCGGGAGTGAGCATATCTCTCGAGCTCATCCTCCAGCAATTGGGTGTTGTCGCCGTATCGGCTCTTGTCGGCTCTGCCGCGATAGAAATCCTTGAGAGCTTCCAAGAAGAACTTTTGCATATAAGTCACACCACGCTTGTGTGGCAAGACTATAACGAAATCTTCCACACCGGCTCCATTGCGAGCAACCAACTCACTTGCTACACTTTGCAAAAAGGGAATCATGCCCCAAAGTTAGCTATATTTGACCATATATCCAAATGTTTGGATATATCAATTTTTTTTGCTAACTTTGCAAAGACTCTAAATAAATTCTAAGAGTTACAGATGAGATTTGCAGATATCATAGGACATGAGGGCGTCAAGACCCGTCTGCGGGATATGGTAGACGCTGACAGACTGCCACACGCGTTGCTGCTGAGCGGTCCTGCCGGTGTGGGCAAGCTGGCCATGGCTCGCGCCATGGCTCAGTATTTGCATTGCCGCAATCCGCATGACGGCGACAGTTGCGGAGTGTGTCCGGCATGTGTGCAGCACCAAAGTCTCAACAATGCCGATATGCACTTCACCTTCCCATACGTCAAGAAGAAAAGCGAAGGGCTGCTCAATTGCAATGACTATGCCCCACAATGGCGCCAATTCCTTGCTTTAGGCAACTATGGCACATGGGAACAATGGCTCGACATCAGCAAGTCCGGTAACTCGCAGCCCGTGATTTATGTAGATGAGAGTGCGGAAATTGTGAGGCGAATGAACATTTCCAACTACTCTGCGCGTTATAAGATAGCATTGATATGGTTGCCGGAGCGACTGCAACCCGAAGCGGCCAACAAGCTGCTGAAGATTATCGAGGAGCCCTTTGACGACACTAAGTTCATAATGGTGAGCAATGACCCTTCCGGCATATTGCCTACCATCTATTCGCGAGCCCAGCGAGTGGAGATGCCTCGCCTCGAGACATCACTCATAGCAGCTACACTCTCAGAGCATTATGCTGTAGACAAGGTGTATGCCCCACAGATAGCCAATCGTGCCGAAGGGAGTATGGCCACAGCTATCTCGCTCATCGGCACCGAAGGCGAGCAGCAGGAGTTTGCGCCCATCTTCCGCGATATGATGCGCAAGGCTTATAGCCGCGACGTGCGCTCCCTGCGCGACATAGGCGACAATGTAGCCGGCTTTGGCCGTGAAAAGAATCGCCGCTTTCTGCGATATTGTTGTCAGCAGTTGCGCGAGAATTTCATATACAACCTGCATGAGCCGGCCCTGCTGCAGATGGACCGCGAAGAGTTGCAATTCAGCTCACGCTTCGCACCCTTTGTCAATGCCGCCAACGTGGAGGAGATGCTCACCCTCTTCACCGATGCAGAGGAGGATATAGGGCGCAACGCCTCGGCCAAGATTGTCATGTTCGACACCATGATACACCTCATAGCATCTATCATCAAGAAGCCGACATTATAGGCTCTACAACCTGAAAACTCAAAAATAAGATAAACAAGGAAAACTATGAAACCAACTTTGTACATCCTGGCGGCCGGTATGGGCAGCAGATATGGAGGACTCAAGCAGCTCGACGGCCTCGGCCCCGCAGGCGAAACTATTATGGACTATTCAGTGTATGACGCACTGCGCGCCGGGTTCGGCAAGATAGTCTTTGTCATCCGTCATGACTTTGAGCAAGACTTCCGCGAGAAAGTTTTGTCAAAATATGAGGGCCATGTGCCGGTAGATGTTGTCTTCCAGAGCATTGATGCTCTGCCCGAAGGCTACACAGTGCCCGAGGGACGCACCAAACCGTGGGGTACAAATCATGCCGTACTCATGGGCAAAGATGTCATCAAGGAGCCGTTTGCAGTAATCAATGCCGACGACTACTATGGCCCAGAGAGCTTCCAATTGCTTGCCGACTTCCTCCGCTCTGTAGAGGGCAAGAAGAACGAGTATTGCATGATCGGCTTCAAGATTGAAAATACCCTTAGCGAGAACGGCGGTGTAAGTCGCGGCCTGTGTCAGGTGAATGATGAGGGCTATCTCACCGGAGTGACCGAATGCCACGGTATTCAGTTCAAGGATGGCAAGCTCATCCAGATAGTAGATGGCCAAGAGGTCCCCTTCCCCGAGGGTGCCTCAGTGAGCATGAATATGTGGGGCTTCACCCCGGACTACTTCGAGTATTCCGAGAAGGCTCTGCTCCGCTTCCTTGCCGACCACGGCAACGAGCTCAAGAGCGAATTTTATATCCCCACAGTGGTCAATGACCTTATCAATGACGGCACTGTGACACTCAAAGTGATCACCACCCCGAGCCGCTGGTTTGGCGTGACATTTGCCGCCGACCGCCCTGCCACAGTGGAGCGCTTTGCCCAGCTCGCAAATGAAGGTGTTTATCCCACACCATTGTTCAACAAATAAGAAACACTCATGGCTACAAAAATATTAGTGACCGGAGGTACCGGTTACATAGGCTCACACACCACCGTAGAGCTGCAAAAAGCCGGATACGAGGTGGTCATCATCGACAATCTGAGCAACTCCAACATAGAGGTGCTTGATGGCATCGAGGCCATAACCGGTATTCGCCCCACATTCGTACAGGGCGATGTGACAGATGCCGCCACTGTCAAGAAACTCTTTGAGAACAACCCCGGCATAAAGGGCATTATCAACTTCGCAGCCTCCAAGGCTGTGGGCGAGAGTGTGCAGAAACCCCTGCTGTATTACCGCAACAATCTCGACTCGCTGATGAACCTGCTCGAGTATATGCCGCAGTTCGGTGTCAAAGGTATTGTCTTCTCATCATCCTGCACCGTATATGGTGAGCCGGATGTCAACCCTATTGACGAGACAGCCCCCATCAAGCCGGCTACTTCGCCCTACGGTAACACCAAGCAGATTTCTGAGGAGATTATTACAGACTATATCCACTCCGGCGCGCCCATCAAGAGCATCATACTCCGATACTTCAACCCCGTAGGTGCTCATCCCTCAGCACTTATCGGTGAGCTACCCAACGGTGTGCCTAACAACCTCATCCCGTATCTCACACAGACAGCAGCCGGTATTCGCAAAGAGCTGACCGTCTTTGGTGATGACTACAATACCCCCGACGGCAGCTGTATCCGCGACTTTATCGATGTTGTAGACCTGGCCAAGGCTCACGTCATAGCCATGCACAGAATGCTCGACAAGGACAACACCGATGCCATCGAGATATTCAACCTCGGCACCGGCCGCGGCCTCTCAGTGCTTGAGCTCATTGACAGCTTTGAGCGTGCCACCGGTGTCAAAGTGCCTTATAAGATAGGCCCGCGTCGTGCCGGTGACATCGAGAAGATTTGGGCCCTCCCCACCAAGGCAAACACCGTGCTTGGCTGGAAAGCTGAAGTGCCCATCGATGACACCATGCGCAACGCCTGGAAGTGGCAATGCCACCTGGCAGAGAAATAAAACCTGTTACCCTCTAAATCAGTAGTCGGAACTGCTGATTTAGAGTGGTTACATTTAATCAGATCCATTGTTTGCACTAATTGACTGTAACAACTTTTTTGTCTCATGTGAGAGAGTGCGCCACCCTCATCTCGAGGGCAGGCCGGTCATTGTGCTTTCTAACAACGATGGGTGCGCTGTGGCCATGTCAAACGAGGCAAAGGCCCTTGGTATCAAGCGTGGCGACCCACTGTTCAAGATAAAGAACATTGTCAATCGATACAATGTGGCCACCCTTTCAGGTGACCATCGGTTTTATGCATCCCTCTCACATAAGGTGATGGACTCGCTTGCAGAGCTTGACCTCGGTCTTGAGGTATACTCCGTTGACGAGGCCTTCCTCACCATACCCCCCGATTTGGGTTCTCCACAAGAGTTTGGCCAATATATTGTCAGCAAGGTCAAAGAGGAGACCGGTATACCCGTGAGTGTCGGGATTGCGCCCACACGTACCTTGGCCAAGGTAGCCGCTCGCTTTGCCAAGAAATATGTCGGGTATCACGGTTGCAGCATCATCGACACCGAAGAGCGTCGCCTAAAAGCCCTGCATCTCACCGATGTAGCAGATATATGGGGCATAGGGCGTCGGCAAGCCCCGAAGCTCAAGAACATGGGTATCATCACCGCTCTACAGTTTGCTAACCTTGGCCGGCAACAGGTCAAGGCGCTATTCTCTGTGGTGGGGGAGCGCACTTGGCGCGAACTCAACGGCGAGGCTTGTGTGGAATATAACAAGGAGGAGACAGCCAAAAGCATCATGGCCTCCCGCTCATTTGAACGTGACATCTACTCCATCACAGAGCTTGAGCAGGCCATCTGCGCCTTTGCCACAATCATTGGCAAGAAGCTGCGCGCACAGAAGGGTTTTGCTACCCAGATAGGCGTGTTTCTCGCTACCAACCGTTTTCATCAGGGGCCGCAGTATTCGCGCACAGAGGTGTGCTCCCTCCCCGAGGCTACCAATTATACCCCTGACCTGGTCACAGCCTCCCGACAGGTGCTCAAGCATGTATATAAATATGGATATGGCTACAAGCGAGCCGGCGTACTGGTGCTGAAGGTTATCCCCTTTGCCGCCGTGCAACGAGGCTTGTTTGATGACCCCGATAAGGATGCCCGCCGCACTCGCCTGATGCAGGTGGCCGACAAGCTTGCAAATGCCAATCCCGGAGCTCCCCCCATACGCCCGGCAGCCCTCGGCTCCGGCTTAAGCTCAATGATACATGACGGCTCCGAAAACTCCGAAAAAGGCTCATCCAATCCGCCGTCAATTCTGCCGCACGTGGGCGAAAATCAGCTCCCCTTCGGCTTCTGAGGCTCCACTATCTTATCGTCAGGCGCCATGAGGATATATTGCTTGTAATAGGCAATAATCAGCGCTGTGACCGGCAGAGCAATTATCATGCCGATAATCCCCAGCAGAGACCCCCATACAGAGAGTGAAAGCAAGATAATAGCCGGGTTGAGCCCAAGCGACTTACCCATTATTTTGGGCGTTAGGATATAATCGCAAATGCACTGACTAACTATGTAAACCACGATGCACTTGCCAAACTCAGCCCAGAAACCGGTAGCCCCGGTCTGTGAGTCAAGATAACACAATATGGCCACCGGCACGAGTGTGACATATTGCACGTATGGTATCATATACAGGATACCTACCAATAGCCCCATCATTATAGACAGAGGCAGCCCGGCTAATGTGAAGCCGATGCAATAAAATATTGCGGCACAAGTGGCTATCACAGCCTGCGAGCGGAAGTATCTGTCCATGTTGAGCTTTATGTCATCAAAGACAGCATATACCTTTTGGCGGTATTTTGGCGGTATAATTTTCCGAAACCCATTCATTATCTGCCGGTAATCAAGCATGATGAATATCACATATATGAACGTCAGGAGCCACTCGATAGTATGCATAAGCACATCAGCCGCTGCAGACAATACAGAACTCCCTTTAGAAAACAAGTCTGCCAACTGGTCCGGATCAAGATATTGGCGAAGCGTCTGCACATTGAGATGTTCATTGATGAAGTGCTGTACATCAGGAGGCAGGAAGTGAGTGCGCCCGGAGGATGACTGTATCATAGTGCTGAGCTGCTCCAGCTCCTTGATGGCCGATGGCACTATAATGATGGCAAGCATAGAAAGTACAATGAGGGCCTCCAGCAGAGTCAGAAACACCGGGATAACACGCCGTTTGAGCCCCAGATGCTTCTGATGAAAAATTACAACCGGCTCAAGCACGTATGCTATAAGGCATGCCACGCAGAAGGGGAGCAACACATTCCGCAGATAGTTTACGAGCCACACAAAGGTCAGCACCGCGATAATCACCACGATAGCACGTATCACCTGGTCAAATGTTATGGGTTTGCGTTTTGACATAGCCTATAGTTAACCAATCAATTTATGTTATAACAACCAACACCCTCCGGAGGTTTGTCTCCGTCTTCTGAGCACACCTCCCTTGCAATTATAAATTCTCGAGACTATCATCGTTGCGAGGCGTATACTTGTTGTGACAATATGTATCTAATATGAGTTTCTAATAACTAAGAGAGGCAGATATTTGACTGCCTCTATCTATTGATTATCAATCGGTTTATCTTAGATAGAGATGCTATTTTATGAGCTTTTCGACATCTTCATTTTTTGAGAAATCCTTCAGACATTATGGATTATGGCGGTTTATGTGATTGCACACCCTCATCACTTTATCAATCGATTTATTATTTAACATTTTTTAACAACTCTTTCAGAATTAATTCCATGTATATTTTGTAATTTTGCAATTGCATGTATCCATTATTGCCAAATGGATTATCTTTGGATTAATTTAAGGTTAAATACCAAACTTAAATAAAATTAGCTGATATAAGAAAATAAGAAATTTCTGTATCCATAATTTCATTATATAGCTTTCTATTCTACAAACACTTAAATCTAATAAATAATATATTATTAACAAAAAAATTAATTCCATGAAAACATTTATCTTAATGTTTTGTGCGTGTTTGTTATTGACCGCATGCTCGAGTGAAAATGAATTCTTCCTTGATAATCCAAAGGGGGAAGTGCAAATTAATGATTGTCATATTGATAAAGTTAGAGCGAAGCAAATTGCCGACAATATTCTAAAAAAGAAATAGGAACAAGAACTTCTCAAGAAGTTGTTGAGTATGACTACATATTGACTTCTCAAAAGACTAGAAATAGTAATAATTTGCCTGATACCTTGGCCTATATAATAAATTATGCCAATAACGGAGGCTTTGCAATAATAGCATCCGATTTCAGAGTGAATCCCGTATTAGCCTTTTCTTCTGAAGGTAGATTTAATTATGAGAATGAGATGATTCAATTGTATTTCCTTAATAGAATTGAACCCTATATGACTTATATGCTCATGCAAAATAATACATTCCAGAATTTTAAACCTGAAGATTTAGAATATGGGTCGTGTGTTAGTATAGAACCTCATGGAGCTTTCGGGATACATCAATATTACCCATATAATAAATATATAGTAGAGGAGCTTTATGATATGGATTATCCGGCAGGTTGTGTAACAGTGGCCACGGCAATGGTGTTGTTAAACACAAAATGGAAGTTAGATTATCATGGAACGACATACCATATGTATGCAATTAATGATGCTATCAAATATGAACCCGTTATATGGGATGCTCCTAAAAGAATATTCAATGGTGAGGATCCTGTGTTTAAAAAGGAAATAACATATACGTCTGAAGAAGCAGAGGATTTAGTTGCTAAATTGATGTATTGGTTGAGTAAAGATTTAAATATCGAGTATGGTAAATCATCAAATGGTGATTTAGAAGGACGAGGAAAACATACAAATGCAAGAGACTTTTTGAAAAAAATTGGTCTGGATATTCCAGCTGATTTTCAAACATGCGATATTTATGAAATGGCCAAATATCTTGACTCAGGCCACATATTATATATGTATGGATATACACCCAACCTTGTAGGACATGATTGGATCTGTGATGGTTGGAGATATTGTTACTATATGGGAGATAAGAATAATATAGTTGATGTGTACCTTCATTTTGATTGGGGTTGGGGAGATCCTGACACAACTTATTATTCGGGTTCAATCTTTCAAGGGACATATAGTATGATTGATGTCGGGAATTATACTTTTGGGCTTTTAAGGTATATGCCGGTGAAATGCGAATATTTTAGTAAATTAAAACCTGTTTAACTATGGTAAAAAGAGTGATATTGCTGTTGGCCTTGCTCTGTCCACTGTTGGCGAAGTCTTTTGGATTTAAAGCTGAAGAGGTGTACAATGAGGGTATGCGTTGGGAAGGTTACTATGAGTCTTTCCCTCCGGGTCAACGTTATTATTTTGACTTCTTTATAGATGGTGTGACTGAGGTATTGGGTGAGAAGTGCTATAAGCTATGGAGTTTAAATAAAACGAATATGGACACTCAGCTCGCAATGTTAGTAAGGGCTGAAGGTAGTAGGGTTTATTACGTTACTTCGCTTGATGCAACACAATGGTCTCTGCTTTACGATTTTGATGTAGCTCTTTTTCAAGAGTGCAGCTTGCAATATCCAATGCCATGGGGTACGGATAGTGCTACCCACACCTTTAATCTCAGATGCCTGCAGTGGTATGATGTATATGACACCGACCCAGGGTATGAGATGATGTTCCTCCAAAAGTTTGATGAGGATTTTGCACCTGAGGGCTATGCCGGACAATGGATTAGAGGATTTGGAAATGTTGGTTTCCCGACACAAAATATAATAGGCATGGATGGTGAGATGAGGAGTCGATTAGTGCGTGCCTATCGTGGTGAAAAAGTATTCTACGATAATAAGACTTTGGCTATTGACCAAACTTTGGCCGATGAGTTTACGGTAGAGCAGCAAGGTCTGACTGTAATTATAAATGGAGTGCCGGCCGGCCAGCCTCTACAGCTTATTAGTCTGGACGGAAACGTATTATTATGTAGTCATACAACAGATGCGCCGGTGAAGTTAGATTTACCTGACTCAGGTATATATATACTTCGAGTTGGGGATATTACAAAGAAGATTGTTGTGCAATAAAACTAAGACATAACAACCCATTAAATCGGTGTCCGTGAGGGCACCGATTTAATTATATTACGCGCCAACAGCATTTGTCTGTTGACCTCTTATTATGTATGTGGTATACGTTAAGCGAGGTCCAACTCGTCGTTGTGGTCCTTCTTATAGTAGGCGGAGAGGGTGCCGAGGAATTTGCTTATCTGGCTCACCGCAGCCATGGTCTCCGGGGAAATTTCCTTACCTTGTAGGCGAAGCAACAGCACGCCGTAAAGGGCAGTGAGGCATGCCTCAATCTCGCCCGGCATATCCTCCTGTTTTGAGGCGCCCGACTTGGCTCGCAATTCCACTATGAGGGGCAGCGTGGCGTAATACTGGTTGGCAAAGGGGGAGTATTTCGGGTCCTTTATAAGTCTACGGCATAGATCGGCCATCTCACCCACAAGGTTCTTGTTCATTTGCAGGTGGCCGCTTTTTTCTATCCCCTCACGGCGCATCATATCGATGAGGCTTTCGTACCATTCTTCCAGCTCTTTGCGCTGTTGGTCCGACAAGCCGGTATACTTGTCTATGATGTTGTGGCGTATAGAGTCCATATCGAGATGATTGGCACGAATTAAGTCCTCAATCTGCCACATATAGAGGATATATTCGGCTACATTTTCATTCTTCTTTACCTGATGCATTGTCTACAATCTTTAAAAATTCATCTTCCGAGATCATGGGGATGCCCAGAGATTCACATTTTTGTCGTTTGGAGGGGCCCATGTTATCGCCGGCCAGTACAAACGATGTCTTTTTGCTTATGCTACCCACATTCTTGCCCCCGTTAGCCTCGATAATGGCTTTGTATTCATCGCGGCTATGGTGCAGGAAGGTGCCCGATATCACGATAGATTTGCCTTCCAGGGTAGTGCCGGCCGGCTGCATTTGCTCCGGAGACAGCGACATTGTCACCCCGGCAGCTATGAGGGCATCGATATCGGCGATATTGCTGTCAAGGCGCATGAAGTCGAAGATGGCACGCGCTATCACGGGACCCACATCCGGGATGGCTGTCAGTTCCTCCTCAGACATAGAGCGGAGGCGCTCCATGGTCTGAGCATGCCGTGCCACTCGCTTGGCAGTTGTCTCTCCCACTCCCGGAATTGACAAGGCATATACCACCCGCTCAAAGGGTACTGATTTTGAGGCCTCAATACCATCCATAATGCGTTTGGCAGACTTCTCGCCGAGGCGGTCGAGCACCGAGAGTTTGTCGGCCGTAAGTTGGTAAATATCTGCTATGGTGGTCACGAGTCCGGTAGCGTAAAGCATCTCGGCAGTCTCCTCGCCTATGCCATCTATATCCATCATCCTTCGAGCGCAGAAATGCTCAATGCGGCCGGTGATTTGCGGGCGGCAACCGTATCTGTTGGGACATACCCAAGCGGCTTCTCCCTCAATACGTACAAGCGGAGTGCCGCAGTCCCGGCAATGAGTTACAAACTCTACCGGCCTGGAGCCCGGGATGCGTTGAGACTTATCTACACTTACTATTTTGGGTATAATTTCGCCACCCTTCTCCACATAGACATGATCTCCTTCATGGATGTCGAGCTGGTGTATTATATCCTCATTGTGCAGTGAGGCGCGCTTCACAATTGTGCCGGAGAGCAACACCGGCTCAAGATTGGCCACCGGGGTGACGACTCCCATTCGCCCTGTCTCGAAGGAGACAAAACGCAGAGGGGTGCACGCCTGCTCGGGATTGAACTTATAAGCGATAGCCCATCGAGGCGACTTGGCTGTAGAGCCCAAATTGAGTTGCTGGCGCAGGGAGTTGACTTTGAAGACAAGTCCATCTGTAGCCACCGGCAGCTCGCGGCGAGCCGTGTCCCAGTGCTCAATGAAGTTGTTGACGTCATCAAGCGAGTGGAGCAGCTGCATGTGCGGGCTCACTTTGAAGCCCCATGAGCGGGCGGCAAGCATATTGTCATAATGATTGTCTGTAGGCAAGTTATTCCCAAGTAGCGAATAGAAGCGTGCATCCAGATGCCGCTCGGCCACCACACGCGGATTGCGGGTCTTCAGTGTGCCGGAGGCTGCATTGCGCGGATTGGCAAACAATGGCTCCTCATTGTATGCGCGCTCTTGGTTGAGGCGTTCAAACTCGTCCCATGGCAGGAGTATCTCGCCGCGTATTTCAAACTCATGAGGCCAAGAGCCGGGCTGCAGACGCAATGGAATGGAATGGATAGTCTTAATATTTGCCGTGACATCGTCGCCACGAGTGCCGTCGCCGCGTGTAACGGCCCTTATCAACTCACCATTGATGTAGAGCAGTGAGATGGATGTACCGTCAAACTTCAGCTCACCCACTACCTCAAAATGCTCGCCACCCAGAGCAGTGCGCACACGCGAGAACCAATCATCCACATCCTGCATGTTGTATGAGTTGGCGAGTGATATCATGGGCCGCTCATGGATCACCTGTTCGAACCCGGCAGTCAAGTCGCTGCCGATGCGTTGAGTAGGGGAGAGGGGGTCGGCATATTCCGGATGAGCTGCTTCCAATGTTTCCAGCTCTTTGAGCAGCATATCAAACTCCCTGTCTGAAACGGTGGGGGCGTTCAGCACATAGTACTGATGGTTATACAGATGGAGCAGAGAGCGCAGCTCCTGTATGCGTGTAGCGGCATCATCCATAAGTGTCATTTTTTTATTAAACAAGCTTTGAAGTAGACTGCAAATTTACAAAAATAGCCACGAATAACAAAACTCTTAGGTATCAAAGCTTGTAGATAAGTTGCAGTGACTGGGTGAAGACATTCGATGTGACCGGCAGATGGTCTCGATACTTGGTGTGGCGGAAGTAATATGTGAGTTGTGCTCCCAAATAGAGCTTCTTCCATAACCGCAGTTGGGCATTGATATCTGTAACGGCAAATGTGCATGCGCTCCGGTCTCCCATTACGTTGAAGGTCGACTCATTCACGTCGCTCAGGTTGACTGTCGGCGGATATCCTTTCCAGGTGAAGAGGCGATAGATGGAGGTGTTGGCAGAGATGCAAAACTTCTCTTTCTCCCATGTGAACTGAGCTCCGGCCTTTACAGAGAAGCCGCAGGCCAGGTTGTAGTTGCGCTGGTCGAGATTGAAGTAGTCTGTCAGCACACCACCGAGCAAGACGGCGTTGGCATGAAGGTCTGCGTCAAATATGGCGCGAGGGCTCAATCGGTTGCGATACATCATACCTACACCCACAGATGCCGGCACTCCGAGCTTGAAGGGTATCTTGCGCAGTGCCGTGCTCACCGAGTCGGAGTCGAAATAGTCAAAGTCTTGATACAAGCCGATAGACAAGTCATCCTTGTGATGGTCGAGCAATTCGCGTGCGAGCAAGCGCCCTTGTACATTCAGGCGTGAAAGTATGGGCTGGTGGGTTACGAAGTTGAGCCCGGCATGGAAGGTGAAGTAGTCATACGGCTTGGTGGAGTGCACCTCAAAGCGGTCACCATACTCCATGGTGAGCCCCAAGCTGCCACCTATCTTAAAGTCGCGCACGCCGTCATGCGAGTACTCCATCACTTTGGCGCCACCGGTGATTTGTATACCTACGGCAGGGGTACCAAACTGTTTGCCCGAGGTGGGTCTTACCTTCCACATATCGCCGGTAATCAAACGTGTGAAGCCACGCATCGGGTTTACGATGAAGACTCCTACCTCACGTGCAGCACGCTCGGCACCACTTGTGCGGTCATCTATCATGGTATCGGAGATGCGATAGGTCATCTCTCCGAGCACCACGCCACCTATGGGAGTGGCTATGATATCGTTTGTCGACGGGTATTCACACTCCATAAACAGTTCCCACATGGCAGAGCCGCCGATGGCAAAGAGAGAGGACTGCCAGAAATTGAAACCATTGGAGCGTGCTCCGTTGAAGTATAGGTTGCCGCTGTAGGGATGCAGGAACATATTGTCCCCCAGATTGTCGTTATCCCACTTGAAGCCGCTGGTGAGGTTTCGCTTCATGGTGTGCAGATTGATGCGGGCATAGTCTGCATTCTGCACATATCGGTCGAACGCCCACAGACCAATGTTGAAACCGAAATCAGTGGCTGCCGCCCTCCAAAAATGCTTCTGCTCAGCTCGCTCCACATCGGCACTATCGGGAGGGGCTTGCTCGCGGATATTATACATGATCGGCATTTGAGCATGTATGTATGGAGCTATCGCGAGCGAAAGTGCCATCAATAATAATATGTGGAGTGTGTTTTTCACAAGATATAGTGTTATAAGTAGTGTTTTAATTTAAATTAAAACACCTATATCAAGTTGATAGTTCAATATTTATAGTATATTATAATGAGGAAGATTGGGAGTTGTAGCGAATGAGCAGGTAAGCCCGGGCGAGGCCCAATTCGCCGGCACGACTCCAGTCTGCTATGGCTTTATGCTTGTCTCCCAAGGCGCTGTACAGCAAGCCGCGATTAAGGTATGCCTGGGCAAATTTGGGGTTGAGAGTCAATACTTTGTTATAGCAGTTGATGGCTTGGTCTATCTCGCCCCCCTGTGCCAGCAACACCGCTTTATCATATAAGGCATATACCATATCCGGGTCTATGGCGAGAGCCCGGTCAAGATCCTCAATCGCCAAGGCGAGTGTGTTGCCGGCCCGAGCCTCTGCACTCATCCGTTCCCCCTTCTCGGCACGGCGTGCCTGCTGTCGATATGTGTCGGCCATGCTTGCCCTAACGTATGCGCGCTCCAGGTAGGGGAGTGCCAGGCCGGGCTTTGCCGCTATTATCTGATTGAGGTCAGTGAGGGCAGACTCGTAATTCTTGAGCATGGAGTAAGCCACAGCTCGGCCCAACAGTCGCTCGGGGGTGGGGTGGTCAATCCCTTCTTCGGCGTAGGCAAACAGTGCTACTGCCTGGTCGGCGTCCGGGGTGTCAGAGGCTCTGCCGCTCAGATAGATAGGCGAGGGGTAACGGCCTGCTATATTCAGGCCGGGGAGCTCCCGATAAGGATAAGCAAGGGGATGCAAATCATCGTAGGGATGTGTGAATGAGAGTGCGAACAAACCGCATGGCTGCTCTTCTGTCGGCTGTACGGGAAGTTGCGTTGGTAGCAAAATATTTCCGGCAAGGGGTAGCGGCGCTAAAGTCGGCTCACCTCCTGAGAGGTTTGATAAGGCCTGCTTGTTTGCCGGATTTAGTTCAAGAGCCGCATGGAAGTCGGCTGCAGCTCCTTGTTTATCGCCCATGTGATTGCGTACCACACCGCGATTTACAAATAGAGCGTCGTTGTGAGGCATGAGTCGCAGGGCAATATTCAGACATTTGAGGGCTTTAGCCCATTGATGCTGAGATAGGTATATGTCGACGCGAAGCAGTGTCGGCTCGGCACTGTTGGCACCATACCCGCGCATATTATCGAGCAGAGCGAGTGCCCCCACAGTGTCATGCTGCATCAGCAGGGAGCGGGCATGGGCCGTATAGGCCGGGATGAAGTGGGGGTAGAGTCTGTGTACACGGTCGTATGCCTTCCGGCTGTTGGTTTGCTTCCCCAATTTGTCGTATGCCAAAGCGCTGTAAAACAGGAATGTGCGGTCGTCGGGCAATAATGACAGACCTGTATTGAAGTCGGCCACGGCAGCAGAGTCTTGCCCCAATTGCATACGTGACACGCCGCGCACCCGGTATGGCTCGCGCAGGTATGAATCCAAATCAATAGCCGTGGTACAGTCAGCGGCAGCCCCGGTAAAGTCGCCGAGCAGCATCTTGGCCAACCCTCGCAGATAATATGGTTCTGCCAGGTATGGCTTGGCTTGTATGGCCTTGCCCAAATACTGCACTGCGAGGGCATAATCTTCGCTGTCAATGAGTTGACGACCTATGGCGAGGGTCTGCTCGGCACTTATCTGTGCAAACGCGACAGGTGTCGTGACGGCCGTTAAAGCCATCATGACACCTGTAATCCATATTCGCCACTTTGCAACCATACTGCAAAGTTAGCAAACTTTTTTGAAATATCTCTCAATGATGATTAATAAGTGATGTTAGCCGGCGTAACGTGTCTCAACCACAGACCAGTCTACAATGTCCCACAGAGCTGCCAGATAGGCAGGGCGACGGTTCTGATAGTCAAGATAGTATGCGTGCTCCCACACGTCAAACACCAGAATGGGGCGCAGTCCTTCTGTCATGGGGTTACCGGCATTTTGTGTTTGGGTAAGGAACAGATTGCCCTCTTCGTCGGCTGATAGCCATACCCATCCTGAGCCAAAGATGCCGGCGCCGGCCTCCTCAAATTTCTTCTTGAACTCCTCAAAGCTGCCGAAGCTCTCATTTATCTTATCGGCAAGGACACCCTCCGGGGCCTTCTTGCCGTCCGGTGAGAACTGGAAGAAGTAGAAGATGTGGTTCCACGCCTGTGAGGCATTGTTGAACAATGGGCCCTCCGATGTCTTGATAATCTCTTCGAGAGGCTCATCGGCAAACTCGGTGCCTTCAATCAGACGATTGAGGTTGTCTATATAGGCCTTTTCATGTTTGCCATAGTGATAGTCTATTGTCTCCTGACTGATGGCCGGTGCCAATGCATCAGGGGTGTACGGAAGTTTAGGTTGTGTGAATTTCATAATATAAATGGTGTTTTATTTCGAGTCGACAGTAACCGGTGGCTACTATTCGCTCATACTATAGATATTCTTTTGAGTCTCGTTGCGAGTGAAGTGCAGCAGAGTGCCCAATGTCTCCGGGTTTGATGTAGCTATAGCTGCGGCGCCGGCATCAATATGGCTCAAGATATTCCCCTCGGTGATGTCACCGCCCACTACCAAGGGAGTCTCGATAGTGTTGTCGCTCAGATACTTGGCGATATCTCTGATGGCGTCAAGGTCTTCGGGAGTACCTTCAGACTCATAGTACAGATAGTCAATGTCGTATGGGCGCAGAGCTACTGCCGAGGCTTCATCAGCCACGTTCACACCGATTATGGGCCATGCATCCAATGCCACACGCACCGCACTCACGGGGCGCTCGGTGCTATAGATGTGTACACCATCGCATTGCCACTCCTTGGCCTGCTCATAGCGGTTGCCGAGGATGAGGACCACCCCCTTATCGGCAAGCTCCGGACGAAGCTTGTCGACAAGTACTTTCAGGTTGTCATTGCTGACACTGTCCGGAGCGCATATCTCAATCCAGTTGACTCCGGCGTCCATCACATCCCGTGCTACACGTTCTATTTTCTCTACTGTATCTTCTTTTATAATAAATTGCAGTAACATAAAGTCTCAGTTTTATGTGTCAACGCTTAGGTATGATATTTTGTTTACGAGATTTGACAAAAAGCACGATGAGCAACATAGCCGCGGCCAAACCGATAGCCAAGGCTACAGTGTAGGGGATGCTAAATCCCCACAGTGCCTGAGTGAGGCCGGTGAAGCCCTCGGGGGCAAAGAAGATGTAGGTCACAGTAACACAGGTCATGAACACTGCCGGGAAGAATGATATCCAGTAGAAACGAGCTTGGCGTGCCAACCACACGGTGGCAGCCCATAAGGTGAAGACACTTAAAACCTGATTGCACCATGCAAAGTAGCGCCACAGCACGTCGTATGGAAGGAGCATGATGACAAAACACAGGACAAAGATAGGCACTGAGACAAGAAGACGCTTGAATACTGTCTTTTGCGGTATACGAAGGAAATCGGCTGCGATGAGTCGGGCGCTGCGCAATGCGGTGTCGCCGGAGGTGATGGGTGCTGCAATAACACCCAGGATAGCCAACAGGCCACCAAAGGCGCCCAGCCATGAGCGCGACAATTCGTCTACAAGGACAGCGGGTGTGCCGGTGCCAATGTAAGCGGCAAGTTGGTCATAGCCACCGGTGAAGGCTACAGCTGCAGCCGCCCAAATAAGGGCAACGATACCCTCTGCCACCATGGCACCATAGAAGATGGGACGGGCGTGCTTCTCATTCTTCAGACAGCGTGCCATCATGGGGCTCTGAGTGGCGTGGAACCCGGAGATGGCACCGCAGGCTATGGTCACAAACATCATCGGGAAGATGGGGTTGGCCTCCGGGTCTGCCTTGTGATTATAGAATTGCTCCCATATCTCCGGCACACTGTCATGGTGCACAAAGAGCATTACGCAGATGCCGACAGCCATAAACAGCAGAGCAAACCCGAAGATGGGATACAGCTTGCCTATCAGCTTATCAATGGGGAGCAGGGTGGCTGCCATATAATAAACAAATATTATTATAACCCAGAAGGTGACATCCAAGTGCTCCGGGGTGAGTTTGCCGAGCAAGTCTGCCGGATTATACACGAAGACCGCGCCCACAAGTATCATGAGCAGCAGCGCAAAGACACGCATCACATTCTTGACGCCTCCCCCGAGTTCACGCCCCGTGATTTCAGGCAGAGAAGCACCGTCGTTACGCAATGACATCAGCCCGGAGAGATAGTCATGCACTGCGCCGGCAAAGATTGTGCCGAGCGAAATCCATAAGAAGGCTGCCGGGCCATACATCACACCCATAATAGCACCAAAGATAGGCCCGAGGCCGGCAATGTTCAAAAACTGAATGAGAAAGATTTTCCAATTCGGGAGGGGCACAAAGTCCACACCGTCGGCTTTGGTATGCACCGGGGTGGTCTTAGTCGGGTCCTGGCCGGCGATGCGGCTCACCAAGAGACCGTAAGTGAAATAGCCGACAATGAGCACGGCTAATGCTATAACAAAAGAGATCATTAGGTTTTAGGTTAAGAGTGTTGTAGGTTGTCTGTGGTGTTAGAAGAGAGTGGGAGAGGGCAAAATATTATTTGAGAGCCTCAAAGAGGTCATTACGAGCTGAACGAGTTTTGCGGCGCAGTTCATCCACTTGACCCTGCTGCAGCTCAATGGCACGGCGAACTGAGTCGGATGGTAACTCCCGATAGTTGGCGCGGAGATTAGCTAACTCCTTTTCACCACTCTGCTGATGCTCCAGTGCCTCTTGATACTTTTGCATTAGGTGGCGCGCCTGGCGGGGAAGCTGGTCATAGCGGGTATATATCTTGCCGCCGGGGCCCTCAAAAGTGAAGTCCTCGGAGAGTGCTACGCGTTGCTTGTTTCCCTCGCGTATAGCATCGAGAGTCTCAAATAATGCACTGTAATCGGCCCCGTCAGGCCAAGTCAGTTTATATCCGGGTACAAACTTACGGTTCTCCGCCGAGTCTTGCTTGACATCATCGTCAATGTCTACGGGAGCATCCTGCTGTGAGTGCAATGTCCACAATGCCGCAAGCTCCTTAATTTCCGGGGTGTCGGCATCATAATTCTTTCGCATCTCGGAGGGGATATACCGATATACCACAGTCAGCGGTTCGCCTGTGTCCGAGGTCTGCTCATGGCGCTCAGTGGTCCATTGACCCACCCCGGCATACTCATCCACGGCGAGCATATAGTCATCTCCCGGCGAATTGTATGGCATTCCCATATTCACCGGGTTGCGGAAGGTGCCGTCATCGCTGTCGCGATATGAGCGGAATATGTCCCAGCCCCCGAGGCCCTCCTCTGTGCGCGATGCAAAATAAAATGTGCACCCGTCAGACATCATATATGGGAAGGCAGCATCTACATCTTCATCAAACAGAGCCACCGGGTCGGTCCATACACCATTATCGAGCTTTACACCTTCGTACAGACGGCTTATACTTATTGGCTCACCGGAATCTTCATCGGTATAGGTGGACTCCACACCCACATATCTGACAGTGCCGTCCTCACTCTCATATATGGGACCGAATGGAGTCATTTCAGTCCATTTGCCCCCCATATCCTTCAAGTCTTCGGGGATAAACAGATGCCCGGCGGGTCCCGATAAGCTATATGCGTTGATATAATATGGTATAGCAGTGCTTATGCTGTCTAAAATAACAATCTGTTCCACCTGGCCGGCGAGCATATCCTCGGCCAAAGGTATTGCAGCAAGAGCATCGTCGGCACGCTTGGAGAGGGGCAATCCCTCCTTGCGGGCCAGCTCTTTATATTTGTTGAGGTGAGTGCGAGCAGATGCAAAGTCATATTGCATCATGGCAGCCATACCTGCGCTGAGTTCATCTTCGGCTGTGGGTGCGGCCAAAGCAGCTCCCATACCCACTAATAATGCGCCACCAAGTAAATATAATCCAAATTTCATAATATACTGTGACCCGGAAGGTCTTATTTAATTAATTATCAAACTCTCGATGAGTTATAATTTGCGCCAAAGTTAATAAAAACCGATGACATACCCAACAAATTCCGGCCGTTTTAGTGTGGCGCGGATAATACATTTAATTTTTTGCGACTCGATTGAATACTGAATTTTAGATGTTTAAGAATTTTTTAGATAAAAATCGGCAAAAATTCAAAATTTTGTTGTAACTTTGGGCGTTAAAACTTGTCTAAGAGATAAGAGACATGTTTTAATCATGCTTTTCTCGAGGTCGGCAACACCATCATGTCGCGAGTAAAGACCATGAAAACCATTGAATACTAACCGTTTAACCATAGATTAACAATGAAAAGAATCGCAACTCTGCTTCTTGTAGCTCTGCTTAGCATCCCGGTGATGATGGCCGAGCTCCCCAACGTGCAGCTCAAGGATGTTAATGGTAATACCGTAAACACCGCCGAAATTTCAAATGACGGCAATCCTATCGTTATCTCCTTCTGGGCTACTTGGTGCAAGCCCTGCAAGCGCGAGCTTAAGGCTATCCACGAGGTTTATCCCGATTGGCAAGATGAGACCGGCGTTAAGCTGATAGCTGTCAGCATCGACGAGGCTCAGAATGCTCAGAAAGTAAAGCCCCTCGTTGACGGTATGGGCTGGGAATATGACGTATTGCTTGACCCTAACGGCGAATTCAAGCGTCAGATGGGTGTCACTGACGTACCCCACGCTTTCATAGTTGACGGCGAAGGCAATGTCGTTTGGAGCCACAAGGGCTATGTTGACGGCGGCGAGGAGGAAATCATCGAAGTACTCCGCGGCCTCAAGAAGTAAAACGCAATCACATCGTGGACGATGAGCATATATGCCATATATTATATGGTATATGCTTATCGCCCATTTGCTACTTATCCGGTGCAAAACTTGTCTCTACCATGAATTACATCTTACTGATTACCAAATAGTTGACGCGGCGGATATGTCGGCTTGGCCCATACAAGGCTCAGCCTCAAAACAAGATTAATCAACATTTATCTAAAGATACTCTCAAGTGAAACGTAGTTATCTAACCCTATGCGCCATGCTGGCGGCCGGTATGCCTGCCGCCTTTGCTAATACGGCCACAGAATCCGCCGCTGAATCCTCTCAGAGCCCCTCTCAAGCCTCTGATACCACAGCGATGGTAGCCCGCGACTACTTGGGCACAACTGTTGAGGTGGAACCCGCATTCCCCGAACGCAAAAAGACCTGGTTCGACCAGATACGTCTGACCGGGGCAGTACAGACTGAGTTCCTGATACCCGTCACCGATGGAGGACTCGGTATCAATCACTCTGACCGTGATGTGTACTCAGCTGACATGATGAACAATACCTACTTTGACCTGACACTGAATGCTCCCTACTTCAGTGCCGGTGGTCGTTTTGAATGGGCTAAATGGCCCCTGCCCGGTTTCGAACCCCTGTTTGATGGCTGGGGTGTGCCATACTTCTGGGCTACAGGTAGATACAAAGGTATCAGCCTCACCGCCGGTGACTTCTACGAGCAGTTTGGCTCCGGCCTCATCCTGCGCACATACCAAGAGCGCTCATTAGGTATCGACAACGCCATACGAGGCGGCCGCCTGAAAATACAGCCCGGCGGTGGTGTCAGCATCACAGCTTTGGGAGGTAAGCAGCGTCGCTATTGGGAGCACAACTCCTCATGGCTCTGGGGTGGCGACATCGAGTGGAACCTTGGCGAGGCTTTCGCCAAAGCTTTCGGTTATGACTATGGCACCACTCTCGGATTCTCTTATGTGGGCAAGCACGAAAAGCAGACCTACGTGGAGGATCCCACTCACATGTATCACCTTAAATTCCCCGAGAATACAGCAGCTTTCGATGGCCGTGTCAATGTCAAACTCAAAGACTTCAACATCCTCTTTGAGGGCGCCACAAAGAACAATGACCCAAGTGTAGACAACAACTTCACTTATCGTCGCGGCTCTGCCTTCTTGCTCTCTACCGCATACTCATCAAAGGGTGTGAGCGCCTTTATTCAAGCCAAGCGCTCTGACAACATGAGCTGGCGCTCAGACCGTATGGTAGACGGTGTATCCTCATTCATCAACCACCTGCCGGCCTTCACCGAGACTCAGACTTATGCTCTGGCAGCCATGTATCCTTATTCCACTCAGGCAGACGGCGAATGGGCATTCCAAGCAGAGGTGCGCTATCAGTTCAAGCGCAAGACTGCTCTTGGTGGCCGTTACGGTACAAACATACGACTGAGCGGTAGCTACATCTCCGGTCTTGATCGTCCCTGGCCCGCCGGTGCCGGCCACACTCCTGCATCTTACCCTGTGGGTTCAAATGCCCTCGGTGCAGCTTTCTGGAAGATTGGCGAGCTCTATTATGCTGACGTAAACTTCGAGTTGAACAAGAAGCTCTCTTCAAAATTCCAGTTCACATTCTTCTATCTCTTCCAGCGCTACAACCAGCACATCATCCTGGGCCACGGTACTAACGGTGATATGGTCAACGCCAACATCTTCATCGGCGAGGGTCAGTGGAAGATAAAGAAGAACATGCAGCTCCGTTTCGAGGCTCAATACTTGCACACTGCACAAGACCTCGGCGACTGGGTTGCTGCCACAATAGAGCTCTCTTTGGCTCCCCACTGGATGTTCACTATCACTGATATGCAGAACTTCAACGACAACATAGACTTCGGTCCGGTCAAGAAGAACTATTACTCCTTTGGCGTGACATACAATTACCTGCGCAACCGCTTCTATGTGGCCTACGGCCGTACACGTGAGGGCTATAACTGCTCCGGTGGTATCTGCCGTTGGGTACCTGCCTCCAAGGGCTTCACTGTGACATATAACTACACCTTCTAATCCGCACACATTACAATGAAATATACATCAATCTTAAGCGCAGCCGCCATGGCTCTTGCCCTGACTGCCTGCGACAATATTGACGAGAACGACCGTCTCATACCCATTGACTTCGCTAAGTCTGACAAGGTAGTTCTCGTGGAGGAGTTCACCGGCTCACGTTGTCCCAACTGCCCGGATGGAGCTGCCACCATTGCCTCAATTCATGAGCACCCGGTGTATGGCGCACGTGTCATCCCCGTAAGCCTCTATCCCACCCAGCTCTCCAGCCTTACCCGCCCCTTTAGCTCTGAACAGGACCTTCGTACAGCCGAGGCCCGCGACATCTTCGCAGTGTATAACACCCGTAACGCCTTGCCGGCTGCCATGTTCAATCGCCGCACATTTAACGATGCCGTGCTACAAGTGACCTATACTCAATGGGGCGGCTTTGTGAGCAGCATCTTCGATGAGGGTGGTTATCCCCCCGTAAACATTGACTTGAGCTGCAACTATAACAAGGACACACGCGAGCTCACTATTAACTACCACACTCAGTTTGTGGATGAGATACAGGAAGAAATCCTCTTCCAGGTATACGTTGTGGAGAATGGTGTTGTCACTCAGCAGTCCAGCACTGCCGGTATAATAGAAAAATATACCAACAACCACGTGTTGCGTAAGGCAGTCAACGGCACTTGGGGTACAAGCTATAGCGATGGCCACCTCCCCGGCTCATCGTTTGAAGATAGTGTGACCACAACTCTTAAGGACAACTGGAATGCAGATAACATTCAGGTTATAGGCTTCATATGCTATGCCTCCGGCAACCGTGAGGTGCTCCATGCGGCCCTCCTTGAGTCAATCACCGATAATAACTAATTTACCTTCAAATAAGCTCACAGGAGATATCCAATGAATGAGTATCTTCTGTGAGCCAAGATTTAAACCTATACCATAATGAAGAAAACATATTTCTTGCTGTTGGCCATGCTGCTGGGAGTCTTCGCTCTGAAGGCTGACCCGGTCACCTGGTCTTACAAGGTAATCGACGAGAACACCGATCATCCTGCTGTACAGATGACAGCTACCATCGCCCCCGGTTACCACCTCTACAATGTAGATCATGGCGGCATGGAGAACCCCCTGCGCTTCTCCATCACAGCCAAGGGCGCCAATCTCGTAGGCCAGCCCACTCCCAATAAGGCAGCCACTGCTGAGATTGATGAGGATGGACAGCCCGCGCGCTTCTTCTCAAACTCAGTGACCTTTACTCAGAAGCTCAAACCCACTGCCGACAAGTTTGATGTCACTATTAAAATCACCGGTCAGGCATGCGACGACAACTCCTGCTCAAATATTAATGTAGCAAAGAAGCTGTCCGGCAAGGCACTCGCTTCAGCAAAAGAAGGAGAGAAAGCTGATGAAAACAAGGATGAAGCCACAGCTGCCGAAGAAGAGGCTGCTGAGGTTGAAGCATCAGTTGACCAAACAGAAGCAGCTGAAGCTGATTCCGTAGCCGCCGACGTACAAATGGATAATGCCAAGCTCTGGCGTAACGTGGAGAAAGAGGTTGCCGCATTCGATAACGGCTCCAATAAAGAAGAGACATCACTGCTTGCCATCTTCATTGCCGGTCTGCTCGGTGGTCTTATTGCTCTCATCACCCCCTGCGTATGGCCCATGATACCGATGACCGTATCTTTCTTCCTGAAGCAAAACAAGAGCCGCGCCAAGTCTATCCGCTCCGCTTCAATCTACGGTCTGTCAATCATCATAATCTATGTGTTGCTCGGCCTTATCGTCACCGCCATCTTTGGCGCAACGGCGCTGAATGCACTCTCCACCAACGCATGGTTTAACGTATTCTTCTTCCTGCTGCTGGTAGTCTTCGCCATCTCGTTCATGGGTGGTTTCGAGCTGACACTCCCCTCAAAATTCACCAACAAGATGGACTCCAAGGTAGACTCTTCTACCGGTCTGCTCTCCATCTTCTTCATGGCCTTCACCCTGGCTCTGGTATCCTTCTCCTGTACCGGTCCTATTATCGGTACCCTGCTCGTAGAGGCTGCCACCAGCGGCAACTACCTTGCTCCCGCCGTGGGTATGTTTGGTTTTGCCTTTGCGTTGGCATTGCCCTTCACACTGTTTGCCATGTTCCCCACCATGCTCAAGTCTATGCCCAAGAGTGGTGGCTGGCTCAATACTGTTAAGGTGGTGCTTGGTTTCCTTGAACTGGCTCTCGCCCTCAAGTTCCTCTCAATTGCTGACCTTACTCAGGGCTGGCGCATCCTCGACCGCGAGGTATTCCTTTGCTTGTGGATCGTAATCTTCGCCCTGCTCGGTGTATATCTGCTCGGCAAGCTCCGCTTCCCCCACGACTCAAAGGTAGAGAAGACCGGTGTAGGCCGCTTCATGCTGGCACTCATTTCCCTCTCATTTGCTGTATACATGATACCCGGTCTGTGGGGCGCTCCTCTCAAGGCCATCTCAGCTTTCGCTCCTCCGAGCTACACTCAAGACTTCTCACTCTATGAAGGTGAGGTTCACTCAGACTCCAACAACTATGAGGAGGGTGTACAGAAGGCTATCGCCGAGAACAAGCCCATCCTGCTCGACTTCTCCGGCTACGGCTGTACCAACTGCCGCGAACTCGAGGGTGCCGTTTGGACAAACGATGAGGTCCGCAATCTTATCAAGGAGAAATTCATCCTCGTATCTCTCATGGTAGACGACAAGGCCAAGCTGCCCGAGCCTATAGAGATGACCAACAACAAGGGTGAGCTCGTAATCCTTGAGACTGTAGGTGAGCTTTGGGGTTTCCTCGAAGGTGAGAAATTCGGTGTTGCCGCTCAGCCCTACCACGTAGTTATCGACCATGAGGGTAACCCCATGTCCGGCTCTATGGACTACAACAGAGGCAAGAATGTGGATGACTACCTTAAGTTCCTGAACACCGGTCTTAAGAATTTCGAGGCCAAGCAGTCTAAGACTGCTACAGCCGAATAATACTTGACATTCCCGCTCCTTTGGCAGAATGTCTGCCGAGGATGCATTATAACCAATAACGATTGGGGTGACCTTATTGCAGGTCACCCCAATCTTACCTAAATTCAACACTCTTAATATTATGAAGACGCAAATTGACATGAGTGTTGAACTGACAAGTCCGGTCGGGTGTTTTAATTTTATATAAGTTGAGTAAATACTTATCAACTCAAACGATAATTAATTGAAAAGCACAATATGAACACACTATCCTTAATTTTAGGGGCTGCCAGCCCTGCCTTAATTAATATTGTAGGATATGCCGCTGCTATCTGCATGGTGTGCGGATACCTGCCGCAAGCATGGCATACTATCAGAACACGCGAGACTGACGGCATTGCCATGCCTACATTCCTGCTACTCGGCTTCGGTAGCATCTTCTTTGTAATTCAAGGCTTGATGATAGACAACTGGCCGCTTATTATCACGAACCTGATAACCACCATCTCCTCAGTGATAGTATTCTGCATCAAGGTCTCTAACGATATGGCCAAGAAAAAGAGAGCGAAGAAAGATCCCCACACTACTATTCCTCACATAGTGTAAGAAGAGTTTGACCCCAATCGCCCCGTGTCGTTTGGGGTCAAAACACCTCCTCTCCACTGCATAACGGTAATTTTTGAAAACAAGAGTCTCAATGAAGTAAAAAGATAATTTATAAATTATGTAAGAATGTTAAATCACGGTGTCTTTTTGGCTACTTTGACTCGTCTTTCCGGTCACAATGCTCGCATTGCTCCCTGCAAGACAAGCCAAATTAGCTCAAAAATACACCACCCTGACATTCATATTTTTTATAAAACACACTCTTAATCTGCTATGTCAAACGTACTTTTTACTATAAGAAAAACACTGCGCAACTATGCGCATGGAGGCAATATACTATTGGTGGCTACAGCGCTTGCGCTGTTGGTTGTCAATCTCCCCGGTTGTCGTGATTTTTACAACAGTCTATGGACACACGAGATAGCCTTACAGATAGGAGGGTTTAACCTCTTCAGTCACCATGGCGAGCCTATGAGTGTGATGGCATTTATCAACGATGCCCTGATGGCAATATTCTTCTTCACGGTGGGCCTGGAGATAAAGCGCGAAGTGCTGGTAGGGGAGCTGCGGAGTTTCCGCCAGGCGCTACTCCCGATAGTTGCCGCTATCGGCGGTATGGGAGTACCGGTATTGCTCTTTTGGATCATAGCCCATGACACCCCATGGGCCGGCGGTGGCGCAATCCCCATGGCTACAGATATAGCCTTTTCACTCGGTGTGCTCGCCATGCTGGGCAGCAGGGTGCCCATCTCGGTGAAAATATTCCTTACAACGCTTGCCGTAGTAGATGATATAGGTGGTATCCTCGTCATAGCCATCTTCTACTCATCACACATTAATATATGGATGCTCTTGGGGGCCGCCGGACTCTTATGCATACTTGCCCTGGGAGGCAAGATGCAGATACAAAGCAAAATTTTCTATTTCGGTATCGGTGCCTTTGTATGGTTCCTCTTTCTTAACGCCGGAATACACCCCACCATAGCTGGTGTGCTGATAGCCTTCACCGTGCCCGCCAAGCCACTGTTTGCCCCCAAGAAATACATCAAAACCATAAGGTGTAACATACAACACTTCAGCCAGGATGACGATGAAGCGCTCAATCGGCGCTCCATCCTCGACCATGACCAGATGGAGTATCTGAAAGAGATAGAGAGCGCCTCGGATAAAGTGATTTCTCCACTTCAAGATTTGGAAGACTCACTGCATCCGGTAGTCAATTGGCTTATAGTGCCTCTATTTGCCTTTGCCAATGCTGGTATATTTTTGGGCGATTTGTCCTTCTCAAGCATCTTTGAGGGGGTGAGCCTTGCTATTATCATCGGCCTTGTGGTGGGTAAATTTGTCGGAATATTGAGTTTTACATGGATAGCCGTCAAGCTCAAATGGGCTCCCATGCCTCAAGACACCAATTGGTCCATGATGGCTTCTGTAGCGCTACTGGGAGGTATCGGTTTTACCGTCAGTCTGTTCATAGCCAACCTCTCCTTCGGCACCGGCGACCCGATGCTCTCGCAAGTGTTGAACAATGCCAAATTGGGTATCCTCGTCGGCTCCCTTCTTGCCGGCTTCCTTGGCTGGCTGTTGTTACATGTCACCCTGCCCAAACACCCTGCTCATCCTGCCGATTTTGAGTGAAAAGTGTCCTCGTCGGCATTGCGTAATTCTCCCCTTACAGGTGTCTGTTTACCATTCATACAAGTAATTTTTTAATCATCACTTAAAGAAAAAGTTTGCAGGAGTCGGAAAATTATATTATCTTTGCAAGCGGCTAAAGGTATGGCCTCAGAGGTCTCCCACGGTATATCATTGCTATGAGAGATACCTCTGATGGTCACCCTGGCGTCAAGAGCCCCCTTCAGCCGGGCTCCCTTGATTATAATCGATTAACTAAAAGCTTGTTAAATAGCTATCTAACCCTACTATCTAATATAAGATGAACGACAAAAGACTCCTTCTGGGTGATGAGGCATTAGCACTCGGTGCGCTTAACGCCGGCCTATCCGGCGTGTACGCCTATCCCGGAACACCTTCTACCGAAATCACTGAATTTATTCAAGAGAACACCCTCGCCAAGGAGCGCGGTGTACATTCTCACTGGTCAACTAATGAGAAGACAGCCATGGAAGAGGCTCTCGGTATGAGTTTCTGCGGCAAGCGTGCACTGGTGTGCATGAAGCATGTCGGAATGAATGTGGCCGCTGATGGTTTTGTTAACTCTGCTATGACCGGTGCCAACGGCGGCCTCATAGTAGTAGCTGCAGATGACCCCTCAATGCACTCAAGCCAGAATGAGCAGGACTCTCGCTACTATGGCCAGTTTGCTTTCATACCCACATTCGAGCCCTCAAGCCAGCAAGAGGCCTACGACATGATGGACTATGCATACAACTTCTCAGAGAAACACCAGATACCCGTGCTCATGCGCATGGTGACCCGTCTGGCTCACTCTCGTGCTGTGGTACAACCCGGCGAGGTGAAGGCTGAGAATTCCATCAAGTATCCCGAGAAGACCCGCCAGTGGGTGCTCATGCCCGCCAACTCAAAGGTGCGCTATGTTGAGCTCATAAAATTGTGGGCCGACCTGGAGAAAGAGTCAAACAACTCCCCCTTTAATAAATACACCGATGGTGCTGACAAGAGCAAGGGTATCATTGCCAATGGTATTGCATATAACTACCTGATGGAGTGCTTCCCCGAGGGATGCCCCTTCCCGGTGCTCAAGATTAGCCAGTATCCTCTGCCCATGGGTCTCATCTCCAAGATGGCCAACGAGTGCGAGAGCCTGCTGGTGATAGAAGAGGGTCAGCCCTTCATAGAGGAGCGTCTGCGCGGCCTGCTGGGCACACCGCTGCCTGTATATGGCAAGCTCTCCGGAACTCTCCCCCGCACCGGCGAGCTCAACCCCGATTGCGTGCGCGAGGCTCTCGGCCTTAAACCGCTCGAGAGCAAGGGCGCATCACAGGTGGTAATGCCTCGCCCGCCGGCATTGTGCCAGGGTTGCAGCCACCGCGATGTTTACACCGCCCTCAATGCTACCCTCAAAGAATACAAAGACCCGAAGGTCTTCGGTGACATAGGTTGTTACACCCTCGGATGGCTCTCACCCTTCAATGCAATTGACTCTGTAGTGGATATGGGTGCCTCCATCTCTATGGCAAAGGGTGCCGCAGATGCCGGCCAGTTCCCCTCAATAGCTATTATAGGTGACTCCACATTTACTCACTCCGGTATGACTCCTCTACTGGATGCCATCAATGAGAACACCAATATGGTGGCTGTGATTTCGGATAACCTCACTACCGGCATGACCGGCGGTCAGGACAGCCAGGGCACCGGCAAGCTCGAGCAGATATGTATCGGCCTTGGCCTTGACCCCAAGCATGTCGTCACCATAGATGCCCTGCCCAAGACTCATGAGCAGATGATGGAGATATTCCGCAACGAGATAGAATATAAAGGCACCTCAGTAGTAATCTGCCGCCGCGAGTGCATCCAGACAGCACGCCGTCATGCCGCTGCCGCTGCCAAAGCTGCCGCAGCAAAAAAATAAACCCAAAAGATCCATGAAAACAGATATAGTATTGGCCGGTGTAGGCGGCCAGGGCATCCTCTCCATTGCAACCATACTTGGCGCTGCAGCCCTCAAGGAGAATTTGTATATCAAGCAGGCCGAGGTACACGGTATGAGCCAGCGCGGTGGTGACGTGCAGAGTAATCTGCGTATCAGCTCAAATCCCATCGCTTCTGACCTTATACCCACCGGCGGAGCTGACCTCGTAGTTTCACTCGAACCGATGGAAGCTCTGCGCTATGTGCAGTGGCTCAAACCCGAAGGTTGGATAGTTACTTCTACTGCCCCCTTCATCAACATACCTAACTACCCCGAGCAGAATACTCTGGAAAATGAGCTGCAGAATTGGCCCAACACAGTGGCCTTCGATATGGAGGAGGTAGCCAAGCAGGTAGCCACCGCTCGCTCATCCAATATGGTATTGCTGGGAGCTGCAGCCCCCTTCATTGACCTCGAGGTTGAGAAGATAGAGGATGGTATTCGTACAGTCTTTGGTGCCAAGGGTGAGAAGATTGTCGAGTCAAACATCGCAGCCTTCCGCGCCGGTCTGGAATATGCCCGCAATATTTCTCAGAAGTAATTATGCCTGATAAGGAGCATCCTACAATGCTCTGAATAAGTGCCGTGGGCTATATGCTCACGGCACACAATAAACCCAATGCTGTAAGTCCACTCTTAGTGCCACTAAACTCGTTATTATATCAGCATCGATGCTGATATAGTTTGGGCATAAGCAAACCCCTCCTCACATATAACCTTCAAATCCACTATACCACACATGTTCCCATTGTCACAACATGAGCTTGCTGCCGCTATGGACAAGCTCGGTATCAAAAATATTACTGATGCCACAATACGCCAGATAGCCGCTTTGGCTTCCTATTTAGAAGAACAAGCCGGCGAAAAGATGGTGCACCTCGAGATAGGTAACCCCGGCCTGCCGGCCAATGCCCTCGGTGTAGAGGCAGAGCGCGAAGTGCTCCGCCGTGGCATCGCCAATCAGTATCCCGACATCAATGGTATCCCTCGCCTCAAGACAAACGGGTCTCGCTTCCTCAAGGCATTCCTCGATGTTGATGTGCCCGGCGAATGCATTATCCCCACCGTGGGCTCTATGCAGGGAGGATATGCCACAATGTTACTGCTGGCTCATCGTGATCCCAAGCGTGACACGATGCTCTTCGTAAATCCCGGTTTCCCCGCTCAGCGATATCAGGCAAAGATACTTGGCTTGAAGGAAGAGTCTTTTGACATCTATTCCTATCGTGGCAAAGCCCTTGAGGAGAAACTCGAGGAGGTTTTCTCAAAGGGTAATATCACCGCAATACTTTATTGCACCCCCAATAACCCCGCATGGATTAACCTCACTGACGAGGAGCTCGAGATTATTGGCCGTCTGTGCACAAAGTATGGTGTCATAGCTATTGAAGATCTTGCTTATGTGGGCCTTGATTTCCGTTCAAACTTCGGTGTGCCCTATCAGGAGCCCTATGTGCCCACAGTAGCAAAATATACCGACAACTATATCTTCTTGGTGTCTGCATCCAAGATTTTCAGCTATGCCGGCCAGCGTATAGCTATGGTGTGCTTCTCACCCACTATTGCCAATACAGAGAGCCAGTCGCTGAATGAATTCTTCGGTATGCCCACATATCTGCGCGCCTTTGTATATGGAGTGCTGTATGCGCTATCCTCAGGTACCGCTCATTCAGCCCAGCATGCCTTCGCTACAATGCTCGGCGCTGCCGCCGACGGCCGTCTCAACTTTGTGGAGGGATGTCGCAAGTATGAAGAGTGGGGCAACCGCGCCAAGGAACTTTTCCTCGACAACGGCTTCCATATCATATATGATAAGGATGGAGAGCGCGAAATCTCAGACGGCTTCTACTTCACCACCGGCTATAAAGATCTCTCCAGCGGCGAGCTGCAGGCCGAAATGCTCCGCTATGGCATAGCAGCTATTTCTCTGCCCTCTACCGGCAGTGAGCAGAATGGTCTGCGTGTCTGCGTGTCAATGCTCAAGGACGACAAGACCTTCGATGCTATGGGCGAGCGTCTTAACCGATTCAAATCCGAACACTAATATAGTTTAGGGTGAGGGACCCGATTTCGGGCCCCTCACTGTTTATCTTTATTTACTCCCCACTACACAATATGATCAAATATACCAGTGCCGAAGAGGCCGTAAAACTTATAAAATCAGGACATCACGTCTACATACAAGGCTCTACTTCAATCCCCGAGGTGCTCGTCAAGGCCATGGCAGACCGCGGCAATGAGTTGCGTGATGTCACAGTATACACCGGCTTTGCCGTGGCTAAGGGTCCCGCTCCGTTCTGCAAGCCGGAATATAAAGACTCATTCCTCGTTGACTCATTTTTTGTAAATAACTCTGTACGTAAATGGATTAACGATGGTTATGGCTCAATGACTCCCCGCTTTCTTGGCGAGGTGCCCGCCCTCTTCCGCGATGGTACATGGCCCTTGGATGTTGCCTTGATCAACTGCTCCTTGCCCAATGAAGATGGTTATGTAAGTTTCGGCGTAAGTGCCGATTTGGCAACAGCGGCTGTGGAGTGCGCTCCAATAGTGATTGCTCAGATTAACCCGCACATGCCCTTCTCATATGGCGACCCGCTGGTGCATGTCTCTCGTCTGGCAGCTGCAGTAGCTGTAGATGAGCCTCTCGTTGAGGTGCCCACTGCTATCCCTACCGAGAAGGAGATAAAGATAGGTAACTTCATAGCCGAGCATATCCCCGACGGCGCAACTTTGCAGATAGGTGTCGGCGGTATCCCCAATGCAGTGCTATCAGCCTTGTCTAATCACAAACATCTGGGACTACACACCGAGGCTATGACTGATGGTGTACTTCCGCTACTGGAGAAGGGTATCATCGATAACTCTATGAAGCGTATAGAGCCGGGCAAGTCTATCGCATCTCTCGCGCTGGGCTCACGCCGCCTGTATGACTACATGGATTACAACAAGGATATTATAATCCGCGATGTGGCATGGACCAACGACCCCTTCATCATAGCGCAGAACCCCAAGGTTATGAGTATCAACTCCTGTTTGGAGATAGACCTCACCGGCCAGGTGTGTGCCGACTCTATCGGTACCCGTATCTTCTCAAGCGTTGGTGGACAGCATGACTTCGTTTATGGAGCCGGTCGCAGTGAAGGTGGTATTTCATTCCTTGCCATGCTCTCAACTACCAACAAGGGCCAGAACAAGATTAAGCCGGTGCTTACCGAGGGAGCGGGAGTGGTCACCACACGCTTCCAGACTAATTATGTAGTCACCGAGCATGGTATTGTCAATCTGCGAGGCAAAAACCTTGCAGAGCGAGCCAAACTGATGATCAGCGTAGCCGCTCCTGAGTTCCGCGAAGAGCTCGACCGCGCGGCAGCCGAACGCTTCGGCTATTCCTACTTGCGCCTCAAGTAATAGCTCCATATTCCCCTTGCCGACCCTATCGGCCGGCGAGTTAACAAATGGATTCCCTTTCTCAAAAAAGAGTGTTAAGTGGCTGCTCAATTTAAATTAAACCTTATGCCGCGCGAATTTTTGCGCAGATTTTGCAAGTTGAAGAAGGAGTTATGCGGGCATAACGACTTATGAAACTTGGCAAAAGATGCCAAAAAGGCGCCGGGACAAAGGACTTTAAATATAAATGAGCATAGCCACATAAAGCTTAATTTAAATTGAGTAGACACCTATTTAAATAAGCTTTCTTAACCTTTTTTGAGAAAGGGAGTGTATTTTTTGCTTTGTAGTGTCAGAAAAATATTGTAACTTTGTGCTGAAATGGTCGAAGTGTGCCTATATGCGGGCAATTTCGACTTTTTATCCATGAATTTAGAATATTTATACCAATATGATAAACATAACCTTTCCTGATGGCAGTGTTAAGCAATTTGAGGGTGGTGTGACTCCGCTACAGATTGCCGAGAGTATCAGCCCTCGTTTCGCCTCTGATGTGTTGGCGAGCAAAGTAAATGGCGCTGATTGGGATTTGGCACGTCCCCTCAATGAGGATGGCGCTATCGAGTTCTTCAAATGGGATGACCCGGAGGGTAAGCATGCCTTCTGGCACTCATCAGCTCACCTTCTGGCTGAAGCTCTTCAGGAGCTTTATCCCGGTGTGAAGTTCGGTATCGGTCCCGCCATCGAAAATGGTTTCTATTATGACATCGACCCCGGTGAGCATAAGATTACTGCCGATGACTTCTCCAAGATTGAGAAGAAGATGCAGGAGTTGGTGGCAAAGAAGGAGGCTATCGTGCGCCAAGACATCACCAAGGCTGATGCCCTCAAAATGTTTGGAGACCGTGGCGAGACATATAAGTGCGAACTCATCTCCGAACTCGAGGATGGTACCATAACAACCTATACTCAGGGAGCTTTTACAGACCTGTGTCGCGGTCCTCATATCCCCACCACTGCCCCCATCAAGGCTGTCAAGATACTCTCACTGGCCGGCGCTTATTGGCGCGGTGACGAGAAGCGTAATCAGCTGGTGCGCGTGTATGGTATCACCTTCCCAAAGAAGAAGATGCTTGATGAGTATCTCGCCTTGCTTGAGGAGGCTAAGAAGCGCGACCACCGCAAGCTGGGCAAGGAGATGGAGCTTTTCGCTTTCTCTCCCACAGTGGGCCAAGGTCTGCCTCTGTGGCTCCCCAAGGGCGCCGCTCTGCGAGATCGTTTGGAGCAATTCCTCCGCAAGATACAGAAGAAGTACGGTTACCTGCAGGTGATCACTCCACATATCGGCAACAAGATGCTCTATGTGACCTCCGGCCACTGGGCTAAATATGGCAAAGACAGCTTCCAGCCCATCCATACACCCGAGGAGGGAGAGGAGTACATGCTCAAACCCATGAACTGTCCTCACCACTGTGAGATATACAAGGCTTTCCCCCGCTCATATCGCGACCTGCCCCTGCGTCTGGCAGAATTCGGCACCGTCTATCGCTATGAACAGAGTGGCGAGCTGCATGGTCTGACACGTGTACGCGGATTTACTCAGGACGATGCACACATCTTCTGTGCTCCCGAGCAGATAAAAGGTGAGTTCCTCAAGGTAATGGACATTATCCTTTATATCTTCAAGGCCCTCAAATTCGACAACTTCGAGGCTCAGATTTCACTACGCGACCCCAAGAACAAGACAAAATATATAGGTAGCGATGAGAACTGGCATCTTGCAGAGCAGGCCATCATTGAGGCTTGCGAAGAGAAAGGTCTCAAGGCTCGCCAGGTGGAGGGTGAGGCAGCATTCTATGGCCCCAAGCTTGACTTCATGGTCAAGGACGCTATCGGTCGCCGTTGGCAGTTAGGCACAATTCAGGTAGACTACAACCTGCCTGAGCGTTTTGGCCTGGAATACACCGGTAAAGACAACGCCAAACACCGCCCGGTGATGATACACCGCGCACCCTTCGGCTCTATGGAGCGCTTCGTGGCTGTATTGCTCGAGCACACCGCCGGACATCTCCCCCTGTGGCTTATACCTGAGCAGGCTGTTATCCTCCCCATCTCGGAGAAGTATAATGATTATGCTTATGAGGTGGCCAAGCAGCTTGATGCCGCCGATGTCCGCGCCATCGTTGATGACCGCAACGAGAAAATCGGTAAGAAAATTCGCGATAATGTACTCAAGAAATACCCCTATTTGCTCATAGTAGGCGAAAAAGAGGCAGAATCCGGCGAAGTTTCAGTAAGAAAATCGGGCGAAAATGCTACAGTTTCAATGAAAATTGCTAACTTTGCAGCGCAAATCGCAGATGAGGTAGCTGCAATGACTGCTCCTATAGAGGAGTCAAAATAGTCAACTCGCTGTATAATAATAATTTAGGCAAGACGAAATACTGAAGCTATACTACATTAAGGCAAAGATGAGCGCGCGCTCAATGCCGGTGGTATCAGATGAAGTATGAAGAAACTGCCGTCAATAAATAAAATTTAGTCGCAGCACAACGCAAAAGCTGCTTTTAACACTTCTGAATGGAGAAAAAGCCCCAATTTAGACCCAAGCCGGCGGGTGGACCTCGTCCAAAGCCCGGACAACGAGGACCGCGCGGACAGCGCCAGCAAGCCAAAGACCAATACGCTACTAACGAGCAGATACGTGCTCGCGAGGTGCGTCTGGTAGGCGACAATGTAGAGCAAGGTATTTATCCTCTGCAGAAGGCTCTGCGCATTGCTCGTGACCAGGAGCTTGACTTGGTAGAGATATCTCCCACTGCCGAACCCCCTGTATGCCGTGTCCTCGACTATCAGAAATTCCTCTATCAGCAGAAGAAGAAGCAGAAAGAGCAGAAGGCTAAGGCTACCAAGGTGGTGGTGAAGGAGATACGCTTCGGGCCGCAGACTGATGACCATGACTATAACTTCAAGCTCAAACATGCCCAAGGTTTCCTCAAAGAGGGCTCGAAGGTTAAGGCATACGTATTCTTCCGTGGTAGAAGTATACTCTTTAAAGAGCAAGGAGAGCTTCTGTTGCTTCGCTTTGCCAACGATCTGGAGAATCTCGGCAAGGTGGAAATGATGCCGGTGCTTGAGGGTAAGCGAATGACTATCATGCTCTCACCCGTCAAGCCCAAAGCCCCCAAGAAGGAGAAGCCCGCTGATGCTCCCAAAGCTGAAGCTCCCAAGGCAGATGAGAGTGAAGCAGCAGAATAATCAAATCTGCACCGCCAAGCCCCGACTCTGTCAGCGCACTGAATTTTATGTCATACGCAATCAACAAACAAAAATAATAGAGACCGTAGGCACCCTGTGCCGAGGTAATTAACAACAACTAAATTTTTTGATAAAATGCCAAAGGTAAAGACTAATTCCGGCAGTAAGAAGAGATTTACTCTCACCGGAACAGGAAAAATCAAGAGAAAACACGCTTACCACAGCCACATTCTCACCAAGAAGAGCAAAAAACGCAAACGCGTGCTCGACCACACTGCTATAGTTGAGAAGGCTAATGTGCAGGCCGTTCGCGAGCTTCTCGCCATGAAGTAATAAGCCTATTATCCGGAATAGTACTTCAAGTTTCTTATTTTTCAAACACCTTTTATTAACCGGGTGACGAGCCATAGCAAGCGCAACATATAGATTGCCGCTCGCATCCAAAAAACAAAAAAGAAATGCCAAGATCAGTAAATCACGTAGCATCAAGAGCAAAACGTAAGAAAATCCTGAAACTCACACGTGGCTATTATGGAAGCCGCAAAAATGTGTGGACAGTAGCCAAGAACACTTGGGAGAAAGGTCTGACCTATGCTTATCGCGACCGCAAGGACAAAAAGCGTAACTTCCGTGCTCTCTGGATTCAGCGTATCAATGCAGCTGCTCGTCTGGAGGATCTCTCTTACTCAAAGCTCATGGGCCTCATTCATAAGGCTGGTATCGAGATCAACCGCAAGGTCCTCGCCGACCTCGCCGTTAACGATCCTGCCGCCTTCAAGGCCATCGTTGACAAAGTGAAGAACGCCTAATTCAAATCACGCAGAACACCCGTCCGGGAGCCGACCTCGCAGGTTAGCTTCCGGATTTTTTCGTGCCATCACCAGTCAAAGCCGCTTTATAGTCAATTTCATAAGAAATTTAGGGTCAGCGGACAGGGGTGGTCTGTAAGCACTTCTGTCTGCATATTTAACCCCGCACATCCACGACTTCGCCGCGTATGTACGGGGGGTAGTCGTGGCACATGGAATGAGAAAGCGCGGTGCGCTTGTACTATTTTAACCCCACGATATGCGAGAGTCTTCAGCTCGAGCTTCGTGGGGTATCGGTCGCGAGATCGTATCTACCGCGAGAGCGGTTGCACATTCGATTAAGTATTGTATTTGCGCCATTGGGAGATGCGGCCGCCTTGCGGTTGGCCAGCTTATGACATTAACAACCCCACGAAGCTCGAGTCCGGAGGCTCTCACATATCGCGGGGTTAAATTTATGCAAGCGCTCCGCGCTTCTATGTTCCTCAATAGTCTCTCGGTTGTTTTGTAGCCCAATGTCGGTTGAACCGGGTGATAGATTTTCCCCGTCCCCATGCTCTATATATCCGTATTACAACACTGCCATCGTTTGCAGTCAGAGAGCACACCACTCTCTAATATGCTTCCTGTACGAGGATACCGGTCGTGAGACCCGTATCCTCCTTTTTTCATAGCCAGCCATAACCATACTTAGTCGTGTCGGGTCAACTCCGCCGTCCATAGCTCGATATTTTCGAAAGATGCGTCGGGTTACAAATCCGCCGCTACTAAACTACCTCTCTCCGAACATCGTCTCAAACCCCTTTTTCGTGCCCTCTCATCGGTTTTATCAGGCTTCCTTGCTTTATACTTATCTTAGTCGCGCGACGCGCCTAAATGCTCTTAATTTAACTATCCGATTTTCACATAAATGATAAGGCTTAGGAGTAGGGTGGAGAGATTTTCGCCGGTCTCATAGTGCACTTAGCATTTGTGTTGTGAGACGTGCGAGAATCTTCGCCAAATCCTCTCCTAAGCCTTATTTAGAGCTTGTTTAACATAAAGTGTAAACAAGCTCTTAAGGGGTGGGATTATGCCTTGTATGCGGCCATGTCGGCCGGGTCAAAGCGGTTAATGAAGTCGAGGTGGTGTATCAGCTCGGCCTGGGCCCAGTTGATGAATATGTGGGCGCTCTTGCGGAACTCTTCGCCGCCGCGCTTGGTGTCGCCAAGGAGCAACCAGCCCATGATGGTGTAGCCTGCCATTTCGACGAGGCGGCGTGCCATGAAGTCGGCATAGCCTTCGTTGTCGCGGCCCTCGCTTACTTTGGCCATAGCTTCGGCATATGCCTTGTTCATCTCGAGCAGGGTGTCGTAGAGCTTGCTGTCTTGTGTGTCATACTCCATGGCTGCATATTCCTCCATGCGTGAGGTGTATGTGCCGGTGAAGACGTGGCGTATTGCGGCAACTACTTGCAGCTGGGTGGTACCCTCATAGATAGAAGTGATACGAGCATCGCGGTATATGCGTTCGCAGGCGTAGTCCTTCATGAAGCCGGAGCCGCCATGTATCTGGATACAGTCGTAGGCGTTGCGGTTGGCAAATTCGCTTCCGAGCCCTTTGGCCAGGGGTGTGAAGGCGTCAGCCAGCTTGGAGTAGTACTTCATCTCGGTGCGCTCCTCCTTGGTGAGTTTGCGCTCTTTGGCGATGTCTTCGTATACCTTATACATATCTACGAAGCGAGCACATTCGTAGAGCAGTGAGCGAGAGGCGTCGAGCTTGCCTTTCATTGTGGATATAATCTCGTAAACGGCGGGGAACTCGATGATGGCTTTGCCGAATTGCTTGCGGTCTTTGGCGTAGGCGAGAGCTTCGCGGTATGCCTGCTCGCTGATACCAACACTCTGAGCAGCGATGCCGAGGCGTGCACCGTTCATAAGGGCCATAACGTATTTTATAAGGCCCATCTTGCGGTCGCCAACGAGTTCTGCGGGAGCATCCTTGTAAACGAGCTCGCATGTGGGGCTGCCCTTGATACCCATCTTGTTCTCGATGCGGCGTACGTTTACACCGCCATTGCGCTTGTCGTAGACAAACATTGAGAGACCTCGAGCATCTTTTGTGCCGGCTTCTGAGCGGGCGAGCACGAGGTGGATATCGGCGTCGCCGTTTGTGATGAAGCGCTTCACTCCGTTGAGTACCCATGAGCCGTCTTCTTTCTGGGAGGCCTTGAGCATTACGGAGCCGAGGTCAGATCCTGCATCGGGCTCTGTGAGGTCCATACTCATAGTTTCGCCGGCGCATACGCGGGGTATGTAGCGTTGCTTCTGGTCTTCGTCTGCAAACTCATAGAGTGTCTCTGCGCAGTCCTGAAGGCCCCAGAGGTTCTCGAAGCCGGCATCGGCGCGGCTTACGATGTCAGCTGCCATGATGTAGGGGGTGATGGGGAAGTTGAGACCCCCGAGGCGGCGCGGCATAGCCATACCCATGAGGCCGGCTTTACGAGTAGCGTCGAGGTTTGTGAGTGTGGCGGAAGCGTAGTGAGCGCGGCCGTCGGAGCAAGATGCGCCTTCGTGGTCAACGCTTTCTGCGTTCTCAGCGATTATGTCGCCGCAGATCTCACCTACAATCTCCAGAACCTTGTCGTATGAGTCCATGGCATCTGCAAAGTCCACGGGCGCGTAGTCAAATTTGTCTGCATCAGAGAAGTTACGCTCTTTCAGCTCCACAATCTTCTCCATCAAGGGGTGGGAGAGGTGGTGCTTAAGCGAGGGGTTATCTATATAGTAATTAGCCATTGCTTCAGATTATTTGGAGTTCTTCTTGTAATATTTGATGAGCTTGGGCACCACGTCCTCAAAGTTGCCGGTGATTACATAGTCAGCGATAGTGTTGATGGGGGCGTTGGGGTCGTTGTTGATGGAGATGATGATTGATGAGTCCTGCATACCGGCGATGTGCTGTATCTGACCGGAGATGCCGCAAGCGATGTATAGCTTGGGACGCACTGTGACACCGGTCTGACCTATTTGACGGTCGTGGTCTACCCAACCGGCATCAACAGCGGCGCGGCTGGCACCTACCTCGGCGCCGAGGGTGTCGGCGAGTTGCTGCAGGATGTCAAAGTTCTCTTTGCTGCCTACGCCGTAGCCACCGGCTACGATGATGGGTGAGCCTTTGAGATTGACTTTGCTCTTCTCTACGTGGCGGTCGATGATTTCGACAACGAAATCTTCGGGGTTGGTGTATTTTACAGCATCGAGGTTGATAACTTCACCCTTATAGTTGGGGTCGAAAACCTCTTTCTTCATCACGCCTTCGCGCACGGTAGCCATCTGCGGGCGACACTCGGGGTTGACGATTGTGGCTACGATGTTTCCGCCGAATGCGGGGCGTATCTGCAGGAGCAAGTTGTCGTAGTCTTTCTTGCTCTTGGGGTCAGTATGAGAGCCAATCTCCAAAGCGGTGCAGTCGGCAGTGAGGCCGGAGTGCAGGCATGAGCTGACGCGGGGACCCAGATCGCGGCCAATGGATGTTGCGCCCATGAAGGCAATCTGCGGTTTGATCTCCTTGAACAGGTTGATGAGTATGCTGCTGTGGGGCAGTGAGGTATAGGGGTATAGACGGTCGTCTTGCACTTTGTAGAGACGGTCTACACCGTAAGGGAACACTTGCTCTTCGATACCTTCGAGCTTGTCGCCGGCCACAACGGCCTCGAGCTTGCAGCCCAACTGAGTGGCGAGTGAGCGACCTTTTGTGAGGAGTTCGAGACTTACATCGGCTACTTTGCCGTCTTCGTATTCAAGATATACGATAAGGTTATTTTGGTCTGACATGATCATCCGATTGTGTGGTTGGCGATAAGTTCTTTAATAAGGCCCTCGAGCTCCTCGTCGTTGTTTTCGACGTTGCGGGCATCTTTGGCTGTGAATACAACATTCTCAATGGCTTTTACCTTTGTGGGAGAGCCTGCCAAGCCGCATTGGTTGAGGTCGGCGTCAACGTAGGCGGCATTCCATTCGAGCACTTGCTGGTCGGGGTGAGCCTTGAGCCATTCTTGCTTGGCTTCGTCGCCGGCAACTTCGGTAAGCGAAGCAGCGCGTTTGTACTTCATGATTGCTTTGGCGTTGCGAGGACGGCAGGGAGTAGCAGAGCCGTTGACAGTGATAACGAGAGGCAGGGGGCAAGTCACAGTCTCTACACCACTCTCAATGCGGCGGGTAACGGTGGCTTTACCACCGTCGAGGTTCATTATATCCTCGGCGTATGTCACCTGGGGAAGGTTAAGTTTTTCGGCAATCTGCGGGCCTACCTGGGCAGTGTCGCCATCGATGGCCTGACGACCACCTATAATAATATCAAAGTCACCAATTTTCTTGGCAGCAGTAGCTAAGGCGTAAGAAGTGGCCAGAGTGTCAGCACCGGCAAATGCACGGTCAGAGAGCACGATACCACAGTCAGCGCCACGATACAGACCCTCGCGTACGATCTCAGCAGCACGCGGAGGACCCATGGTCAGAAGAGTTACTTTTGTACCCGGATACATATCCTTCAGCTTGAGGGCTTGCTCCAGAGCATTGAGGTCTTCCGGGTTGAAGATTGCGGGGAGTGCGGCGCGATTGATAGTGCCATCTTCCTTCATCGCATCTTTGCCCACATTACGGGTGTCAGGCACCTGCTTTGCGAGCACGATAATGTTAAAGCTCATATCTATTATGGGTTAAGTTTAGTTAATTTGGTTACCCTTTGCAGGGTGGTGTCCGGCTCCCGTTGCAGGCGTCAAAACAGTGCCGCCGGCCTTTGCGGGAAAATTGCGCAGACACAAAATTTTTGCAAATGTACGAAAAAAAATTAATATACGCCCAAAAATTCATAAAAATTCTTTGATGTGGAGAAACAATCAGTAAGCACATCTCGTTATATAAGTGTTAATAAATCGCCCTCAATATGGACCCTAAAAGTCAAATAATAAAGCTTTGGAAGGATACTTTTCATGATACTGATGAGTATGTTAGTTTAGTGTTTACTACATATTATAATGAAGATAATTGCTTCTTTAAAATTATAGATAATAATGTGGTATCAGCTATGCTATGTATACCATATAATATAGTTTACGACTATAAAAATATAAAAAACCATAATATACAATGTATAGCAGGAAGTATAGACTATAGTTGCAAATATTATAATCAATATGATAATCAGCAATATAGTAAAAATAAGGAATATGATAATAAAGAAATTATACAATGTGCATATCAGTGTGGTTTATCAACTAAGCCTGACTATAGACGCAGAGGAATAATGTATGCATTAATAGATGAAACAAATCGTAAACTTCTGAAGAAGGGATTTGCTTTGTCTATACTAATACCGAGTAATGAACACAATAAGTTATATTATACAAAGTCTGGATATCGTCCTATTACTTTTATTAGGAATGAGAGATATACGTCTGAGCATATATTTATACATGATTTTACATTGAGTAAAAGATGTTCTGAGAATATTTATGATGCCTATATTTCTGACTGCTATGAGTGTACGTTATATGATATAAATAATATTATAGAGGAATATAAAAATATAAAACAAAATAATAATCACGATAAGAGCTGTGATATAAATAATCTAAATAATCAGGCTAAAAAGAATAGTTCTATCGATATAGTAGATTATAAAAAGAAATTGTTTATTTGGTATAATGAACTCTTTAAATATATAAATGGATGTAGGGTAGAGCATTCTTTTGCTGATTTCAAAGCTGTTTTAGAAGAAAATTTTATCAGTGGCGGAAAAATTTTGGTTATAACCAACCGTAACTCTGAACCCTTGGGTATGTTATTTTGTTGTTACATAGAAGAAGACGATGTAACTATACAGTTATTGGTGTCCGAGTCAGAGGAAGCGGAATTAATTCTTCTTCAGGCATTGAAGTCTTTTATACCCCAAAATGCAAATATTTCGCTACGACGATATAACACCTATTCACTTCCGGATATTTCAACTCCCAAGGCTATCGGCCAAAATATTTCACCTCTCGGATCTACTAATATAGGAAACCATCTTACGAGAAAGTCACCTTCCTGTTCTCAACTTTACGAACCGTATAAGATAGTAGAAGGGGGACAGACCCCGGACTCAAAAATAGTGACTACCACCTCTTCTGTTTCGGTTGACGGTTTACAAAAATCGTATGCTATGGCCAAGATTTTGAATGTCGCTGAGGTTTTAAAATTTGCGGCAAAGCTGAATCCTAATTCGGAATTTTCAATTCTCATCACTCACGATGAGTTTAAAGAAAATGAAGGATTTTATAGTGTGAAAGCCGGAAAAATGGAGTTTATCCCCATGGAAGATATTTCTGAAGATGTTTATAAAAATATTATCGATAAATGCTCATCGGATTTTAGATGGTATAACATTTCAGTTAATGAATTAGCATCTTTCTTATTCCGGCCGGAATTAAAGTATCCCGTGATAGAGGAAGCAATAGCAATTCCCAGATTGCCTATAAATATTGCATTGATGCTCGATTGATGTAATTAAGAGTGGCTCAAATTATATATTATTAAATTGAAAGTTTCCTTTATTTTTACTCAAATTATTCTTTAATATATATTATAAATTACGTCGCTTTTATATATTAAAGATTATCGCGAGATACAATAGTATTCTCGAGATTATCGTAATTTACAAGTTTCGATTATATAGGAGGTCATGTACCGAGCATAAGATTAATTGTTAAAACAGGAAAAGCATAACTCTGTGAAAACGAAAAAGTAGGGGAGATGTTTAGAAAACCTCCATCCCGCTCGATGTGGGGTGGCACAGAAGGCTTTCGGCAGCTCAAAGATATATGATAAATAAGTATCTCCAGGGCCTAAATTTCATCGAAATAAGCGAAATAGGGGTATTTTGAACTATTTGCCTATTGAAATCACGAACTATGAAATACACGTAAATTGCATAAAATCAAACAATTCAGAGCGAAATAAGCATATTTTAACCCTCTGAGAATTCAACAAAATTTACAATCTGGATTAGGGTATGCAAATTTTGTATCCTTAGGTCAATTTCTCTAATTTTATGATCCGGTAGTCCGGAGATAAACATACCTTGTCTTAGAAGGAGCGAGGTTAGAGGATATTATAACCATTAGCTGCACTCTGAAGAAATTTCATGTTAGTCTAAAACAAACAAGTCGGTGCATTGATTATGCACATCATAGTGAAATTACGAAATTAAATTAATAAACGCAAACTTTGCAATATCAAATAGGCAATAATAGTAAACATCGCGTTGTAAACGCAACTATTTTTGTAATTAATACATTTATAAACCGGGTGTTTAAAATATCAAATTAACATATATACCGTGATTGCAAAACCAAATATAGAATGTTAATATAATTTAACAAATAATATAAGCTACAGATATATAGAGAAATATGAGCTAAAGATAAAGTATTGGAATAAGAATATTGACATATATGTCCTCTTAATGACGATTATTGAGTTACCGTGCGATACAGCGTTTGAATAACCAATAAATTAGGCTGGTTGGTTCTTAAAGTGCTTAAAAGAAATTTAATTGTGATTGCAAATGAATTAGATGTGTTTACTAAATAAAATTTCTACCTTCAATTTAAAATTTGCCAAAATTAATTGGCTGTTTGCAAAAATTGTGTTACATTTGCATATTCAATTTAAAACACGGAAATTTTGCAATGGAAGAACAAAATGTAGCCACTCGCCTAAAGCACTTCATGGATAATGAGGGATTGACAATATCCCAATTTGCCGATAGGTGTGGTATTCCTCGCCCATCGCTGTCACAGCTACTCTCAGGACGCAATAAGAAGCTTTCCGACGTCGTTGTAAAGCAAATACATGATCAGTTTCCTGACTTATCTGTTTTGTGGCTGATGTTCGGCGAAGGCTCGATGCTGACACCGAAACCGATAAATCCGGCTCTTGCGTCCGAGGCGGCAAAATTCATGGACGATGATTCAGACATGAATCCAGACGCAAATCTCAGCGAGTTAAATGCCATAAATTCTAATGCTAACCCTGCTGACAAACAGAGTGTTAAGCATGATTTTGCAAATGCAAATATTCAGATGCAAATAGAACGAAATACCCCAAATCCACGCAAAGTTGTCAGCATTACTATCTTTTATGATGATAATAGCTACGAAACCTTCCTACCCGAGAAGAAGTGATAGGCAACTTTTCTTCCATTGATTGCGCAGTTTTCTACTCCCCTTATTATTGAGGGGACTATATGTAAATATCCTGCTCCATGCGTTCGCATATAATTCTATCGACAACGACTAAAAGAATTTCATAGTAAATCGGTGTCCTTGAGGACACCGATTTTCGTAAGATATCTATCTCGGGCAGAACTACGGCTGCGCCGCGTATCTACGGGGTTACTGGTAACTCGATGTCCTGTAGAACGCCAATCACGCATAATACATAGTTTTTCAATAGCCTCAATTTACTGTAAATTTCTTGGGTCTATCCGATTTTCAACAAAGCGAGCACTAACAGTATTTCTACGCTAACTCAGAATATTTTAATTATGATACATTCGTAAAACATGATAAAACCTTCAATTGCGAGATTTTAATTTTTCAGAAATGTATTATTGGAAATTTCAAATTTTCGATTCTCAGCAATCGGGCTAAGTTGGATGTATCTTTAAATTCTGAAGCTATTTCAATTTCAATACGTATCATTAATATCTTCTATTAAGCATTATGCCTGTATATAAATATTATTATACTTTACCTCAAATTTTAAATAATATATATATTAGTTATTACAAAAATATAATTTAACGATTGTTTAAATATAAAATATTATTATACATAAATCATTACTAACTAATGAAATATATTATCTATAAAATTATAATTACTGATGAGATATATTACTAATTATATATAATATATTATCTAATTGTGAAAATTAATTTAATATACATATTATATATAACATTGTCTTTACATTGCTGAATACTAAAAGTACATAGTGTGATAACTACGTGTAAATAATATTGCACACTAAGCTTTTAATGTCTAAAATAATTAATATTCTTGGATATAAATATTAATTTTTGAAATAATTTATAAGATTGATCATTTGTTTAGTGGTGATATTTATATTGTGTTTGGTATTGTTAGCAGATAAACATTCAGGGAGTGTTAGGGGAGTGTTAATGATACTGAAGGAAGATGTGAAGCCAGCTTCAAACAACTTTTCAGAGTCTTTTAATTGTCCACCAATTGCTATAACCGGTATATTTTTATTTTTTGCGCGGTTGAGGATACCCAAAGCAACTTTACCATTGACAGTTTGCGCATCCAGCGAACCCTCGCCCGTAATTATCAAATCAGCATCTTCTATTTCATCATCAAAATGAGCATAATCAAGAGTGACATCAATTCCGTGCTTTAGCTGTGCATTGAGGAAGGCATACAGTGAGCCTCCGATCCCACCGGCTGCGCCGGCTCCCGGGAGCTCTGCCATCTTGCTCAGGCGGTCTAATAGATTAGTCATATCCTCATCCTTGTGATTTTCATTGGCGATCAATTTACCATGTTTATAGATATTTGCGAAATTCACCATTCCATTCTCAAGCTGCCGGACCATATCATTATCAGCACCCTTTTGCGGACCATAAATGTGTGTTGCACCATTCTCTCCCAACAGTGGATTATTTACATCGCAAGCTACGATGAGAGAAATATCAAATATATTTTTATTAACTGAAGAGATGTCTATGCTGTAAATATTTTTGAGGTTCTCGCCGCAACCTCTCAGCACCCTCCCGGACTTGTCGGCGAACTTAAAACCGATAGCACTGAGCAGACCCATACCGGCATCATTCGTGGCACTGCCACCTAAACCTAAAATAATATCTCTTGCGCCGCGATTGATGGCGTCAAGTATCATTTCCCCGACACCGAATGATGAAGTTTTGAGAGGATTTCTCTCCCCTTCCCGCACAAGAGTCAGACCCGCAGCCTCGGCAACTTCCATAATTGCGAGCTGCCTTTTTGAATTATAAAAATAGCAAACATTTATAGGAGTCGACAGCGGCCCATTGACTACTAATTTTATGGGTATAAATTTTCCTCCATTATCCCGGTTGGCAGAGATTATACTTGCAAACCCCTCCCCACCGTCAGCCATAGGGAGCTCAACCACATCACAATCCGGAAGCAACTCCCTGATAGCTTCGGCACACGCGTTCGTGGCTTCACTGGCAGTCAGAGAGCCCTTGAAGGAGTCCATCGCCACTACTACTTTCTTCAACATGATTCTACCGTTAATATTGCAAAATTAGCAAAAATTATTGATAAGCACTCAAATATCCGCACCCAAGTGTACAAAGTGTATACCTTGCAAAAACTAAATTACTTATATTTACGTTACTTATATATAAATATAACAAGCTATACTCGGATTTCCAATCATATAGTTTACGAGCTGTTCATTGTGCTGTGATCCGAGTTGGAGATTTGTCATATTCAAGTTAACATATTAAAAATCAAACAAATGAAAACTCCTTACATATGTCTTTCGGCATTTGCGCTTGCGTTGGGAGGCCTTGTGAGCCATGCTGATCGAGCCGTTACCACCCTCAACAACGGATGGCTGTTTTCGAAAGGAGCCTTACCGGATGTCACTGAGTGGCAGCAAGTTCGTGTACCACATGATTGGGCCATTTATGGCCCTTTCGACCGCGACAATGACCTCCAGATAGTCGCTGTGGAACAGAACGGTGAGACTGAGAAAACCGTTAAGACAGGCCGCACAGGTGGCCTACCCTTTATTGGTAAGGGTGTTTATAAGCGAAATCTGGAAATTCCCGACACCACCGGTAAAACATTCACACTGGTCTTTGACGGCGCCATGAGCAACGCCAAGGTGTCAGTTAACGGCAAGCAAGTGGCTTACTGGCCATACGGCTATAATTCATTCTATGTCGACCTGGATAACAAGGACCTTCGGCCCGGTGATAATGAGCTTGTTGTGGAGCTGGAGAACTATGAGCAAGCATCTCGCTGGTATCCCGGAGCCGGCTTATATCGCAATGTGCATCTCGTCACCACCGACAAGGTGCATATCCCCGTGTGGGGCACTTACGTCACCACCCCTGACGTCTCTAAAGAGCAAGCCAGCGTGCGCTTGACCACCCGCATAGCCGGAGCCAAAAGCTTCGAAGAGTGGCCCTACGGCGACAAACTGCAAGTCAAGACTATCATATATAATCCTGAAGGCAAGGAAGTTGCATCTAATACTTCCGACTATATAGCCCGCGGTCAAGACTTCACTCAAAATTTCCTCATAAAAGACCCGCAGCTTTGGGAGCTCGACTCCCCTGTGATGTACACTGCCAAGACCACCTTGTCAAAAGATGGCAAAGAGCTTGACAACTATGATACCCGCTTTGGTATCCGCAAGCTCGAGTATATCCCCGAGAAAGGCTTCTTTCTCAACGGTAAGCAGACCAAGTTTCAAGGGGTATGCAATCACCACGACCTTGGCCCTCTTGGTGCCGCCGTCAACAAATCTGCCCTGCGTCATCAGTTAGAGCTACTGAAAGACATGGGTATAAATGCCATACGCACAGCCCACAATATGCCGGCCCCCGAACTCGTAGAGCTATGCGACGAGATGGGCATAATGATGATGATAGAGCCCTTCGATGACTGGGGGTTTCGCCCCAAGTCGCCCAATGGCTATGGCGCCGTGTTTAATGAATGGGCCGAGAAGGATATCACAAACATGGTGGAGCAATACCGCAACCATCCGTCAGTAGTAATGTGGTCTATCGGTAACGAAGTGCCCTCACAGTGGGGCCCTGTGGGTATGGAAGAGCTCGAGATGCTCCAGGGATTAATACATAAGCTCGACCCCACTCGTCCCGTGACATGCGGTATGGATCAGATAAACTCCGTAATGGACAACGGCTTTGCAGCAGCCCTCGACATCCCCGGCTTTAATTACAAGCCCCAATTCTACGAGGAGGTATATGAGAAACTGCCCCAGAAGCTTATTTTGGGCTCCGAGACAGCCTCTACCGTGTCCTCCCGAGGGGTATATCATTTCCCGGTAAAATTGCCCGACAGTATGGCCAGAAACGCCGCCATGCATTCCGACAACCAATCCTCAAGCTATGACCTTGAGACATGTGTATGGTCTAATATTCCCGACATTGATTTCGCTCGTGATGATGACAACGACTGGGTGCTCGGTCAGTTTGTCTGGACCGGTTTTGACTACCTCGGTGAGCCCTCTCCTTACGACACTGACGCATGGCCTAACCACAGCTCCCTGTTTGGTATTATCGACCTTGCCTCCCTGCCCAAAGACCGATACTATCTGTATCGTTCGCAGTGGAATAAGGATGACAACACTCTGCACATACTGCCCCACTGGAACTGGGCCGGCCGCGAAGGTGAGGTTACCCCGGTATTTGTATACACCAACTATCCAAAGGCTGAGCTATTCATCAACGGCAAGAGTCAAGGAGTGCGCGAAAAGAATGATTCTACCTATCAGAATCGTTATCGTTTGATGTGGATGAATACCCTTTATGAGCCCGGTGAGGTGAAGGTAGTGGCATACGACAACGAGGGTAACATTGCGGCCGAGAAGTCTATACGTACAGCCGGCCAGGCCGACCATATCGTTTTGACCCCTGCCAGAGGTGAGCTGGATGCCAACGGCGATGACTTGCTGTACATCACAGTTCAGGTAGCCGACAAGGATGGCAATATTGTACCTACCGCCACTGATATGGTACAATTCAAGGTAGAGGGTGCCGGCACATTTGAAGCTACTGCCAACGGCGACCCTACCTGCCTGCTCCCCTTCCAAAATCCCGAGATGAAGCTCTTCAGCGGCGCGGCTACAGCCATTGTCCGCTCGGCTAACAAACCGGGCCAGCTGCACTTCACAGCCACTGCTCCGGGACTTGCACCTGCAACGCTGACAGTCCCCGTAAAATAAAAGCTGACAACAGCGCATAACAAAGCCGGAGCCCATATCGGGTTCCGGCTATTATTATAGGGTATAAGCGGTATTTGTCAGAAGGCTATACGCCCTTTTTTGGCCTCATCCTGCATACGTGTGCCGGGGATGAGGTATATCTCAAGGCGGCGGTTGGCTGCGCGCCCCTCCACGGTATTGTTCTCGTGAAGTGGGTCAGTGGCACCGGCAGCAGTAGGGAAGAGGTAGCGGGTATCAACCCCGGCATCCTCCAGATACTCATACACACTCTCCACACGCTCAAGCGAGAGATTATCGGTGTATGCAGTAGAGCCGGTGTCGTCGGTGTGCATCACCAGGAGCACGCGATACATGTCCGGAGCCGTCTTTTTAAGATAACGCTGCAGAGGGTCAAGATAACGTGCGGCATCATCCGAGAGCTCGGTGTCATTTGGCGCAAACAGATTAGCCGCCGGCACAGTGATGATTATCACCTGCTTGTCGCGATACGTCTCGATATTGCAGCCGGTGGAGGGCTTGTAGTCTCCCTTATGGAGCCTAAGAGCCTCTTGCTCTTGAAATTTGCTGACTAAATCGGCTTGCTTGCCCAGAGGTACCGACATTATAAGCTCCTCGTTAGAGAGATTGTCGAGCTCCGGTATGCGGGCATTCTCGTTAGGCTTGGCGCCGAACGCACTTATAGCAGCAAGACTAATCGTTAAAGATATCCAAAGTTTCTTCATAAGCAAGTTCTCCCTTGATTATAAATTTGATGTCCTCGGGGTCCATGATAAGCTCATCATCTTTCTTCACCTCTTTGTTGACATACTTGGCCATATCATCGATATCAACTTGCTCCTCATCTTCCTCCTCTTCTGAGGGGAGGGAGGTGAGTCCTTTCGACTCATAATAGTCCCAAATGGTGTCAATCACGAAGAGTATCTCATCATCAGTGTACTTATCCTTTATTTCTTCCGGAATGAATGAGCGGATAAACTTTACAGCCTCATCCTCGTCATAAGATTTAATTTCGTCTGCCATATCTCTATGAGTTTATTAGACACATTCTTAATTATTCAAGTCCACCAGCCCCTCCGGCAGAGCGGTCTGCACGATGCGGCTTTGTGGGTCTATGCTTTTAATGAAGGGCTCGGCCACAGGGATATAAAGCGTCTTATCGGCGGGAGTGCGCAGGATGAAGAGCATATTGGCTGTGGAGTCCTCGATGTCCACTATCTCGCCCAGCTCGCCGGCAGTGTCGTCTATAACAGTGTAGCCAATCAAATCATCGGCATAAGCACCTTGCTCATCGTCCTCGGCATGAAGCTGCTCAAAGTCCATGAGGCGTTGCTTAAGGATATAAATATCTTTGCCGACAAAAAGTTTAGCCTTCTCTTCAGTATTAACGTTTTCGGGCTGAATAAGTGCGGCCTGCGCGCCCTTGGGACGAATATTTTCTATGAAGAAGGGCACAAAAATGCCATCCATGTCGCAGATGAACATCGGGTATTCATCAAAGAATTCCAGTGGCACACTCAGCAGGGCTGACAACTCTCCTTTGATACCATGAGTCTTGGTAAATGACCCGGCAGCAGTTATCTCTTCGCGTGTAATCATGACTCACGGGATATGACGGCACCAAGAGCATTCAGGCGGTCATCTATATGCTCATAGCCTCGGTCTATCTGGTCTATATTCTGTATGCGGCTCACACCCTTGGCGCCCAAAGCAGCTATCAGCATGGCCACGCCGGCACGTATGTCGGGGCTTACCATGTTGGTAGCATAGAGCGAGCCAAGCTTGCCGGAGCCTATCACGGCGGCTCGGTGAGGGTCACACAGGATGATGCGTGCCCCCATGTCGATGAGTTTGTCTACGAAGAAGAGCCTCGACTCAAACATCTTCTGATGTATGAGCACGCTGCCGTTAGCCTGAGTGGCCACCACCAAGAATATACTCAGCAGGTCGGGGCTTAGGCCGGGCCATGGCGCGTCGGCAAAGGTCATGATGGAGCCATCGATAAATGTCTCTATCTGGTATGAGTCACGCTCCGGGATATAGATGTCGGCCCCTTTCTGCTCCATTGTGATGCCCAGGCGGTGGAACGAGTCGGGCATGATGCCCAGCTCACCCATATCGGTATTCTCAATGGTGAGCGCTGAGCCGGTCATTGCTGCAATCCCCACAAAAGAACCCACCTCAATCATATCCGGCTGCATGCGATGAGTGGTGCCATGCAGACTCTCCACCCCCTCGATGCGCAGCAGGTTGGATGCCAGGCCCTCTATCTTGGCGCCCATGGCTATAAGCATACGACAAAGCTGCTGTATATAAGGCTCACAGGCGGCATTGTAGATGGTGGTAGTGCCCCGGGCGAGCACAGCGGCAAGTATGATGTTGGCAGTGCCGGTGACAGAGGCCTCGTCAAGGAGCATATAAGTGCCCTGCAGACCGTTGGGGGCTGATATCTCATAGCTACGTTTCTCAAAGATATAGCGGAAGCGGGCGCCGAGTTTTTCCATGCCCAGGAAGTGTGTGTCGAGGCGGCGACGACCTATCTTATCGCCCCCCGGCTTAGGCAGCAATGCGTGGCCATATCGAGCCACGAGAGGGCCTATTATCATCACCGAGCCACGCAGACTCTGAGCCTTGGAGGCAAACTCATGAGTGTTGATATAATCGATGTTTATGTCGTCGGCCTGAAAGGTATATGTATGCTTAGCTGTGCGCTCCACCTTTACACCCATCTCCTCGAGCAGGCGTATCAGGTTGCGGACATCCAGAATGTCCGGCACATTGTCCAGCGTCACCTTTTCTGATGTCAGCAGGGTAGCGCAAATTACTTCCAGAGCTTCATTCTTTGCTCCTTGAGGGGTGACCTTACCGCTCAGCTTGTGTCCCCCTTCTACAATAAAAGTACTCATGACAATTTCAATTTAGTGATGATTTAGACACACTCTTACTTTCTTCGCTTGCGATTCTGTCGGTGGTTTGCTGTCGGCACTTTTACCTCCTTGAACTCATGCAGCAGATATGTCTCCGGGTCGAGATCAATCTTCCCGTCGGAGTATGTAGCAAGGTCGCGCAATATTTTGGCGTCGTCTACCCCCTCCTTATTATGGGTAAACTGCAACTTCTTCATGTGGTGGGCTATAAGAGATATCAACACATCCTTGTCCTCTCCATCCTCCATGTCGGCCACCACCTGTATCATAGCCTCGATATTCTTGCCATAGTGGCGCCAACGTATGCGGTTGGTGCTATAAGGTATTGGCTTGGGCTCAGGGCTCATCTCTTCTTGGGAGAGCACCGTCACGGGGAAGTCAACATCAAGCTTGAAGTGAGACATTATATTCAGGTGGTCCCAGAGTTTCTGCTCCTTCTCCGGAGTATTGGCCTGTTGAGGGGTGAGCTTACGCATCACACCTATTATGGCCTTGGCACACAATGTGCGTTCCTCCCTGTCGGGAATAGTGAGGCAGAAGTCAACCATATTCTGGACATTACGCCCATATTCAGGCAATATCAGGGTCTCTCTGTGAGTATTGTAATCCATTCAGGTTATATTCAAAAACATTTTAACACGCAAATATACAAAAAAAAATCCATACTGCCCAAATAGCGCGCAATAAAGATAATCCCGAGCTCTTCGGGATGGGAGCTCGGGATGTGTGGGGGGTGGGGCAAGCAGGTGCGTCAATCGAGTTTGAGCACGGCAAGGAAGGCCTTCTGGGGCACCTCTACACTGCCTATCTGCTTCATGCGCTTCTTGCCCGCCTTCTGTTTCTCAAGAAGTTTGCGCTTACGGGATATGTCACCTCCATAACATTTGGCTGTCACATCTTTGCGCACCGCCTTGATGGTTTCGCGAGCTATAATCTTGGCGCCTATAGCTGCCTGGATAGCAATGTCAAATTGTTGGCGAGGTATCAGCTCCTTGAGCTTCTCACACATACGTCGTCCGAACTTGACGGCGTTGTCGGCATGGGTCAGAGTGGAGAGTGCATCCACACTTTCGCCATTAAGCAGGATGTCGAGCTTCACGAGCTTGCTCTCGCGAAAGTCGTGCAGATGATAGTCAAAGGAGGCATACCCTTTGGATATACTTTTGAGCTTGTCATAGAAGTCAATCACAATTTCGCCCAGCGGCATATCGAAGATTATCTCCATGCGATTGCCGGAGATGTATTCTTGTTTTACCAGCTCACCGCGCTTGGCAAGGCACAGAGTCATGATGGGGCCAATAAACTCGGCGGCAGTGATGACAGATGCACGAATGTATGGCTCCTCGATATGGTCGATGAGGGTAGGTTCCGGCAGACCTGAGGGGTTATGCACTTCAGTCATATTCCCTTTCTTGTCATACACACGATATGACACGTTGGGCACCGTGGTGATGACATCCATGTCAAACTCGCGGCCCAGACGTTCTTGGATTATCTCCATGTGGAGCAGCCCCAGGAAGCCACAGCGGAAGCCAAAGCCCAGAGCGGCCGACGACTCCGGCTGGAAGGTAAGCGAGGCATCATTGAGCTGGAGTTTCTCAAGCGAAGTGCGCAGGTTCTCAAAGTCTTCGGTCTCTATGGGGTATACACCGGCAAAGACCATCGGCTTCACCTCCTCAAACCCCTCGATAGCCTTGTCGCACGGGCGCGCCACATGAGTTATGGTGTCGCCCACCTTAACCTCGCGACTTGTCTTGATGCCGGAGATGATGTATCCTACATTACCGGCAGAGAGCTCTTTACGGGGAGACATTTGCAGTTTGAGCACACCTATCTCATCGGCATGATATTCCTTGCCGGTAGCTACAAACTTTACGAAATCATCCTTATGGATAGTGCCGTTGACTATCTTGAAGTATGCGATTATACCTCTGAATGGATTAAACACAGAGTCGAAAATCAGAGCTTGAAGCGGTGCCTGGGGGTCTCCCTTGGGGGCCGGTATGCGTTCTATGATAGCTTTCAGTATCTCGGGCACACCCATGCCGGTCTTGCCGCTGGCGCGAATAATGTCAGAGCGGTCGCAACCCAGCAGGTCGATAATCTGGTCTTCCACCTCATCAGGGTTGGCGCTCTCCAAGTCGCACTTATTGAGCACAGGGATTATCTCCAGATCATTATCAATAGCCATATACAGATTGGAGATAGTCTGAGCCTGAATACCCTGCGAAGCGTCTACAATGAGCAGAGCCCCCTCGCAGGCTGCTATAGAGCGAGACACCTCATACGAGAAGTCCACATGACCCGGAGTGTCGATAAGGTTGAGCACATACTTCTCGCCGTCGAGCTCATAGTCCATCTGTATGGCATGGCTCTTGATGGTTATACCGCGTTCGCGCTCCAAATCCATATCATCGAGCACCTGCGCCTCCATATCTTTGGCGGCAACAGTGTCAGTGTACTCCAACAATCGGTCGGCAAGAGTAGACTTGCCGTGGTCTATATGTGCTATGATGCAAAAATTGCGAATATTCTTCATAATGAGTAGGGCTTGGCATGGGTAAGAGTCCTCTAACCCAAACTAATTGCAAAATTACAAAAAATCCACGACCCGCCCAAATCCATACTTTTTCGGTCCCTGAACATTATGGCCCAAAAAAGCATTATAAAGTATATTTATTTTAATTTGATGATTTATGAAAATTAGAAGTATTTCAATCAAGGCTCTATTAGTTTTTGCTCTGGTCTGCTCAGTCATCACCCTGGCAGCATGTGCACACAATACGAGCAAAGAGGGTGACTCCATTCGCTCAGAAGAGAAGATGAAGAAGGATGACAAACCCGGCGGTCCGCAGCTTGGCACACCCGGTGGCGGTCCTGTCATAGACAAGAGCGGGGATGCCACGCTTCAGCAACTCATCAAGGATGTTGTGCCGCAGTTCAAACAACTGACATACAAAGATGAGGTCACCGGCAAAACTATGAAGTATAATCTGTTCACCCCCAAGGTCACAGATAAGACCAAGAAGTACCCACTCGTACTCTTTATCGCGGATGCAACCACCCCGGGCGATGATTTCACCACGCCCTTGACACAAGGCTATGGAGGCCTGATATGGGCCGCCCGTCAATGGCAGACAGAGCATCCCTGCTATGTATTGGTACCCCAATTCTCCGGTGTCGCGGTCAATGATGCCTACGAGCACACCGACGAGGTGGACATAGTAGTGAGAATGATTAAGAGCATAATAGCCGAGAATAATGTGGATACCAACAGGCTCTACTCTACCGGTCAATCCATGGGAGGCATGATATCCATGTATTATGATGTGGCCTATCCCGACATGTTTGCAGCCTCTATTTTCGTAGACAGCCATTGGGACCCGGCCACCTTTGATGAGCTGGCCAAGCGTAAATTCGTCTACTTCATAGCCGGCGACAAGGGGAAGGCATACTCCAACCTCAAGCCTCTCGAGGCAGCCGCCGAAAAGGATGGTGTGCAATATACCTTTGCCGAATGGAGTGCCAAACTTCCGGAGGAGCGTCAGAGCGAGCTGGCGGCCGCAATGCTTGACAAAGGTGCCCCGATTAACATCTTTCAGTTCGAACCGGGCAGCGTGCTCCCCGCTGATGGCAAAGGCAGTGAACACATGTACTCCTTCGACTACGCATATAAAATCCCGTCAGTCAAAGAGTGGCTCTTCCGCCAAAGCAAGTAGTGAATGTATCCTCCATAATAAAAAGAGGGATATATGTCAAGCATATATCCCTCTTTTTATTATGATTAAGTATAGGTGGCTAAATTAGTACGTATTTCTCAAACCACTCATTCCTCTCTTTTTCGGAGGTTATAGCTTTCAAGATTTCTCTTCTATAGACATTATAGCCTAACTCCTCATTTGGCTCAAATTCAGGCCACATGATGTATTGGTTTCGAACAACCATTTTGTCATCCTCCACACTTTCGATATAAAATAGGACGTTATTGGATATGTGCTCAAAAGCATGACCATTGGGAGCATATACATTGCCGGTCTGTTCGTCATAACGATAATCCAACGTGGTGCGATTATATCGAGGCCTGATCGATCCGGAGAATTCCATTGAAAATATTAAATATGAGTCATCATCAAATAGGTATCCTCGGCCATATTCCCATCCACTTAGGCCAATACCGGAGGTATTGCATGACTCTCCGTTACCAAAAAACCATTCAACAGATTTTCCATCCGTTTGTCTCACCCAAAGTTTACCTTTAACTTTCTCGTTAAATTCAGCTTGGGAAATAGATTTCTGCTCAGGTATTATAGTCTCTGTGTCGGGATTTTCCGGTTCAGGTTTCGGCTCATCCTTGTCTGAACAACTATTGAGTACTGTCATTGCAAGCAAAGATGCCATTACGCATAAATAAATAACAATCAGTCTCTTCATAATAACAAATTTTAATGGATATAAATTTATTGTCGAATGGGTTTAAATCCATACATGAATACAATATTCGCATCCATACTTACAAACTTCGCATCTTCGTTTGATTTAGAATCCCATGGATGTCTGAAGCATGGTTCATCTATAAGTATCCTTTGTGATTTGTTGCTCAAGATAGCCTTCTTCTTGTGAGCATCTACAGAAACATAGAATGCAGACGATACTGCATAACCAAATAAAATTTTTCATAAGCATAACTTAGTTAAAGATTAGTAAAGATGGTTACAAAGTTAAATAAAATTTAGACAAAAAACAATAGTCGTCGTCCATTTTAACAATTATTAGCAAATGATATTAATAGTTGGGCCCACTCTAAAAGTACAAAATCACCATTTTAGAGTATACTCTCCTGTAAACCTTAACGGGCGGTAATTCGGCGGGCTGCGCACGCCTGCCTCTCTCAGCTCGCTACCGCGCACACCCACGGCTGTCGCCGTGTGTGTACACGGTTACTATAAGTCGGCGTCCTGCCGGACGCCCCGCGGCTGCATCAGATACTGCATATATTGGATACTACTTGCGAAACCTGGATTAAGAGTCCACTATAGTGTACACCCACGGCTGTCGCCGTGTGTGTACACGGTTACTATAAGTCGGCGTCCTGCCGGACGCCCCGCGGCTGCATCAGATACTGCATATATTGGATACTACTTGCGAAACCTGGATTAAGAGTCCACTATAGTGTACACCCACGGCTGTCGCCGTGTGTGTACACGGTTACTATAAGTCGGCGTCCTGCCGGACGCCCCGCGGCTGCATCAGATACTGCATATATTGGATACTACTTGCGAAACCTGAATTAAGAATCCAATCTAAAAAGTAAATCTTGTCAATTTTGCAAAAAAATCACATATTGATTATCAGTGAGTTGCAAAGTCCTAAATCGCCATTTTAGAGAGGATTCAATTAAGAGTGGTAAATTACGCAGTATTTTTGATGTCGGTAGGACTTCAGGGGGCTTCGGTGAGGAGGGGTGCAGGTGAAGTTTGGTAGATGTGGATGGGGTGGTCGTGGTAGAGGGTTGAGTGTGTCTCGCTGCTGAAGGGGGTGATGGAGATGATGCCTCCTCGGAGGGTAACTATGGAAAGGGGGTGAGAGATGATTTGTCCATCAGGGGTATGCTCATATACCATACGGCTCAGGTGTCCTTCCTCCTCGGTGAGAGGTATGATGGTACCGATGATTTCTACTTTTTGGGCACCCATAGTCTGGTGGAGTTGATTTCGTAATATGTGGAGGGGTTGAGGGGGTTGACTCGAAGGGTGACGGAGTCGAGCAGCAGAGGTTGTATCTGAGGTATGCGCAGATATCCGTAAACATTCTTCACCTGCTTGGTGGAGTCGGTCTGGAGGGTGACATGCTGGCGCTCGGAGCTCATGAGGGAGCGAGAGATGTATCCCACAGTGCCGTCGGCATATTCGGCAGCTATATATATATCAATAGGTTGGCGGGAGTTCAGGGTCTTGGCTTCCCATGCCAGGCGTCCCCCTTTGGGTATCTTGCTGCCGGGGATATTGAATGTCAGCAGGTATGGTGTCCCTTTGGCGCCCGAGAGGCGCAACTTCGTCGGGTATGGCCATAGGGTAGGCATAGCGTCCTCCTCAGCACCCTTCATATCGGCTATCTGTTTTTGCTTCTTGGCAATATTCTCGATTACGAGCTCATACATCTCTTCATATTTGTCGAGATTATGTCCATACCAGCCCAAAGTGGTGTCGAGTTGTCTCTCACTCACACCATGCTCCTTCATTACGCTTTGGCGCAAAACTTTGCGAATTGAATCGCCATCCTCACTTGTAATGCCTGAGCCGACGTTGTATTCGTATGTGCCGTAGGCATCGGCTATGTGCAGGTCAGCCAACAGGGATGCCGCTTCCTTGTCGGAGAGCACCTCTTTGGGGCGCCGTGAGCAGCTGCTTACCATTATGGCGGCTACTGTGAGGCAGGGGATGAGAATATGCTTAATTCTTATCATTTGGCTTGCGAGCTGTTTGAGTTCTCGTTGTCAATACTGTGAGCTGCTTCTTTCTTCTTCTTGCCGGTGATGGTTTCCCAAGCTAATGCCAGGTCTTTGGTGTAGAAGAGTATGAGCATAAATACACCTACACAGATGCAGGAGTCGGCTATATTAAATATGTATTGGAAAAACTCCCATTGGTGTCCGCCGATGTTTACCTCAAACAGGGGGAAGTATAGCATATCTACCACACGCCCCTCAAACCAGGTGGAGTATCCCTCACCATAGTCCACAAAATGTGCGACCTGTGGCGGGTATGGGTTATTGAATATTTCGCCGTAGAAGATACAGTCGAAGATGTTGCCGGCGGCCCCGGCGGTGATGAGGGCCGCGGTGACGATGAAGCCGGTGCGCAGAGAGGCTATGGCTTTAGATTTGATTATGAACCAAATAAAGAATATCACGGCAGCAATACGGCCCAGAGTAAGCAACATCTTGCTCCATAGCTCTATGCCGAAGGCCATGCCGTTATTTTCGATGAATTTGATATGAAACCAGCTGGTGATTTCGTAGTCTTCACCGAAGTAGAAATGTGTTTTGACGTAAATCTTGACTATTTGGTCAATGAGGATGAGAGCTACGATTATTGCAAGAGCGAGAATGCCTTTGTGATTCTTCATGTTTATGAGTCTGCAGGGCAGTACCGGTAATGTATTTGAGAAGAGGAGAGGAAGGATTTAAGAGCTTTATAGTCCTTAATAGTCCTTGCGGGTTTTCTTATAGTCCTTGCGGGTTTGCGACCCGCAAGTTTGAATATGGGGTAGACGGCGGGTTGCAAACCCGCCGCGACTATTAATTGACGAACCCACCACGATTAGTGGGGCGCTTACATCTTGGCTTCCAGAGAGAGGGTGGCATGAGGTACGGCTCTGAGGCGCTCCTTGGGTATGAGTTTGCCGGTAACGCGACAAATACCGTAAGTCTTGTTGTCAATGCGCACGAGTGCTCCTTTTAGCTTGGCGATGAAGTCTGCCTGGCGGCGGGCCAGACGTACTGCCTCCTCCTTGCCAAGGGTGTTGGCCCCCTCTTCAAGAGCTTTGAAGGTGGGTGCAGTGTCGGCATCGCTATTGTCGGCATCGTTTACTACCAAAGACCGCAGGTCTTCGTATTCCTTTGTTGCCTTGTCGAGTTTCGCCTGTACTATCACGCGGAATTCTTCAAGTTCCTGGTCTGAATATCTTACTTTAGTGTCTGCCATAGTTTTATTAGATATAGTGTATTTAACAATAAGTGTGTTGAGGAGTAAAGGAGGGATGGATGAGCCGGGGAGTCGCTCGCCAACTCATCCACCCGTCAACTTTTATGTACAACGTCAACAGACATTAAATTGTTTAGACACTTATCAATAATTTGTGTGGAGCATTTCAGTTTCTACACGCGAGTGACACTGACATTCACCTTGACATCGTCGAGGTCGAGCTCCTGAGCATTGTCGCCCACGGCGTCTACAGCCTCGATAGAGGCAGCAAGCACTTGAGCGGCGATGTAGTCGGCAAAGTCGGCCAGGGCGGCATCTGTGACCGGGTTGTGCTCAATGAGCACTTTGACCTTGTCGGTGATGTCGAAGTCAGAAGCCTTGCGAATGTTCTGTATGCGATTGATGAGCTCGCGGGCCACTCCTTCATTCTTAAGAGCCGGGGTGACTGTGACATCGAGGGCCACTGTCAGGTCGCCGGCAGAGCCAACAGACCATCCGGGGATATCCTCGGCCAACACCTCAACATCGTCAAGGGTGATGACCGGAGCACCCTCCAGGTCAGCAAATGTGAATTTGCCTTCGCGCTCGAGTTCGGCGATTTGCGGCTGGCTCATCTCCTTGATTGCGGCACCGAGTTGCTTCATGATCTTGCCGAAGCGAGGACCGAGCTTCTTGAAGTCGGCTTTGACACGCTTCACCAGGCCACTCTCTTCGCCGGCCACGATTTTGAGCTCTTTGATGTTGACCTCGCCTTTGATAAGGTCAGCCATAGCCTCTACCTGAGCTCGCTGCGCTTCGGAGCTTACGGGCACGAGGAGTGTCTGCAGGGGCTGGCGCACCTTGATGTTCACCTTGCGGCGTAGCGCGAGCACGGCGCTGGTGATATCCTGAGCCAGACGCATCTGCTCCTCCAGGTCGCTGTCTACGAGTGCCGGGTCATACTCCGGGAAGTGAGCCAAATGCACGGTATTATACTCATCGGTGCCTGCTGTGAGGTCTGAGTACAGACGGTCTGCATAGAAGGGGGCGATGGGAGCCATGAGCTTGGCCAGAGTGCACAGGCATGTGTAGAGTGTCTGATAAGCTGAGAGCTTGTCGGTGGTCATCTCGCCGGCCCAGAAGCGTTTGCGGTTGAGGCGCACGTACCAGTTAGAGAGGTTGTCGCCCACAAACTCGGCGATGGCACGTGCTGCACGGGTGGGCTCATAGTCATCGAGAGATGTGTCTACCTCCTTGACCAGAGTGTTGAGTAGCGAGAGCACCCATCGGTCGATGCGGGGACGCTCATTCAGGGGCACCTGAGGCTCATTGCCGGTGAAGCCGTCAACGTTGGCATACAGAGCAAAGAACTTATATGTATTGTAGAGAGTGCCGAACAATTTGCCGGCTACCTCCTTGACTCCTGCCTCATCATATTTGAGGTTGTCCCAGGGCTGGGAGTTCTCTATCATGTACCAGCGGACAGGGTCAGAGCCATATTTCTCTATGTTGGAGAAGGGGTCTACGGCGTTGCCCAGACGTTTGGACATCTTGTTGCCATTCTTGTCGAGTACCAGGCCGTTGGAGATAACAGCCTTATAGCTGACAGTGTCGAAGATCATGCCGGCTATGGCGTGGAGGGTGAAGAACCAACCGCGTGTCTGATCTACACCCTCGGCGATGAAGTCGGCGGGATAAACCTCGCGATTGTCGAATGCCTCCCTGTTTTCGAAGGGGTAGTGTATCTGGGCATAGGGCATTGCACCGGAGTCGAACCACACGTCTATGAGGTCGAGCTCACGCTTCATGGGCTTGCCGGAGAGGCTCACCAGAGTTATTTCGTCAACATAAGGGCGGTGCATATCGATGCGGTCATAGTTCTCGCGGCTCATGTCGCCGGGCATGAAGCCGGCCTTCTTCATGGGATTTTCCTTCATGACACCGGCAGCCACAGCCTTCTCTATCTCATCATAGAGCTCGGCGTAGGAGCCGATGCAGATCTCCTCCTTGCCATCTTCAGTGCGCCAGATGGGTAGGGGAGTACCCCAGTAGCGAGAGCGAGACAGGTTCCAGTCCTGCAGGTTCTCAAGCCACTTACCGAAGCGGCCGGAGCCGGTGGATGCCGGTTTCCACTTGATAGACTCGTTCAGCTCCATGAGTCGCTCACGGCTTGCAGTGGTGCGGATGAACCATGAGTCGAGGGGATAATAGAGCACCGGTTTGTCAGTACGCCAGCAGTGAGGATAGTTGTGTACATGCTTCTCAATCTTGAAGGCCTCGCCGGCTTGCTTCATCTCCATGCAGAGCACGATGTTGAGGTCTTCGGCCTTGGAGGCTGCCTTCTCGTCATACTTGCCGCCGGGATTAAACTGCGGGTCATAGGCATTCTTCACGAAGTCGCCGTCGTGTTTGCTGTAGGCGGGCACGTTGACACACTTCTCTACAAACTCAGGGGCACACTCCTCGAGGGTATAGTATTTACCCTGCAGGTCTACCATGGGGCGTGTCTCGCCACGCTTGTTGACCATGAACAGAGAGGGGATACCGGCAGCCTTGGCTACCTTGGCATCATCAGCACCAAAGGTGGGAGCGATATGCACGATACCGGTACCATCCTCCACAGTGACATAGTCGCCGGGGATGATGCGGAAAGCCTCCTGCTGCATGGTGACAAACTTGTCTGCACCCACGCTGAAGATGTCCTCGGGGCGCTTTTCGGCAGCCTCTTTTACGAAGGGAGCGGCGATGTCGTCCACCTTCTCCAGCGGCGTAACCCAGGGCATCAGCTGTTGGTACTTCATGCCGAGGAGCTCGGTGGCGTCATACTCAGCGGCAATGCGCCATGGCAGTATCTTGTCACCCTGCTTGAAGTCCTCCATCGAAGCCTCTTGTCCCTCAGGCTTGAAGTATGTGTGCATACAGTCCTTGGCCAGCACTGCAGTGATTTTGGCTCCGGTGTAAGGGTTGAAAGTGCGCACAGCTACATACTTGAAGCGGGGGCCGATACACAGAGCAGTGTTGGAGGGGAGGGTCCACGGGGTAGTTGTCCATGCGATGAAGCAGGGCTCACCCCACCCGGTCATACCATCCTTTGGCTCGCAAATCTTGAAGAGCACAGTGGCGGTAGTGTCCTTGACATCGCGGTAGCATCCGGGCTGGTTGAGCTCGTGAGAGCTGAGGCCGGTGCCGGCAGCGGGGCTGTAAGGCTGTATGGTGTATCCCTTATAGAGGTAGCCCTTGTTGTAAAGTTGCTTGAGGAGCCACCAGAGGGTCTCCATATACTTCTGGTCGTAAGTGATGTAGGGGTTGTCGAGGTCTACCCAATAGCCCATCTTGTGGGTGAGGTCGGTCCACTCCTTGGTGTACTTCATCACTTCGCGGCGGCAAGCGGCGTTATACTCGTCTACAGAGATTTTCTTGCCGATATCCTCTTTGGTTATACCCAGATTCTTCTCCACGCCGAGCTCTACGGGGAGGCCGTGGGTGTCCCATCCGGCCTTGCGCTTCACATGGAAGCCTTTCATGGTCTTGTATCTGCAGAAAATATCCTTGATGGTGCGGGCCATGACATGGTGGATGCCGGGCATACCGTTGGCACTCGGTGGCCCTTCGTAGAAGACGAATGAGGGGCAACCCTCTCTCTCGGTCATGCTGGCCTCAAACAGGGAATGTTTGTCCCAGAGTTCCAGCATCTGCTTGTTGATGTCAGACAGTGACAACTGTCCGTTATATTCTTTGAATTTCATATTCTTGATGGAAATTGAAACCGGTAAAACGGGAGTTCATGATTAGAATTTGGCACCTTTGGCACCCTTGGCCCCTTTCACACCGCCGCCGAGGGCGAATATGTTAGAGTCGTAGGTGAAAGTCTTGCGGCGTATTTCGCGGTCACGCTTCAGAGCTAACTGCACCAGCTTGTCCATGAGCTGCGGGAATTTTATGCCGCTGGCCTCCCACAGATAGAAGCTCAGTGAGCCGGGTATGGTGTTTATCTCGTTGACATATATCTTGCCGTCAGCCTCGTCAATCATCACGTCAACACGGCTCACACCGTGGCATGAGAGCACACGGAATGTCTCGCCGGCGATGCGCTGTATCTCGCTGCTCACCTCGGCGGGCAGGTCGGCGGGGATACGCTTGTCGGAGTTCTGCATACCCTTGGCGCCCTTTGTGCCGCCCATATACTTGTCTTCGTATGAGAGGAAGTCGCCGGTCTTGATAGGCTCTTCGCACACGCTACTCTGATGCTCATCAGCATCACCGAGCACTGAGCAGTTTATCTCCTTGAGCTGCTGAATCATGTGCTCTACAATGATGCGCTGTGAGAACTTCTCGGCATTGTCAATTTTAGCAATAAGCTCCTCGCGGTTAGCAGCCTTGCCGATACCTACGGAGCTACCCAGATTGGCGGGCTTAACGATAACCGGGTAGCCCAGCTTGTTCTCTATCTGCTCTATGAGGGCATCCTTCTGTGAGAACCACTGCTTGTCGGTAAACCATACATAGTCAACCACGGGGACTCCGCATTCACGCAAAATCATCTTCATGGTGATTTTGTCCATGCCGTTGGCTGAAGAGAGAGTATTGCAACCGGCAAAGGGTATGCCTATAGTCTCCAGGAGACCCTCGAAAATGCCATCTTCGCCGTTGGTGCCATGAAGCACGGGGAGTACCACATGGAGCTCGGCCACCACCGGTTGCTTCTTGGAGAACATGTTGCCACCGGCCTTGTAAAGGTTAAAGTCGCCGTATTCAGGACGCATGAACACCTCGGTGCATGAGTTTACGAGGCTCTTCATGTCGCGATAGTTGCGAATTTCAAGCAGCGGAGCGCCGGTGTACCAGCGTCCTTGCTTTGAGATATATACCGGGATGACATTGTACTTGTCCTCATTCATGGCATTGATGGCCTGCATGGCTGAGATCACCGAAATCTCGTGCTCCACTGAGCGACCACCAAAGAAAACTGCTACGTTAGTCTTCATTTTATCTATTGTCTTGTCTTAACTTATAATCTAATTAGTTAGTCGGAGGAGGGATGTGCGGATGAATAAAATACCGCACGCGCGTCAATAAAGTGCAAAGTTACAAATTATTTCTGAAATATCTACTTTATCCCACCTTAAGTTTTGCTAATTAGGGGGAATATACTAACTTTGTGGGGTTGTTAGGTGTTATAATAGTCCGAGGCGGGTGCGCTCTCTGCGGCTATAAACGCCGACAATTTGCTTGGAAAAATCTCTTTACCATGAAAAATATCGATGAGTCAGCTGCGCAGCAAGCAGCTAAAAATGAGGATGGAACGCCGCGTAAGAAGGGGTTTCGTATGGGTCTGTTAGGCTGGATTATCATAGCCATAGCAGCCGGTGTAGGTGTTGGATTTATTATCCCGGGGTGGGGTGCGCGAATTTTTGCCACCTTCAATGCTATTTTCAGCCAGTTCCTCGGGTTCTGTATTCCCTTGATTATTCTTGGCTTTGTGGCGCCGGCCATTGCCGAGATTGGGCGGAGCGCCGGTAAGATGCTTGTAGTCACAGCACTATTGGCTTACGGGTTTACCCTGCTTGCCGGTATCACTTCTTACTGTGTGAGCGACTCCCTGTTCCCCTCAATGATAAGTGCGGATACATATCTGGCTGACGGTGGAGGGTCACCAATGAGTTGTGATCCATACTTCACTGTGGAGATGCCCCCTCTCATGACCGTGATGACAGCACTGGTACTTGCCTTTATATTGGGCCTTGGCACCGCCATGATACCGGTGGGAGCTATGCGTGGATGGCTTGAGCAGCTGAGGGATATCATCTCCTTGGTGATACGTAGTGTCATAGTGCCCTTGCTCCCATTGTACATCTTCGGTATCTTCCTGAATATGACCGTGGTAGGTCAGGTGGGAGTGGTGTTGGGCACCTTCGCCAAGATTATCGCCGTGATTTTCGGTATTCATGTATTCTATCTGGTATTCCAGTATTGTGTGGCCGCTATCGTGTCGGGCAAGAAAGGGCAGCGCAACCCCTTCAAGATGCTATGGACCATGATGCCCGCGTACTTCACAGCTCTGGGAACCCAGTCGAGCGCCGCAACTATCCCGGTGACCCTGCGCCAGACCATCTCCATGGGAGTGAACAAGGGTGTAGCCGGCTTCGTCATCCCTTTGTGTGCCACGATACACATGTCGGGCAGCACGCTCAAGATTGTGGCTTGTGCATTGGCACTCATGCTGCTGCATCATATACCGTACGACTTCCCCATGTTTATGGGCTTCATAGCCATGTTGGGTATCACCATCATAGCTGCCCCTGGAGTGCCGGGAGGGTCTATTATGGCCTCCTTGGGCTTGCTCAGTTCGATGCTCGGCTTTACCGAGGCCGACAATGCCTTGATGATAGCTCTGTATATAGCCATGGACAGCTTCGGCACAGCTTGTAACGTCACCGGCGACGGCTCTATTGCAGTGATAGTCAATCGCATATTTCGCAAGCAAACCTTGGCACAAGAGAGCGCATAGACGGCTAAAAAACCGTACACTTAAAATCATGCCCGAGGTGCACATTGGCGAGCTTGGGCATGATTTTTTGTCTCTTGTAGATTCAGGTTATTTCTCGTTTAGAATGGTGATTTGCTGGCGGACGGACTCCTCGTGTACAGCCGAAAGGAGTATGCGTAAAAAGTCCGGACCCAGATGCATTTCCTCGCCTGCCCTTATGCGGCTGGCGAGGATATCGCCATACCTGTCGGCTTGCACCACCGGTATGCCGTGCTCCTTCTTAAACAGCCCTATCTGCCGACATATCTCCATACGTTTGCTCAGCACCTCGAGCAGCTCCGCGTCTATACGGTCTATCTCACTGCGAAGCACATCCAGGTTTTCCGTAGTGCCGGAGGACTTGCGTATGACCAGCTCGGCCAGGATTTGCCGTAGTGCATCCGGAGTGACCTGCTGTGCCTTGTCGCTCCATGCATCTTGTGGCGAGCAATGGCTCTCGATTATGAGTCCGTCGAAGCCCATATCGAGTGCCTGCTGGCTGAGCGGCTGTATAAGCTCCCTTTTGCCTCCTATATGGCTGGGGTCGCAAATGAGGGGGAGCTGTGGGTATCGGCGCCTCAGCTCCAGTGGAATACGCCACTGAGGGGGATTACGATAGAGATGTTCGCCGTATGCCGAAAAACCGCGATGTATGGCCCCCAAGCGGCGCACACCGGCATTGTAGAGGCGCTGCATGGCACCTATCCATAGCTCCAAATCCGGATTTACCGGGTTCTTGACAAGCACAGGCCCGGAGTATCGGCGTTCGGCTATCACATCAGCTATCTCCTGCATGGCAAAGGGATTGGCAGAGGTGCGGGCACCTATCCAAAGGATATCTACTCCCGCCTGTATGGCGCACTCGGCATGATACCTGTTGGCTATCTCAGTGGCTGTGAGCATACCGGTATGAGCCTTCACCTCCGAGAGCCATGGTAGCCCCACGGCGCCCACACCCTCAAAGTCGCCGGGGCGTGTACGCGGTTTCCAAATGCCGGCACGGAAGATTTTAATCCCCATATCCGCAAGGGGATATGCAGTGGCGAGCACCTGCTGCTCACTCTCTGCGCTGCATGGTCCGGCTATAATCAGAGGCTTGTGTGCATCTTCTATTATTGGTAGTAAATCTCTCATTGCATCTGCAAAGTTAGCAATTATTCTTTTTTCAGAACAAAAAATTTTGTAAAGCACACAAATTATTAGTAATTTTGTGGGAGAATTTATCCCAATTCCACTTATGACTCTTAAGACTAATCCGGACTTTGAATTAGCCCTGCGCATAGTAGAGAATACAGACACCAATCTGTTTCTGACAGGCCGTGCCGGCACCGGCAAGACCACCTTCCTGCACGAATTGTCGCGGCGCACCCGTAAGCAGATTGTGGTGGCAGCCCCTACCGGTATAGCTGCTATAAATGCCGGTGGTGTCACTCTTCATTCTCTCTTTCAGTTGGACTTTGGCTTGTTCACACCCGACAAGGAGCGCAAACCATTCAAATTCAGCAAAGCCAAACTTAAGCTCATACGCTTCATGGACTTGCTCGTGATAGATGAGGTGAGCATGGTGCGTGCTGACTTGCTGGATGCCGTAGATGATGTCTTGAGGCGTGTGCGTAATCCGTCGCTCCCCTTTGGAGGTGTGCAGCTCTTGCTCATAGGAGATTTGCGTCAACTCCCACCGGTGGTCACGGATGCCGAGGCTCAACTGCTCGCCGAGTATTACAGCACCCCTTATTTCTTTTCGAGCCACGCCCTGGCCCAAACCAACTATGTTACCGTGGAGCTGCAGAAGGTATACCGCCAGGAAGATGAATACTTCCTCGAGCTGCTTGGCGATGTGCGTGGCGGCCATCCGTCGGCTCAGACTATCGCTGCCATCAACAAGAGATACATACCGGACTTTGCCCCCAAAGAGAGTGACAGATGGGTGCGTCTTACCTCACACAATCATCAGGCTAACGCCATTAACAGCGAGCGGATGAAGGCCCTTCGCGGCACCTCCATGACCTATAAGGCGGAAAAAGAGGGTAATTGGCCAGCCGGAGTGTTCCCGGCAGAAGAGGAGTTGACTCTCAAGCGTGGTGCTCAGGTGATGTTTGTGAAGAATGAGGCCGGCCCCGAGCGCCGATACTTCAATGGTATGATTGGTACAGTCAGTGATTTTGACGAGAAGAGTGTCACAGTGGCTCCGGACAATGGTGCTCCCGAGATAGAAGTGTCGGCCGTGGAGTGGGAAAACATCTCATATAAGGTGAATGAGACCACCGGAGAAGTGCAGGAGACGGTAGATGGAGTGTATCGCCAGATACCGCTGCGCACCGCCTGGGCTATCACCATACACAAGAGCCAAGGTCTGACATTCTCTCGCGCCATAATTGACGCCTCTGCCTGCTTTGCTCATGGCCAAGCTTACGTGGCCCTCTCGCGCCTGCGTTCCATTGACGGGCTTGTGCTTAATGCTCCCATATCAGCCAGTGCAATCATCTCTGATACAAATGTGAACCGCTTCATGGAGCAGCAGACCGGCGCTCGCCCCCAGGAGGAGACACTTTCGCTTATGGAGCTGCATTTCTCGCTCAATCTGCTCAACAGCATTTATGACTTCAGCGTCGAGCAGAGGAAGGCCGATGACTTGCACCGCGTAGTGGTAGATGCATTAGGTAAAACATTCCCGTCGGTAATCCATGATTATGGTCGGATGCTCAACGATTTCTCCAATAATGTGGTAGCCACCGGCCGAACCTTCCAAGGACAGTATACTCGGTTGATAGCCACTCCGGATTCTCGCCCGATGCTCACCGAGCGCCTGGCGAAGTCTGCCGGATACTTCCCCGATAAAATCAATGAGTTTGTCAAATTTCTGGCAGGGATGCCTACAGAGATAGACAATGCCCGTTTACGCAAACGCTTCATGACTCTGCATGATGAGCTCCTTGACGGCTTATGCATGAAGGCATATCTCATCAAGAGCATGGAGAATACCCCTTTCTCCAATAGCAGCCTCATGCAGAGCAAACGAGACTTCATGCTCGAGAATGACAAACAGAAGGAGCATGCGTCAAAGAAATCAGCCGGTAAGGGTAAGCAAGCAGCCCGAGATGTCAACGATGATGGTATGCCCGAAGTTAAAAATTTGAAACTATTCAGAGCCTTGCTGATGTGGCGGCGCAAGGCAGCTGCAGACATCAATAAGCCTGCGTATACCATAATAACTACCAAGGCCCTCATCAATATAGCCAATAGCGAGCCTAAGACCCCGGGAGCCCTGTTCCTGCTTAAAGGGTGCGGCCCCAAGACTGTTGCGCAATGGGGACAGGACCTGCTGCGGATAGTCAGACAACATTCCAATGATTAGACACACTCTTAAAATGAAAGAACTTATCGCAATATTCTTGGGCGGGGGAGTTGGGAGTGTACTTCGCTACGGTGTGCAAGAGCTGATGCATGAGCGTATAACAGCCTATCACTTCCCCTGGGCTACCTTCACAGTTAATGTGGTAGGGAGTCTGCTTATTGGTCTGTTTTACGCACTGAGTGCCCGGCTGCACCTCTCTGTTGAGGTGAGGTTGCTGCTCACTGCCGGACTGTGTGGCGGCTTCACCACCTACTCCACCTTCAGCAATGACATACTTGAGATGCTTCGTTCGGGCCATCTACTCCCGGTTTTGGTATACATCTTCCTGTCTTTGCTGCTGGGTGTGTCAGCGTGCTTTCTCGGCTCCCGCCTTATACAGACCACATAACCCCCAAAAATAAAACTAATATGACGCAAACCAATATACATCAGCTTTCAGACCAAGAAGTGGTAAAGGCTCTGTTGCAGAAGGATGCTCGTCTCACCAACGAGTTTCTCTACGGCAAGTGTTTCCCCCTGTTTAAGGCTGTGTTTAACAAATATTACACCGACTGCGACTCGGTGGAGGAGTTAATAAGTGATATATATCTGTATATCATGACCCCCGGCAAGAAGACCGGCGTCTCAAAGTTGGAGGCGTTCGGCTTCAAATGCTCACTTACCATGTGGCTGAAAATCGTGGTGGAGAACTATTGCCATCAGTTGTATGCCAAGAAAATGGAGGTGAGTGAAAATTTTGACCTTACGAGTGATAGATTTTTGCAAGAAGCATACTCTCTATCCACAGACAATGCCTCCACGGATGCCGCAGATGTCAATGCTGTGCTCGCCATGATGCCAAATGAGAGATACCGCACACTGATACGCCTGCGCTATCTGGAGGAGAAATCTAACGAAGAGACAGCAGAACTGATGAATATGTCGATGGCCAATTATTACAATACCCACAAGCGGGCCAAAGAGCAATTCTGTGTCGCACTTAAAAAAGAAAGATTATGAAGAGCCAAGAAGAATTATTATCGAGGTTTGAAGATATAGAGTCCTTACCTGTCTCTGAAGAGATGTTAGGTGCGTATTTCGAGGGCTCTCTTGAGCCGGAGCAGATGGCCGAGGTATATGATGCTATTGTCGACTCGGATATGTTGCAAGATTTAACGGCTGAGATATATGATATACCGGAAGATATTGAAGTGATGGATGTCCTGAGCCCTGACGGTGGTATCGATTATGATGTGCCGGTACACGCGGAAGTCGATATCCTCGATGAGAATGATGAGGATGTGATGATAGCGTCTGATAGCGAACCGCTTATTGTAGATGACGACGATGTATATACGGCCACTGATTGCGAGGCCCCGATAGAGTGTGATCAGAGTTCTCAAGACATCTTCGACTCTGGTATGGACGATGACTCGCAGGCAATGATCGACGATTACGATATGTGAATTAGTAATCAATAATCATAGGTCAGCGGATAAGGGCAAAATGCCTTTATCCGCTGACCTCGTGTTTATCCGAGCACTTTGTTTTTAGGGACAGTGGCTTGGAACTCTTTGAGGTATTCGGGCACACTATAGGCAATATCAAGAAACCGCCCTTCACGGAAGAATTTGTCGCTTAAAGCCATCATGCCGCGAGCATCGGGCACGATTTTGGTACGAAATTCCACTCCCGTTAGCTCCTTATAGAGAGGCTCTGCCTTGATGGCGCCGGGGCCAATGAAGATTAATTTCTTGCCCTGAGAGATTAGTTCGTTGAATGAATCAGCCTCCAAGATGAGCGGGCGCACGGGCTGGACCTCATTAAGGGCAAAGTCGTAAGTGGCGGTATACACCTCCATGCGTCGAGCATCGAGCATCGGTATGAGCAGCTCATCCCCTTGCCAGTCAAAAGAAGCAAACATAGCCTGCACCGCCATTATCTGCAATGTGGGTACACCTATCAGGGGTAAATCCTTGCCATAGCAAAGCCCTTTGGCCATGCTCAAGCCAATGCGCAGACCGGTGTATGAGCCGGGCCCTATGCTGACACCCACGGCATCAAGCTTGAGCTCGCGGCGCGCCAGGAAGTCCATACATTCCTGCACAAAGGGAGCGAGGAGCCGGGCATGGTTCATACCCTCCGGCTCACGTTTCTCAAATAGCACTTCGCCTTCGCAACATACAGCAGCGGAGCAACATTTGTCAGAAGTTTCGATATTTAGTATTGTGGTCATATCAGATATGAGGGGTTATGAATTTGCGGGTTTAGATGTGGCTGCCTGGGCGGCACGAATACCATCGATAGCGGCACTCACAATGCCGCCGGCATAGCCTGCCCCCTCGCCGGCGGGGTATAGGCCCGGGACATCTTCATGCATCATGGTCTGCGAATCACGAGGGATACGCACCGGAGAGGATGTGCGGCTCTCAAGGCCTATGAGGGCGGCATCGTTTGTCAGAAATCCCCGGCTCTTGCGGCCGAATTTTCGGAAGCCCTCTTGCAGGCGCTTTGAGATGAAACTTGGCAGCAGTGTGTGTATGGGCAGTGGCATCAGTCCCGGCACATACGATGACGGGGGCAACGAGCCGGATATGCGGTTGTTGCAGAAGTCGACCATGCGTTGTGCCGGCGCCCTGAGGGTGTTGCCGGAGGCCATGAAGAAGGTGTGCTCCAGATATTCTTGGACTTCCATCATCTCAAGTGGTCCATGCTGCTTGTAGCCTGGTATGTCGCCCGGATGTACCTCCACAACCATACCCGAATTTGCCCATCGCGAGGAGCGTGCAGAGGCTGACATACCGTTGACTACCAGCTGCCCCGGTGCTGTAGCTGCCGGCACTATGACCCCTCCGGGACACATGCAGAAGGAGTAGACGCCACGGCCATCCACTTGCTCCACAAATGAGTATTCAGCAGCAGGGAGGTACTTGCCGCGTCCCTTTGTGCTATGGTACTGTATTTTGTCAATGAGCTCTTGCGGATGCTCCAAGCGAACACCTATGGCAAGCCCTTTGGCCTGCAGAGGGATGCCGGCGGAGTGAAGCATACGGTAGGTGTCTCGCGCCGAGTGTCCAATGGCCAATATCACAGGGCCCTGATATGCCGAGCCATCAGAGCATCGGACACCTACTACCCGGTCATCCTCTTGAATGAGCTCATCTACCAGCTTGTGGAAGTTAACCTGTCCGCCCCGGGCAATGATGGTCTCGCGCATTGACTTTATAACTTGAGGCAACTTGTCGGAGCCGATATGCGGGTGTGCGTCAATGAGTATGTCAGGGTTGGCACCATGGTTTACAAATGTGGCCAACACCTTCTCCACCGGGCCGCGCTTCTTGCTGCGAGTGTATAGTTTGCCGTCGGAGTACGCACCGGCACCCCCTTCGCCAAAACTGTAATTTGTATTGGGGTCCACCTGCCCGGTGCGGCTTATGGCAGCGAGCAGCGAGCGTCGTTCGTCTACATCTGCCCCTCGCTCCAGCACAATGGGGCGTACCCCATTTTCCAGAGCAGTCAAAGCCGCAAACAGGCCGGCAGGCCCGGCTCCGACGATAATGACGGAGGGGCTCTCCTCAGTGAGCGCCGGATATGAGGGTGGGGCAGGGCATGGATTAGGCACCTCACTGTCCGAGCCGGAGGCCAGACGTACACGCAGATTGACCATTACATTGCGTTGGCGTGCATCTATGGAGCGACGCACTATGCGCAGGTCATGCAGCTCGGAGCCTTTCATGCCGCTGAGGCGCAGGCACTCCTTGCGCAGCAATTCGGGAGTGGCAGCTATCTGTGGTGTGGTGCGTATGTCGATATCTTGTATCATAGATTTTTATAAGAAATGTATTTTGTGCCATGGTCGGTAGGTATGGCAGCAATCTCATTTTCATCGGCCATGAAGCCGAGTATATCCATAGCCTTAGGAGAGTCAGAGCCGAAGAGACGGGAGACATCGTCGGCGGTAAGGCCGCGCTCACTAAGTTCGAGCAAGTCCATGAGCCGAGCATGAATATCCTTGGTCGGACGCTGATGGTTCTGCTTATGGTGTGCGCGGCAATTGTCGCATGTGCCACAGTCCGTCACGTTCTCTTCGCCAAAATATTCGAGTATCTTGCGGGCACGACATACCCCGTCATCGTGAGCAAAGTTGAGTACCGACTCCATGCGGTGGAGCATTGTGTCGCGTCGCTCCTCATAAACGGCAATAGGTATCTGCACATATCGTGTCTCCTCGCGCGAGGTGTTCATATATATCAGCGGGGTGGATGAGCGAGGCACATATTGCAACACCCCCTTCTTGCGCAGCAGGATAATGGTTTCATATACCTGTTCTTGTGTCAGTGAGGTCAGTTCAGCAATCTTTTGCTCTGAGAAATAAACATAGTCGGAGAAAATCCCCGGGCATATACGCAGCAGGGCGCGGAGCACTTTCTCAATCTTATCGTCGCCAAGCACGGAGTAAAGCTCTTCGCGTGTGATAATAATTTGGATGCGTGAACCCACATCTCTGTCTTCGAGATAGGTCATATATCCGGCGGCTCCCAGCAGCGATAAAGATGTCTCCACCTGGCGTCGCTGCAAGTGGAACAGTAGGCAGAACTTCTCTATATCAAAGGGATAAAGTGTATCGTATCCCTCCTCAAGCGCCACCTTAATGAAGTTGCAGACATATTCATATATCTTGACGATGGTCTTTCTATCCGGGAATGCTTCGCTTAGCCGGCGCTTCATGCGAGTGGCCGATTGGGAGTCGGTAAGGAGTACTGCATAGCTCTGCTTGCCATCACGGCCGGCACGGCCTGCTTCTTGGTAATACTCCTCGAGTGAGGGGGGCAGGTCGTAGTGTATCACCAGTCGCACATCAGGCTTGTCTATGCCCATACCAAAGGCGTTTGTTGCCACCATAATGCGTGTCTGTCCGCTCATCCATGATGCTATGCGTTGCTCCTTGAGCTCATACTCGAGGCCGGCATGGAAGGGCTCGGCCGTGAAGCCATAATGTTTCAACTCATTGGCTATCTCCACGGTGAGGCGCCGGCTGCGTACATATACAATGGCAGTGCCGGGCACCCGCTTGAGTATGTGTGCTATATGGTCAATGCGACTGGTGTCGTTGCGCACTACATAGCTGATGTTGGGGCGGGCAAAGGAGGTGGAGAATGTGTTGCTGTCCGGCTTGAATTTCAGCAGCCTGCGTATATCCTCGGCGACACGGGGAGTGGCGGAGGCTGTCAGAGCGAGGAATGGCACATTGTCGGGCAATATCTTCCTCAATTCTGCGATGCCCAAATATGAGGGGCGGAAGTCGTAGCCCCACTGCGAGATACAGTGCGCCTCGTCTATGACCACAAGCTTGATTTTGCGGAGCATGCGCATCTCGTCCATAAATCGCTGAGAGCGCAGGCGCTCGGGAGCTACGTATAGAAATTTGCACTTATCGGCTACAAGCGCCTCCCAGATGGTACGTATCTGCTCGCGGCTCATGCCTGAATGCATGAAGTGGGCACGTATGCGATGCCGCTTGAGGTTGTCCACCTGGTCTTTCATCAAGGCTATAAGAGGGGTGATGACCAATGTCACACCATCCAAGGCCATGCCGGGGACTTGGAATGTAATGGACTTGCCGGCTCCCGTAGGCAATAGCCCGAGGGTATCGTGCCCGCTCATCACAGACTCGATAATCTCCTGCTGCATGGGCCTGAACGAGTCATAACCCCAATATTTTTTTAAGTAGCTTTTCAAAGGCTGGAAGTTACAGACTGTTTTTAGCCGGACGGATGTCGCGTATCATCAGCTGTATTTTGTCGCCGCGAGAGGGGTGTTTACTCTCCTCAAGTGTATAAATTATGTCTATGGGCTTGTGGGCATGGATATGCTCGAAGTAGGGAGCCATATTGAATGCTATAGCGTTCATGACACGGCTGGTGGAGTTGTCTTCCAGCTCCAGCTTGATGTGTTCCAGATTTTTGCCCACGAGCTTGGATGTACCGAAGTCGAAGACGTTGCGTGTGATGAATACCGGCTTCTGATTCCCCGGTCCGAAAGGATTGAATTTACGCAAATATGCCATTAGCTCCGGGTTAATCTGTGAGAATGTGATTTCGGCATCGATATTAAGCTGTGGCTCCAACTGGCTTGGCAGTATGTGTTCGCGCACGTATGCTTCAAAGAGCCTTGAGAACTCCTCCACATGCTCCTCTTTGAGGGTCAGGCCTACGGCGTAGGTATGGCCGCCAAAGTTCTCCAGCAGGTGACGTGCAGACTCCACCGCGGCATATATATCGAAGCCCTGCACGGAGCGCGCCGAGCCGGTGGCAACGCCCTCATTGAGGGTGAGCACTACAGATGGCTTATAATAGAGCTCGGTGAGGCGTGAGGCTACAATGCCGATTATACCCTTGTGCCAATCCTTATTGCATATCACAATGGAGCGGCGCTCCTTCTCTACTTCGATTTTCTTACCTATCAGTTCGTTGGCCTCTTCTGTGATGCGCTTGTCGAGCTCCTTGCGGTCCTTGTTGTACTGGTCTATGGCAGCCCCTTTCTCGTAGGCGTCGTGCAAGTCGCGACAGACGAGCAGGTCTACAGCTTCGATGCCGCTCTGCATACGTCCGGAGGCATTGATGCGGGGACCAATCTTGAATATGACGTCAGAAATGGTGATATCCTTATTCGTAAGTTTGCATATACGGATTATGCTTCGCAACCCCAGGTTAGGGTTAGAGTTCAAGCGTCGCAGCCCGTGAAAGGCCATAACGCGGTTTTCATCCACGATAGGCACAAGGTCGGCAGCTATGCTCACAGCCACGAGGTCAAGCATGGATTCGAGCTCATTATGGTTGCTCAGGCCATTGCTCATGGCAAACCCCTGCATAAACTTGAACCCCACGCCGCAGCCGCTGAGATGAGTGCACGGATATGTGCTGCCCGGTATTTTGGGGTTGAGGATAGCCACAGCATCCGGGAGCACCTCGTCGGGCATGTGATGGTCGCAGATGATGAAATCTATGCCCTTGCTCTTGGCGTAGGCAATCTCGTCGATAGCCTTAATGCCACAGTCGAGCACGATGATAAGCCTGATATCCGCCTCCACTGCATAGTCTATACTCTTGCGCGAAATGCCGTAGCCCTCCTCATAGCGGGTGGGAATGTAGTATTCGATATTGGAGTAATAGTTCTGCAGGTATTTATACACGAGCGCCACGGCAGTGGTGCCGTCTACATCATAATCACCATAGACCATGATTCTCTCCTTGGCTCCCATAGCCTTGTTAAGGCGATTTACGGCTTTTGCCATGTCTGGCATCAAGAAAGGGTCGTGCAGGTCGGATATTGAGGGAGCGAAGAATTTGTCAGCCTCCTCGGGGGTATTGACCCCACGGCGCAACAAGAGCTCAGCGACAGCCTCATTTCCGCCGAGGTGGTCGCTCAGACTCTCAGCCTCATTTTGCTGCTGAAGGGTCAAGGGTAAATAGTTCCATTTCTTTATCATCGGGTGCGCTAATTTGCTAATTCTGAGGTAGAGCGTATTCGAGGCCGAGATACTGCAAAATTACAAAAAAAACTTTAGTTATCCAAATATCCCTCCAAATATATTTCATGAGTATATATAGAGGGGTAAGGCTGCAGGGGTAGGGCCCCTTACCGGATACACACCCACATCAAAATCCCCGGCACGTGTGGGTGCCGAGGATGCCAATAAAGAGTGGTATTGGTTTGCTTATAAACTCTTAGCTGTTCCTTACTTTGCCATTGATATTGTTGAGTAAGAAGGAGAGGCTGAGTCTGTATATACCGAAGGTGATGAATGAGATGCCAATCCATAGCCAGCCGGCCTCGAGACCCAATAGCGGGTCAGTGATAAACATGAAGCCAAAAATGATGGTGAGAACCAGCAGAATGAGCATAAAGATGGTCCAGCCCCATCCAAACCGTGCCAGTGTGAGTGACTCGCAAATGGAGTTGATGGCGGCAAAGATGAGCCAGAAGCCCACGGCATACACAAAGACCATGGTGAGCTGCGGTGTGGGCATAGTGTAGAGCCAGATACCGCAGATGAGTTCGAGTATGGCCAGTGCCAACGACCAGCCCCAGTTGGTGCCCACACTTCGGTTGGAGATGGCATAGCAGCCGTTCATTATACCGGCTACTACCAGTATGCAGGCAAAAAAGATGGCAAATATCGGCAGTGAAGTCTGTGGTGAACAGAAGCACCATACACCGAGGGCTATGCTCAGTAAGCCGGTGAGCAATGGTATCCACCACATCTTGTGGAGGCGCCCTTTGAGTTCAGATATAGTTCCCATAGTGCTAAATGATTTTGGTTTTATGTTATAACATATATGGGATAGAAAAGTTAGACCCTTACCACAAAAAATGCCCGATGCGCAGGTAGCACACCGGGCGAAATTCGATAGGGGAGATGAATTCAGACTATTTCAGACTATTTCAGATTGAAGGTCTCCTTGATGGCGGGGACCATGTCAAGCTTCTCCCATGCGAAGAGCTCTACCTCACGCACAATGGGATGACCCTTCTCGTAGGTAGACTCAAATGTCTTGGTCACCTTGCTGGGCGTGCGGCCCATGTGTCCGTAGCTTGCTGTCTCGCTGTAGATGGGGGCACGCAAGCCCAGACGCTTCTCTATGGCGTAAGGACGCATATCAAAGAGTTCGGATACTTTCTTAGCTATTTGTGCATCCGTGTAGGGCACGAGGCTATGACCGTAGGTATTGACAAAGATGCTCACAGGCTCAGCCACACCGATGGCGTATGATACCTGCACCAGCACCTCTCTAGCAACACCGGCGGCTACTAAGTTCTTGGCTATATGGCGTGCTGCATAGGCCGCAGAGCGGTCTACCTTGCTGGGGTCTTTGCCGGAGAAGGCACCGCCGCCATGAGCACCGCGGCCACCGTAGGTATCCACGATAATCTTGCGACCTGTGAGGCCGGTATCCCCATGAGGACCGCCAATTACAAATTTGCCGGTGGGGTTGACATACAGTTTAAATCCCTTGTCAAAAAGGGCCTGCAGGCGCTCGGGGAGGGTGGCCTTGACGCGAGGGATGAGAATCTGCTCTACATCGTGGCGGATGATGGCGAGCATCTCCTCCTCGGCTATCTTGGCGTCCTTCTCAGAGTCGCTCTTGGGGTGGATAAATTCGTCATGCTGGGTAGAGATGACTATGGTATCGATGCGCAGGGGAGTGCCGTCTTCGTCATATTCCACTGTCACCTGGCTCTTTGAGTCGGGGCGCAGATATGTCACTTGTTTGCCTTTGCGCTCGTAGGTCATGAATTTGCCCTCGCGGCGTATGTTGGCAAGCTCTATCATGAAGCGGTGGGCCAGGTCGAGAGTCAAGGGCATATAATTGTCAGTTTCATCGGTGGCATAGCCGAACATCATGCCTTGGTCGCCGGCCCCTTGTTCCTCGTCACTGCAGCGCACTACACCCTGATTGATGTCGGGGCTCTGTTCGTGCACGGCGCTGAAGATGCCGCAGCTGTCGCCGTCAAAGCGATATGCGCCACGGTTATAGCCAATGCGGTTAATCACTTGGCGTACCACTGAGGGGATGTCTACGTATGCTTCGCTCTTGACCTCACCGGCCACTACCACTTGTCCGGTGGTGCACAGTGTCTCAATAGCGACCTTGCTTTGGGGATCGCGAGCCAAAAAATTATCGAGCAGAGCGTCAGAAATCTGGTCTGCTACTTTGTCGGGATGTCCTTCGGATACGGACTCTGATGTGAATAAGTAACTCATTGTCGAAGTTAAAATAAAAAAAACGAAAGCGTGCTTGCGAGCAATGCTTTCGTGCAGATGTACATGATGGCGCTGAGTGGCTCCATGTGTATATAGTGCAGTTTTAGCATTGTTTATAGTGGTTGCAAGCAGCCAAATTTGTCCACTGAACGGAGCGGTGTCGCTCCAATTCGGCTGCAAAATTACAACTTTTTTCTCAATTCACCAAATGGTGTCCGTTAATTTATGTAATTTTGCAGCGATAAAAAGTCGACTGCATATGGCGAAAGCTGAGAAATATATATTAAGAAGGCACAATAAATTGATACTCAATAGTGTAGGAGAGGTTATGGGCCTGCCGGAGAGTTTGCCGAACGGGGTGAGTCTCCGCGGTGAGCTCTTCAAGGTGGAGCGAGACGGAACGGTGTATTTTGGCTCTCATTTTGACGGAGATACCCTCGAGAAGGACTGTCAACTTGACACTCTCAAGGCTGCTTACCCCACCCTCACAGAGACAGACTACCGTGTGGCCGGCAAGTTGATGGAGTTGCTGCATTGGGACGGTCTGAGTCAGTTTTGCGGTTGCTGTGGCGCCTCTATGGAGCGTTCCACACAGATTTCCAAGAAATGCCCGGCATGTGGCAACGAGGTGTTTGCCCCTGTGGCTCCGGCAATAATTGTACTGGTGAGGAGGGGGCGCGAGGCGCTCCTGGTGCGAGCTCGCAATTTCACTCGCCCCAACTACGGACTGGTGGCCGGCTTTGTGGAAACGGGTGAGAGCCTGGAGGAATGTGTTCGCCGCGAGGTTAGGGAAGAGACTTCGCTCGAGGTGGACAACATCCGCTACGTCGGCTCACAGCCATGGCCATACCCCAACTCTCTAATGCTCGGCTTCACCGCCGACTATGTCAGCGGCGAGGTCCGTTTTGCCGACGGCGAACTCACCGATGGCGGCTTCTTCCCTATAGACCGTCTGCCGCCCCTGCCCCCACACCCCAGCATAGCCCGCGCCCTCGTAGACTCCTGGCTCGCCGAGGCTCTCTAATCACCTGAGTTTGCTGCCGGCATGCCCTCGGGTGAGTTACGCATCGCCTCCTCAGCCGATAAAACATCAGGCCCCAATAAGAATTGAGACCTGAATAGTAAGTTCGCTGTAGGTATGGGGATTACTTCATGAGCTTCTCCACGTCGTCAGCTATGAGGTTGGGCTTGAGCCTGTTCTCAGTGGCAATGGTGTCATAGTCATACCTGTCGGCAAAGCTCTTGCGGATGCCATAGCATTTAACCTTCATGGCGTCTGTGCCGTAATAGCGGGCTATTTTTTCGCCGAAGCCTCCATCCAGCACACCATCCTCAAGTGTAATCACGAGGCTGTGGTCTGCTTTGAGCCTTTCGAGCAGCTCTGTGTCCAGGCCGCTGAGATAGCGGGGATTAATTAGGGTAGGGGATATCCCGCGCTTTGCGAGCTCGTCGGCAGCAGTCTCTCCCATACTATAGAATGAGCCGGCAGCAATGATGGCCACATCCTTACCCTGACGTGTCACAGCATACTTGTTGAGGTCGGAATAGTCTGTCGGGAAGGTTTTGCCCGTCTCCACAACTCTTGAGCCCGGCACTCTGAGAGCCACAGGATGCTCAGTCTGATTCATGGCCCAATCAAGCATGGCGAGATACTCCTCCTTGCAGGTAGGCGCCAGATATACCCAGCCGGGAATATTACTTATCAGGGCAATGTCAAACCAGCCAAGGTGTGTCACATCGTTCATGCCAAACAGTGAGCCATAGAAGATACCTACCACCACGGGGGTATTGTTTATAGCCACATCCTGCGACATCTGGTCGTATGCCCTTTGGATGAATGAGCTCACCACACCAAAGAACGGCTTCGCACCACCTTTGGCCAGACCGGATGCGAGGGCCACTGCCTCTTGCTCGGCAATACCCACGTCAATAAACTGATGCCCCATCTGCTGCCTGCGCTGCGGGTCAAAACCGAATACACCCGGGGTACCGGCTGTGATGACGGCTACCTGTGAGTCAGCTTTTGCCATTGCTATCAGATGCTCGGCTGTGATGTCTCCATAGTCGGGCGCTTCACTGATGCTGAGTGGATTGCCGGTTGCGCGGTCGAACGGGCCTCCGAAGTGGTACTCTTCTCTATTGGCCTCGGCAGGAGCAAATCCTTTGCCCTTCTGGGTAGATATGTGTACCACAATGGGATGGTCAATATCCTTGACCTGTTTGAACGCCTCAATGAGCGACTGCACATCGTTGCCGTATGGGACATACTTGTAGTCAAAGCCAAGAGACTTGAAAAAGTTGGTGGGGCTCTGGCCGTCAGTCTCGCGTAGGCGGCGCAGGTCTTCATACAGGCCGCCATGGTTCTCGGCAATAGACATATCGTTGTCGTTGACTACGACGATGAAGTTTGTGCCGAGTGTGGCTGCATAGTCCAGTCCCTCGAATGCCTCGCCGCCACTCAGAGCGCCGTCACCTATTACGGCGATCACATTCTCTTTGTCCCCCTTAAGATCGCGGGCCTTGGCCAAGCCACCGGCAAGAGCCACAGAGGTGGATGTGTGGCCTATCTCAAACAAGTCATACGGGCTCTCTTTCGGGCAGGTGTAGCCGGTGACGTCATCATAATGGGCCGGGTCAATGAAGGCCTCTATACGCCCGGTGAGCATCTTGTGGACGTAGCTTTGATGAGAGACGTCGAACACTATCTTGTCTTCGGGCGCATTGAATACATAATGCAAGGCCACAGTGGCCTCAACCATGCCGAGATTGGGGCCTATGTGTCCGCCGTGTGCGCTGAGTTTGGTGAGCAAAGCATCCCTCAATTCAGCCGAGAGAGTCTGCAGTTGGGGTATGGATAACCCCTTGATGTCTTTGGGTGAATGTATGTCTTTTATTTCCATCGCTTTTTGTATAATCTAATAGATTTTTTGAGAGCGTAGAAGGCTAATCATCTACTGAGCAGAATGTTCCGTTGGCATCGAAGTGGAGCTCGAGGCCGTTTTGCAATTCCACCTCATAGCCATTATCATCCTTGTCAATCTTGACTATAGAGTGTCCCTCATAGTTCTTGGCCATATACTCTGTTATGGCAGTGGGGACAAGTGCTTCGGGGATACTCTGGCCGTATGGTGCCTCAATCTTATCCCATGTGCCCTTGCTGTCAAAGTCCACCTTGGTGCCATCATTCAATATCACTTCGTAGTCATCGCCTGTAAGGTCCTTGTCAATCTCTATTTGGCTAACCTTGGCATCAAAATTGTCAGCGATAAACTTTTGTGCTGTCTGCGGTAATTCGTTCACATCCTTTGTAACCTTATCTCCGGAGCATGCGCCGGTCATACATGCCAACGCGATTGCTAATGTAATAGTTAACTTGTTCATAAAGCCGTAAATTTTTTATTAGACACTCTAATAACACTCTAAATGCCAAACATGTTTACTCAAGGCTTGTCCAGATGCGATAAGACAGAAGTGCCTGGGCATGGAGCATGGGCAAGCCATTGAGTATGTGGCACCCTTGAGCACGGGCAGCCTTCAGAAAGCCTGTCATGGGTGGATTATATACCAAGTCATATGCTATATGAGAAGGTGTAAGTGCTCGGTAAGGTATGTTGGGTAGCGAGTCAACATCGGGATACATACCCAAAGGAGTGCAGTTGACTATCAGCCGGTGGGAGCGAATGATGTCGTCGGTCACTTCGTCGTATGTCAGCCTGCCGGCGGCTTTATGGCGGGACACGATTGTTGTTGTTATCCCGTGAGATTGCAATGCGTAAATCACTGCTGCAGCAGCACCACCCGTACCACCGAGGATGAGAGCGTTGTCGGGAAGAGTGTCTTCCGATTGATGCAACCCTTCAAGAAATCCGGGCGCATCAGTGTTGTATCCGATAAGGAAGGTGCTGCTACCCTGATGTGAGATTTTTATGGTATTGACTGCTCCGATGGCTGATGCTATGGGGTCAATACCGTCAAGAAGGGGGATTACGGACTGCTTGTAAGGTATAGTCACGTTCAGCCCCCGTAGGTTGGGATGCGCTTCTATAAGGGCAAGGAGCATTGCAATGTCGGGCAATTCGAAATTCAAATACCGGGCATTGGTATGTTCCGCCGTAAATTTCTCGGTGAAGAATGAGGCTGAAAATGAGTGACCGAGAGTCTTACCTACAAGTCCGTATTCCGTCATCTTGTCAGTTAGGGAAAATGATGAGAGCGGGCCACCGATATAGTGGCTCGCTCCGTATGATAATTGCTAAACAGTTCTTAGTCTAATTTGAACAGCTACTTACTTGTTAACCTGGTATTTGTTCCAGCCATCCTTCAGGTAAGCAACAGACTGCTCTGCAGCTGCAACACCGGCGTTGAAGTTAGCCTCGGCTGTCTGAGCACCCATCTTCTTGGGAGTGAAGAATACGCGAGCAGCGAACTTCTCTTCGAACTCAGCTGCTGCATCGGGCTTGATGTCGGAAACATAACGCAGGTCGGGACGCTCCTCGAGAGCCTTGATAAGGCCGGCCTCGTCGATTACCTCCTTGCGAGCAGTGTTGATGAGCACACCATTCTTGGGCATCTTCATTACCAGGTCGTAGCCAATGCTGCCACGTGTCTGAGGAGTAGCGGGGATGTGCAGTGACACATACTGGTTCTCTGAGAAGAGCTCCTCGGGTGTGTGCAGAGGCTTAACACCTTCACACTCCATTACCTCATCCTTAACAAATACGTCGAGGGCAGATACGTTCATGCCAAAGCCCTTGGCTATGCGAGCTACATTGCGGCCTACTTGACCGAATGCATAAATACCCAGATTTTTACCCTTGAGCTCTGATCCTGAAGTACCGTTGTACTGGTTGCGGCACATCATTACCACCATACCGAATACGAGCTCGGCCACAGCGTTTGAGTTCTGGCCGGGAGTGTTCATGACGCAGATACCATGAGCTGTAGCAGCAGCCAGATCGATGTTGTCATAGCCGGCACCGGCGCGTACGATAACCTTCAGCTCGGGAGCAGCATCCATCACCTCAGCATCGATTTTGTCTGAGCGAACGATAAGACCGTTGGCATTCTTTACTGCCTCGAGTAGGTCAGCGCGAGTACCCTTCTCAACGAGCTCCATTTCGTTGCCTGAAGCGTTGATTGTATCTTCGATAGCCTTAACAGCTGCGGGAGCAAAAGGCTTCTCTGTGAAAACGAGAATTTTCATAATTTTCTTCTTTTTGACTCTATGACAGGCGTGCGGGTTTGTGACCCGCACGGACTGTATAGAGAAAATGTGATGTATCAGTGATTAGATTACTTCAGGTTAGCTGCCTCAAACTCGTTCATGCAAGCGATGAGTGCATCTACGCTCTCCATGGGGAGTGCGTTATAGAGAGAAGCGCGGAAACCACCTACGTCGCGGTGACCCTTGATACCCATCATGCCCTTCTCGGTAGCGAAGTCGATGAAGGCCTTCTCCAGGTCCTTGTACTCCTCACGCATTACGAAGCATACGTTCATGATAGAACGGTCTTCCTTACCGGGCACTGTAGCCACGAACATCTTGCTGGCGTCGATAGCAGCATAGAGCTTCTCTGCCTTTGCGATGTCCATCTTCTCGATCTCGCGAACGCCACCGAGGCTCTTGTAGTACTTCAGAGTCTGGAGAGCTGCGTAGATAGGGAGTACCGGGGGAGTGTTGAACATTGAGCCCTTGTCTACGTGAGTCTGATATTTGAGCATTGTGGGGATAACGCGGTCTACATGGCCCAGAGCGCTGTCCTTAACGATACAGATAGTCACACCTGAAGGTGCGAGGTTCTTCTGAGCACCGGCATAGATGAGGTCATACTTAGCCACATCGATGGGGCGTGAGAAGATATCGGAGCTCATGTCGCAGATCATGCGGCAGGGTACATCGGGATCCTTGCGGATTTCTGTACCGTAGATAGTGTTGTTTGAAGTATAGTGGAAGTAGTCCACGTCAGCGGGTACAGTCCAGTCTTTGGGGATAACTGTGTAGTGAGTGTCCTTGCCTGAAGCGACAACGTCTACCTCACCGAAGAGTTTAGCCTCTTTGATAGCCTTGGATGCCCACACACCGGTGTCGAGGTAAGCAGCCTTCTTGTTGAGGAAGTTCATAGGTGCCATAGCGAACTGGAGGCTTGCACCACCACCCAGGAAGAGCACTGAATAGCCTTCGGGAACCTCGAGAAGCTCCTTTACCAGAGCTACTGCCTCATCTACTACAGCCTGGAACTGCTTGCTGCGGTGTGAGATCTCGAGAATTGAGAGACCCATGTCGGCAAAGTTGATTACAGCGTCTGCTGTATTCTTGATTGTGTACTGGCTCAGGATTGAAGGACCAGCATAGAAATTGTGTTTCTTCATGAGAAAATGATATAAGTTTTAGTTAATATTATGCAAAAGTTTTGAAAGTTGTGACAATGCGTAACTTTCGAGATGAAAGTCTCGGGCCATACCCACGCATTTCACTTGCAAAATTACTACTTTTTATTGATATTCCAATACTTTTTAAAAAATAATTTTGCGACTCCCTGTTATCCTATCGCGCCGCTACGCAGTAGTGCCTCGGCATTTGCCAAATCGGTCGGTGTGTCTATACCAACCCCGCATATATCCGTCTGAGCTGTACGTATGGTCAGACCGGCCTGAAGCCAACGGAGCTGTTCGAGGCTCTCGGCCTTTTCCAGTGGGCTCACCGGTAGCTGTGTGATTTGACCAAGCACTTCGAGTCGATAAGCATAAATGCCTATATGGACAAAATATGTATGTTTAGAGGCCCAGTATTCCGGCTCAACACCGCGCTGGTAGGGGAGGGGGAAACGAGAAAAGTACAAGGCGCGCCCATCATCAGCGATAACAGCCTTTACAAGTGATGGGTCTGCGAGTTTATCATAAGGAGTGTCAGATGCCAAAGGCCGTATCAAAGTAGCGATGTCGGTATCAGGGTATTGCTCAAATATCTGCATCAGAGCCTTCAGCTGCTCGGGATGGATAAAAGGCTCATCTCCCTGTACGTTAATTATAACATCAACATCAGAGGGCAGAGAGTCGGCAGCCTCATGCACCCTGTCAGTGCCGCACACATGGTCAGCACGGGTCATGACAGCTTTGCCACCGGCCTGACGCACACACTGCATGATGCGCTCATCGTCCGTGGCTACAAGGCCCTCCAAGCCGGCCTGTCGCACACGGCTCACTACTCTATTGATGACCTCCACACCACCGAGCTTCGCCAGTGGCTTGCCGGGAAATCGCGAGGAGGCCCATCGCGCCGGTATAATGACTGCAAACTTCATAATCAATTCTTATGGAAGGCATCCCGAAGCCATTTGGGCAGGATACTAATACCTATTATCAGATATATATAATATGAGATGACACGCCAGCATATCGCCATAAACAGAGCTAAGCCCACAGAGGGAATCAGGGACCCGTAAACCTCTGTAAACAGCCACTCGCTGATGCCTGACCCACCGGGGGTGGGGCTCACTATTAGCAATACCCAAACGATGAACTGCCTCGCGAGGATGATCCATTGCTCCGGCAAACAGCCGGTGACGAAGGCCAAGAACAGTGCGTTAACTACCATATAACGCGAAAGCCACGAAATGACGGTGGCTCCGAACACTCTCAACCAGAACATAAACGGCTTGCGGCGAAGCATGGCAGAGGTGGCCACTATATTGTCGCCCATAGCCTCAACTTTGGCCTTCCAGCGCCTCATGAAACGAATGGAAAAAAGGACTGAGAGCAGCTTGCGGATGCCATGAGGATATATTATTATACCGGTAAACAGGAAGGATGTCCACAATACAATACCTCCATATATTACCCAAAAAGCCACCTCCAGACCCATGCCAAAGACATCGTTGCTCATGGTGAAAAGCTCCCCGACGGGAGTCAGCATCACAAACAAGGGGGCCATGACTACCAAATAGAGCTCGTCAAGAAACAAAGTGGTGAGCATTAAGGTAGTTGCCCTCCCTAACTCTATCCCCTCGCGGTTGAGGTATATCATGCCGAAGGAGCTGCCACCCACAGTAGAGGGAGTTACGGCGGAGGTAAATTCGCATAAAAAGTTTACACGGATAGCCTGACTCCACCTCAATTCTTTATCGGTGAGAAGCCGGAAGCGCCAACTCAACCCGAAATCACGGCCACACATGAACAACCACCCGAGCAAAAGACACAATAGAACATGAGGAGTGAAATGAATATTGGCCCAAAGAGTGCCAAAATCGCTACTTTGAGCATCACGCCAAAACATCCACACCACAGCACCAATACCGATGACCACCGGTAGAAAAATCTTCCACAAGGAGAACTGCTTGCGAGCTGCCACATTTTCCTCAACAGTGATCGTCATGTTGTCAGTTCCACCCATATCGACCGGCTTAGTAGGTGTTAACTTCCCCTCATCACGTTGTTGTATGTCATTTACCTTTCTCATCCTGCTGCAAAATTACTCCATTTTCCCGTCATTACCAAATAATACCCTATGCAAGGGTAGCAAGTCGTGAGCTTTGACCTTCATACAGGCAGATGATACAGACGAATGCCGGTATAATATCAGGATGTTTATATATATGATTTATAGATACTTATAAAACCGGGTAAAAAAATAATCAAATTTTTAGGTCAAAAATTTGGTCGTCTCGGCAAATAGTACTAACTTTGCACTCGCAAAAGCGCGAGAAGCGTTGACATTTTATTCATACTACAAGGTTTTTTTCATATTATTTGTTTGGCGGGATAGCTCAGTTGGTTAGAGCGTCGGATTCATAACCCGGAGGTCTCGAGTTCAATTCTCGATCCCGCTACAAAAAGCTTGAGATGAAAATCTCAAGCTTTTTTGTATCTTCCATCCCCGAAAGTTCTTCCACCTCGATGAGAAGTAAGGAGGCAGCAAATGGTAGCGTTTAGTGAAAGATTTATCAGTAACTCCGTACAATATGCGAAAGCATAGAGAGCCTATACACGGAGGAAAGCCAAAATAACGGCAAGATAACACATAAAATCAGCTATAACATAACAAGGCTATTTTACTATCAATCAATTAAATAATACAGAATATGAAAAAATACGCCTAAATTTTTTTGTCAAATCAAAAAATCATCGTAACTTTGCAGCGCAATTTCACGGAAGCGACAACTCAAATCAATTGACATACATTGATAAGAAGATGTAAATAGGTCAGTTGACATACATTGAGCTCCGCAACCGGAATTCAACATGATGATTCGCTAGCTCAGCTGGTAGAGCACAACACTTTTAATGTTGGGGTCCTGGGTTCGAGCCCCAGGCGGATCACTAAAAATCAAGCAGTTAGATAAAAGTCTGACTGCTTTTTTCTTCTTATACACCTCTATTTACAGCACAGTTTACAGTTTTCTGTAAACCGAGATGTAAACCGTAAACCAAAATGAACGGAACAATCAAAGTGCTGTGTTACAAATCGAAAATACTCAGCAACGGCGAGCATCCTCTGATGTTATGCGTCTGTAAAGACAACAAACGCAGATACCAAAGTCTTGGAATATCTGTAAGTGTGGAGCATTGGGACTTCAAGAACAACTGCCCGAATGACAGATGTCCCAATCGTGAGCAAATCATAATCCTGATAAACGACAAAATCAATGAGATTCAGAGAATCGCATTAGACAAGCGAATGTCAGGTAAGGACTACTCTGCTTCAACTCTGCTTGATTCAGCCAAACCGTCGGCTAATTCCAAAAAGACTGTCGGAGAATACTATCTCACCTACATCTCCAACCTTAAAAAGGAGAATCGTGTGAGATATGCCGGAATGTACGAAATCTCCTACAACTCCTTTATAAAGTTCAACAAGCACCTCGATATTCCGTTTTCTGATATAGATGTTGCATGGCTCAAAAGATATGAAGCGTGGGGAAAGGCACAAAATCTGTCAGTAAGCACTATCAGTACACGAATCCGACACCTTAGAGCGGTGTTCAATCTCGCATTGTTGGAACACGCAATCAAGGAGGACTGCTACCCATTCCACGCCTACAAGGTCTCCAAACTCAACAAGGCGACTGCTAAACGAGCGTTGACAAAGGATGAGATTCACAGAGTAATGGCATTTCAGGGTAAAAGCCAAATGGAGAGACTTGCTATTGACATCTTTACATTCTCCTATCTGTGTGCCGGAATCAACTTTATAGATATGGCAAAACTGAAATACTCCAATATTCAGGACAATCAACTTATCTATAATCGTGAAAAGACCAAGAAACTGATCGTAGTGCCACTCCAAGAACAAGCAATGCGGATTATCGAAAAGTACAATGTTGGCAAATCGCAATATGTCTTTCCGATACTGTCAGGCTTCCATAAGTCAGAAATCCAAATCGCCAATAGGCTTCATAAGGTCTTGGCTAAAATCAACAAGCACCTAAAAGCGATTGGAGTTACGCTCAATCTGCCAATACCCCTGACAACCTATGTGGCACGACATTCTTTTGCAACGGTGTTGAAACGTGCCGGAATCTCCACCTCAATAATCAGCGAATCTTTGGGGCATAGTTCAGAGCGAATCACCCAAGTCTATCTTGACAGTTTCGACAAAGCACAGATGAGTAATGCAATGAAAGCCTTACTCTAAACTCAGAAAATCCCGTCAGTCACAAAGATTGGCGGGATTTTTCTTTCTGATATGCGTACCTTTTTGTAATTTTGCATTATATTAATATAAAAGAAGAAACGTACGCAGTAAACATGAGCGAAGATATTACATCTCCAAACAACCCATACAATAATGAAGCAGCTCTCAGAGAAGTTGTAAAAATGATGACGCGTGGCGAAAAATTAACGTTGAAATTCGTACTTGATGACTATGGCTATGAATCAATTCAAGTTGAAAGTCCACGAGTTGAAAAATTCATCTTGCAATTATCAAATGACTTGTTCTCATTTCTATTCCAATATCTCTTAAAAGGGGAAATTACAAACCCAACACCATCAGCTAAGGATGGACTAATGCTATCTAAAGATTCGAATAGCAATGACTTTGCTGAAGATATTTTAAGAAGCATGATTTTATTTGGAGAAGACTTTAGATATATGCACATAATTCCTGAAATAGCTGATACAGTTGATACTCTCACAGTGAATTTTGCATATCCGTTCGGGATAATTGTTTTTAGAATCAAACGTAGTCCTAAGATTATGGAAGTTCTTGAAAGTAAAGGTTTCTAAAAATGGATAAAAGAGAAATTCAGTTACAAAAAGGACAGTACCTCAGTGAAGTTTATCCCCTTATAGAGTCTAATATTATATTGAACAAAAGACTCTCAGGTGTTGGAGCAACCCATTGTGAGATAATTGCTCCTCGCAACTCTATAATAGTAGTGCCGAATACTCCCATAATTGATTGCAAGGTTTCTAAACATCGACATTCTGACAATCTTTTTGGAGTAATGTCTTTAGTAACAGTCAGAGATATTATTCAATATCTTAGTAAGACAGTCACTGCACGTAAGACAATAAAAATAATGGTTACTCCTGAGAGTTTCTATAAGGTTCGTCAAGCATTTGAAGAGCTTAATCTTAATATGTACGATTTATGTTTTCTTATGCTTGATGAGTGCCATAAGTTCATTACCGAAAGGGACTTCAGAAAGGATATTACATTGCCGTTTAATTCATTCTTTAAATTCAAGAATAAAGCAATGGTGTCGGCAACTCCAATCATTCCAAGCGATCCGCGATTCGCAAAGCATAACTTTAGATTAGTAGAAGTAAAACCACAAGATTTCAAACGCTTTGAAATATTAATTATTCGAACCAATGATTTACGGCAGGCGTTTAAGGCTGAATACAGTTGGATGAATATTAAAAAAGGACGAGTACCTAAAAGCCCACAATGCATTTTTGTAAATAGCGCGGATATAATCGCTGATTTAATAGAGCAATCTAATCTTCATGAGATTAGTAGTATCTTTTGTTCTCCAAATAGTGCTTCTCGATTAAAGGGACGTGGATTCAGCAATGTGCATACTGAATGGAAAGAAGAATATCAGAATATCTTCATGTTCTTCACGAGCCGTTTTTACACGGGTCTTGATATATACTTACCGACTAAGCCCAGAGTAATTTATATGTCTGATGCAATTAATGCTCAAAACACTTTGATGGACCCTTATACAGATATGGCGCAAGCTTGTGGTCGATTCAGGAATGGCATGGATAATATATTTCATTATGTTGTGTTCAATTCGGGAATCGAATATAAGACAGAGACCGATATTGTCGATTACTTAAATGGCATACAAAAATCTTTTCATGCCCTATATGAAATTTATGAAAACTCCCAGTCCGAATCTGAAAAAAAGCTATCCTCACATCCATTCAATCACTCCCATATAATGAGATATTCTTTGATGGGGAGGTTGATTATTTTCTCAAAGACAATTTGACAAATATGGAGTGGATGAAACAGATTTACAAGGATTATATCACCCTGAAAAATGCCTATGGAGCGAGTGGTTACCTGCAGATTCCATTTGAAGAGCCACGCTTTTATTTTGTTGACAATAAATACTTCAAGTGTAAGCAAAAAACGTCACATGTAGGATATAAGCGAAAACAACGGGAAGCTATTGTGGAGTCGTTAAAATATTTGTCCCCATATAGACACACATTTGCCGTTCAGGACATAATCAATACCTTTAGAAACTATGATAAAACTATTGTAGAAGCGTTCTTTAAATTAAGTTATGACTTTATAATTCAATGCAATTATAATATAAAACAAATAAAAGAAGAACTCCATAACCGCAAAAAAGAACAAGATAATTTGGATGCAGAATTCCTGAATGCTATTTATGACACGTTTGAGGTTGGTAAAACATACTCAAGAACTTTTGCAAAAGACAAACTTTGCAAAATATATCAGAAATTTGATGTCACTCCAACATCAACAATTACAGGACTGTCACTGAGGTGGCATTTTGAAATAGATGAAAAAGCTCGCATAGGTAACCAAAAAGCTGTCCGAATAATTGCGCGCAAAGTTCAAGGCATCGTAGATTATTTCAATGGAAACAAGCACAATGCCAAAGCAAAAACTATTGACAGTTTTGAAGAATAGAGAATTTAAATAGGGAGAACCGACAAATGCGGAACTCCCTATATTTTTAGATAAACTCATAACCTCCTTTTCTGCTACCGTCAGGCATTGTAACCTTTGTTGGCTTTAACCTGATATATGGGGCACAGAACGAAGCGTTGGTTGAGGGACGAGCCTTCGGATGGTGAAAGGCTTTTGATGTCAAAGGGTTAGGGGAGAGTGGGGGAGTCGTGCCGAAAAAACGAAGCGTTTACATTGGTTTAATTTTGGCTTACATTTCGGGGCTGTGGGTTTACATCAGGGGTGCGTCGGGTTTGCTTTAGGGAACGGTGAGTTTACGCGGTTGAGGCAGGTGGTTTGATGCGGTGGAAGAGGGTAGGGGAGTCGGCTTCGCGCCGATTTTTTTGTGCCGGTTCCGTTGATTTTGTTTCGCCAATATATTCCATATAACGGATATTTGGTATATTCGCGGAAAATTTCAGACGATATGAGACAGCAGAAAGTGATACACGTTCACCTCAAAGGGAAGCGTAAGGACTACTATTTTGGGTCGATAGCGGCCATTTATACGGTTCTGACGGCTGAAATGGTCGGCGCTACCTATGATTATTTGCGTCACGCCGGGCTTTCGGGCGGTGGCACAGTTATAACTAAAACGGCTATAATAAAGCAATCTACGCTCATCACAGCCCCTCGTGGCGGCATGGATGGCGCAGATGATTGAACGGCGTTATAATGCGGCTCTGACGGCCTTAAAACGGCATTCGGAGAAACCCTGTCGGGGGAGTCGGTCGGCTCCCCTATTTTTATGCCCCAACGGGTCGATTTTTAGGGGTGGACATTCAGGTGGATATTCAAAGTGGATATTCATTTTTCCGAAACTGGATATTCAGGTTTAGGGTTTTTGCGAGCATCCTTAGGAAGGGGGGGTAATAACCATGATTTCAAAATGCACCCCCAAAAACGGCATTTCACATCGAAGCAAAAACAAACCCTTTGCGAAATTGCACCTTATTAAATAAGGGAGGGACAGAGAATTATCGGGAAAACCGACCCCGATTAAGGGGGTAACACCCCGGGAGAGGGCGACACGAGGGAGAATCAGGGTACCCTTGGTAACCGCTTGGTTTCAGTTGGGGCAGATGCCGGTGCGCTCCCATAGGGCTATAAATCGAGGGTCGAGGGCGACATCTCTCTTGGGGCAGTTGCGAAGGACTCCGAGGAAACGTTTTTTTCGCGTTCAAGATGCGCGATGCGCTCCTTGAGTCTCCCAATCTCCTCTGCTTGTTTAATCGCTCTGTCTAAGAGCTTGTCATCATCGTTTTTCTCCTTTATGATCTCGTATCTGGTATCAATGAGGTCTTTGTGCCCTCGTCCTGTAATAAGCCAGTCTATATTGATGTGTTCACAAAATGAAAACACAAGGGGTAGATCTATTGAGTTGCGGTTTTTCCAATTAGACAAGGTGGCCTTCTTGATTCCGAGTTTGTCAGCCAATTCAGTATCAGTACTCGCAGATAGAGCCTCTTTTAGTCGCTCCAGAATCTCTGTTGACGAAAAAGTTTTCATTTTGTGAATTATTTTTGCCCGATAATTTTGTAGTTTACAAAATGTGTACTATCTTTGCAGCGTGTTCCAAGAGGAACGAGCGGCCAAAGATACAAAAATTTG
>JAMPDX010000020.1 GCA_023665425.1 Muribaculaceae bacterium
TCCGAGGCACATCTGCGACCCTGACGTTCACATTTTTTATTAAACAAGCTCTAAAAAATAAATTGGTAAATTTTGTATGATGATTAAGATTACCAACTTGGTATTTTTTAATCACCACTAAGTGTCCTTATCTATGTCAAAATACCTCAAAATATATTGTGTTAATACAGAGGAGTATCTGAAAATATCGGGAGGTGACACCCTCACTGATATTCTCAAACTTGTAGAGCACAAGTTGCCGTTCGCTCCCATCTGCGCCAAAGTAAACAACCGCACCGAGGCTCTATCTTTCCAGGTGTTTATGCCCAAGCAGATTGAGTTTTTGGCTCCTGACAACCCCTCATCGCGCCGAGTGTACACACGCTCCCTGTGTTTCATGCTATATAAGGCTGTCAACGAAGTACACCCCAACATGGCACTGCGCATTGAGCACTCCGTGAGCCATGGCTACTACTGTCGCCTGCACCCCCAGGATGACCCTCAGGTCACTGTCTCTCCCGATGTGCCTCGCCTGCTCGAGGTAATGCGTCAACTGTGCCGTGCAAATCTCCCCATTGAGCGCCATGAGCGCCTAACTAAGGATGTGATGGAGCTCTTCCGCCGTCAGCATCTCAACTCCAAGGTGGAACTTCTGGAGACTACCCACGAACTCTACACCACCTATTATACCCTTGGAGACCTGGCAGACTCTTATTACGGACCCTTGGCTCCCTCCACCGGGATGATTGACATCTTTGACCTGCAGCCATACTCCGAGGGGATGTTGCTGCTCCCTCCAAATCATCTGATGGATGCCCCGGCCACACCGGTAGAGCAGCGCAAGATGTTTGATGCCTTCACCGACTATCTGCGCTTTAACCATGTGATAGGAGTGGACAATGTGGGGCAGCTCAATCGTGCCATCGAGCAGCAACGCAGCTCGCAGCTCATTAACCTGGCCGAGACACTGCACGCCAACGAGCTATCACGCATTGCCGGGCGCATTGCCGAGAGTGGCGCCAAAGTTGTGCTCCTTGCCGGCCCATCATCTTCGGGCAAGACTACCACTTGCAAACGCCTCTCCATCCACTTGATGGCCAACCTGCTGAAGCCAAAGATGATATCTCTCGACGACTATTTTGTAGACCGCCACACCACTCCCATAGACCCTGTCACCGGCGATTATGATTATGAATCGCTCTACGCTCTGGACCTGCCACTCTTCAACCGCCATCTGAATGCCCTGCTTGCCGGCGAAGAGGTCAATCTCCCCACCTACAGCTTTGAGCTCGGCCAACGCATCGAGAAGGCACGCCCCCTCAAACTTGAAAAGGATGATATCCTGCTCATCGAGGGTATACATGGCCTTAACCCTAACCTTACCCCCGAAGTGCCGTCAGACAAGATTTTCAAGGTCTATGTCTCTGCTCTCACCACCCTCTCTATCGACGACCACAACTGGATACCCACTACCGATACCCGTCTGCTGAGACGCCTGGTGCGCGACCATAAGTATCGCAACACCGGAGCATTGGAGACCCTAAAACGCTGGACATCCGTGCGCCGTGGCGAAGAGCTTTGGATATTCCCCTTCCAGGAGAATGCCGATGCCACTTTCAACTCATCCCTACTGTTTGAGCCCGCCGTGTTGCGCGAATATGCCGAGCCTCTGCTCAAAGGGGTGCCACATGATGTGGAGCAATACTCCGAGGCACATAGACTGTTGAAATTCCTCAGCTACTTCACCCCCTTGCGCTCAGACCAAATACCCTCCACATCCCTGCTACGCGAATTTCTCGGCGGCTCCTCTTTCCATTATTAAAAGAGTCCATCATGGATAAGACCACAGACATAATAGATAAGCCACGCCTCACCCTGCGCAAGAGTGAACGTCTGCACCACCACACCCTGGTAGAGCAACTTTTTAACCATGGTGAGAGTCTGTATGCATATCCACTGCGTATGTTCTGCATTGTGCGTACCAAGGCTCAGATGCAAGAGCTCTTTCACGGCATACTACCCTCCGATATAGACAGACTGCAAATGATGATTACGGTGCCTAAGAAGAAGTTTAAACATGCCGTAGATCGTGTGTGGGTGCGTCGCCGTATCCGTGAGGCTTATCGCCTGCATCGCTCGGCTCTTAAGCAGAAGCTGTATGACGATGAGCATAACCGATATCTGCTGTTGGCATTCATTTATGCCGGCGACACCAAGCGCGAATATGCAGCCATAGAGAAAAAGATGATAAAACTTCTCGATAAGGCCGCCCTGCTTATTGAGCCCGTAGACACCTCATCTTCAACCACGGCTGATAATGAATAAGAGTATCTCCTCAACGCTTAAAAACACCTTGGTGTGGGTAATGTGTCTGCCTATACACTTCTATAGGTACTGCATTTCCCCGCTGACACCCCCAATGTGCCGATATACTCCCACCTGCAGCCAATACGCATTGCAGGCACTCCGCAAGCATGGGCCCTTAAAGGGCTCATATTTAGCTATCCGCCGCATATTGCGATGCAATCCATGGGGCGGACACGGACATGACCCGGTGCCTTAACAATCTTAAACTTTTATGCTTGATTGCCATACTCATAAGACAGCTCCGTATCCGGAGGGTATAATTTCCACCTCGCCGGACACTCCTCTTATGCCCTCCCAAGCATACAGTCTGGGGGTGCATCCATGGTATATACCGGCTGACCCTTCGCTCATCCTCATCACCCTTGAGCAGGCTGCCCGCAATCCACAAGTGGCAGCAATAGGGGAGACCGGCCTCGACTCACGATGCGCCACGCCGATGTGGCTCCAGATAAAGTGCTTCAGCCGCCACATCGAAATTTCGGAGCTACTCAATAAACCTTTGATTATCCATTGCGTTAGAACTGGTAGTGAGATAGCTCAAATGCGGCGCGCCAAGGGGGCCACTATGCCATGGATTATACATGGCTTCCGTGGCAAACCCTCCGTGCTCGAAATATTGCTCGATGCCGGCTGCTACATTAGCTATGGCGAACACTTTAATGTCGAGTCACTGGCCCTCACTCCCGAGGAGAGGCTCTTGGCAGAAACAGATGAGTCTGCACTTGATATACATCAAATAATTGACAGGCTCAGCACCTCGCGCTCGCAAGACCTCTCTCCGATTATTCAACAAAACATGTCTAAACTATTCTCAAACTTATGAAAACTATTTTTACTGCACTCACCATGGCTGTCATTGCCCTTTCACCTATCGGGACAGCAGCTCAACAGCCGACAGAAACCGTCATTGAGTCCGTTACTCCCGTAGAGGGCAACTTCTCCAAATTCGAGTATCAAGGCTTCAGCATGATGATCCCCGCCAACAATGAGATAGAAATGACAACCAAAGAGGCTATAGTGAAATGTATCGATGGCACATTCGGTATGTCGGTAAAGGTGGAGAAAGACTCCAAGGCATCTGCCGCTGCCGCCGTGCAGATGTGTCAGCGTATGGTCACTGACCTTGATGTCAAGAATGCCAAGGTGTCGCGCGTCATTATCCATGGTATGCAGGGAGGACGCCTCGAAGGAGTCACAGAGGGTGCACCTATCAATGTCGTAATCCTTGACACCGGCAAGCAGTATCTCAAAATGGTGATAATCAATACCCCCGACCATGCAGACTGGGTAAACATCACCATCGACTCCATCAACAAACTTTAGAGCTTGTTTAATAAAAAATGTGAACGTCAGGGTCGCAGATGTGCCTCGGATTTGAGGCTGCAGGTGAAGGAACATAGCGGGCTATGTGACTGAACCAAAGGCTCAAAGATGAGGTGCAGCTGCGAGACATAACGGTAATTTTTGGAAACAAGACTCTCAATGATATAAAAAGATAATTTATGAATTATGTAAGAATGTTAAATCACGGTGTATTTTTGCCTAATTTGACTCGTCTTTTCGGTCACAATGCTCGCATTGCTCCCTGCAAGACAAGCCAAATTAGCTCAAAAATACACCGCCCTGACATTCACATTTTTTATTAAACAAGCTCTTAATTTTAGCAACCACTTAATTTTTATTACTCAGATTTCCATGAAAAAAACAAGAATTCTCATTGGCCCTCTGATGTTGGCCGGTATAATATTGATGTCTTCAGGATGTGAAAATAAAAGAAAGCATCGTGAAAACGAAGATGATGATTACACCTTTATCAAAGGAAACGTATCCAAAAAAGATAAGGAAGCAGAGAGCAAAGAGGTAGCCCTGCCTAAAGAAGAGGCTTCATCAGTTTTCCACGATGGCGCAAACTACTTTAATGGAACCTTCAATTACAAAGGGAGCAAATATGGCTTTACCGTCACCTTCTTGTATGATGCCATTACACACAACGCTTACAACGCCACATACGAAGCCGACGGCTATGGCTCCGTATCTGACCTGAACATTTCCATATCAAACGGCGGTATGAACATATTACTCACCGGCGTCACCTCCGGCGCCAATACCGTAATAGATGTAAGGTCAAACGATGGTGCTATATGGTCAGGAACAATGGTGAAGGGTGACCATGACGGCACCTGCCGCATGACCCTGCAATAGCGGCGCAAGGGTGTAGATAACTTGTAGATAAGTGTAGAATAAAGATCAGATTCTTTTCAAATAAGTAGATTTGCATTTTCCTCAATAATTTTTAATGCAAAACTTCGGTTTTAAAGGCCAAGAAAAGTTATTATTTTTTCTTTACCATTATATCTACATTTTTGACCGGACTTTTCTACATCATTAACAATATTTTTTTGTAACTTTGCCGCTGAAAAATATCCTTGTAGACAATCCGTATAAAATTCTGATTTTCAGAACCGGCTACATGTAAATAAAATCAGCAACAATACTCCACCCACACGGGCATAGTTGATATGTTACGAACTTTATTTACACTATCTACAGGTATATTAATAGTAATAGGCTTTTTAATAAAAAAGATAAATTCAACTTTATTTATATGAGTGAGAGCAAAGGATGTGCCTGCGGCACCGAAAAGGCGAATGACCAAGATTTTTTTCGCAGTGAGATAGCACGTCTCAAAAAGGAGAAGAATGCCGTCATCATGGCTCACTATTATCAACGCGACGAGGTGCAGGAGATAGCTGATCATATTGGTGACTCTCTAGCATTGGCTCAGATGGCTGCCAAGACAGATGCCGATATCATCGTAATGTGTGGTGTGCACTTCATGGGCGAGACTGCCAAGATACTCTGTCCGCAAAAGAAGGTGCTGATACCTGACGCTAATGCCGGCTGCTCGCTGGCCGACAGTTGCCCGGCTGATGAGTTTGCCGCCTTCGTGGCTGCTCACCCCGACCACACCGTCATAAGCTATGTCAACACCTCAGCCGCCGTTAAAGCTCACACGGATATAGTAGTGACCAGCGGTAATGCCCGCAAGATAGTTGACTCCCTGCCGGCCGACGAAAAAATAATATTCGGACCGGACAAGAATCTCGGCAGCTACATCAACGATGTCACCGGCCGCGATATGCTCTTGTGGAATGGTGCCTGCCATGTTCACGACCGCTTCAGCCTGGAGGGTATACTGGACATGAAGAAGAGTCACCCGGGCGCCAAAGTGCTCGTACACCCCGAGTGCCGCCGTCCCCTGCAGATCATAGCCGACAAGGTGGGCAGCACAGCCGCCCTGTTAGCCTTTGCCAAGGATGATGATGCCAAAGAGTATATAGTGGTGACAGAGCCCGGCATATTGCGCGAGATGCGCCTTGCCTGCCCTGAGAAGGACTTCCTGCCCGCTCCCTCTGAAGAGGCTGCCGTTGAGGCCGGAGACAAACTCCCCGAGTGCCAGTGCAACCTGTGCGAATACATGAAGCTCGGCACCCTAAAGAAGGTTTACGAAGCTCTGCGGGATGAGACCCCCGAGGTGACAGTAGACCCCGAGATAGCCGAAGCCGCCCTGCGCCCCATCCGGCGCATGTTGTCCCTCTCCTGATACTATATAGCCTATATAAGTAAGTACTCGTGGGTTTGCTACCCACGAGTCTTTTTATAAGTTGTTATGCGCTTGTGGTGTGCAGAGCACTCCCTTTTTTTGTTAAATAATTGGTTGAATTTTTGTATTTTAGAAAAAAGTGTTATATTTGCAAAATTAATCAATTATTTGTATCGTGGCTAAAGGATTGCAATACGTCAGTAAAGAAGAGAAGAAGATCGAGATAAACGACCCCTCGGGAAGGTGGACAGACGTCACTCTGTTGCCCGAATGGGCCGAGGAGATATATGATGTCTATACTGCCAAAAAGTTAGGTAAGTGGGTTATGCTCAAAACCTTGAAGAAGGAATATGCCGATGACCCCAAGTATCGAAATATTCTGGACAGCGAGTTTGAGACTCGTTACAATCTGGCGCATCCCAACATTGTCATGGTAAATGACTATGAGGAGATACCCGGCATAGGGCGTGCCATCATCACCGACGATGTTTATGGATACTCGCTGAGACGCCTCATAGACGAAAAGCACCTTAATCCACGCATTTTGCACCGACTGGAGAATCAGCTGCTCGATGCCCTTGACTACATCGAGGAGAACCACCTGGTGCACCCCGCTATTACTCCGGACAATATCATCTTTACCGAGTATAACGAAAATCTAAAGCTGATAAATGTGGGCTATGCCTCCAAGGATAGCCTTACCGAGGCTGACACTGTAGCCGATATTAAGGCTTATGGTGAGGTGTTGGGAGAGGTGATAGACCATCTGCCTACCAAGCTGCCCCGCCTGCGTCGCATAGCTGCAGAGGCTGAGAATGGCAAATACAAATCAATAGCCTCGCTGCGCCTGGCCATTGAACGCCGCTCCTCAGCCGCCATTTATGTTTGTATATGTATCTTCATAGCCGTGATGACCGCGTTGCTCTGCTGGGTGGCCATGCGTTAATTGAGTAGACACTTAGAGCTTGTTTAATATCCAAATGATAGAAGTAAAGCACATAGCCCCCACACGTTCCAACTTACGCAAGTTCACAAAGTTTCAGATAGACCTTTACAAGGGTAATAAATACTTTGTGCCGCCACTCATATCTGATGATGTCAACACCCTTGACCCGAAACATAATCCGGCCTTCGACTTCTGTGAGTCAGCATACTTCATGGCCTTTGATGACGGCAAGCCGGTGGGGCGCATAGCAGCCATAATCAATCATCAGGTGAATGAGAAGCAAGGAGTGAAGAATGCGCGTTTCGGCTTTGTAGACTTTATAGACAATCCGGCCGTGAGTGCCGCCCTGTTTGCTGCTGCCGAGGAGTGGGCTCGCAATAAGGGAATGGATACCATAGTGGGTCCATTGGGCTTTACTGACCTTGACCACGAGGGTATGCTGGTAGAGGGCTTCGAGGAGCTGTCTACCATGGCCACTATTTATAATTACCCTTACTACCCCAAGCACCTCGACAAACTCGGCTACAAGCAGGCCAACGAGTGGCTCGAATTTGTGATGGATGTGCCTGATGCAATCCCCGACAAATACAACCGCATAGCCGAGATAGTAAAAAAGAAATTCGGGCTCAGAGTGCTCAAATACACCTCTCGCAAGAAGATAAAAGAGGAGTATGGCCAAGCCCTGTTTGAGCTCATCAATGAGGCATACGCCAATCTGTATGGCTATAGCACACTCACCCCAAAGCAGATAGACTATTATATAAATCAATATCTCGATTTGCTCAATTTGGACCTCGTCACCCTGATAGTAGACAGGGACGATAATCTTGTGGGTGTGGGTATATCTATGCAGAGCATGAGTCGAGCCTTGCAGAAGAGTGGCGGCTCAATGTTCCCCTTCGGCTGGTATCACCTGCTCAAGGGCCTTAAGGGCAAAAATGACCGTGTGGACTTGCTCCTCGTGGCCGTAAAGCCCGATTATCAGAGCAAAGGAGTGAACGCCCTCCTCTTCCAAGATCTCATCCCCCAGTATATAAAGTGCGGATTTAAGTGGGCAGAGAGCAACCCCGAGATGGCCGACAACAACAAGGTGCAGAGCCAGTGGGAATACTTCAAGCGTCGCCAGCATCGCCGTCGTATCGCCGTGAGCAAGAAGATAAAATAAGCAATCCTTGCCACATAATCATAGGTGTCCAATATCGGACAAATAAATAAAAATGAAATAAAATAAAAAGTCAAGTCAGGTGCAACTTTTTAGCATTTGACTTGTCTTATCTATAAAGGTCTCTTTTGAAAAGTATTCAATCGGGGCCTAAACACTTATTAACGAAGAAATTATGAAAAAGTATTTAACCCTGCTCACGATGATATGTTTAGGTCTGGCTATGTGTCTGACTTCTTGCGATGATTATTACGGACCTCCCGGTGGCCCCAACTATTCATATGATAAAGACCTGATTGGCACTTGGGAGCTGTATAGTGCAGACGGTGTGCGTGTCACAGGCTATCAAGTAAACTGGCTTGAATTCAACAGCGGCGGCCGCGGCACTTATTATTACTACCGCAACGGCAAGCAATATAGCATGTGGCTCGACTATTCCGTTAGCTTCTATGGTAATACCAGCCAGCTGTATATCGATTACCAGGATGGCAGCAGCGTCTCCATGGACTATTGGTATAACTCCAATGCCACATTCCTTTATACTCAGTGGTATGAAGGTGGCTACAGACACACCTATGTCTATCAATATGTAAACGGTCCGGACTGGGCCCCCAAGCGCAGTGAGTTTGAGCAGGCTGCCGATGACGCAATCCTCCCCTCATCAGCCCCCGGTCTCAAAGGTTTATTGGATACCATAGTCACTGAACAATGAAAGTAAAGCCAAAGAAAGCGCTCGGACAGCACTTCCTGACCGACCTGTCTATAGCTCGGCGCATTGCCGACACCATTGATATAGAACCATATAAGACACTCCCTGTGCTCGAGATAGGTCCGGGCATGGGGGTGCTCACTCAATATCTCATGGCCCGGCCGCGAGACTTGAAAGTAGTGGAGATAGACACCGAGAGTGTGGACTATCTTCATAAACTGTATCCGGACCTGCAAGTGATAGAGGGAGACTTCCTCAAAATGCAAGCTGACGATTTCTACCCCGGCGAGTTTGCCCTTATAGGCAACTATCCATACAATATTTCGTCGCAGATATTCTTCAAGGTCTTGGATATGAAAGACCGCATACCCATCGTCACCGGTATGCTGCAACGCGAAGTGGCACAGCGTATATGTGCCCCTGAGGGCAACAAGGTGCGCGGCATCTTGTCAGTGCTCCTTCAGGTGTGGTATGACTGTGAATACCTCTTCACTGTAGACGAAAACGTATTCAACCCACCCCCCAAGGTCAAGAGTGGAGTGATACGTCTCACCCGCAACAATGTGGTGGATCCGGGGTGTGACCCCTCCCTGCTCAAGAGCGTGGTGAAGACCTCCTTCGGGCAGCGTCGCAAGACCCTGCGCAACTCACTGAGTGGCATGGTACCCAAAGACTCCCCCGTGCTCAAAGAGCCCATCATGAGCGAAAGGCCCGAACGCCTGAGCGTGGCTGACTTCATAGCCCTTACCAATCTCATAGCCTCCGCACGCCAATAAGGGTGACACATGCTAAGACACCATCTCATAAAATTTAGCTCAGGGGTGAGATGGGGTCTAACGACCTAATTGATTGGCGTGCTCCGCTTTTAGATTTTACCAAGAATTAGCTTGGGTAGATAAGAAAAAATATGTAATTTTGCAAATTAGTTCTAAAACGCGTTTATTATGGACTTATTTGATCAAATATCTGAGGACATCAAGAAGGCAATGCTAGCTCGCGACAAGGTGCGCCTCGAGGCCCTTCGTGGTGCCAAAAAGGAGTTTTTAGAGGCTAAAACAGCCAAAGGCTCTAATGGAGAATTACCCGATGACAAGGCTACTGCCATCATCGTAAAGATGGTAAAGCAGCGCAAAGAAAGTGCCAAAATTTATACCGACAATAATCGCCCTGAGCTTGCAGAAGGTGAGCTCGCCGAGGCTGCCGTGCTTGAGGAGTATCTCCCCAAGCAGCTCACTGATGAGGAGCTCACTGCCGAGCTTAAAGCTATAATTGCCGAGGTGGATGCCACCTCCATGAAGGAGATGGGCAAAGTGATGGGTGTAGCTTCAAAGCGCCTTGCCGGCAAAGCTGAGGGTCGTGCCATCAACGCCAAAGTGAAAGAACTACTCGCTTAATCATCATATAATCTAATTATCTAAGATGCTTACACTACAAGCCATTAAGGCTGACCCCGAATATATCATCAAGCGTCTTGCCGTAAAAGGTTTTGATGCTGCAGGCCCCATCAACGAAATTCTCGAGCTGGATGCAGAGCGTCGTCGCTTGCAGACCAAGAGTGATAATGATGCCGCACAACTCAAGAAGTTAGCTGCCTCCATTGGAGCTCTCATGAAGCAAGGCAAGAAAGAGGAAGCTGAGCAAGCCAAGGCTCAGGTAGAAGAAATAAAGAGTGCACAGAAGGGTATCAAAGACCTCCTCAATCAGGTGGAAGAAAAGATGCGCGAGGTGCTCCTCAGCGTACCCAACACTCCTTGCGAAGCTGTGCCTGAAGGTCGCACTGCCGAGGATAATGTTGTGGAAAAAACCGGTGGTCCCATGCCCGAACTTCCCGAAGATGCACTGCCCCATTGGGAGCTCGCTCGCAAATATAACATAATAGACTGGGAGCTCGGTGTGAAAGTCACCGGTGCCGGTTTCCCGTTCTATATAGGTAAGGGTGCCCGCTTGCAGCGTGCCCTGCAGCAATTCTTCCTTGACGAGGCGTGGAAAGCCGGATACATCGAGGTGGAGCCCCCATTTGTGGTAAACGAGGCCTCCGGCTATGGCACAGGTCAGCTCCCTGATAAGGAGGGACAGATGTATCACTGCCAGCTCGATAATCTTTACCTTATACCCACTGCCGAGGTGCCTGTCACCAATATCTATCGTGACATGATTATACCCGAGGCTGAGCTCCCTAAGAAAAATTGCGCTTACTCCCCCTGCTGGCGCCGTGAAGCCGGCAGCTACGGCAAGGATGTGCGTGGTCTGAACCGCCTGCATCAATTTGACAAGGTGGAGATAGTGCGCATTGAGAAGCCTGAGAACTCATACGCTGCTCTCGAGGAAATGAAGGACCATGTGCAGGGTCTGCTCGAGAAGCTCGGTCTGCCCTGGCACATATTGCGTCTTTGCGGTGGTGACATGAGCTTCACATCAGCCATCACATTCGATTTTGAAGTGTGGAGTGGTGCCCAGAAGCGCTGGCTCGAAGTCAGCTCCGTATCCAATTTTGAGAGCTATCAGGCCAACCGTTTGAAATGCCGTTACCGCGGTGCTGATAAGAAGACTCACCTCTGCCACACCCTTAATGGCTCAGCCCTGGCACTGCCCCGCATTGTAGCAGCCCTGCTCGAGAATAATCAAACTCCGGAGGGCATTGTCATCCCCGAGGTGCTCCGCCCCTATTGCGGGTTCGATATAATAGACTAAGACCTAACAACTAACAACATAAACCTAATACCAACAAATGTACGAAATATTATCAAAGCGTGAGTTGGCACCCAACATCTTCGAGATGGTGGTAAATGCTCCACGCGTGGCCAAAGCGGCAAAGCCCGGCCAGTTTATTATAGTACGCACAGATGAGCTTGGTGAGCGTATTCCCCTTACTATCTGTGACTTTGATGATAAGAAAGGCACTGTGACCATAGTCACACAGATAGTGGGTATCTCATCACGCAAGATATGCGAGATGGAGGTAGGCGATGCTTTTGCTGACTTTGCCGGCCCTCTTGGTCGCCCCTCAGATTTGCTCGACATCCCGGTGGAGGAGCTCAAGAAGATGAACATCCTCTTTGTGGCCGGCGGTGTGGGTACAGCACCTGTATACCCGCAGGTGAAGTGGCTCCACGAGCATGGTGTGGAGGCTGACGTAATCATCGGTGCACGCAACAAAGACCTTTTCACATATGTTGAGCCCATGAGCAAGGTGGGCCGTGTGCACCTTTGCACCGACGACGGCTCTACAGGCTTCCACGGCCTCGTTACAGCCAAGCTTGAAGACCTTGTCAATAATGAGGGTCGCCATTTTGACCACTGCGTGATCATTGGCCCCATGATAATGATGAAGTTTGGCGCCATGACCACCAAGAAGCTTGGTATCCCCACAATGGTGAGCCTCAACGCCCTCATGGTTGATGGCACCGGCATGTGTGGTGCTTGTCGTGTGAGCGTGGGTGGCAAGACCCTCTTCACCTGCGTTGACGGCCCCGAGTTTGACGGCCATCAGGTAGACTTCGACGAGGCTATACGTCGCCAGAATATGTACAGAGAAAACAAAAAGACCAATCCCGAAACCCATAAATGCTCTTGCCATGGCAGTTAAAGCACCCCGCACCCCGGTGCGCGAACAAGATCCCAAAGAACGCGCTACCAATTTCGAAGAAGTATGCTACGGATATAATTCCGAGGAAGCCGCATTAGAGGCAGCACGATGCCTCAACTGTCCCAAGCCTCGATGTGTGGCTGCCTGCCCTGTGGGACTGAATATCCCCGGCTTCATACATGCCCTCAATCAGGGTGATGTGGCTCAAGCAGCCGCTATTATTGCTAACGACAGTTCTTTGCCCAGTGTCTGCGGTCGTGTATGTCCGCAGGAGAGCCAGTGCGAAGGCTCATGTGTGCTCGGCATCAAGAGCGAGCCTGTAGCTATCGGCAAGCTGGAGCGCTATGTGGGCGACTGGAAGATAGAGCATGCCGACGACGTACCCGCACCAGTCATCGAGAAGAATGGCAAACGTGTGGCTATAGTAGGCTCCGGCCCCTCCGGCTTGGCTTGCGCCTCAGACTTGGCTCGCATGGGCTATGAGGTGAAGATTTTCGAGGCTCTACACAAGGTGGGTGGTGTGCTCGTGTATGGTATTCCCGAGTTCCGCCTACCCAAAGACAAAGTTGTTGCCGCCGAGGTTGAGGCAGTGCGCAAACTGGGCGTGGAGATTGAGACCGATGTTATCATAGGCCGCACACTCACAGTAGACGAGCTGCTCGACCAAGAGGGCTACGATGCCGTATTTATCGGCTCCGGTGCCGGTCTGCCTCGCTTTATGGGTATCCCCGGTGAAAATCTCAATGGTGTATTCTCTGCCAATGAATTCCTCACCCGTACCAATCTTATGAAGGCCTATCGCGAGGAGTATGATACACCTATCTACAGCGGCAAGCGCATTGTAGTGGTAGGTGGAGGCAACGTGGCCATGGATGCTGTGCGCACCGCCAAGCGTTTGGGTGCCGATGCCATCATCGTGTATCGCCGCAGCGAGGCTGAGCTCCCCGCACGTGTGGAGGAGGTACACCACGCCAAGCAGGAGGGCATTGAGTTCCACATGCTCACTAACCCGGTGGAAATCATCGGCGATGAGAACGGCAAGGTCGTGGCTATAGACTGTGTAGAGATGGAGCTCGGCGAGCCGGATGCCAGCGGACGCCGCTCACCTATCGAGAAGCCCGGCAGCCGCTTCCGTATGGATTGCGACGTGGTAATCATGGCATTGGGCACCAGCCCCAACCCGCTGATTAAAGCCACTACCGAAGGTCTCAAGACCAACCGTCGCGGCTGTATAGTGGCTGACGAGCAGGGTGTCACTACACGTTCCGGCATCTTCGCCGGCGGTGATGCTGTCACCGGTGCTGCCACAGTAATTCTCGCCATGGGTGCCGGCCGCAAGGCTGCAAAGGCCATCGACGAGTATTTGCACACAAAATAATAACATACGCAGATAGTTCAGGGGGCGCGCTGTGTCGTGCCCCCTTTATATAGACATGGCTAAGAAATCAAAATACTATGTGGTGTGGGTGGGCATTGAGCCCGGCATTTATGACAACTGGGAGGACTGTGCAGAGCAGGTATTGACATTCCCCGGCGCAAAATATAAAAGTTTCCCGTCATATGAGAGTGCCGTTAAGGCCTTTCGCGAGGGGAGCAATGATAAGTCGGCTCTTATGAATTTGCTCAAGAAGCAGCCCACCACGGTGTTCAACTACTCAGCCTTTCCGGAGGTAGACATGGAGGCTATCGCCGTGGATGCTGCTTGCTCCGGCAATCCCGGCCCTATGGAGTATAGAGGGGTATCACTTGCCACCGGCCGCCAGATATTCCATGTAGGACCCATTGATGCGGGCACCAACAACATAGGAGAATACTTGGCCATAGTCCATGCATTGGCTCTGTGTGCGCAGAATGGCGAGACACGGCGCACCATCTATTCAGACTCGCGCATAGCACAGAGTTGGGTGCGCCAACGGCGTGCCAATACTCAGATAGTGCCTACTACGGAGAATGCACGTATACGCCTGCTGGTGGCGCGTGCCGACCAATGGTTGCAGACACATGAGCTAACTAATCCCATACGTAAATGGGATACTGAAAGGTGGGGTGAAATACCGGCCGACTTCAATCGCAAATAGCTACTTTCAGTCGTCGCTCCAATTGTTGGTGAGGTGCAGATAGCGGTCAAAGACGGCCAAGGATATGAGCTGCTCGGCGCGAGGATCTTTGAACTGTGCCGTCCATCGGTGCGCATTGTCGAGTATCTGCTGTATCAGCTCCGGATGTTCAAGATAATAAGTAATCTTATCTTCGAGGTCTGAGAAGTCCGGGCGTATGGCTATGTAATGCACATTGGGTTGCAGACGCCCCTCCATAAACCATGTCTCATAAGTGGGAGATGGCATTATGGCCACTGAGTTGCTATTCATCACCCACTTAAGATTGGAGGCCACATCATTACCCTCAAGACATACTATAAACTTGTATCGCAGCTGCTCCCAGATGGTATATTTGCGGCTCACACACTGCGTGGGTATATCATCGAGGCTGTCTATACATTTGGCATCCACGAGCTTGCTGTTCATAAATTTCCTCACAAACTGCAGGCGGTTCTCCTTTGCTCCGATACGCCCTCTGAACAGAGCTACCGGCTCCTTGTCCTCCCACTTCAATTTGTCGTCGAGCAGAATGAAGTGGCGCACATGATTGAGCTTGAGCAGCACATCCATGCAGTTGTTGTCGGCTATGGGGCGGCTCTTAACTATGGTCGGGATATCGAAGCAGGCAGTGTTGTCGCCGGGAGCCATGCGCCAGCGCAATTGTGGTGGGAAATAACGCGTCACTGCCTCACTGTCAAGGCGGTAGACTTTCGGACACTTGTAGTAATCGGTATCGCGGAGATGTGGAGAGTCAGTAGGCAGGGGGCACGAAGTGGCATGGCAATAATACTCCACCCTGTCCATGAGGGCGGGATAGTCGGGGTGATGGCTCATTTGCTTTAACAGCCGCTTGCGCTGCCAATTACAGAGAGTACGTGGCATCATGCGTTTCATATATGCCCGCATGAAATAGAAAAGTTTGACATTCTTGCCATGCGAATGTCGCTGTATCAGTTTCTCTAACCACATATTCCGTTATTTTATTGAGCTGCCGGGGTAGGCTTGGGTTCTTCTTCAGATTCTGTTTCGGGTACTTCGGCCGATTCCTCGGTCGGTTCTTCTTCAGCCTCTGTGTCGGGTTTCGTGGTCATCTCGCCTGGATCGAGCTCTTCGTCGTCGGCGGGGATATCCTCCGGCTCCGGGTTTTCGAGTTTCTCTTTTTCGCGCATGGTGGCCTCCTCTTCATAGCGGAAGTACTCCTCAAACGAGCGGCCCTCGCGCAGCAATAAGTCAAAGTTGGCAACACTTATCATGATGGGGCGCACGGAGGATGGGAGTGAGAAATTATCGTCGCGCGCCAAGACGGAGCGATAGTGCTCCAGCTCCTTCATATTGGCGAAGCCCTTGATTATCAGCAATCCTACATTTCCGAAGTTCATCTGCTCAAGGTCGAAATCTTTGACAGTGAAGGTGGAGAAGTTATGGCGAGCCACATCGAATAGCAACTGATTTGGGCTCACCGAGTCGAGCGGGAAAGCGAGCACAAGAAGCTGTGGCTTATTCGGGTCAAGGTCAAAGTTGGCCGGGGTACCGTCAGGCAGAGTGCCGGCCACGGAGTCGGTAGTGAGGCGTGTCTCCCACAACATACCGCGAGTGTTGCCACCGCCGGAGTTGAGGGTACGTCCCGCCTTCAGGTAGCCAAGCATATCTGATGCCATGGAGGTCATATCGGTGTCGGGCCACTTCTGCAGCAGCTCGGTGAGACGCTCCTTAAACTTCTCATTATCCTTGTCTGTGACATATGACAGAGCATCTATAAAGACAAATTTGGGCAACACCTTTGAGAGGGGATAGTCTCGCTCCATCTCCGCTGTGAGGGTGTGTACACGCTCATTTTCATTGTTCAGGTATGCCTGGTAGGCGGTCTCATACATCTGCTCCTGCACCTTGTCCATGCGCCGAAGATTGTCAAAGTAGTTGGGGTCCTTCATGGCCTGGCCGTAGGGGCTGTCCGGGAAGTCGGTGATGATTTTTTGTCGGTACACCTCAGCCTGCGCCGTGCGGTCTTGGCGCACATCCATCAGGTACATATTGTAGTATGCATCCAGGCGATAGATATTGTCCGGGTATCTGGTGTCCAGCTCCTCAAAGGTGCGACGTGCCTCTGCGAAGTCCTCCAGTTTGTCCTTGAGTATCAGGCCGATATTATACAGTCCCTCCTGTATGATGTCGTTGGCTGTAATCTTCTCTTGCTCTGTCTTGGGGATATCCTTGAGGTAATATTCCGGCTTTGTGGGGTCATTCTGAGCATCGAGCTTTTGCTGTTCCTCGGGTGTGATGGAGTCGTTGGGAGCAGCTTCAGAGCCCTCGGGGATATCATCATCGTCAGCATTATCTTCAAACGAGAAAGTATTCTTGTTGCGGCGGCGCCAGTCATCCTCATTCTTGCGGGAGCCCCAGCGGCGTTGGAACTCTGTCTTACCGGCATTCTTGGCCTGGGTGTTATAGAAGTACCACGACTTATCGTTGTTCATGGTGAACTGGGTGGTGTTGTCCTTGCCGGCAGCAGCTTCATTGCCAAGGGCATTTGCTTGGGCAAGGGCCTCCTGGCGGCGTGCCTCCTCCTCTGCTTCTTTCTGCTTCTTGATATACTCGTCGGCCAGGCGTTGACACACCTTCATTTGTTCCTCTTCGCTCAGCTCCGAGAGGGTGAGCAGCGAGTCTTGCAGCTGCACATTGCCGCTATATGTGGCCAGCTCATCGAGCACATCGCTCCGCTTCTTTATTTCCTTGTAGCCGGGATATGTATCAGAGAGGGCGGGCACAGCCTCGGAGTATAGTGGCTGCGCCTTGACATAGTCATGCTTGCTGAAGTAGATGGCACCCAGTGCAAGCTGAGGGAGGGCCTTGTTGATGCCCCCGTTTACAGACTTCTCTATGGCTTCGGCATAGCTCTTCTCGGCCTCAGTGGTGTCTTTGCGAGAGAGGTATAGGTTGCCTATGGCATAATATATCTGATCGAGGTATTCGTGGTTGCGCTGATATCGAGCCATGCTCTTGAGAGCGCGCACCTCACCTTTAATGTTGGAGCCTACAAACACTTCGCTCTGCGCTATGCGGGCGTTGAACTTGGTGCGATAGTCTGTAGATGCGCCGGAGCCGGCCTTGGAAAAGGCTTGATATGCCTGCTGCTTGTTGCCTAAGTCGCGCTGCACCTGTCCTAACAGGAAGAACAGACGGTTCTTTTGAGAGCCGGAGGCTGCTTGGGCAGCTCTGGTGAGGAAGGGAATGGCTTCCTCTCCCTTGCTTGACTGCACATAATAGTCGGCCATGTCAAAGTCATAAAGCTGTTGCAACTCCTTGGTGTTCAGCTTGTCGCGATGTATATGAGTGAGGATATTCTCAGCCTCATAGAGCCAGTTCATGGCCAGATAAGAGCGTGCCTGCCATAGCTTGGCCTCGTCTACCACATTGGGGAGCCACTTGAAGTGGCGGGAAATATAGAAAAAGGTGGAGGCGGCACCGAGGAAGTCACCGTTGAAGTATTGTGCACGCCCCATCATTAGCCATGCATTGTGCAGGAAGGGGTTGAACTCCTCGCGGGAACGGAACGCCTTGTCCTTGGGAGTAGAAGTGCGCTTCTTCGGCTTCTTGGTGATGGAGTGCAGCTGTATGGCCTTCTGCATCTTCTCAATGGTGCGCTTGAAGTCACCCGTGGGTTGCGGCAGCTTGTTGTCAGAGCGAGCCTCGGCCGGGTGCATGGGCACACGGCGAGTATAGTCGTCCTGATAGCTCTTCTCCATATTCTTGAGCTGCTCGTTGTAGTGCTCAGAGCCGTTGTAGTATACGTTGTAGCGGGTGGTGAAAGCCTGCCAATTGCGCGACGCGGCAGTGTTCTTGTTGGTAGAACAAGCCCACAGGCCGAGGAGCAGACAGCCACATATCGCTGCTATCAGCCCCCGCATCATTTGTGCAGAAATACGCTTACGCATATCTATTTAACGCTCATCCCCACCTTTTTATTATACCTCCTTTAGCATGTAATAAGTTTTTGTAGTTGCGGCGAGTTTGTAACTTGACGTAGCCGCGACTACAAAAATGTTAAAAGATACATCATACTAATTTTAGTAATTGAGTCCACTCTAAAAAGTAAAAAATTGTGATTAGAACTTCGCAACTCACTGATAATCAATATGTGGTTTTGTGCTAAAACTGACAAGATTTACTTTTTAGAGTGGACTCGTAATTCAAGTTTAGCAAGTTAACGTTTAAAACATTAACGAGCAGTAAAACGGCGGCCTAAGTACGCCTTTTGTCTGCCTATCCACCCCCGCACACCCACGGCTGTCGCCGCGTGTGTACGGGGTTATTATAAGTCGATGTCCTTACGGACACTCCTAACCATAACATATTCAATTAGATACTATTTTCGGAACTCGAATTAGTAACAATTGTCAAACCCATTTAAAGGGTCTTGAAGAGCATGGAGTCGCCGTAGGAGAGGAAACGGTAGCCATGCTCCAAAGCGTTGTCATAGAGAGAGCGCCATTCGCAGCCGGTGAGATCGCCGTGCGCCTGCAGCCATGAGGCTACCAACAGCAGCAGGGTGCTTTGCGGCTGATGGAAGTTGGTGACAATGTTGTCGACCATGCGCCACTTATATCCCGGGGCAATCATGATGGCGGTGCTCGCAGTCAAGTGGTTTATCTCTCGGGCATCCATATAATCGGCGAGGGCCTGCAAAGCCTCGAGAGTGTCAAACTCCTCCTGGTATGCCTGCCATTGTGTGATATGCAATTCAGGCTCGGCCATGGTCTGAATTTGTCTACCCAAGTGGGGAAGGGACTCGAGAGTACGCACACTGGTGGTCCCCACGGCGGTGAGGGGACGCCCGGCTTGCTTGGCTTTGATGAGGGTGTCGAGCAGTCCGCGGTCTATGCTTATTGTCTCGGTGTGCATCGGGTGTTCGCCTATGGTGTCACTCTTCACCGGCTGAAAGGTGCCTGCACCTACGTGGAGGGTAAGTTCTCGGATGTCGATATCGTTTGCCCGAATATCGTCGAGCACTTGTTGGGTGAAATGCAATCCGGCAGTTGGGGCGGCTACAGACCCTTTTATTTTGGAGTAGACGGTCTGATAGTCGATGGTGTCAGACTGCTCGGAGGCGCGGCACAGATATGGAGGGATAGGAATATACCCGGCTTGTGATATGACATCGGCAAATGTCAGGGTCGGGTTATCCCACCTAAAGGTTATGACGTGCGCATTGCCCGGCCGATCTTCACCCAACTCAGCGGTGAGAGTGAAGTCGGGGCACTCTTTGGAGAGAAGTCCACCTTTCCAGCGCTTCAGATTACCCACAAGAGAGACCCACTGACATTCTCCCTTAGCTTGAAAGGCGAGAGCATAATCGCGGGGTTCCTCCGGCTCGAGACAGAAAATCTCGATTTCGGCACCTGTAGGCTTGCGCATCTTGATACGTGCGTTGATGACACGGGTATTGTTGCACACCATCAATGAGCCGGCGGGTAGCAGCCCGGGCAACTCGGTGAATATGTGATGCGACACAGCCCCGTCATTACTGCGGACCATGAGCTTGCAGGCATCGCGCGGCTCGCATGGGTGTCGGGCTATCCGCTCGTCGGGGAGCGGATAGTCGTAATCAGATATATGTATTTGCTTGGGTATCAACATTTCAGAAGCCGGTATAGTTGAGGGGTGTGAGCTGCCGGAGTTGCTCCTTGACCTCGGGGCGCACGTCGAGTGTCTCGATAAACTCATGGATGCTTTGCTCAGTGACTTCGGCGTTGGTGCGTGTCAGAGCCTTGAGAGTCTCGTAGGGTTTGGGGTATCCCTCGCGGCGAAGGATTGTCTGGATGGCTTCAGCGAGCACATTCCAGCGGTGTGAGAGGTCGGCATCGATGGCCTCACGGTTTATGAGGAGTTTGCCCAGCCCTTTGAGGGTGCTTGCAATGGCGATGAGGGAGTGAGCCATTGGCACACCGATGTTGCGGAGCACTGTGGAGTCTGTAAGGTCGCGCTGCAAGCGGCTCACAGGCAGCTTGGATGCAAGGTGAGCATATATGGCATTGGCGATGCCAAGGTTGCCCTCAGAGTTCTCATAGTCGATGGGATTGACCTTGTGAGGCATGGCAGAGGAGCCTACTTCGCCGGCCTTGATCTTCTGCTTGAAGTATTCCATGGAGATGTATTGCCAGAAGTCGCGGTCCAGGTCTATAATAATGGTGTTGATGCGTCGCAGAGCATCGAAGAGGGCTGCCAGGTTGTCGTAGTTGGATATCTGGGTAGTATATTTCTCGCGCACGATACCTAATTTGTCGTTGAGGAATTTGGCGGCAAATTCGGGCCAGTTGATTTCCGGGTATGCCACATGATGAGCATTCATGTTGCCGGTAGCACCGCCGAATTTTCCGCTGATAGGCACATTCTTGAGGAGCTCGATTTGCTTCTGCAGACGATATACATACACCTCCACTTCCTTGCCGAGACGAGTGGGAGTGGCGGGCTGACCATGAGTGCGTGCAAGCATGGGGATATCTTTCCACTCGCGGGCGTATGCCTCAAGAGTGTCGACCATCTCGTTGAGGCGGGGGATATATACCTCATTGATGGCATCCTTGAGACTCATGGGCACCGAAGTGTTGTTGATGTCCTGGCTGGTGAGGCCGAAGTGGATGAACTCTTTGAATGGCTGCAGGCCGAGCTTGTCAAACTCCTCTTTGAGGAAGTATTCTACGGCTTTGACATCGTGGTTGGTTACAGACTCAATATCCTTGATGCGTTGAGCGTCCTCCACGGTGAAGTTCTCGTATATGGCACGCAGGCGGCCGAAGTAAGCGGGGTCAACGGCCTCGAGCTGGGGAAGGGGGAGCTCGCAGAGTGCAATGAAATACTCAACTTCGACCTTGACACGGTATTTTATGAGAGCGAATTCGGAGAAGTAGAGGTCGAGGGTCTCGCATTTTGAGCGATAACGGCCATCGACAGGAGAAATAGCTGTTAAAGATGTTAATTGCATAAACTATTGATTTACAATACGTTGTCCTTTAAAAGGCTAAATTGTTTAAAAATTTTTACAAAATTACTAAAAAATATTTGGAGGAACGAAAAAAACGTGGTAACTTTGCATCGCAAAACGGTAAAAACAAAGACGCTGCGAAGCGTGTAAATAGGCAGTTTAAGTTAGTAATAAAATCTCAGGGCGCTTAGCTCAGTTGGTTCAGAGCGTCTGCCTTACAAGCAGAGGGTCGGGGGTTCGAATCCCTCAGCGCCCACCCTGAAATCTCGGCAGTGATGCCGGGGAGACACTCAGAGGAGTGTCTCGTGACAGAGACTAACGAAATTAACAAAAGTGTGTGTTAGACACGGGCGCTTAGCTCAGTTGGTTCAGAGCGTCTGCCTTACAAGCAGAGGGTCGGGGGTTCGAATCCCTCAGCG
>JAMPDX010000021.1 GCA_023665425.1 Muribaculaceae bacterium
ACGGCGAATTTCTGAACTGACCAAATCTTTTTAAAAGAAAAATTTGATTTTTTGCCGCTGTATTTTATTTAAGCCTGATTTACAGATACTTAAATGTGTAATATTTTTTTGAACTTTTTTCGTGTCATAGCTCAAAACAGCACTTATTTTGAGTGTTGGATAGCCGGTTCTTCATCTTGCATAGGCTTTGCGACGATTACATTTGTACTTTGATTGATAATTAGCAAGCAGTAAATCGGTGTCCCGGGCGGACACCATTATGTTAGCTTGCCTATCCTCGCTCATCCACGGCTTCGCCGCGTATGTACGGGGTTACTTGTAAATCGGTGTCCTAACGGACACTTTTAGCCACCACAGATTAAAGTATATAGTACTGGAGAAGCTTTAATATAAGATAAAAGAGGGGTTAGAATTGGAAGTAGATGAAGGGGGCTACCTCTGCGCTCATGTAGATGATAACGAATTGCACTACTATGAGGAATATAAGGAGTTTTGCTATCCATGGTGCTCTGACGAATTTCAGGCGCGCAGTCTCTGCCCAAGCTTCGGGTATGGAGTGGCTCACTATCAATATGAGCATCATAATGCACCATACCGGCTGCGCATCGAAGAATTGTGGGAGATGGGATATGCGGAAGTTGATGAATATGCTCTTTAATATAATGAGAGCGTCTCCCACGGTGTTGGCTCTGAAGAGAGTCATGGATGCTGCTATGAAGGAGAAGGTGATGATCCAAAATATGGATTTGGTGAGATAGTTGTCCGGAATCTTCTTGAGCCATGGCTTACATAGCTTGTGAATAGCCAATCCCAGGCCGTGCATTGCACCCCAGTAGATGAATTTCCAAGCTGCGCCATGCCAGAGTCCGCCTATGAGCATGGTAAGGAAGTTGTTGATGTATGTACGGAATTTGCCTTTGCGGTTACCTCCCAGTGGGATATAGACGTAGTCTCTCAGCCAGGTGGAGAGAGATATGTGCCATCTACGCCAAAAGTCGGAGACGTTACGGCTCTTGTATGGAAAATTGAAGTTAACGGCTAATTTGAATCCCATGATAAGGGCGATACCAATGGCCATATCAGAGTATCCTGAGAAGTCGCAATATATCTGGAATGTGTATCCGAGCACGCCCATGAGCGACTGCAGGCCTTGAAATCCCTCAGCGCCGGGATATTGAAAGACACCGTCGTTGTATTGAGCAATATAGTCAGCTATAATAGCCTTCTTTACTATACCTATAATAATGAGCCACAGACCGGAGTATATATCGACACCGGTGGGTTTGCGGTTTTGCCTGATTTGGGGTATGAAGTAGTCGGCACGCACTATGGGGCCTGCCACCAATGCCGGGAAGAATGAGAGGAAGAAGAAGTAGTCTAACCAATTGTGAGTTGGCTTAATACGCTGTTTGTACACATCCACCACATAGGAGATGGACTGGAATGTGTAGAATGATATGCCCACAGGCAGTATGATGTCGAGAGGCTGAAAGTTGTTTATTACTATGGAGTTCCAGATGGAGCCAAAGAAATTGATGTATTTGAAGTAAGAGAGTATAGAGAGGGAAAGCGCAATTGAAGTCCACATGAGGGCTTTGCGCTTCCATGGAGTTTGTGTCTTATAAATGATACGGGAGATGAGCCAGTCTACCAGTGAAGTGCCAAGCAGAAGCAGGAAAAACCAACCGGATGATTTGTAATAGAAATAGAGTGAGAATGCCGACACGAAGAGTATCATGCGGGTACGATTGCTCCGGAGCATGGCATATATCGGCAGGAATATCAGGAAGATGAGCCAGAAGAGGCCGCTTGAAAATATCATGGGTGCTCCGGGGTCGTATTGGAGCATCTTGGCTATATTGGAGATTGCTGTAGATAGATGGTCTAACATCGGATATTATGCTCGGGGATAAGAGTATTTACACAATAAATTTCAAATGAAGCAGATTGAATCTACTTGGTTGTTACGCATACACTCAGTGCATTGGCTTGAGATAAATGATATTTGTATCTTTTATTTTGGTGTCGGCAACGGAGTCTGCCGGATAATCCATTTTAATTGGGTGAGCAGAGGTTTTGAGCCACTTCACCATTTCGTCTACCTGATATGCGGCAGCTTCGACGGTAGGATGTATGTTGTCGCCACGGCGTTTGAGTTCGAGATGGTCAGAACGAAAGAATGTGCCTGAGGGGAGGTTGGCACCTAACATATCACTATACTTATCTGAAGCACCGTTCTTTAGTGAAGGTGGTCCAATCCATACAAATGGTATATCGCCCATCACCGACAATATCTTTTGGACATTTGGCACGAGCACTTCAGGCTTGCCGTAGCCCGCCTCGTTACCCCCTATTGACACAATAAGATATGTGGGGTTGAATTTCTTGATATAATAAGCGAGTGTGTCGGTCTTGGACCAAATTTTAGTGCCTGAGCTGTCCCAGTTTACTGTGTGTATTTCGTGACCGTTCTGCTTGGCATAAGCCGCAATACGTCGTGCGATATTTTGTGTCATTGAGTCACCGAATACGAGGAATACCTGGGGCATCGTGTCCACCGGGTTGTGGAGTTTTGCCACTTGCTTCTTCTCGGCTTCCAGCTTCACCTGCATTTCCTCCTTTTTAACCTCGTCGGTTGTCTTAAACTCCCCTACCAGGTTGTCGGCAATAGGAGCCTTTTTTATTTTGACACCGGCAATCTCAATGTCATCCATAAAAGATATGGCAGTGACGATAATGAGGGTTATAGCCAGAAGTAGCCAGAGATGTAAATATTTAGATTTCATTTATGTCTTTGAGTGAAAAACGAGTGCAAAGTTAGTGCTTTCGGAGGAGTTTGCAAAGTATTTTTAGCAAAAATTTGACATAACTAAGACCACAATCGCTTTAGAACATAACGATACTTATATAATTATGACGTAAGTCAAACATATAGCCGAGGAAGATGGGATAATAGATCAATTATCATAGTGAGCATCATTGTATAAGCGGGGATGAAATATGCCATACAAGCATGTTCTAAAACATATTTTTCACTAAGATCTCTTTGTAGGTATTAAGAAAAGATGTAATTTTGCAGCGTTGAAAGCTGAACAATATGTTCTTAAATTATGTTATAGAACATATATGCAGTTAAAAAGCATACATGCTATACAGGTTGTTCACCCAATAGCTTCGATGGCAACCCCTGACGATTTAGTCGGCTAATAGCTGTTATTTTTACTGCCATGCGGTGTTAACTGAGGCACGGATGGCGAAATTATTAATTAAAAACCTCTACTATGATGACATTGATTAAGAATTTTATAGAGCGATTCATAGAACATACTGTGATAAGCTGGAAGTAAAATGCTTTGTAATTTATTTAGGCGAGTGTTAATGAATTAGTTATCTATATTTGGCGGACCAAAATGGCCCGCTTTTTTTAGCAGCAGGCATAACAGCAGAGAAGGACTCGGGATTTTGTAGTGTAAAAAATAATCTGTAAATTTGCAGTAAAGAACTAAGCTGTCAGTTCGATAACAAACATTAAGCTGAAATGCATACAAAAGAGGAAAAGATGCAGGCCTTCGGGCGTCTGTTGGATATATTAGATGAGTTGCGAGTTAAGTGTCCATGGGATGCTAAACAGACAAACGAGTCACTTCGCCCCAACACCGTGGAAGAGGTGTTTGAGCTCGTGGATGCCCTCGCTGGTGATGATGTCAATAATATAAAGAAGGAGCTGGGTGATGTGCTGCTACATGTGTGCTTCTACTCCAAAATAGCCTCTGAGCAGGGGCGCTTTGACATAGCCGACGTATGCAACGCCTTGTGCGACAAGCTGATATTCCGCCACCCGCATATATATGGTGAAGTCAAGGCAGATGATGCCGACACTGTGATACGCAACTGGGAGGAGATAAAGCTAATGGAGAAAGGTGGGAACAAGACCGTGCTCGCCGGAGTGCCTTCAGCGTTGCCGGCACTCATCAAGGCATCGCGCATACAGGAGAAGGCCCGCAACGTTGGCTTTGACTGGGAGGAGCCCTCACAAGTGTGGGATAAGGTGAAAGAGGAGATTGGTGAAGTAGAGACTGAAGTAAAGACTGACAATCGCGAAGGTATTGACGCTGAGTTTGGTGATCTGCTCTTCGCTGTAATCAATGCGGCAAGATTATATGGTGTAAATCCGGAGAACGCTCTTGAGCATACCAATCGCAAGTTCATCGCTCGCTTCAACTATATGGAAGCCAAGAGCAAAGAGATGGGTAAGAGCCTGAAGGAAATGAGCCTCGAGGAGATGGATGCCCTTTGGAATGAGGCTAAACATCCGTAATAATCGAAAATTGGCAAGAATATATCTATCGGCATGAAACTGTGTATCACCGAGAAACCAAGTGTGGGTCGCGACATTGCTTCGATATTAGGAGCAACTTCGCGGCATGATGGCTACTTTGAGGGGAATGGCTATTGTGTAACATGGACATTCGGCCATCTATGCACCTTAAAGGAGCCACATGATTATACCTCTCAATGGAAGCGGTGGAGCCTCGGGCAGTTGCCGATGATACCGCCACGTTTCAGCATAAAGGTAATACCTCAAGAGAGCATCGAGCGCCAATTTAAGGTTATAGAGACCCTTATTGGGCAATGCGATGAGGTTATAAACTGCGGCGATGCCGGGCAGGAAGGAGAACTGATACAACGGTGGGTGATGCAACGCGCCGGTTGCAAAAAGCCAGTGAGCCGTCTCTGGATCTCCTCGCTTACCGATGAATCGATACGCGAAGGATTTCAACACCTGCGGCCACAATCGGAGCTTGAGCCGCTATATACCGCCGGGCTATGTCGCGCCATTGGCGACTGGATATTGGGCATGAACGCCACCCGCCTATATACTCTAAAATATGGTGAACGAGGGCAAGTCCTGTCCATCGGACGTGTGCAGACACCTACATTGGCACTTGTGGTGAACCGCCAGCGAGAGATAGAGAATTTTGTGCCGGTAGATACATGGGAATTGCGTACCAAATATCGAGATACCATCTTCACAGCATCCCTTAAGCCCTTTGAGACCCAAGAGAAAGGGCAAGCGCTATTGGAGAAAATAAAAGACCATCCCTTTATGGTAGACTCTGTGACTACCAAGCCGGGCAAGGAAGCCCCGCCGAGGCTTTTTGACCTAACGAGTTTGCAGGTGGAATGTAACAAAAAATTTGGCATGAGTGCTGACATGACTTTGCGTACTATCCAGAGCCTGTATGAGAAGAAGCTCACGACATATCCACGTGTTGACACCACTTATCTGACGGAGGACGTGTATCCGAAATGCGGACCCATACTCAACTCACTTTCTGACTATCAGGAGCTGCTGAAGCTGATACGTGGAGCCAAATTGCGCAAGAGCAAGAAGGTGTTTGACAATAGCAAAGTCACTGACCACCATGCTATTATTCCCACAGGGATGCCTCTGCCGCAGGACCTCACTGACTTTGAAAAACATGTATTTCACACTATAGCTCGGAGATTTGTGAGTGTATTCTTCCCCGACTGCACATTCGAGCAAACTACTGTGGAGGGACATGCCGAGAAGGTGAAATTCAAAGTGGGAGGTAAGGTGATAAAATCACCGGGCTGGAGAGTAGTGTATAGCAACGACAAAGAGTCCGGCGAGGATAGCAAAGAGAAGGATGAAGACTCCGTGCTACCTCAGTTCATTAAAAATGAAAGTGGCCCTCACGAGCCGTTATTGGCAAAAAAAACATCGCAACCGCCCAAATACTTCACAGAGGGTACATTGCTGAAAGCTATGGAAACCGCCGGCAACCTTGTTGACGATGAAGAGTTGCGCGAGTCGCTCAAGGCCAATGGTATAGGCCGCCCCTCCACTCGCGCCGCCATAATCGAGACCCTCTTCAAGCGCGGCTACATTGAGCGTCAGCGCAAGAGCTTGAGGGCCACACAAGCCGGATGTGACCTGATTGACCTTATCAAGGAGGAATTGCTCAAAAGTGCCAAACTTACCGGCATATGGGAAAACCGTCTGCGCCGTATAGAACAAGGCACATACGATGCTGCCGAGTTTATCGCGGCCCAAAAGCAAATGATTAACCAGATAGTATATTCTGTCTTGTCTGACAACAATACCCGCCGTATAGCTGTTGAACATAAAAACACCGAGGCCAAGTCTACAAAAAAGAAAACCGCCTCAAAAAAAGCTGTAACAAACACTAAATGAGTATCATAACCACATATAATTGGCAGTTAATAGTTGTCGCCATCATACTCATAGCCTGTCTGGTGTACATGGTGATGTCTGTAAAGCGCCGGTTTAAAAACAAGACGCGTGGTGGGTCATGCCCGAGCTGCTCGCTCAACAGAGTTTGCAAAAAGCCTATGAATACCGATGATTGTATAACAACAACCTCGGCAGGCAAAAAGCACTAAAAGCAATTATATCAGTCGGCCAGATTGACCACGGTGATACCAGCTCCACCAAAGCGGACATCTTCGTCGTGAAAGGACTGTACATCCCTATTGGCTTGCAAATGCTGACGAATGGCGAGCCGCAGAGCGCCGGTGCCGGTACCATGAAGAATGCGAACTCGCCCTATAGAGAACTGTACAGCATCATCAATGAAGTAAGTTACAGCTTGAATAGCCTCATCAGCACGCATCCCCCTGACATCTATCTCGGGCTTGAAATTTAGCTGTCGGCGACGCGAAGCGTCAGTGGTGGCCTTGGAAAGAGAGGAGACCTGTGTGGCCGCCGTTTGGGTCGGTTTTATAGCCTTAATCAACTTATTCAGATCCACGCGAGTGCGCATGGCTCCAAAAGCCACCTCAGCCTGTTTGCCGTTAATAGCGAGCACCTTACCTACTATACCACCTTTTGACATACGTACAAAATCATCTATATTGATGCTATCAGTCTTTGCATTAGCGGCTTTGGGAGCTGTTTTGTTTATGGCGGGTCTGTGCTTTGCCTGCTTTTGTATCTTCGCCAGCTCGGGGATATTCTCCTCCTTTGGTTGAGTGGTGGCTATGCGTTTCTTGTAATCATCGAGCTCCTTACGTATTTGTTTGGTGCGTTCCTTTTCAGCTTGTGCATCGCGTATCTCTTTGATAGTGCGCTCCAGGCGAGCGTTGGCACCGGCAAGCAACTCCTCGGCCTCTCTGCGCGCTTGCTCCATGATGTCGCGTTTCTTGCTCTTGAGCTCTTCACCCTGCGTCTCCAAGCGCTCCATAAGAGAATCCAGTTTTGCCTCTTTTTCCTTGATAGATTGGCGTTTATTGCTCCAGTAACGGCGGTCGCGAGCCAGGTCGAGCAGGTATTTGTCCATGTTAACATAATCAGAGCCAACTATCATTCGGGCATCATCTATCACCTGACGCGGCAGACCTATCTTGTTGGCTATCTCCAGTGCAAACGAACTGCCGGGGTTACCAATGGATAGTTTGAAAAGGGGCTGCATGTGTTGGCGGTCATATAGCATGGCGCCATTGATAAAGCCGGGCTCAGAGTCTGCAAAGGTTTTGAGGTTCTGGTAGTGAGTGGTAATAATACCCATTACTCGGCTCTCATTCACCTTCTTAAGTATTGCTTGCGCCAGGGCACCACCTATTTGGGGCTCGGTGCCCGAACCCATCTCATCTACCAGGATGAATGTGCGGGGGGTGGCGTTCTGCATGAACACCTTCATATTCTTGAGGTGCGAACTGTATGTACTCAGGTCATTCTCGATGGACTGCTCATCGCCGATGTCAATGAGTATGTTCTTGAACAGACAGACATGGGAGTTGGAGTGGAGAGTGGGCAACATACCGCATTGTAGCATATATTGTACGATACCGGCTGTCTTCAAACATACAGATTTACCACCGGCATTTGGACCTGAAATTATTAATATGCGGTTAGTAGAGTCGAGCTTGAGCGATAAGGGTACCACTTCCCTACCCTGTGCCCTCAAGGACATTGCGAGCACCGGGTGTATGGCACCATACCAGTCGAGTTCGGGTTTATGTTCAAGCACGGGCATCTGCGCATCAAACTGCTGAGCTACAAGGGCCTTGGCGCGGATGAAATCGTAGACGCCAAGCATGGCATAGCTCCTGAGCATATCGGGCACTTCAGGGCGAATTACATCAGCCATTTCCACCAGGATGCGTTGCACCTCTCGCTTTTCTGCTTCACGCAATTCGCGCAGACGATTTGATGCCTCCACCACTTCTGTCGGCTCTATGTATGATGTCTTGCCGGTTGCCGACTCATCATGCACAATACCGGGTATACGGCGTTTCACGGCAGCATTTACGGGGATTACAAGTCGACCGTCGCGCATGGAGGGAACAGTGTCTTTTTCGAGAAAGCCGTCTGCCACACCGCGACTTACCACTCTCTGCATAATCGAAGATAGTGATGCGTTAGCGGCACTAATACGCCGGCGTATGTCGGAGAGGGTCGGAGAGGCTGTATCGGCTACTTCTCCAAACTTGTTTATTATCTTGTCGATTGCTGAAGTTATCCCCGGAAATACAGCAAGAGGAGCAAAGAGTTTTGACAATTCGGGAGTAAGGCTATACCCCTGATCATCAACACGAGAGAAAAATGTGCGTACACGGCTAATGGTATCCAGCGACATACGCATACGGTACAGCTCCAATGGCGGCATCCAACTGCCTTGTGCCTGGATAGACTTTAGCGAAGGGGTGACATCATAAATATGGTCAACGGGCAAGTCGTGTCCGCAGGTCAACAAGGAGAGCATCTCTGCTGTCTGTGTGAGTAACCTATAGACGGTGTCAAAATCGTCTGAGAACGACATGGTGCGCACACGTTGTTGGCCGAGTGGACTGAGGCACTTATCAGCCAATAAGTTGCGCATTACATCAAAACCAATTTTACTCTCAAAACCGGTAGGATATATCATTAAGGGGACAATTAGATGTTATACAGGTAGCGCTAAAAGCGGGGTGTCACTCTCGAAGATTACGCGGTGGGCTATGCCGGGGTTAAAGAGGCGGGCAAATATATTTTTCTTCTTGTTGGGAACAACGAGTAGACGCACTCCATGCTCATTGGCCCAGGGGTCAAGTGCTTCGCGCAGTTTGGAAATGTCTGTGACAAAGGTATCGAATGTACAATCGGGATAATTGGAGCGGAAATATTGAAGCAATGACTTCATGCGTCCGGGCAACTTTGAGCCTGCCTTGTCAGTGACGGGCACGAGTGTCACATGCATTGGTGCCGAGTCCAGCAGGCGTACAAACGTATCCATTGCCAGCAGGTCATTCTGGTCTACGTTGCAAAAGAATATGGCACGTCGGAGCTCCGAGATGCCGGAGAAGGGTACATTTGAGGGCCATGTCAGCACGCTCACGCGGCAGTTGTCTATGACCTCTGCGGTGACACTTCCCATGATGTTACGCGTCTTCTTGTCAGAGTCATTAGTAGACATTACGACGAGCTCCGGAGGAGATTCGCGAGTAAATTCAAGAATAGCCTCTTCCGGCATCCCTTCACTGAGCATGGTGGAGTATTTCACACTTGGTATCTTGCCTTCTGCGATAGCGGCATCGAGCTTGTTGCAGAAGGACTTCATCTCATAGCGGGCTGAGCTCTCCAAATTTTTGCGTACCTCAGCATCACGGACATCGAGGGTGAAATTGTCTGTATTGGAGAGTGACCCATCATAATACGGAGTAGCATACACATGCATTAAAATCGGGTGCAACCCAATAGATGCGGCTAATTGAAAGCCTACCGAACAAGCAGTCATGCTTGATTCGGAAAAGTCGATTGGTATTAGCACCTTATTCTTCACACCATTAAACTCCATCGCCACAGCAGTGGGAGACAGATGGTGTGAGTTTTCGACAATGCGCAGAGCCTGAGGCAGCTTCTTTTCGGGTATGCGCACACGCACACCACATGCCGGCTTGGGATTGTCTATATTGACATTTTCAAGTTGCACCGGTATTTTGTGCTTTTCGAGTAGCTGCTTAAGGTCTGCTGCGAAGTCGTAAGTGTGAATGGCAAGTGTAATGTATTTCTCCATAATAAAAGTGATGAGGTGCTTCTGAAGAGGACAGCAAAGGGGAGACCTTCAAAGTTTATACCGGAGGAGCAGAGAGCACTTCTTCCCATTGCTATATATATAAGAAATGGGCAAGACGCAAAAAAGTTCACGTCTTGCCTATATTCCTTATAAGAGTCTTAGTCCTCCTTTTGGTTCTGCTCCTCGAGTATGGCGAGTGCCATATCTAAGATTGTAGTATCATCCAGGACAACGATACCTCCGTCGGGACCCGGTTCGATGTGAAGACCGGCATTCTTGCCGAACTCATAATTTACGCCACCGAAGTAGTTACGAACTGTCTGCACTGTGCAGTTGAGTTCGTTTGCGATACGGTGGGAACTGCCATCAGGCAAAGCATCTTTGATGCGACGCAACTCGTTGAATGATATGGTCTTGCTCATGATAATTATATTTATGAGGTTAATATTATTTTCTTTTGATTTGCTAATTTAGACAAATTTTATGACATAGACAAGATAATCTTAACTAAAAAATATATGTTATAAAACATATTATAACACATCGCTTTGATTATCAAGCATATATACTCTCACTCTCGAAGCTCGGGGAGTTCTACCACAGCCACCTCGGAGGAGGGGAGCCAGCCGTTATAATCTGTATTGAGGAAGACATGGGTCCAGGGGGTACCATCTTCTGCCTTTATTGTCTCCATGATTTGGAAGGTGGTTCCGGCACTCAATGGGGTAGCTATCGTTTTAGATTTACTTGTAGCCTCTTCGTGCAACAATGCTTCGGTGCTCATCAGTACACATGTCTCTTTTGAAAGCATTGACCGCTTGCTCAACACCGAACAATAGATGGAAATAATGCATAGCGCCAAAAGTATGAACCCACCAAAGAAACCAACTTTGCGCAGCACTACCTTAGCACAAAACAGATAGATAACTACACAGCTGAGGGTCGCCAAGAATAGTATTACCGCTATGACGGCCCATGTGTTACTACTCCACCGGGCTATGGTGTCGCACAGATTATCTATTATTCCTGGGTCGGCGGGCGTGGGATCGATATTTTTCCCGTCTGTAAGAGACTCATTGGCCAGCTGCACCTGTGCCTCTACATAGTCCAGATTATTGCGAGCTTGTGAGTTAGTTGGCGATAATCGCAATGCTTTGTTGTAATTCAAGACAGCGGCACCATTATTCCCCGACTTGAAATACGCATTTGCCAGGTCGTAATATAGGGCTGAACTTGTTGACCCTTCTGCTCTCTGAGCTTCAAGCTGTTGGATTGCAGACTGATAGTCTCCATCCCTATATGCTTGCTCGGCAGAGCTATCGGCTGCGCGCAGTTCAAAGGATTGTGCGAGGCATACCGCCATAGTTATGAGAAATAAGAGCAATTTATTCATCGTCAGTATGTGTTTGGCGGTTATTAACTTTTTTGTTGATTTCGCTTTCTACTTCATTTATCACTGCCGAGGCTCGCTGATAGCCTGAGCGCATATCGGAGTCGGATGCCGAAGCATACTTGGCAAATTCGCAATCGTCGATAAAGGCTATTATATCGTTGGCAACATCGCCGTCAACCCCTATTGATAACAATTGCTCCCTGATATTGGCGCGCGAGAGTTCTGAGGTGGGCATTGAGAGTTTGTCACCAAGATAGCCCCACACAGCCTTGAGCAACTCATCATAGAAGAGGTCTCGCTGATTTGCTTTCATCGCGTTCTCAGCTGCGCGGAGGCGTTTGCGAGCCATGCTGTTGGCACGCTTTTGCTTCAATAAATCGCGGTCGGCATATAGAGCCATTCGGCGCTTATAGTATATTAAAACTATTATAAGCGCTATGACAGGAACTATGTAACACAGCCAATACAGGAGCGAAGATATCATGAAGCCGGCGGCTTGTTGGCCGGGAGTAAAGCTCTGATATTCCGAATTAAATGATTTATTGCCGGTATTTGCATCCGAGGCATCGGCTTCATCTACACTAATCTTGAAAGGTTTGGTGCTTTTGGTGTACCATTCGCGCTTGTCGGGATTGAAAAAGGTGAAGGTGACGGCCGGTATCTCATAGTCTCCGGCTTTGGAGGGCATCAACACGCACTCAAAGGTAATAGTGCCATCAATGTTACCGGCTGTGATGTTCTTATCTATCTTAGACTCGCTCTTAATGAATTTGATACCCGCAGGCAATTGGTCGGCAATATCAGGAAGTGACACGTATGATGGATTTCCCAAACCCTTGACGGTGAACGTCAATTGAATAGGTTCGCCGGCACGTGCTTTTTTTGTCTGCAAAGTGCTCGATACATTGTATGAGCCCACACCATTGACATCGGGGTGTTTAGCTAAATCGGGCAGCTCCTTGACCTTGAGTACCACGTCATTACACTTTGTAGATACCGAGCCATAGCCAAACACGTTGTCTGTGACATTACCACCAAAGATAGTGACATCGCCGGTCTTCGAGGGGTACACAAGCATGGTGTATAACTCATAGTAATAATATGTGCGACCGTTGATGGTAGTGGTGGATATCTGTCTGGGGCTGTTATCCGGGAGCACTTCGAAAATTGCGTTATCTGTCTTGGGGTCCTCTATTTGAGGATAACGTCTTGGCTCCTCTATTGAAAAAACACGCACCGTGTATCTGACCGGTTGCTGAATGTATGGCGATGAGTCTGACACCGTGGCCTTAACTATCAACAATCCGTTGTCATTCTCAGTGAATGAGGGGAAAGGTGCCGGGGTATATAACGCCGAAGACGATGCGGAAGAGGATGTCTGTACCGGCGCTGCCGACCCACCGATATTATACGAGATTGTATTGGAGCGCGTGCCATTTACTGATATAGGCCCATAGGTATAATTTCCCGGGCTCACGGCCTGCAATGTCACAATATTTTTGATTTGTGACACCTGATGAGCGCGCCCGCGGGCATCATACTCAATAGTCTGAAATTGTGAGGATGAATTACCCACTACGTTGCACCCCTTAAACTGAGGGATATTTCCTCCGCCCCTCAAGTCATCAATCTGGATAATGACGGTAAAGGTCTCCCCTACCGAGTATTTACCGGAGCCTTGCTGTGTAATTTTGACTGTGCCGGCGTATGTAAACAACGGCACAACGAACAGTAGGGCTAACAGCAGGCGGTATCTTATTTGTTTCAACTTCATGTATATAAGACCTTGTTTAATAAAAAATGTGAATGTAAGGGCGGGGTATTTTTGAGCTAATTTGGCTTGTCTTGCAGAGAGCAATGCGAGCATTGTGACCGGAAAGACAAGTCAAAGTAGCCAAAAAGACGCCGTGATTTAATATTCTTACATAATTTATAAATTATCTTTTTACTTCATTGAGAGTCTTGTTTGCAAAAATTACCGTTATGTCTCGCAGCTGCACCTCATCTTTGAGCCTTTGGTTCAGTCACATAGCTCGCTATGTTCCTTCACCTGCAGCCTCAAATCCGAGGCACATCTGCGACCCCGACGTTCACATTTTTTATTAAACAAGCTCTAAGTATCTACGGGTCAGTTCAATTCATTCAGGCAAGACTTGGGCGTATATGGGAATTACCAGCCATTGCGGCGGCCGCCGGCACCTTGTAACAACCTGCGACGTGCCTCATTCTCCTTGTCAGCACTGCGGCGAAGCAGTCTGTCAGCCGATTGGGCATTCATATCCTGCTTTTGAGGCTGTGCCGGCGGATTTTGAGGTTGCTGTTGGTTTTGGTCATTATCTTGGCCTTGTTGATCCTGATTATCCTTGTTCTTATCCTGATCTTGATTTTGCTCCTTATTCTGGTCCTTGTTTTGGTCCTGATTTTGATCCTGATTATTCTTAGGGAGATTTAGCTGAGCAATACGCAAGTTGCGGCGGGCGGCATTGTCGTTGGGGTTCATGCGAAGTGCCTGTTTATAGTATGATATCGCCTCTTGAAAATACTTCGTTGCGTCTTCGGTATCAGTATTCTTAGCGATATTGAAGCTGATGTTACCTCGGTTATAATTAGCTTTTTGGGCTAATTCCGGGTTATCGGAGACACGCTTGGCCACATATTCAAAGTTTTTGGAGGCCTCTTCGTAATACTTGTTCATAGCCTTGCTGTTGGCCTGCCTCTGTTCATTGTTGAGCGAGTCTGTAGTCATGTTCAAGTTCTCTGCCAGTCGTACCTGTGCCAAGGCTTTATTGAAAGTGGCCAATAAGTTGCTCTCATCTTCGCTTAGCGCTTTATCATAGTCCTCCAATGCCTCCTTGTAATTCTTGACACGGTAAGCTGCATTGCCGTCTATGATAGCTTTACGCACATGGCGTGCTTGCATATCAACGGCGTAAGTGGCTGTGGCCGTACAGAGACATACGAGTATGAATAAGATCTTTCTCATTTTCTCAATTTATTTCTCTTCCTTCTGGAAGAAAGTGATTTTGCGTAATATGGTGTTCTTGCGATTGACCATAAATGCGTCAATAACAAGCAATAAGAGTGCCAATGCGGCGAAGTATACGAAAAGCTCGTCATGCATCAAAGTGTTGTCTGACGACAAGGCGGAGCGCTTCACCTCCTTAAGTTGTTTTTGCAAGGCAGCCAATGCGTTTGAAGATGAGGCGTTGACATAGATACCGCCGGCCTTCTGCGCCAGCTGTCGGCCCAGTTCTTCGTTAAGCTTGGTGACTACAGGCTCTCCTTTGTCATCGGTGAAGACTCCCTGTGGAGTCAGGATGTTTACGCCCTTGGTAGAGCCGACACCCACCACATCAACCTGGATATTTTCATTCTTGGCTTGCTCCACAGCTCGCATCACATCCTCCTCATTTTCGAGGTCTTCGACATCGGTGAATAAGACTATGGCCTTTCCGACCGGGTCGTCGGTAGAGAAGAGGTTGATGGCGGCATCGAGGGCAGAAGCTATATTTGTACCCTGCATGGCTATTTGGCCCGGCTCCATGGCACCCATAAAGGATTTGACGGATGCATGGTCTGAAGATACGGGTATCAAGGGATATGACTGCCCGGCAAAGATAATCAAGCCCACACGATCATTGCTCATGCCGTCGACAAGGCGATCGAGCAGCAGCTTTACGGCATCAATGCGCTTTGTACCTTCAGGGTTGTCAGAGGCAGATGCGAGCATGGAGTTACTTACATCCACCACCGCCACCATCTCGATGCCATCACGGTCTACCTTTTGCTCCACCAGGCCACCCCATGGGCGTGCCAAAGCTATAATTAGCAGGCCTAATGCGCTCAGGCGCAAGGCTATGCGTATGTTGGATTTATATGGCGAGACATCAGGCATGAGCGCCTTGAAATACTCAGGATTGCCAAACTCCTTAAGGTGTTTGCGGCGCGCCCGACGTGCCAAATAATATAGCAGCCATACCAATGGCAACAGAAGTAGCAACAGCAGTAATATGGGATATGCAAATGTCAGCATTGTCTAAAAACTTGTTTTACGGAAGTCTGCGAGAGGTCTCAGGGTATGCGCCGGAGCAGTGTGTAGCGGCAGACATAGGCAATCAGCAGCAACAGCAGAGCGGCAGCTATCCAGGGAGTGAAGTTGTCTTGCCAACGCACATAGTTATCTGACTCTATCTTTGACTTCTCAAGTTTGTCTATTTCATTAAACACCTTTTGGAGAGTGGCATTATCGGTGGCGCGGAAGTATTGGCCGCCTGTCATGTCGGATATCTGTTGGAGGGTCTCCTCATCCAGGTCAGAGCTCACGGCGCCGGTGGGTAGCATCGATGCCATGCGTGGGTCCATCTCGGCTCCTACACCAATAGTGTAAACCTTGACACCCTTTTGTTTGGCCACATCAGCTGCCATCAGAGGGGTGACTTCGCCTGCTGTGTTGCGGCCGTCGGTCAGCAAGATTATGCTCTTGGAGACGGCGTTACCACCGAGCACACGGTTTACGGCGTTCAGCAGGCCGTCGCCCAAGGCTGTTTGCCCACCCAGCATACCGGGAGACAAGGTCTTGAGTGCCGATATCACAGTAGGCACATCCTGTGTGAGAGGTGTGAATGTGAGGCTCTCAGCACCAAAACCCACGAGGCCTAAATTATCATCTTGACGATGCTGGACGAAGTTTGCGGCTATCTGGCGGGCAGCTTCAAAACGGTTGGGCTGCAGGTCTATCTCGGTCATGGAGGTCGACAAGTCAAGAGCCAAGACGATATCAGTACCTTCGCTTTGCAGATGCATCCGTGCATCGTGCTTTTGAGGGCGGCATAGGGCGATGATAATACACCCTACAGCCAACAGGCGGAGCACAAAACATATAGTCATCAGCTTGGTGCGCCATGTGTTGTGATGCCCTACCAATGCACGCAGTGAAGACACCTCGATTGTTGGCTCGGAATTTTTCTTCCTCCTTATATAGTTGACAATTAAGGGAATAAACAACAAGAAGAGGAGTAATAACCAGGGGTGAAGCAATTTCATCGTCTACCCTCCTTTCTGCCTGATTGGCGCTGTTTATTCGCTCCGGAATTTTTCCCGGAGCTTTTGACAGATAGCTTCTTACTTTGCTTGGGTGCAGCCTCTTGCTCTTGTTGCATTTCGCGCTTTTGAGCTTCAAGTTCTTCCTTGGTAGGGCGCGTTTCATCGGCAAATCGACGCACGATATTGAAGGCCTCTTCGTTCTCGGCGGGGAGTGACTGTCCCTTTGCAAACTTGATAAAGTCTGCCAATTCGAGCAGTCGTTTCAACTCGGCATTATGGCTTGCCAGTTTGGGGTTGCGGCTCGCCTCATCCAAGAATTGTGTTGTGGTCATCTCAGGAGCAGAGATGTCAAACCGTCGGCTTAGATAGCGACGCAGGATATCAGTAAGCTCCACGAAGTACAGCTCATTCTTGCCGTGCTGCCACAATTGCTTATCCTTCAGTATATTGAGAGAACGTACGGCCTCCTCATATGGTGGCAACTCCGGCTTTAAATTTTTGCTCTTACGAGCACGATGCTTATACCAATAAATTATAAGTAATACAATAGCTATGAGTATGATAAGTCCCAACAGATATGCCCACCAATATACGATAAGCGACTCCGGCACTTTGTCTAACCAAGAGCCCCCCTCGGGGTCCACGACATCAGTATAGTCGCTGATGGGGTCATCTTTGGTGACATTTTTGACCGGCACAATCTTCAGGTCTACTTGATTACTCGTCAATGTGTCGCTACCCATAACATACTTCAGCCCGGGGATTTTATACTCACCGGAGTCGAACACCTGAACCGGGATATGATATATCACCCGTTGAAGTCCCTGCGGCAGGGATGTGGTGTCGGAGGTGAAGGCTTTGGAGAGCTCAACGGTGTCATTAAGCAGAGTCACGTAGGGGGCTGAGGTATTATCATTGAAGAGGGGGAAGTGCCCTTTGACATCCGACGGCTTCTCAACCTTGATATTCAGACGTGTGACATTACCCATCAGCATCACGGTGCTGTCGAGTGTCGCCGTGATGCTGCCACGAGGTGCACCGTGCGCCATGGAGCAACAGCACAATACAAGCAGGGCTGCAAGGACTTTCTTACACAAAGCAGCTGCCCTGCGCCTATGATTGATACTTCTATTTTTATAGCTGTTTGGAGTCATTATATTTCGTTTTAACCACGCTTGCGGAAAAGGGCGAGCAATGCCTTAACAAAGTCTTCGTCGGTAGAGATGGTTGCCAGGTCCACCCCACTTTTCATGGCTATATTTGAGAGGCGCTGTTGACGGTCATACCACGCCCTGTCATAAGCCTTTCGCACGGCGGAAGATGCTGTATCTACCCAATAGGTGGCATCGGTCTCAGAGTCGCGCATTCGCACCAGGCCCACATTGGGGAGCTTGGCATCTCGCTTGTCATACACCTGCACTGCTACAAGGTCATGCTTGCGGTTGGCTATTGACATGGTGTGCGAATAGTCATGATCATCGATAAAGTCGGAAATCAAGAATGCAGTGCAACGCTTCTTAATCACATTGGTCATATATTCGAGTGCCAGATTAATGTCGGTGAGACGCCCCTGCGGCTCAAAGTCGAGTATCTCGCGGATTATAAGCAAGATATGTTTTCTACCCTTCTTCGGGGGGATAAACTTTTCAACTTTGTCGGAGAAGAAGATGACTCCCACCTTGTCATTATTTTGTATGGACGAGAATGCCAGTGTGGCAGCTATCTCTGCCATGATCTCCTTCTTTTCCGGGCCCACGGCGCCGAAGTTGCGGCTGCCGGAGACATCTATCAGCAGCATAAGCGTCAGCTCACGCTCCTCCTCATATACCTTGACGTATGGCTTATTGTGGCGCGCGGTGACATTCCAGTCAATGTCGCGGATATCATCGCCGGGCTGGTATTCTCTAACTTCGGAAAATATCACGCCACGCCCCTTGAACGCCGTGTGGTATTCGCCGGCAAAGATATTCTGCGACAAGCCACGACTCTTAATCTCGACCTTGCGTATTTTCTTCAGAAGTTCGTTGGAATCCATAGATAGCTATTCAACTCATTTTGATCAGGGCACTTGCACAGCATCCAATATGTCGGTGATCACATCGTCAGCTGTGATATTGTTGGCCTCGGCCTCATAACTCAAGCCAATACGATGACGCAATACGTCATGACAGACAGCACGCACATCCTCAGGGATGACATATCCGCGGCCATTGAGATAAGCGTATGCGCGAGCGGCCTTGGCCAATGATATGGAGGCACGGGGAGACGCTCCAAACTCGATGATGCTTGACAGATTTTTCAAGCCGGACTTCTCCGGTGTGCGGGTAGCGAAGACAATATTAACGATATAATCCTCAATCTTGCGGTCTATGTAAATGCGGGTGCAAATCTGCTGTGCCTCTTGTATGTCGGCAGTGGTGAGCATGGGCTGCACCGGCTCCTCCACTCCGGAGATATTTTGACGGATAATCTCTTTCTCCTCCTCCATTGTGGGATAGCCAATTATGACCTTAAGCAGGAAGCGGTCCATTTGCGCCTCGGGCAATGGGTATGTACCCTCCTGCTCGATGGGGTTCTGTGTGGCCATTACCAGGAATGGCTTGGGCAGATTAAATGTTTCGTCGCCAATTGTTACCTGGCGCTCTTGCATGGCTTCCAGTAATGCGCTTTGCACCTTGGCCGGAGCACGGTTTATCTCATCTGCCAAGACGAAGTTGGCGAAGATGGGTCCCTTCTTTATCTCAAATTTCTCTTGCTTTACAGAGTAAATCATAGTACCGGTGACATCGGCCGGGAGCAAGTCCGGTGTAAACTGTATGCGGCTGTATTTGGCATCTACAAGCTGAGCCAATGTCTTTATTGCCAAGGTTTTTGCCAGACCGGGTACGCCCTCCAGGATGACGTGCCCATTGCACAATAGGGCCACCATCAGGGAGTCAATAAGATGTTTCTGGCCCACGATACGTGTATTCATACCGTGGCGGATGCGAGAGATGAAATCGCTGTTGCGTGCTATAATCTCGTTGAGCGCGCGAATGTTTTCAGATTCGTTCATTGTATAGAGATTTCTTTTGGGCTGTCTTTGAGTGAGTTTCTGCTGTATATAAGTAGCTGAGAAAAATTAATCATCATATGTATAACATTAGGTAAGATTGATTTGAACAAAAATTACACTTCCTCTTCGGCACTTTTCGCCGTCTTCATCAGTCGCTTAGCTCGCTAAGCTCCTTCTTCAGCCGACAAAAATCACTCGAAGATAAAGTAAAATTTTATGTTCATTAATTTTTCTCATCTACTTATTCATAAAGCTATCACTAACTTGAGCAATAAACACTCTTAATATTAAGGAGCAGAGAGGTGATAATGTTCACAAAATCGGCACAAAATTACAACAAAATTACCGCATCAAAAAATGTTAAATGTTAAAGAATATTTAATCTGTAATTCAATGGAAACACATTCTATTGTGCTCCCATTGGTAAGATATGCTACGCTTCGCAATGGAAGCTGGTGAAGCTGGCGCGCTCCTGCTCGGGGATATCGTGGCGCAGACCGTCGAAGGCCTTCATCATGAATGCGATGTTGCGCGCCAGATTGCGCATCGTCTGCAATCCCTCCTTGTCATCCTCTACATCCTCAGCGGTGAAGCCGTGCACCTCATTCCAATATGTGCTTGAAGCGATCGGCATAGCACTGATTGTGAAGTACTTGTTTATCTCATCAAAGGCTGATGTGGAGCCGGCTCGCCGCGACGAAATCACCGCTGCTCCCACCTTCATGGTTTTATTTACGGCTGCTGAAGTGCTATAGAACAGGCGGTCAAGGAAGGACAACACCTGCCCGTTGCAACCGGCATAATATGTTGGGCTTCCTACCACCAAACCGTCAGCGTCAGCAAACTTTACGGCTGCTTCGTTTACCACATCATTAAATACACACCGTCCATGCTCGCGGCAGAAATTGCAAGATATGCAGCCGCGTACATCTTTATTACCGATATTGATACGTTCCGTATCTATGCCATTCGCATGTAGAGTCTCTTCCACTTCACGAAGAGCTCTGTCTGTGCACCCGTTGAGATGTGCACTACCATTGATTACCAATACTTTCATACTTAGAAATTATTAGGCTATTATCTTTTTTATAACCTATATAATTCATACCCCTGAGCATAGGGCATAAAAAAAGAACGCTCCTCT
>JAMPDX010000022.1 GCA_023665425.1 Muribaculaceae bacterium
CTCAAAAATACACCGCCCTGACATTCACATTTTTTATTAAACAAGCTCTTAATATAGGTTTTAACCTCTCATCTCGCCAATTGACTCGGGATGGCTTAATGAGTTGACACGAAATTTTTGAAAGACTCTCTATTATAGCAGTTTACTATGAAAAAATTCTTACTATTATCCATCGCCTTGATAGCCGGCATATTTTGCCTTAAGGCTCAGCAGCCACTATATGTATGTGGCGGCTTTAACGGCTGGGACCCGAAAAATCCTGCAGAATTTGTATATGCCGATGGCCTATACATCCTCACGATAGACTTCTCGCAGAGCAAGGAGTTCAAAATCTCTACCGTCAAGGGGGTAAGCGGCGACGGCTGGGCTGACTTTGACAAGGGTACATACGCCGTTGAGGGGGACATTGAAATGCACAAGTGGATTAACCTTTATGCCCTGCAAAAGGCTCCGAACATCACTGCCCCGACAGCCGAGACTATCAAGGTGTTTGTAGACCTCGGGGCCGGCCTTATCAATTTCGGCGGCGAGGGGGAGTATCCCACCAAATGGAGCGGCACTCTGCCCGTCTTATTCATCAACACCGAGAACAATGCGCCGGTGGTGGAGAAAGAGAAGTACCTCAACGCCACATATTACCTCGACCCCATGGGGCTGGAAGGAGTGCAGGCTATCGGCTCGGCTGAGACTCCGCTGTCAACACAAATCAAAGGGCGTGGCAATTACTCATGGACAGGATTTGAGAAGAAGCCATACCGCCTGAAATTGGCTGACAAACAGCCGCTCATGGGTATGCCTAAGAGCAAACACTTCGTGCTGCTCGCTCATGCGGATGACTCTGACGGCTTCTTGCGCAACGAGACCGGATTTACTATCTCCCGTCTCTTGGAGATGCCATGGACCCCCGAAAGCTATCCGGTGGAACTGGTGCTCAATGGTGACTACCGCGGCCTATACTTCCTGACCCAAAACATACGCGTGGACTCTGACCGTGTGGATATTATAGAGCAAGAAGACAATGCTACTCAAGATGTTGACGGTGGTTGGCTTGTTGAGATTGACAACTATGACACTGACCCGCATATCACTGTATATGAGGATGGAAGCTCCCAACAGCCTATCTGGTTCACCTACAAATCTCCCGAGGAGCTCTCCGAGGCACAGAAGGACTATCTGCAGTCTGCCATGCAGATGATTGACAACGCCGTCTATGCCCCGCAGACACAAAGTGCAACTCCCGAGTTGGCTAACTTGGTAGACCTCAATATCCTTGCTCGTTACTATATTACTCAAGAGATATGCGACGATGGCGAGTCATTCCATGGCTCATGCTACCTGTACCGTGACCGCGGCGCCGACTGCAAATGGAAATTCGGACCTGTATGGGACTTTGGCAACTCCTTTAACCGCAGACGTACAGACCTGTTCATTTGGCAAAATCCGCCCTTTCATCAGGTATGGATCGGTCAAATGTATAAGTTCGAAGCATTCCGCTCTGAGATTTCGAAAGTGTGGGAATGGTATTTGAGCTTTGGCCCCGCCCAACTCAAGGAGCACCTTGCTGACTATGTAGACAAAATTTATGTCGCCGCCATATATGATTCAAAGCGCTGGCCTGAATATGGCAATGCCGACATTTTGAAAGACCTGACTCGCATCCAGAACCTCATAGATGAGAAGACCGAGTGGCTCAAGTCTAAATGGGGCGATGCATCCATTGAGCAAATAGAGGCCACTGACGCCTGCAACGATGGCCCGATGGATATTTATAACCTGCAAGGAGTTCAAGTGCTCAAATCGGCCTCAAAAGAGCAGATAGACGCACTCCCCGCAGGCCTGTATATCACCCCGAGAGGGAAAGTGCTCATAAAATAATAACCCATCTTTATATCCCAATTTCGCCGCAGCTCACAACAACTTGAGCTGCGGCCTCTTTTTTTATGTAATTATAGGCCTATGTCAAAAATTATTTGTAGTTTTGCACCATCTTTCAACACGCGATGTATGAAGAAGATATATCTGATAGCCGCTCTTATGGCAGCCGCTATCGCAATGAGTGTAAATGCAGTGACATTCAAATATTATCCATATGAGTTGAAGCTGAAACATGCCTTCAACCTCGCCGCCATGTCGCGCACCGTGACCCCGGGTGTGCAAGTGGAGATTTCCCTCGATTCCCTCACTGGCTATGGCGAAGCATCCATGCCTCCCTATTTGGGTGAGGGAGTCGAGTCTGTGACCACCTTTCTGAGCAAAATAGACCCGGAAAGGCTGAGCGACCCGTTTGCGTTTGAACAGATACATGCCTACATGGACTCTATAGCCCCCGGCAATCGGGCCGCCAAGGCCGCGGTAGATATTGCACTGCATGACCTCACCGGCAAGATAATGGGTCAGCCATGGTATCGCATTTGGGGCCTCGACCCGGCCCTCGCTCCAATGACGTCATATACGGTGTCTGTAGACTCTCCCGAGGAGCTGGAAGCTAAACTCGCTGAGGCTGAGCCATATAAAGTAATTAAGGTAAAAATGGGTGTACCGGGAGACCGCGAACTCATCGAGCTCATCCGCACCAAGACAGATCGTCCGATTTGTGTGGATGTAAATCAGGGCTGGAAGACCCGCCAAGAGGCACTTGATAATGTCCGTTGGCTTGAAGACAAGAATTGTCTCTTCGTGGAGCAGCCGATGAGCAAGACTGACCCGGAGAGCCATGCATGGCTGCGCGAGCAAACGGTATTGCCCATAGTGGCAGACGAGGCTGTCCAGACGATTGATGATGTCCCCATTCTGGCCGAGAGCTACGACGGCATCAATATCAAACTGATGAAATGCGCCGGCATGCATGAGGCATATAAAATGGCTGTCCTGGCTCGCGCCTTGGGCATGAAGGTGATGATAGGCTGTATGACCGAGACCTCATGTGCCGTCTCTGCCGCTGCTCAGTTAGCCCCCATGGCTGATTGGGTTGACCTTGACGGCAATTTATTGATAGCTAATGACTTGTTTGACGGCATGAAAATTGTCGACGGCAAGGTGACATTACCCTCTGCCCCCGGCATTGGTGTAATAAAGAAATAAAAGAGCTTGTAAACTATGTCAACAAATACAGTAGACAACGCACGCAAAGTGACTACCCGCCGCCTGATTGAGATGAAGCAGCGTGGCGAAAAGATTTCAATGCTCACAGCATACGACTACTCAAGTGCCCGCATTGTGGACAATGCCGGAGTAGACGTCATTCTGGTGGGAGACTCGGCTTCCAATGTAATGGCTGGAAATGTCACCACATTACCCATCACCCTCGACCAAATGATATATCATGGCAAGTCAGTGATGAAAGGCGTGAAGCGCGCCCTGGTGGTAGTGGATATGCCTTTCGGCACTTATCAGGGCAACTCCAAAGAGGCGCTCGCTTCGGCAGTCCGCATCATGAAGGAGAGTCATGCAGAAGCCGTGAAGATGGAGGGAGGCGCCGAAATACGCGAGAGTATTGAGCGAATCCTGTGTGCCGGCATCCCGGTATGCGGCCACTTGGGCCTCACACCACAGAGTATCAACAAGTTTGGCACATACACGGTGCGTGCTCGCAAAGAGGCTGAGGCAGAGAAACTTATCGCTGACGCCAAGCTGCTCGATGAGATAGGTTGCTTTGCTATAGTGCTTGAGAAGATACCGGCAGAATTAGCCAAGCGAGTTTCAGAGGAGATAAGCATCCCCACAATCGGTATCGGTGCCGGCAGCGGGTGCGACGGCCAGGTGCTCGTAATGCATGATATGCTCGGTATCAACACCGGCTTCTCACCCCGCTTCCTGCGCCGCTACGCCAACCTTGCCGAGATAATGGACTCCGCCATCCGCAACTATGTAGATGACGTGAAGTCCGGCGACTTCCCAAATGAATCGGAGCAGTACTGAATGGGATTTGCGAAACTTGAGAGTGTATCATAAATCGAAAATTCGATAGAATTGAGAAATTATACTACCGAATGTCAGTATGTTATAAATTTAAATTTCTCCAAAATCGATTTATTATACACCCTCTACTACAAGCCTCCGGCTAGAGCTTTGTTGGGTTTCGTAGTCGCAAATACATGCAACAGGCGTCCGCCAGGACGCCGATTTATCAGTAACCCCGTACATACGCGGCGTAGCCGTGGATGTGCGGGGTTAAACATACAGACAAAATGGTGTCCGCCAGGACGCCGATTTACTGTAATTTAACATGCTTGTGTCCGGGATTGGGAGCAACACGATGATACTTAAAAATTTTAAAAAAAATGCCGGTTGTTATCCTTCTGGTTTACAGATGTTTGTGAAGCTCATAAGAAAAAAGTTGAAAAAATTTTTATTTTTGGTAAACCTTTTAAATGGGTGCCGCGTTATATTATCGTAAAGCGGCTCGCAAGAGCCCATTCATAAGTGAAACGTAGATTATGTAAGAGAAGATTTTTGGTAATAGATAAATGTTGATATTAGGTTAATTAGTTAGTTATTTGTCACTTACAAGACACACCACTGCGACGGCTCGTGAGACTCGTCGCAGTGTTGTTTTTATATTATATACTCCTATCCATTCATGGCGAAGCTCGGAGGATGAAAGAAACAAAAAAGGTTGATCTTCTTGGCAATGGACTTGATAGACACTTTAGAGTCCGAAGAAGATCAACCTATAATTAACCAAATCAGGGGCTTATTATATGAAGACTGCATGAATGAAGATAGCTAATAACAGCCCCCGTTTTTTGGAGTTGGAGACGGATGTCTGTAGTGAGTGATTACTTCAGGGTGCCGTCTTCAGCTTGCTGGATCATTGCCTTGCTGGCATAGATGTATACCTCTACGCGGCGATTTGCAGCCTGCTCAGCGGCTGTCTTGTTGTTGTTGAGGTAATTGGTCATCGGGTAGCCTTTTGCGGTCAGACGGTTGGCATTCACGCCCTGACTGGCCAGGAAATTCTTAACAGCGTCGGCACGATTGGTAGACACCTTCTCGTTGGCTGCCATGGAACCGGTGTTGTCGGTGAAGCCGGCGATATAAACATCGGTCAAGGGATTCTGCTGCAGTGACTGGGCAAACTGCTTGAGCTCATTCTGCGCGCTCTGATTGATAGTCCACTTGCCGGTGGGGAAGAGGATACCGCCATCAAAGGTCACACGGATAGCCTGCAGGCCGTTGGCATCGGTAGTCTGTTCAACCTTGGCGTTGGCCAATTCTTCCTGAAGGGCCTTCTGCTGCTTGTCCATCTTATTGCCGATGAGGGCACCTGCGCCTGCGCCTACGGCAGCGCCGATACCTGAACCTATAGCAGCACCTTTACCGCCGCCGATGAGGGCGCCTATGCCGGCACCGAGGGCACCGCCGCCACCACCACCGATGAGGGCTCCCTTACCGGTGTTTGACATGTTACAACTTGCGAGGAAAAGACTGGCGCATACTGTCAGCACCACTGAAGCTTTGATAAGTTTCATAATTGTATGTATTAATTTTGAGTTATGTACACATTTTGTTGCAAAGATAAGCATTATATCTGAAATGACAAAATCTCACTCATTCACATGATAGTATAACTATAACATAGGTAGTTTGGTTCACGTGCGATATGCCCCGGATGTAGTTATTCTTACGAAAACTCTGCTAAAAACATGTTTGACAACATATTTATAAAGATGTATCACTAATATTTATTAATTTTGCATGACTTATAGCCAACTGCCTGGCAGCCGGCTGTAATTTCCTTGCATGTCAGGGATTCTTATTATCCAACCAACTTAAAAGTTAACCTTTTATGAAAAAATTTATTACCATGCTGGCTCTCTTGCTGGCCGTGATTGGCTTTACTGCCAAGGCGGGCGCATGGAGCTCAGAGAAGGATTATTACATTGATCCTTCAGCTTGCTCTTGGTTCTATGGTGACGGCGCCGTCATTAAGATCTGGGATGGCAACAAAGATGTCGAGACTGAGAAACTTATTGACGGTACAACCAAGTTTCGCCTTGACGACACTGCAGAAGCCACAATTTACATCAAGCGCTGCAACCCTGCTGATGGTCAACAATGGGGAAATTCTCGCAGTGTCACTGCTCCCGATGATGAGAATTATAATCTGATAGTCACCGGCGCCAATTTCGACAGTGACAATTACACCTGGTCTACTTACACCGCCACTGTAATTGCCGGCAGCTGGAGCACTACTAAAGATTATTATGTAAACCTCAGCGCTTGCACATGGTTTAAGAATGCCGATTGTGTGCCGGTAATATGGGATGGCGCCGCTGCCGTTGCTGCTGAAGAGGTGGAGAACGGCATCTATAAATTCCGCCTGACCAACCCCGGCGAGAACGGCTACATCAAGATACTGCGCCATGACCCCACGGCAGCCGCTGCTGACCAGTCATATAACACACTGGCTGTTGCAGCCACCGATGATGAGACTCTCGATATGATTGTCACCGGCGCTAACTTCGACACAAACCCCTATACATGGAGCACATACGTGGCCGGAGAGGATCCCTCTCCTATAGAGCCCGACCCGGTAGTTGCCGGCGTATGGAGCACCGAGAAGGACTATTACATCGATGCCACAGCCTGCACATTCTTCTATGATGCTGATGCCGTAATCAAGATATGGGACGGGGCTCAGGATGTAGTGGCCGAAATGACTGCCGATGGCAAGTCAAAATTCCGCCTGACCAACCCCGGCACCGATGGCAAGATTTATATCAAACGCCATGACCCCGTGACCGGTGACAAGTGGGGCGGCGACGCTGACCAGTTCGCCGTATCAGCTCCAGAAGATGACCTCATGAATATGATTGTCACCGGTGCAAACTTTGCCGATGGTTACACATGGGGTACATATGTGGCACAAGAGCCCGACCCCATTAATCCCGACCCTGTTGAGCCCGTGATTTCCGATGACACATTCACTGCAAATGTTGTGAAGATGGATGTCTCCGGCACTGCCACAGTAGAGGTGACTCTCAACGCTGCAGAGGGTAAGGAATACTGTAATGCACAGTGGGATATCGTGATCCCCGATGGCTATTGGATCAGCGAAGTTACACTGAACGAAGCCGTTTGCGCTGACCACACCCTGCTCATAAATCAGGTAGACAATGTAATGAAGTGTATCGCATACAGTAACAACAACACTGTGCTAAACACTACTGTCGGTTATATGTTCTCATTCACTATCGGCTCTAACGGTGATGCAACAGTGGGCGAACTCAACATAGCTATCAACAACATTCTGGTATGCGACAAGCCCGTAGACGGCACCACCGTAACCAATAAGTTTGCCGATGCCAACCTCGGTGTGCAGGTTGTCAAGAAGGTAGATTACTTCACCGCACAGCCCGAATACATGACTCTGAAAGAAGGTGACAGCGACACTTTCGTTATCACAGTAGAGCCCGCTGATGCCACTGACAAGACCTACTCATGGGAGGTAGTAGAAGGCAACGATATCATCGACTTCGCTGATGGAACAGTCACTGCCAAGGCTCAAGGCTCAGCTACTATCAAGGTTACTGCCAACGACGGCTTCGGCGCAGAGCTCACTCTCTATGTCACCGTAGACGGCAAGTATGTAGAGTCAATAACACTCAATGAGACTGAGAGCACCCTCTATGTTGGTGACAGCATCTATCTCAATGCTACCTGCGCTCCCGAGGATGCTACAAACACCAACTGTATCTGGTCAAGCTCTGATGAGGCAGTTGCCAAGGTGGACCAAAATGGTCAGGTCTCTGCTGTAGGTGCCGGTCAGGCCACTATCACAGCCACCACCGTTGACGGTTCTAATGTATCAGCCTCTTGTATCATCACCGTTAAGCCCCATATCAGCGGTGACGCCGACGGCGACGACCTGCTCACTATCGCCGACGTTGTAATCATTGCCAACAAGGCTATCGAGAACGACCTGGGTGGTATCTTCGAGAACATGGATATCAACAGCGACGGTGTCATAACAGTAGAAGACGTTACTTTGGCTGTAACTTACCTGCTCGAACAGGCACCCGCAGCCCTGCCCGTGGGTGTACAGATATCCAGCAACAAGCTCGCACTCACTGCTCCCGTAGTCCTCAACGAGAACACTATCAACCTACCCCTCTATCTGCCCGAGGCCAAGAGTGTGGCCGGTATCATGTTTGACATCGTCCTGCCCGAGGGCACAGCTCTCACCAAGGAGAGCTATGTAGCGCCCTACGCTTCAAACGGCCACAGCATCGCTCTCACTCAGCTCGCTGCCAATACTTATCGTGTAGCTATCTACTCAGCCAAGACATTCGTAGGTAATAACTTAGGTTACCTCACTATCAAAACTGAGAAGAATGGTCTGATGGACTTTGACATCAACAATGTCTCATATTCCGACGGCTGCAAACTGATGACTACCGACGATGCTCGTTACACATTCGATGTAAACACAAATGGTGTAGAGAGCATCTACGGCGACGATGCTAATGCAGAGTTTGACGTATATAGCATCTCTGGTATCAAGGTAGCCGACAAGGCCAACAAGGCTGTAGTCAAGGCTCTCCCCGCCGGCATCTACGTCATCAACGGCAACAAAGTAGCTGTCTACTAAGTCAGTAAGCGAATAAATAAAGTAAAGGCCGCTCCTTTCGGGGCGGCCTTGATTATGTAATATTGGGGGGGGAAATTATTGGGGACTTTCCGGGGCGACCTCGAGGTCTGCCGGAGCATCGGTGTCAGCCTGTTCACGCCGCTCGTAGGCGTCTACAATACGTTGCACCAGAGGGTGACGCACGATGTCCTTCTTCTCATATTCGATATGCCCTATCCCTTTGACACCCTTGAGGATGTTGAGGGCTTGCAGTAATCCGGAGCGAGTGTGGCGCGGCAGGTCTATTTGAGTGACGTCGCCGGTGACCACCATTCTCGAGTTCATGCCCAGACGGGTCAGGAACATCTTCATCTGATGCGTGGTGGTGTTTTGGGCCTCATCCAGGATGATTACCGCATCATTGAGGGTACGGCCACGCATGAATGCCAGTGGTGCGATTTGTATGGCACCACTCTCCATGTATTCCTTGAGCTTAAGGGCCGGAATCATATCTTCTAACGCGTCGTAGAGAGGTTGGAGGTATGGATCTATCTTCTCCTTCATATCTCCCGGCAGAAAGCCTAATTTCTCACCTGCTTCCACCGCCGGGCGTGAGAGGATGATGCGGCGCGTCTGCTTGTTTTTGAGAGCTGAGACGGCAAGCGCGATGGCTATATAGGTCTTGCCGGTACCTGCCGGACCCAATGCGAAGGTCAAGTCGTTATGAGCAAAGGAGTCTACCATGCGCTGTTGGTTGGCGTTGCGTGCAGAGATGGGCTTGCCGTTCACACCATAGATGATGATGCCGGCAGGCATGGTGTGCTTGACATCCTCACCCTTGACTATCTCGATGATTACCTCGCCATCGAGCTTGTTGTATTGTGAAGCATAGTCCTCAATTTCCTTAATTTTGCACTCAAATTCCGCTGTCTCACTCTCCTCGCCAATTACCTTTATTACATTACCGCGAGCAGCAATGCGCAGCTTCGGGAAGAGGTTGCGTATCAGCGAGATATTTGAATTGTTAACCCCATAGAATATCTGCGGGTCAACTCTGTCTACTATTACTATTCTTTCTATCACGGCTTTGTTCAGGGCACGTTTAAGTGTTTATTTTATTACTGTTAGCCCACCGAGCCTTCGAGGGTGACCTGAAGTAGCTTTTGAGCCTCGACGGCAAACTCCATGGGCAACTTGTTCATCACCTCCTTGGCGTAACCGTTGACAATAAGTCCGATTGCCTCTTCGGTAGGGATACCGCGTTGATTGCAATAGAATATCTGTTCCTCGTTGATTTTGGAGGTTGTGGCCTCATGTTCTACCGTGGAGGTATCATTCTGCACATCAATATAGGGGAATGTGTGTGCACCGCAGTCAGGCCCCATGAGCAACGAGTCGCACTGGGTATAATTGCGGCAATTCTCGGCATTGGGGAGCATGCGCACCAAGCCTCGATAGGAATTCTGGCTGCGGCCGGCAGATATACCCTTGCTTACGATAGTACTTCGGGTGTTGCGCCCCACATGTATCATTTTGGTGCCGGTGTCGGCCTGCTGATAATTGTTGGTCACGGCCACTGAGTAGAACTCGCCCACACTCTCATCACCCTTGAGCACACAGCTCGGGTATTTCCATGTTATGGCAGAGCCGGTCTCCACCTGAGTCCAGCTTACTTTGCTACGATGACCTCGGCATAATGCTCTCTTGGTCACAAAGTTATAGATACCCCCTCGGCCCTCTTTATCACCGGCATACCAGTTTTGTACGGTAGAGTATTTCACTTCGGCACGCTCCTCGCATATTATCTCCACGATAGCGGCATGGAGCTGGTTCTCATCGCGCATGGGAGCTGTGCAACCCTCCAAATAGCTGACGTAGGCATCATCATCAGCTACAATTAGTGTGCGCTCAAACTGTCCGGTTCCTGCAGCATTGATGCGGAAATATGTGCTAAGCTCCATGGGGCAGCGCACGCCCTTGGGAATATACACGAAAGAGCCGTCGGAGAACACGGCGGAGTTAAGCGCTGCATAGAAGTTGTCGCGATAACTCACCACGGAGCCAAGATACTTCTTTACAAGCTCCGGATAGTCCTTCACCGCCTCGGAGAAGGAGCAAAAGATAACACCGAGCTCAGCCAGCTTCTCGCGGTGAGTAGTCTTGACAGAGACAGAGTCCATCACGGCATCTACTGCCACACCACTCAGGTGCTTCTGTTCCTCAAGCGAAATACCAAGCTTGTTGAAGGTCTTGATAAGCTCCGGGTCTACATCATCCAGGCTTTTCTTCTTCTCCACCGGCTTGGGGGCAGCATAGTAGCTGATGGCTTGGAAATCAATCTCCGGGATAGACAAATGTGCCCAGTCGGGCACCGGCAGGGTGAGCCAATATCTATATGCCTTGAGGCGGAAGTCCAAAAGCCATTCCGGCTCGCCCTTCTTGTGCGAGATAAAGCGTATTACATCCTCGCTCAGACCCGGAGGCACAATATCTGTCTCAATGTCTGAGGTAAAGCCATATTTATATTCACTTTCAGTAGCGTCTCGCAGGATTTGGTTACTCTCTTGTCGGGAATTGTCTTGTGAAGAAGGAGTGCCCACCTGCCGCATATTATCTTTGTCCATGGATAGTATCTTTTAGTATAAACGCCTCAGGGCGCAAAGCGGTTGCAAAGTTAACAAAAAAACTCGACGTAGGGTATATAAAAAATGTGATTGAACCCTCAAGTAGGCCTCAATCACATTTTTTTAAGTCAGAAAAGGGGGTTATAATGAATTGTTAACGTATCTGTCAAGATTTCCTTGAAGCTCACTCAGGCTGGAGGATGCATTGACTGCCTTATCTATCTGAGCGCCCATAGTTTCTACAATGGGTGTCAACTCGTCAAGATTGATATCACCTCCATTAAGGGCAATAGCCTTACCAATCATAACACCGTACATCTGGCCAAGGCTATAGCTAAGAGCCTTCTTATCAGCTCCGCTCAAGGGAGTGGTGTCATCCAGATAATTGGATGAGATGAAGTCGTATCTGTCAATTATTTCATCTGCCTCAGCTTCGGTAGATGCAGCTACAAGAGAATTAGAGGTTTCATCTACAAAATCGCAGAAGGCAGAGACAGCATCGCTATCAGACTCCGAGGCCTTTTTGCCATGCCCCAGGTCTTTGATATCATCATCCTCGTCATCATCCTTATCCTTATCCTTACGAGACTCTTGCTCAGTCTCCTCATCATCCCTGTCGTGATGTCTTTTAGAGTTGGAGCACGACATCACCGTCATAGACATGACAAGCATCACTATCAGTGAATAGATTACAAAAATAGATTTTTTCATACCGATATATTTAGGTAAAACAAAAAAGAAGGTGAGGAGCAAATTACAATGCAAATTTACAACCTTTTACCATTATCTCCGTCCTCTCTCCATATGTTTTACAACATATTTTCGTACTCTACATTGCCAAAATCCGCAAAATATTGTAATTTTGCTATAATAACAGAATCCGAGAAACCAATAAGCCATGAATAAACTAAAAGAACTATATGCCAACCGAGAAGTATTTGAAACCTATAATGCGAAAATACCGGAGGAGTTACTGAAAGAAATATATAAAGAAGAACAACTCTTGCTGGACCAAATAAAAGACCGCATTATAGACGATATACCCGAGCAAATAGAGGAATTTACCGATCTCCCTTTTGTGTTGGGCCTTGAATATGTGGATGGTAAACTGGAACGCTTAGGAATAAGCCCTAAACCTCTTAATGAGCTATTTGAAGTAAATAGAGCCCTTGACACTGATGAGGAAGGATCTGTCGAAGAGATTAACACCGGCTACTCAAGCAAAGGTGTTGGCTTCACCCGCAACGAAAGCATCGGTTTTTCTGTCAAATTTGCAGATGGCACGCTCATAAAGTACAATACGGCGCAACGCACCTTGATAGAGACCCTGAAACACATAGGCCTTGATCGCGTTGCAAAATACAAAGACGAGTCATTCAAAGGCTTCCCGCTTGTCGGTAAAAGAAAGAGGGTGACACGTCCTTCCCGAACATGGCAAAAGCTGGTTGATGGCTGGTGGATATACGTTGTAATGGGCAATCCCAGAGCCATCGCCTGCATTAAAGGTGTAGCCAAAATGCTTGGTATATCTCTTGAGATTATCATGAACGACGGATCAGAAGTCCCCTGCAAATACCCCCACACCCAAAACCGAAAACCATAGTGTAATCGGGCTATCATGGGAATGGATGGAGGGATGGCAAAAAGAAACACGGCTGTGGAGGCCGTGTTTCTTACAAAAGATATGGGATTGTATAGTAGAGAGTCTAAAGTGCGGGAGAGGGGCTGAGAAGGGGGATTAGAGCAACTTGCGAGGCTTGATGTCAAGCTTCACGGGACGGATCATATTCTCGGGGGCGAGGATGGTGTCGAGCTCCTCCTTTGAGAGGATACCATGCTCGAGTACGAGCTCATATACGCCGCGGCCGGTCTCCATGGCCTCTTTGGCTATCTTGGTTGAGTTCTTATAGCCGATGATGGGGTTGAGGGCGGTGACGATACCGATGCTGTTCTGTACGTATGAGCGGCACTTCTCTTCGTTGGCGGTGATGCCCTCTACGCAGCGTGTGCGGAGTGTCTCAAAGCCGTTGATAAGGATGTCTACAGACTCGAAGCAGCACTGTGCGGTGACGGGTTCCATGGCGTTGAGCTCCATTTGAGCAGCCTCTGAAGCTATTGTTACGCATACATCGTTGCCGATAACCTTGAAGCAGATCTGGCTCATTACCTCGGGGATAACGGGGTTGACCTTACCGGGCATGATTGATGAGCCGGGCTGCATAGGTGGCAGGTTGAACTCACCCAGACCGCAGCGAGGACCGGAAGCCATAAGACGAAGGTCGTTGCTTATCTTGCTAACCTTGGTAGCCACACGTTTCAGTGCCCCTGAGTAGCCTACCATGCTTGATGTATCGGAGGTGATACCTACCAGGTCCTTTGCCAAAGTGATGTCCCAGCCGGTGATTTTACGGAGAGCCTCAGTGCACTTCTCGGCATATCCGGGCTCAGCGCAGATACCTGTACCGATGGCAGTAGCACCCATATTGTTAACCAGGAAGTCGGCAGCAGCTTCGTCGAGGTGCTTGATCTCATCCTCGAGGATAGAAGCGAAGCCGTTGAAAGTCTGACCGAGAGTCATGGGCACAGCGTCCTCGAGCTGAGTGCGGCCCATCTTGAGTATATTTTTGAACTCTTCGCCCTTCTTACGGAATGCAGCGATGAGGGTCTTAAAGTGCTCTACGAAGCGCAGGTGAGCCATATACATACCGATATGGATGGCTGTGGGGTATGCGTCGTTGGTAGACTGTGAACGGTTTACGTGGTCGTTGGGTGAGCAATACTGATATTCGCCACGGTTATGACCCATGATTTCGAGGGCACGGTTGGCGATTACCTCATTTGCGTTCATATTGGTAGTAGTACCGGCGCCACCCTGGATCAGGTCAACGGGGAACTGGTCATGGTGCTTGCCATCCATTATCTCCTTGCAAGCTTGAGAGATAGCCTCATACTGCTCCTTGGTGAGCAGACCGAGCTCATAGTTTGCCATAGCGGCTGCCAGCTTGGTGATAGCGAGACCCTTGATGAACTCAGGGTTGTCAGCGAGTTTGAATTTAGAGATTTCGAAATTCTCCATACCGCGGAGAGTCTGAACGCCGTAGAGAGCATCAGCGGGAACGTCGCGAGTGCCGAGCAGGTCGGACTCCTGGCGGAAACCGTTAGTTTCTTTCATGGTAATATGTTGATTTTAAGTTTGTTTATACCGGTATTTGCACCGTGCTTGCTTGGTTGCTCTATGCGTGCAATGCCAAATGCAGCCACTTTATGAAATACTTTGCAAAATTAAGATATTTTCCTCAAAACACCAAAAATACGCGATTTTTTATCGCATCGGATGTCGATTTTATTAGTTGAGTTGAAGACGTAAACGGTCCAAACTCTGCGATACAGCGGTTTAATCCCTGAGTTCATCGGGGATTGGGCATGTCTAAGAGCTTGTTTAATAAAAATCTACGCCATTGATTAAATTTTAATCAAAATTGATAAAAAATGAACTTTTTTAACATTCAGTGCGTTGTGACATTGTGACTAATTCAAATACTTAATTCAAAATTGTAATAAGTGTAACTATGAAAAAGATTTTATTAAGCGTGGCTATGATTGCTGCCCTCGCTTTGCCTATTACAGCTTCTGCACAGAAGGCCGAGATACAAGTAAACTATGGCGGCTTCACTCAAATGGACGCCACTGATATGCACGATGGATGGTCCGGCGTAAACAATGCTTGGGGTGCCGTCACAGCAGGTGTTAACTTCAAAGTAGCTCCAAAGTTCTGGATTGGCCCATCTTATTCATTCTCTTCTGCCACCACCAAGGGGGGCAAGTACCACAGCAATATCGCATACCATGTGATCATGCTCAATGCGCGTTATGAATACTGGCGCAACAGCATCGTCAAGCTGTATGGCCATGTAGGTCTGGGTGCCGACATCAGCTATATGCAGCCCAGAGGCTTAGACAACTATTCCAAAGGATATTTCGCCTTCCAGGTGTCTCCCTTAGGCGCACAGGTGGACCTTAGCCGCAGTGCTTCCATCTTCGGCGAGATAGGTTTCGGTGCACAAGGTCTGGCTCAAGTAGGCTTCCGTTTCGGCCTCTAAACACTGTGGCAAAACTGTCGCGACATTATGCCCGGAGATGAAGCGGGCAGTGAGAATAAAGAAAGCGGAGCGTCCCCTCGGGCGCTCCGCTTTGATCTGTATCGGGTTGGGATTATTCTTTGCATTTGGCAGCGATGAACTGACGGTTCATGCGGCCGATGTTGTAAAGCTTGATCTGCTTGGGGCACTCAGCGGCGCAAGCACCGGTGTTGGTGCAGTTACCGAAGCCGAGTTCGTCCATGCGAGCCACCATGGCGCGCACGCGACGATCTGCCTCTACCTGGCCCTGGGGCAGCAGTGCAAACTGGCTCACCTTAGCTGAGACGAACAGCATGGCTGAACCATTCTTGCAAGCTGCTACACAAGCACCGCAACCGATGCAAGTAGCAGAGTCCATAGCCTCATCGGCTGCAACCTTGCTGATTGGAATTGAATTGGCATCCTGTGCACCACCGCAGTTGAAGGATACATAGCCGCCGGCCTGCTGGATCTTGTCGAAGGCATTGCGGTCTACCATGAGGTCCTTGATTACGGGGAACGCTGCTGAACGCCAGGGCTCAACGGTGATAGTCTCGCCATCGGCAAAGCGACGCATATACAGCTGGCAAGTAGTAGCGCCGGTAGCGGGGCCGTGAGGGCGGCCATTGATGTAGAGTGAGCACATACCGCAGATACCCTCGCGGCAGTCGTGGTCGAATACTACGGGTTCCTGGCCCTCCTCGATGAGACGCTCGTTGAGGATGTCCAGGGTCTCAAGGAATGAGGTGTCCGGGGTGGTCTCCACATTGGGATAAGTCACGAAACCGCCCTTCTCTTTCGGGCCGGCCTGACGCCATACCTTGAGGTTGACTTTCATTATATTATCTGCCATTGTTTTATTTCTTAAGAAGGTGGTTTATGATTTGTAGTTACGGGTCTGTACCTTGATAGCTTCATAGTGCAGGGGCTCTTTGATGAGCTCGGGAGCCTTATCGTCGCTTCCCTGATAGTCCCAGCAAGATACGTAGAAGTAGTGCTCATCGTCACGCTTGGCCTCACCCTCGGGAGTCTGATACTCCTCGCGGAAGTGACCACCGCAGCTCTCGTTGCGGTTCAGTGCATCGTATGCGATAAGCTCACCCATAGTGATGAAGTCTTTCAAGCGGAATGCCTTGTCGAGCTCGATGTTCATACCCTCAGCCTTACCGGGGATGAAGAGGTCTGTCTCGAACACCTTGCGGATCTCCTTGAGTTTGCCGAGGGCTGTCTCAAGGCTCTCCTTGGTGCGGGCCATACCCACATACTCCCACATGATGTGGCCGAGCTCTTTGTGGATAGAGTCTACTGAACGCTTACCCTTGATGTTCATCAGCTCATTCTCTACCTTGATACAGTTCTCTTCAGCCACGTCAAACTCGGGAGTGTCGGTAGTGAAGTGAGGCACTGTAATCTGGTCGCTCAGATAGTTCTGGATAGTGTAGGGGAGCACGAAGTAACCGTCGGCAAGACCCTGCATCAGAGCGGAGGCACCCAGACGGTTGGCGCCGTGGTCAGAGAAGTTACACTCACCGATTGCGAACAGACCCTTGACAGATGTCTGCAGCTCATAGTCTACCCAGATACCACCCATAGTGTAGTGGATAGCGGGGAAGATCATCATCGGGTTGTAGTAGTTTACGCCATCAATTGTGTTGGCGAGCTCACCGGGGTTAACGTCGGTGATTTCCTCATACATATCGAAGAGGTTACCATAGCGCTGGCGCACCACATCGATACCCAGGCGGTTGATAGCCTCGGAGAAGTCGAGGAATACAGCCAGGCCGGTATTGTTCACACCGAAGCCATGGTCGCAACGCTCCTTGGCGGCACGAGAAGCCACGTCGCGGGGCACGAGGTTACCGAATGCCGGGTAGCGGCGCTCCAGATAGTAGTCGCGCTCCTCCTCGGGGATGTCAGAACCCTTCTTGGTGCCATTCTGCAGAGCCTTGGCATCTTCGATGTTCTTGGGCACCCAGATACGTCCGTCGTTACGCAGAGACTCTGACATAAGGGTCAGCTTTGACTGCTTGTCGCCGTGCACGGGGATACAAGTGGGGTGGATCTGTACGTAAGCGGGGTTGGCGAAGTAGGCACCCTTGCGGTAGCAAGCCATTGCAGCGCTCACGTTGCAAGCCATTGCGTTAGTTGACAGGAAGTAAGTGTTACCATAGCCGCCGGTGGCGATTACCACTGCATGGGCAGCAAAGCGCTCGAACTTGCCGGTGACAAGATTCTTGGCGATGATACCGCGAGCACGCTCCACTCCATCCTTATCCTTGATGAGCACAACATCGTGCATCTCATAGCGGTTGAAGCTCTTCACCTTGCCGGCCTCTATCTGGCGGTTAAGGCTTGAGTAAGCACCGAGCAGCAGCTGCTGGCCGGTCTGACCCTTGGCGTAGAATGTACGTGACACCTGCGCACCACCGAATGAACGGTTGGCCAGCAGACCACCATATTCGCGTGCGAAGGGTACACCCTGTGCCACACACTGGTCGATAATATTGTTTGACACCTCAGCCAGGCGATATACGTTGGCCTCGCGAGCACGGTAGTCACCACCCTTTACAGTGTCATAGAACAGGCGATATACAGAGTCACCGTCGTTCTGATAGTTCTTGGCGGCATTGATACCACCCTGGGCAGCGATAGAGTGAGCGCGGCGGGGGCTGTCTGAGATACAGAAGTTGAGCACATTGAAGCCCAGCTCAGCCAGTGTGGAAGCTGCTGATGCACCGGCAAGACCGGTACCGACAACTATGACATCCAGACGGCGCTTGTTGGCCGGGTTCACCAATTTCTGGTGAGCCTTATAGTTGGTCCATTTCTCTGCGATAGGACCCTCGGGGATCTTGGAATCCGCCGGATTCATTACTTTAACTTTGTTTTCTGTAGTTTCCATATCGTGAGAGAAAATTAATACATTTGACCGTAAGAGGGAGCGTTATTGCCCTGAGCCTTAATCTGATTGATGATATCGGGTACTTGCTTTTGCATTTCCTCCTTGTCTTTCATGATACGTTGAATCTGCTGAGCTACATCCTCAGAAGCCGGTTCAAGAGCATCATAAGTAGCAGAAGCTGACTTGAGAGAGGGGAGGAGTGTCTCGCCTATCACGATGAAGTTGTTGAGTGTAGCAGCCTGCTGGTTGTTGGGCAACTCCTTGGCCAGAGCCTTCACCTCAGCAGCGTGGGGCTTGAGGGCCTCATATGATACCTCAAACTGAGCTGTAGCGATACGCACCTTGTCGGCAGAAGAAGCGAAGTCCTGCTCTGCGAGCTGGTCAAAGCTTGAGCCGGTCATCTGCATGAAGATCATATTGCTCTCCGCATTGGCATGCTTCTGCAGGTTGGTGGCTATCATCTCTTGATATTGGGCGCGCAGTGCGTCATCCTTCAAGTAATAGTTGGTGTTGGCACGGAAAGTGAAGACTGCTATCTGAGCGAAGAAGAGCACCATCACGATACCTACCCACCACTTGCCGATGCACTTGAGGCGGGGAATCCAAGTAGTGTTATCCCAACCCACTGACTGGAACATTGACCAGAAGCCATGGTTGAGGTGGAGCCACAGAGCGATGAAGCCGATGGCATAGCATGCAGGAGTAAACCAGCAAGAGAATGCCTGCTGCAGGAAGAGTGTACCGGCAGCTGCGGGGAACTCGCCCTCGCAACCCAGCACCTCGACGAGCTGCATTTTAGCCCAGAACTGTATCATGTGCACGCACAGGAATGCGAGCACCACGATGCCGAGCACGAGCATATTCTTTGAAGACCACTCTACGCTCTTGGGGCGTACCTCTACAGAGTAGCGCACGTTGCCACGTGCCTTACGGTTCTGCAGGGTGAGCCAGCAAGCATAGATGATGTGAATGACGATGAGCAGAGCCAGTCCGGCTGAGGCGATCAGGGCATACCAGTTGGCGCCCAGGAATTCGCAGACAGCATTGTAGGCTGTTGGCCAGAAGATGGCGACGCTGTTCATCAAGCAGTGAAAAGTTACGAATAGGACGAGGCACGCGCCCGTAAGGGCCATGACGAACTTACGTCCTACAGATGAGCTTGTTAACCACATAGCGTTGTCTGTTGTTTTAGGGGTTTGTTAATTATTTTTGTTTATTTCAATCAGTATTAGAGAGTTAAGTTTTATGTGAGGCTTTGCCGTTGGTGTCTTGGGCCGACACCAGCCGCCCTATGCTCCGGTATTTCCCGGCCTTGGACTTTAAGCCTAATTTTGTGCAAAATTAGTTTATTTTTACAATATTTCAAAAATTATCGCACTTATTTTTAATTCAGGTTTCGCAAGTTAATGTGTAAAACATTAACAAGCAGTAAATCGGCGGG
>JAMPDX010000023.1 GCA_023665425.1 Muribaculaceae bacterium
CCTCGCAGCACTCGCACCTGAAACGAGCGCGTCTACCATTCCGCCACCTGGGCTTATGACTGCTCCGGGACCCGGGCCTATGGGATAAGGGGCTACAGAGCGGAGTATGTCTGTTTTGCGGTGCAAAGTTAGGGCTTTTTTTTGAGTTGAGCAAATTTTTAGAGGGTTTTGTGTATGTTTTTTTGAAAATGTTTGTGCTTGGGGTGAAAAAACGGAGATGGTTGGTTCCAGAGTTGAGGTGAGGGTTGGTTCGGGGTTGGGATGATGGTTGGTTCCGGGGGTGGGATGAAGTTGAGTTTATGAGGTGGGGAAGAGGAGGGTGAGGAGGTGAGATGGTGTGAGTCCGGGGATGATGTCGGTGAGGTGGACGTGTTGCGCTATTTGGGTAATGGACCCCGGGGTGTAGGGGGTTCCAAGTAGGGGAGTGGTGAGGTTGCTGATGTCTTCGATTGCCAGGAAATCGCCGGTTATGTCTATGGTACGGATGCGTTGCTGTTCGTCGAGTGAGAGGGTGATGTTAAATTCTCCTATGCCGGGGATGCGCCGGGTATTGGTTATCCTGTGGGCTTTTTGTTGCGGTTGGGTGATTTTCATGAATTTAGGGTCGTAGTATAGGGCTTCGAGTCGTAGGATTTCCTTCAGGTCGGTGTCTGTGATGGTGTAGGGCTCTCCTTGGGTGATGGAGTTGATCATGTATTCTTCAAATTGGCGCGTGGTGAGCTGTATGCCTTCGTGGCACAGGCATGTGACGCGTGAAGGCACTGATTTCACTCCTTTTGATTCGAGTTTTGCGCGAGATGGTGTGAGGGCTCCGGCTATGTGTCTGGAGTCGAAGTTGTAGAGCATTGTGCCGTGGGCTATGCATCTGCCGGGTATGTGGTAGAATGCGTTGCCTGCCACTTTTTTCCCGTTGATTGTGATGTCGTTTCTGCCGGTTGCTTGTGCATCGATGCCGAGATTTTGAAGTGCTTGTGCTATTATGGCGGTGTAGTGGGCAAACTCGGTTGTTATTTGGTCTCCGGGTGTGATGTATGAGAACATGAAGTTCTCTCTGTCGGCGAATACGGCACCTCCTCCGCTGCGTCGACGTACAACGTCTATGCCGTTGTTGGAGCAATAGTCGAGGTCTACCTCTTTGTTTATCTCTTGGTTACGGCCACATATTACTGTGGGGTCTACTTGCCAGCAGAAGAAGTATTCATCTGCCGGGAGATTGTATGCCACCCATTCTTCTGTGGCGAGGAAGAAGGGTAGTCTGCGGTGGTATGTGTCTATGTGTGGTGCAAATCTGATGTGTCTCATTTTTAGGTTGAAGAGTTATGAATGGATTGCAAAATTATAAAAAAAATTGTTTTCACTCCTTATAGTTACAAATTTTTTAGATGATAAGATGCCTAAATTCGTTGGTTTAAGTTTTTTATGAGTCATGGATTTTGTAGAGTGGGGGATTTTTACGATATTTGCAAAATTGTTAATTAGACTTTAAAGTCTGTGATATAAAAATGGCAAAAGTAGGAGATACAGTAAGATATTTGAATGCCGTAGGTGGTGGTGTCATCACCCGAATTGACGGCAAGATGGCATACGTGGATGAGGATGGTTTTGAGACCCCGGTGCTTCTCAATGAGTTGGTGGTAGTGCTCCCCGAGGGACATGCCAAGTCAAAGTCCGGAGGCAAGTTGATGTTTGATCAGGCGGCTGTTGATGCTGTCAAGGCTCGGGATGCGCAAGCGCGCCATGAGGCTGATTTGACTAAGGAGATTAAGCCGGAGGAACCCAAGCCTATTCCTGTTGTGGAGACGGAGCATGGCGACAAGCTTAATCTGCTGTTGGCCTTTGAGCCGCTGGATATCAAGCGTTTGAGCCAGTCTAAATTTGCTGCCGTTCTTGTTAATGACTCTAATTATTATATATCGTTCACCTTCCTGACCAGTGCCGATGGCAAACAATGGAGTGTAGGTTTTGAGGGTACAGTTGAGCCTAATATGGTTGTGGATTTAGCGACATTCGGGCATGAGGAATTGGGCTCATACAGTTATGTGGGTGTGCAGGCCATAGCCTTTAAACGTGATAAAACGTTCTCGCTTAAGCCTGCCATAGGTTGTTCCAAACGCCTGGACCTCAAAAAGTTCTATAAGCTGCATTGTTTCCGTGCCGGTGTCTACTTTGATAACCCCGTGCTGGAGGTCCCCTTAGTGCTCAACGACACCCCCGTGGAGAATGTCAAGGCTGATGCTGTGGAGATAAAAGAGGCTATGGGAGGTGCGCCCAAGGCGGCTCCGCAAAAGATTGATCTTGATGCCCTCGAGGCTAAATATGGCAAGTTACGTAAGGGAGGAAAGCGCAGAAATGAGGTATCCTCAAACCCCAATAAGTTGCTGCCACCCATTGAGATAGACCTGCATATCAATGAGCTTGTAGACACCACTGCCGGTATGCAAAATGCCGATATGCTCAATTTGCAACTCGACACTGTGCGCCGTGTGATGAAAGAAAATCAGCGTCGTCTGGGTCAGAAGATTATCTTCATCCATGGCAAAGGTGACGGCGTATTGCGCGAGGCTGTGCGCAGCTTGTTGCGCCGCGAGTGGAGTGCTTGTGAGTTGCAAGACGCCTCTTTCCGTGAGTATGGTTTTGGTGCCACCTTAGTTACAGTACATAAGAATGGCTGAGAGTAAAGAAGTGTGGTGGACCTCCCCGGCCGAGGGAGAGGATGGCAAGACCATCATGGTGAGTGGCCGCGACAATCTGGACAGCCAGATGACCTCCGGCAAATATAACGACCGTGTGCAGCTCACATGGCGCTATGAAAGCGACTCTACCGGCATGCCCAACGATACTACAGCCGCGCTCATGGAGCAGGCTGACGATGCCCTGCGCCAAGCCCTCAAGAAGGAGAAAGGGTGCCTGCTCACCGGCATATACACCGGCGCGGGAGAGCGCGACTGGGTCTTTTATGTGAAGCGCACGAGCATTTTCCAGTCAATGCTCAATCGTGCGTGGGCCGACTTGCCCTTGCTCCCTGTGGCTATCACTGCGGAGAAAGACCCCGATTGGGATGAATATCGCGAGATGCGCGAATGTACTTATATACCTGACGAAGAATGAGATACTTAAACGTTGACACCCGAGTGCATGGTTGTGGCAAGTTGCACAGATTATTACCCGGACTATTGGCCAAATATATATTGATACTGCTCCCCGTGCTGCTGGCGGGATGCGTGAAAAATGAGTTCACACTCGAAGGGACCCTTACCGATGCAGAGGGGCAGACCTTGACGCTGATACACCGCGCATCGAGCAAGAAGCAAGACTTCATGGTGGAACAGACCCTCCCGGTGGAGTTCAACGGCCATTTCTCTGTCAAATTATCTACCAACTACCCCACTGTGATATGGGTGTTGTCAACGTTTGATGGTAACCTACTCATGCCAATATATGCCGAGCGCGGAGATGAGCTTAAAGTGACCGGCAAATTTAAGGAGCCTCAGCGATGGAAAGTTGAAGGCAACGAGGTGATGGAGCAATACAGCGAATGGGCTGCTGCCAATATCAATGCTCTTATGAGTGACAATCCGTCTATATTGAACGATGCTATTGCGAAGTATGTGAAGGAGCACCCGGACAGCCGCACGGCAGCTTTCCTGCTCTTCACGCGCTATAATGTACCGGGCCACCTATCTGAGTATCAAAATCTTGTCAAAGCACTCACCCTCGATGAGGATGATCTTAAAGAGATGGAGAATGCTTGTATGGATCCACAACTGCCCATAGTCAATGGGGCTACTATTCCGGCAAAACTCACGCTCACGGCTATGAATGACTCGCTAAAGGATGTCAACCTCAAAGGTGAGGGCACGACGCTGCTATACTTCTGGCGCGAGACACCGTCGCCCGAGGTGCGCGAGGTGCTCAAGAAGGGTGGGAGATCTGTGAGTATTTTTATGGATGCCGATACTCTCCGTTGGCACCAGCTGCTGCGCACCGACTCCCTGCTGAACAAAACCATAAAGCTCTGGGCCCCCGGTGGGGAGGTGACCCCGGAGGTGCAATCGCTAAATGTCACCGGCACTCCCTACTTCATAATAATTGATAACACCGGCCATCCTATATATACCGGCACTGACCCGAAGTCAGTAGCCTCAAAACTCTGAACTATGCTCACAAAAGTCTACTCAGCCGCCGTGCAAGGCATTGACGCATATCTTGTCACTGTCGAGACACTCACCGACAAGGGGTCACTCTTCACTATTGTCGGGCTGCCCGACACTGCTATCAAGGAGAGCCATACACGTATTACTTCGGCCATTATCTCGAGCGGGTTGACCTTCCCTCATGTACGTGTCACTATCAACCTGTCTCCGGCCGATGTCAAGAAAGAAGGGGCCGGGTTTGATTTACCCATGGCATTGGGAGTACTGGCATCCTCCGGTCAGTTGCCGGAGGCCTCACTTACCGGGTGTCTTGTGGCCGGCGAGCTCAGTCTTGATGGCACAGTGCAGCCGGTGCGCGGCATCTTACCCATGGCTATCAGAGCGCGGCAGGAGGGGCTGAAACGCATGATAGTGCCGGCTGCCAATGCCACTGAAGCAGCTGTGGTCAATAATGTGGAAGTCTATGGGGTGGAGACACTCCAACAGGCTGTGATGTTGCTCCAAGGAGTGGGGGATTTGCAGCCCTCAGTGGTGGATACCCGCCGAGAGTTTGCACGCCATTCTCAGGCATACGACATGGACTTCGCCGATGTCAAAGGTCAGGATGGAGTGAAACGCGCCTTTGAGGTGGCCTGTGCCGGCGGCCACAACATACTGCTTATAGGCCCTCCCGGATCCGGTAAGAGTATGATGGCCAAACGTCTACCCACTATTTTGCCGCCTCTGAGTCTACACGAAGCGCTGGAGACTACCAAGATACATTCCGTGGCCGGACGCCTGCAGAGGGGCTCTATGCTCATGACACGGCGCCCTTTCCGCTCGCCTCATCATACAGTCAGTCCTGTGGCTCTCGTGGGTGGAGGTTCCAACCCGCAGCCCGGCGAAATTTCGCTTGCCCACAATGGGGTGCTCTTCCTTGATGAATTCCCGGAATTTAACCGGCAAGTATTGGAGGTGATGCGCCAACCGATAGAGGACAGAGTCATCACCGTCTCGCGTGCCAAATACACTGTAGAATATCCGGCATCATTTATGCTGGTGGCCAGTATGAACCCGTGTCCCTGCGGATATTACGGGCATCCCACCAAGCCATGCACCTGTTCTCCGGGGGCTGTAACCAGATATATGAATCGCATCTCCGGCCCGTTGCTCGACCGCATCGACATTCAGGTAGAAATACAGCCGGTGGAGTTTGACGACATTGCATCCACCGTCAAGGCCGAAAGCAGCGAGGAGATACGCAAGCGTGTGGTAGAGGCCCGCAATATCCAGCAGTCCCGCTTTGCCAACGAGCCGGGAGTATACTGCAATGCACAGATGAACACCCGGTTGCTACGCACATACGCCTGGCCTGATGAGCAGGGCATGAAACGCATGAAGCAGGCCATGGAGCGTCAGAACATGAGTGCACGTGCCTTTGACCGTATTCTGCGCGTGGCTCGCACTATAGCCGACCTTGACGGCAGCCCCAACGTCGAGAGCCGCCACATAGCCGAAGCCATCGGCTACCGCAACCTCGACCGAGCCCACCCCACCGGCTTGTTCTAAATCGGTATTCCAACGGATATCCCTTGTGCATAATTACTTATAAATTAGGATCGTGGGTTACAAACTCACGAGGACTAAAATGATAAGTACTTATTCGAAATAAGGGAAAACGAAGAGGAGCCTCGGGTGAGGCTCCTCTTTGTGTGGGGGTATCGGGATGATACCCGATAGGGCAGGCACCGGAGATGCCGATGCCTGCGGGGGGAATTAGTCAATGATTTCGTATTCGGTGATGTTCTTTACTCCGCGCTGGCCGAAGTATTTGGTTACGTCACCTTTCACGAGAACGTGCTTCTTATAAATTTCCGGGTTCTTGCCCAGACCGAGTTTATCGCGCAGTGAGCCGGCCGGTATTGCGCAGGGCACAGCATCTGCTGTGCTGTTTGAGTCCGCGCTCTTGCCGAGAATGAAGTTGGTGTTGGTGAATTCAGAACTCGGAGTGTTGTTGAATGAAGCACCGGTAGACCATGTCATGCCGCTTATCCAGCCTACAACATAACCCTCAACCCAAACACCTGCGGCATCAGCTGTTGACTTCTGAATGTCAGCTACTTTATAGGGGTTTTCTTTTGAGCCGAGGCCGGTGGGGTCAGTCGGATCGTCAGGTTTTGTTGTGCCGCCTTGGCTTTTGGAGAGGCCTACAAGTACGTTGTCGACACACCAGGTAGCATATTTGGCATCGGTAGTAGCAGAGTAGCAGAAACCGATGTAAACAATGCCGGAGAAGCTTGACAGGTCAATTTGGCCAGAGTTCACCCATGAGCTGTAGCCATCAGCGGGTGCTGTGGGAAGGGTGGGGTTAAGTTTGGTGAGAGTAGCTGTTGTGGGGTCGGCAGAGGTCATTACATATACTTCAAATTTTGAAGTGGTGGAGCCGTAGCCGTTAACTTGAGTCTCGAAAGACATTACTTTCTCTTTAAGTTGAGAAGCATTGATAGCCGGAGTAATCAACCATGCGTCATAGGGTGGATTCTTGCCGTTGTAGCCGGTCATGGCAGCATAGTTGTTGTTGTTGAAAGTATTAATATACCATGCTCTGTCACCTTTCACCTTGATGTTGGTCCAACCGGTGGGGATATTCTTTCCGGCATCAAAGTTTTCATCAATTGAAGTTACGGCTTCTACCGGGTCGGTGCCGGGGGTTACACCTTCAATCTGATATTCATTGGCGGCGCCGGATGTGTTGAGCAGACCGTTTGTGCCGAGATATGAGTCAAATGTACCTGTCACTTTGATTGCTTTCAGGTAGTTGCCGGGGTTGTCGAGCAGGTTGCCATTCTTGCGCAGTGAAGAGCCTTGCGGCAATGTCAGTACGAGACACTTATTGATGTCCTTGGTGTTGGTGTCGGGAGCGATAACCAGAGTGTTGTCCATCTCTGCGTTCTGGCCCCAGATGATATCGTCGTTAGAGTCGATGTCGGTAACACCGGCCTTAACAGAACCTACGATGTAACCCTCAACCCAGCCTGACTTGCCGGAGCCTTGCAGCTCGATAGCCTCAGCTACAGAATAGGGGTCGTTAGCCTGGCCCTTTGACTCGAAGATGCAATCCTCGGCAGAGCGGAGGAGCAGCTGCCAAGTGCCGTTGAAGTATGAGAGGATACCCATCACATCGCCTGTGCCGGCAGGGAGAGTTTGTCCGCGGAATGATGAATAGTTGGAGTTGCGCACCAACAGAGTGTTGCCATTGGCGTCAACCAGAGTGCGGTTGGTAGTAGCACCGCTCTCAGCGAAGGGGAGCTCGCCGCCACCCTCGAAGTGCACGTTGCGGAAGATTACGAGTTGGCTCTGATACTGACGCAGACCCTCGGGAGTGCCGGGCAGTGCGCCCATGTCGGCCTCGATGCAGTAGATACCTTCGGTGGGCTTGGCATCAGACATCTTGACATAAGTGGTCTTGGGGTTGGGGAAGCCGTTGAGCTCGGTGTGGTTCTGGAACAGTGTGTAGTCCATGAATGACACCTGAGGAGTACCGTTGTATTCGCCGTAGCCACCTATCTGTTGCAGAGCGGCATACTTACCTATACCAAGATCTGAGACATTGATGACCACCTCTTGGCCTACACGGTAGTTGTTGTTCATACCGGTCTGGTTGATAGAGAAAGTCAGTGCGCCGGTCTCATCCTGGATAGACATTGACTTGTAGATGTTGCCGGTAGCGTCAGAGGATATCACCTTACCCTTGATAATGATGTCCTGACCATCAGCAGTCTTGCCGACTGTCTCATAGTAGTTAGCGGCATCCTGCCAGTAAGCTGCCTTGAGCTCGGCGATGGTTGTGTTGGCCTCCATAGTGGCGGTGGGCTCGGGGATAGGAGGCAGATCGAAGTCATTCTGACAAGAGGTCAGAGCGGCGCTTGAAGCGAGAGCTACTAACGCGAGACTTGAAAATTTGCTGAAAAATTTCATATAGTTGTTTGTTTTATTACGAGTTTAGAAACGTATACCGATATTAAAGTTAATCTTGATGCCCTGAGCGTAGCGGATACGATTGGGCCACTTGTTGACGTTGAAGTTGTCATAGTCAAAGCGGTTCTGCTGCTGACCGAATACCATGATGTTGCGGTTGTTCAGGATATTGGTGATACCAAGATTGAAGTTTACAGAGCCGAAAGATGTATACAATACTTTGCCTATAGAAGCGTTGAGCACGAAGGCATTGTTCATCTTATCCTGCTTGGTGATGGCGCGCAGCTTGTCCATGATAGCCTCTTGAGAGTCGCCGGCGGCTACGATGCCGTCCATATAGAAGTGGCGCATGGGTGAGAGGTACATATAAGCATCGCCGAGCCATGTGCCGTTGATGCCGAAGAACCACATATTGGGAGCAGCCCAGTCGAGGCCGATGTTGTAGGCCTGTTGGGGAGCACCACCCAGGTAGTAGTTCTTAAGATAGGCAGTCTCAGTGCGGTCGTCATACAGGCCATTCTCATAAGAGATGTAGGCTGTGGGGCGGTTCTTATACTGAGCCTTGGAGTAAGTGCCGACAGCAGACAGAGTCAGTGAGGGAGTGATGGCGTAGCTCATGCCGAGTTCCACACCCTTATACTCACGGTCTACGTCAGATAGAAGGCTGGTAGCGTTGGTGCCATTGATATCATCATAATATAGGGTGTACTCCAGGCCGTTCCATGTGCGGGTATAGTAGCCGGTGATGCTACCGCGGAAGCGGTCATAGTTCCATACATAAGAGATGTCGCCGCTCAGGAAGCGCTCGCTGCTCAGGTTGGGCACTACCTCGTCCTTGATATTGGCTGAGATGTATGATGAGTAGTAAGAAGGTGCATTAGTGCCGTATGCTCCGTGTGCCACGAAGTAGTTGCGGCCATTGAGCTTGTAAGTCACACCGGCCTTGATGGCGGCATTGTCGAATGTGTGGCGCTTGCCGGCACCATATGATGACTCGGGGTTGCGGCCGTTCATGAAGTTACCATGACGCATGAAGTTGGTGTATGACATATTCAGACCATAGTTCACATCCCAGTGGCGGGTGCTTATCTGGTGCTGGATCCATGCAGTGGCATTGTAGTAGCGGATGTTATAGTCATAACCGATGGTCTCACCCTTGGTAGCGTGATGGTTGGGGTTCAGCAGGTTGTTCTGCAGCTTGGGGTCTGTGGTTGCGAAGTCGCGCTCGTAGAAGGAGTCGATATCGTTCCAGAACTCACCGCCCAGCAGGTCATAGACTGTCTTATAGAAGTGAGAGTCAGTATAGTTGAATGAGACACCACCCTGCAGAGTCTGATGGTCGTTGATGCGATGGTTGATGTATGAGTTGAACATCCAGGCAGTGCTGTTGGTGTGGCGTGCTGAGAGGATGTATGAGCTCTGACCTACTAACTCGGGGTTGCGGTCAAAGTTGTCGCGGTTCAGCATATTGGCTGTGTAGATGGCATCCCAGTTGATCTGGCTGACATTTGAGTTTGTGAGCCACTGCTGAGTGACATAGTTGTAAGTCTCCAGCTGATGCTTGTAGAGCTCAGGCTCAGTGGTGGGGTCAGCTGTAGGAGCCACGTATGAGGGGAGGTACTTGTAGTAGTCCGGACGGGGGTCTGAAGAGTTTGAAGTACGCTCAAAAGAAGTAGTGGCATAGCGGTTGGAGCGGAATCCGATGGCGGTATTGATAGTGGTACCGGTCTGAGGTTTCCATATCCAGTTCATGATAGCAGAGGGGTCGAAGGTGTTGCGGATGCGTGATGAACGCTTCTTGCCGTTAAACCAGCCCCAAGCCGGGTTGTAGAGGTTGTCATCGAGCAGATCAAAGACTTCCTGATATGAATAAAGCTGAGTGGCACGCTGAGTGGGTGCGCCCCAGGTAGTAAGGTTCAAAGAGTGCTTCTCGTTGAATATCTTCTGGATAGACACAGAGTAAGCGAGTGAGTTGTAGAATGTGCCCTCTACCACACCCTCGGGAGCATAGCGACCAAGCAGGGTAGCGGAGAATGCCCATCCGTTCTTGAGTACACCGGAGTTGTATTGCAAGCCGGCGCGGAGCATATAGTCAGAGTTTTGATAAGTGACCATACCGCGGAAGCCGGGAGCATACTCAGAGGCGTAAGTGGTATAGTTGGTGGCTCCACCAAGGCCTCCGAAGCCGAAGGAGACGGCCTCAGTGCCGATACCTACAGTCTTGTTGCGGAAGGCTGTGGAGGTCATACCACCCAGACCTGACCAGTTGAAACGGCCTGAACGGACATCGTTGAAGTCCATACCGTTGATGTAGCCCTTCTGCATCTCTGAGTTGTAACCGCGCATACGGAAGTACATGGGCTGAAAGTTGTAAGATGCCTTGTTGTAATAGACATTGTCATTGGCGCCCTGGATGGTGGCCACTGACTGGTTAGAACTGTCGTCGTCCATCAGGTCCATCTCATCGAAGATGTAGTCTGTGGCGGCATTCATGGTGTCATCATCATAGCCACTGGGGTTGAGGCGGATAGTGCCAAGGTCGCGTACGGTGCCGGCGATGATGTCTACATCGACATACTCATCAGCATATCCGGGAGCGATGATTTGCAACACATCCTTGCCCACCTGGGCACTGGAGATGGTGAACGAACCTGTGGCATCGGAGATGACAAGGATGGCCTGGTCCGATAGCAGCACGTTAGCGTTGGCCACGGGCTGATTGGTAGAGCCATTCACAAGCACACCGCGCAGGCCGGTAGCTGCAAACATTGGCAGCGTCATGGCCAGACACAGGAGTAGCATTAGTCTCTGTTTCATATAGATTGTAGTTTGATGTTGAGTGTCTCACATTAAAAATTTAGACCCCATCTCATAATATTTTTAAGGCTTAGGGGCGGTTTCGGGCGAAGGATTTTTGCAAGTTGAGGATGGATCAATGCGGGCATTGCGACTGACGATACTTGGCGAAAATCACCGGCCAAAACCGGACCGCTACTAACTTTAAAACATTTTACAAGATTTTCCGAATATTTGTTAAATATTAATTATTTACGTTAATAATCTCTTTGTAAGGCTATTTTAGTAGCAAAGTTACCTTTTATCTCGCATCCTTGGACTCTTTTTGTCTTTTGGCTCAGTCACATAGCTCGCTATGCTCCTTCGCCTACAAGCCAAAAATAGCTCCAAGGCTGCGACCCCTAAGCCTTAAAAAAATTATGAGATGGGGTCTTAATGTATTCAAGTGACTCGTGTTTAATGGTTCATGTGAGCCGCTTACTTTATTTCGCGGAATAGGAAGATTTCGGTAGGGAAGTGGTCTGAATATCCGTTGGTGAAGGCGCCGTCGGAGTATGTGCGCAGCGGGTAGCCCTTATAGCGGCCATCCTGCTGGCGCAGGAACTCATGGTTGTGCACTATCGCCTTCTGGAACTTCAGCGGACAGTTGCCCTGAGCTGTCATGTTGTAAGAGAGCATTATCTGGTCAAACAGGCCCCAGCCACCGCGATAGATGTAGGAGCCGATGCCATCGTCAAACAGTTTCCAGAACGGGTTGAAGAATTGGCCGGGCTGTACCTCAGACTCCTTCTTCTTGGCCTGCATCACCTCAGTGACGGAGCGGTTGTTGGGATAGTCGTTGAGGTCACCCATCATGACAACGCCAATGTTGGGGTCAACAGCCAGTAGCGAGTCTGCTATCTGCTTTGTCAGAGCGGCGGCAGCCTCACGCAGCCAGCTGCTCTGCTCTGTGCCTCCGCGGCGTGAGGGCCAGTGGTTGACGATGAATGCTACACGGTCGCCTCCAAGCAGGCCTACTACACACATTTGGTCGCGTGTGCGGAACCGGGGCAGGGAGTCTATGTGCAAGCGGTGATTGGTGATGGTGAGAGGGCGGAAGTCCTTGGGGTTGTAGAGCAAACCTACATCAATACCGCGGGCATCCGGGGAGTCATGATGTATCACTTTCAGACCCCACTCCTTGATTTGAGGGTCATTGACCAAATCATTCAATACAGTGATGTTCTCCACCTCGCTTACGCCGATGATTGAGGGGCCATGAGGGGTAGTCTTTGTCTTCATCTGCGAAATGGCATAGGCCATATTGTGAATTTTTTTCCAATACTTGTCGCCATTCCATTGGCGAGAGCCTTGGGGCGAAAATTCCAAGTCATACTTGCCGTTGTTGTTGATGGTGTCGAACAGGTTCTCCAGATTGTAGAAGGCCACACCATAGACCTTCCCCTTGCGAGACTGCGCGTTAGCAGACCATGCAAAGCAAATGGCCATGGCTAATCCCAGCAGGACAGGCAGAAGTCTTTTGTGATTCATATAGCTATATTAAATTGAGTTTCCAGAGTAAAAGATTTTATATTAAGAAAATATGTGTTTAATGCGCATGTAATCAGATGGTTATGCGTGGTCTTAACCCGGGTTTTAAAAGATTGGACCGCGCATTACCCGCTCTAAAGTGCAAATTTAAGCTAAAAAATGCAAATACACTAAAATTTTAACACCAAATTTAAAATAAAAGTTCATATTAATACCCCCGACAAATGTTAAAAGTTAAGGTATAGGGGGAAGCGCTGAGCGCTTGCACTAATTTAAGCTTATGCACAAATCGCAATTGGGCTATGAGCATAAAAAGGGAGCGTCCCGCAGGGCGCTCCCTCAAAACATGATTTATTTGAAGATTTTTACTAATCCGATTTTAAGTGTCTGCTCAATTTAGATTAAACTTTATGTGGCTATGCTCATTTGTATTTAGTGGCCTTTATCCCGGCGCCTTTTTGGCATCTTTTGACAAGTTTCATCAGTTGTTATGCCAGCATAACTCCTTTTTCAACTTGCAAAATCTGCTCAAAAATTCGCTCGGCATAAAGTTCAATATAAATTGAGCATACATTTAGAGTCAGAGATTTATTTTACAATCACCTTGACAACCTGCTTGTCGGCATTGACTACGTATACGCCGGCTGAGACAGGAACTGACACCTTGTCGTTGCCCTTACCATTGTAGATAACGGCGCCGTTGGCTGCCACTACTCTCACGGCATCGGCATTGCTGACTACGATGTTGTGGCCTTCTACTGCCACCTTAACTGCAGCTGACACTTCATCAAGGCCGGTCTGAGTGATTGTAGCAGTGTTGGATGCTGCTGACTCACCCTTCTCTTTGTAGACTACTGTTACTACGTATGTGTAAGTCTCACCATAGACTACTGTGTTATCCAGATAGTTAGTATCGGCCACGGGAGCGTCGTTGAGTTTCTCGCCATCGCGATAGATGTTGTAGCCCTCAACCTCGAGATTTGCCACTGCATCTGCGGGGGTACAAGTGAGGTCGTCAATCATCAGCATGAAGGAGTCTTCTGCCACGCTGCGGATTGCAAAGCGCTTGGCGCCCTCGGGCACGCTTACAGTGTAGAGTGTCCAGTCGCCCGGCACTGTGCCGCCACCTTCAATCTTCACAAAGTCTGATGTCTCGGTGCTACCGGTTGAGTAGTAGACCTCGATTGACTCCGGATAGCCTGGGCTATAGCTCTTGGCATAGAATGTGATGTCTTGGGCTGAGCCGTCGAGCTCGGGAGTGATGGCCCATTCGTCTGACTTGCCGCTGTCCCAACGGAACAGGCTGAACAAATAGTGAGTGCCGCTGTGGGCCGCGAAGGTATCGTTGCCGGTACCCACTTCATCTGTATCCCATATCCAGAATGAGCCCAAGGTTGTCCCTGCTGTGATGCCCGGAAGATCCATGTTCTCGAAGCCGCCAACCTCGCTCTTGTCGCCATCCACGAAGATGAAGTCGCCATATTCGGCTGTGAAGGAGTCTGCATCCTCAAAATCGAAGGTTACAGGTTCTGCCACACCTCCGGTAAGGTCAGGAGCAGTCCATGTCAGTGAGATGCCATTATCTTCAGCCTGAGCGCTCAGGTCTGTTGCAGTGGGATAGTTGCTTACTACGGGAGTAACAGTGACATTGGCAGTCTGATTGTTTGTCTCGTTTTCATCGGCTGCGAATACCACCTTGGCATAATATGTGACATCCTCAGTTGCAAGGGGTGAGAGGGTCTGGTCGAAGCTTACCACCTGACGCTTGCCGGATGCGAGATCCTTGCCGGCGTAAGTGTTCACGAGTACCTCATCCTTATAGAGCTCTACTGAGTATTCTGCTGCAGTAGAAGAACCTTCGTTGACTACTGTGACATCCACCTTGAAGTCGCCTCCGGCCTTTACCTTAGAGGGTGCGGTAATTGACGCGGCGCTCAGGTCATTGTCGAGGGTTGAAGCCACCTTGATATTGTCAAAAGGTATATAGGAGTATGATTGTACTATGCCCTGGATCTTGAATTCAATTACCTTGTTGGCGAATTGGCTAAGGTCAACTGATACTCTGCCCCAGCCGTCTGAAGAGCCCGCGCAGATATCCTCAACTGTGCCATTGAACATTGTAGTATAGGCCTCATCGTCAATAGCCTTGACAAATACGGTGATCTCATTGATGTCAGGATTATCATCTTCTGCAATCGTAGCAATGTCGAATGTGTAGAATGACAAGCCGGGGTTAACCATCTTATTGAGAGATACCATGCCGGAGATGAGCTCGGCGCCTTGGTCGAGATATTGTGCTGTGACAGCTACACAACCATTATCACCATCCTGTGCGGGAATACCGCTCTCGTCAGTCAGAATTTCGAATGAACCGCCGTCAATTGAATAAGTAGCCCAGTCATAGTTGAGAGTTGCGTTGGCAAATGATTCCTCCAGACCATCATAGGGAGTACCTACCGGTATCAACTCGGAGAGGTTGAGTGCACCCTCTACCTCGTCTACTACTGCACATACTGCATACTGTACGAATGTCTGTTCACCTGCGTTTACAGCCTGGAAGGTGTAAGAGGTAGCGGTCACACCGTTAGCGATGGCTGTGCGTACATAGCCGTCCATTGCATAGACTGTGTAAGTCACCTTGCCGGCGGGATATGCCATGCCATTGATGTCGGTGGTAACTGCATCCCAAGAGAGGAGCACCTCACCCTCAACGTCAGTGCGTGAGATATTTACTGTCTGCATGTCGGCAGGTTCTGCAAAGCCAATATATACTGTAGCGCTTGCCTTTACACCGGCACCTGAGGAGTTGTAACCTACTACCTGGTAAGTGTGGCTGCCGTCAGTGGTCAGAGTATTGTCTTCGCATGAGAGAGCACCTCCGATAGTGGGATTGTCGAATGTGTTTATGAGGGTGCCATCGCGGTACACCTCTATCTTGCTGAGCTCAGTGAGGGTGTTGCCGGCCATAGTGAGGGCAGGAGCCTTGAATGAGATGGCGGCCTTGAGAGCTCCGGAAGCATCAGGTGTAACCACTAGATCAGAGGGTGCGCCGGGAGCTGTACCGTAGATGCCGGCCTCAATAGTGAGGTTGCCTACATAGAGTGTCCACTCGTCGGCGTCTGAGATGCCGTGGATACCGATATAATAGATGCCGTCAGCTGCAGGCACAAGAGCAGCATCGAGGGCCATGGGCTCTGCTGTGGCAATATCTGTTGCAGCTATCAGTGAGTTAGTCATACCGGACACTGTGGGTGTTGTGCCATATTTCACCTCCAGGCGCTCGGGATATGAAGCTGCGTATGAGTTTGCATCGAAGCTTACAGCGTATGATTTGCCGGCCTCGAGCTTTACGGGCACTGAAATCAACCAGTCATCCATAGCCAAGGAAGCGTTGTAGCCGATAGTGGCCTCATTGCCATTTACAGACCATGAGGTGCCGTCACCATTGGCGTCAATTACAGTCCAGCCGGTCAGACCATCTTGTCCGAAGTTAGATGTGTAAGGAGGCACTGCTGCACCAACTGTCACAGTGTTAGTCTGAGCCGGGGCAGACTCAATTCCACCTGCTACTACAGTGACGGTGTAATAAACCACTTCAAGGTTGTCAGGCATTGCATAGTCTTCAGACCATGAAGTGCCGGTGAGGTTGGAAGCTTTGACATTGCCGGAGGCATCCTTCACGGTGTATGTGAGTGAACTCAGGTCAATGTAACCACCATTTACAGATGAGTTTACAGCTGTCCAGCTGACATTCATCTTGCCATTCTCGTATGCGAGAGTAGCAGTAGTAGCAGCGGGAGTGTCAGTACCTACGAATACATTCTTGATCTTGGTCTTGGGGCCATCGCCTGCAGTATTTGAGGCGTAAACTACAAAGTTATAGTTTCCTGCCTGCGCCATTGTTACGGGGATGGTTACCTCTGCACCCACTGCAGCTGTCTGTGTAGCTATCTCCTGATCGTTAGCCAATACGTGTATGGTGACGTTGCCGCTTGCTGCTGAGCCGTCAAACAATGTGGCGGGAGCTGTAAGGGTGATATTACCACTCAGACCCCCATTCAGGAAGTTTGCAGCCACGTTTGAGCACCCCGCCGGAGCACCGGGCTCAGCTGCGGGAGCAGGAATATACAGTGATACATACTCTGCATCATTGTTAAATTGATATAGCTTGGTAGCAGCGCCGGTAGTGAGGTTTACCTCATACAGGTTGCCGGTCTCGTCTGCCGGGGACACTGCCCAATACATACGGTTGGTCTTGGGGTCTATGGTGGCACCACCAAGATATTCAGAGTCAACACCGCAGGCGCCAACTTCTGTGACGGTGCCGCTGCTCTTGTCTATCTTGCACAGGGTGCTATTGGTCACTCCGGTGGTGTACTCATAGCGCACAGCATAAATTTGGCTGTTGGAGTCGATACCCATACAACTCCAGTGGCCATCAAGATCTGCTATTTTGGTGACTGTGACGGTAGCATCCTCAGAGTACTCCAATGTGGACAGCTGTACACCGGTGGCGTCAGAATTATAAGTAATACCATAAATTGTACCGGATACAGGGTCCTTTGCCTGTGCCATTGACAAGCAGTCCAATGAGGAGGGATAATTCGAAGCTATCGCCTCGCCGGTCTCCATGTCGTAGACTGTCAACACTGCAAATGCCAAGAAACCATAATCCAGATAGTCGGTAGAATAGAAATAGCCATCTACTTCTACACCGCCATAGCTGCCGCTTATGCCTGAAATGAGCAGGTCGGCAGAGGCTGATGCATTGCGCGGCAGTTCATACAGGCCGGGGGCAGGATTATCCTGTGTCCAGTCTGAAGCGAAAATGCAGACACCATTAATGGCGGGTACATCATTGGCAGCTGCGTAGGCGGGAGCCGACTTCTTGGGGTTCAAATTTTTGGCAACAGTGGTCTTTGCAGCCTTCTTAAAGGGTGCCTTTGCTACCGATTTGGCAGGCAGCACGTGTACACGATTGTTTTTTGACTGTTGCTTGGCCTGCAAGGCAGCCTTCGGCTGGCTCTTGTGGGCAGCGTTCTTCTTGAGGGTCTGTGCCTGCGTGGCACCGGCTGCTAATGTCACCATCAGCATCACCGAGAAAATCCTGTAAAGAATGTTTTTCATAAAATAAATTGTTTGTATGAATTGATTTCAGCACTCCCATTAAGAGACCCGGGTACATGGCCGACTTTAAATCAATCCAAACTCGTCGGCTCGCATGACGAGTTGTTTTTCAAATCATACAGAAGATGTGCAAGCCTTATGCTAAGTCTAACCTATGGCCGTACGGTCAAGGATTACCCCTCACATATACACCTTCTTCTATCTACACACAAATAAGATCTTGTTTAATAAAAAATGTGAATGTCAGGGCGGTGTATTTTTGAGCTAATTTGGC
>JAMPDX010000024.1 GCA_023665425.1 Muribaculaceae bacterium
TATCAACTGATTTCAGTGCTTTACGGCGTTTTGCCATTTTGTCTTGTGACCCCGGAGGGGCTCGAACCCTCGACCCAATGATTAAGAGTCATTTGCTCTACCAACTGAGCTACGGAGTCTTGTTGATGCTTGGGGCATGTCCCGTTTTGCGAGTGCAAAGTTACGGCGTTTTTTTGAGACCACCAAATTTTTTTGACATTTTTTTGCTTTTCTTTTTTTAAAGCAATTTTGCGAGGCTTAATGCTCTCTTTGGAAGTGCTTTTAAAGCAGGTTCCGTGGGGCGTTTAAACGCTGTTTGGGCGTGCCTGGTAGCCCATAGCAGAGTCGAACTGCTCTTTAGAGAATGAAAATCTCTCGTCCTAACCGATAGACGAATGGGCCATCCTTTCATCGCAAATGTTCCAGAGGGTATCTATCTTGCCGACCGATCAAGAGTGTTCCTAATTCGGTTTGAGTCAGGTGTCTTGGTAGGGGGTATTGGCCGAGATATGCCTCCCTTGTGGATATCTAACGATGATGTACGGGATTACAGAGAGTTGACGTGCTTAGCCAGCTTGCTCTTGAGGTTGCGTGCCTTGTTCTTGGAAATGATGTTTTTGCGGCCGAGGCGGTCGAGGAGCTGCTCAACTTTGGGGAGAGCTGCCTGAGCCTCAGCTTTGTCAGTCATTTTTCTGATGCGACGCACCATAGTACGAGAAGTTTTGGCCCAATAGCGGTTCTCAAGTCTTCTTTTTTCAGTCTGACGGATTCTCTTTTCAGATGATTTATGATTTGCCATCTTCTGTAAATTCTTGCTTTATATTGTGTTATTAAATGGTAGCCCATAGCAGAGTCGAACTGCTCTTTAGAGAATGAAAATCTCTCGTCCTAACCGATAGACGAATGGGCCACATAGCGCAACCGTCCCTGCATAGAGGGGCGCAATTTGCAGGCGCAAAGTTAGGCATATTTTTTAATTCCACCAAATTTTTTGATTAAAATCTTTACCCGGGCTCTTTTTTTCGTGTGTTTAGGGGTATTTTAACGTTATTTAAGCTTCTAAGGCTCAACTTTTTATCGGCGGTGGTGGTTGTAGTTTTAAAAGCACAAATATTATGGAAAACGCAAATGTAATGAACAAGGAGATGCGCAATCAGGCAGATGCTCAGGTATTGTTTGAGCGCGCAAAAGAGGATATAGCACTTGATATGAAGTCTCGCGATATTGGTGCTATTATGTGGGACAATGCGCAGGCGGGGTTCCATTATCCTCCGGAGGTTACTGTCACAAATTCTGATGGTAAGAGTAGTGTGTGGACCATCCATGGCATTTATCGGGTGTCTGACACTTTGTATCTGATTGGCCCGGGTGCAGCTGTGGGAGTAGACAATTATTATAAGAAGGGGATTACTGTGAAGCCTATTGTCCATACTATGACAGAGGATGAGGCTGAACGTACTATCGGTATCCCCAATGAGGGTCGTGGTTATACCACCCAGGGGACAGTCCAGGAGTGGCTTACTATTGCCGATTGTTATTTTGCTGCTCTTAACCTTATAAATAAGATTTAGAGCATATATTAAAATTGTAACGGATGCCGTCTCCTTACCTTAGGGGACGGCTTATTGCGTTTGGCGATAAAAAGTGGATTTTTTTTAGTAACTTTGCGCTCAATATGGAGATAATTGTTAGCGATTTAAATGAGTTGCATCAGGCAGCTCGGCAACTGCTTGCAGCTCTGCCTGTGCAGACCCGTGTATTGGCTTTTCACGGGGGTATGGGCGTGGGCAAGACTACTTTTGTTGCGGCCTTGGCTGAAGCTTTGGGGGTGACAGATGATGAGGTCAATTCTCCCACCTTTGCTATTGTCAATCATTACGAAGGTGCTGAGGATGATATCTATCATTTCGATATGTATCGGCTGGAGGATGAGAGTCAAGCTTTTGATGTCGGGGCTGTTGACTTGTTGAACTCCGGCAGCTGGTGCTTTGTGGAGTGGCCGGAGAATACGCCGGGTATTCTGCCGGAGGATACTATACATATATATATGGATGAGTTGGCAGATGGCTCGCGTAAAATCATGATGCCATGAACAGATTGCACTTCAATAGCCTCCCCTCTACTTATACGTATATATCCGAGAATGCCGGTGGGATGGTCTGCGGCACAGTAGTCACCGCAGACTATCAAACCTGCGGGCGTGGCCAGCGCGGCAACACGTGGGAGTCCGAGGCGGGGGCCAATCTGCTCTTCTCGATGCTGAGCCGCATACCCGGGTTTGCAGCACGCCTTCAATTTTATATTTCCGAGGCTATGAGCCTGGCTATTGTGCACACTCTTAAGGATATATGCGGGGTGGAGTGTAAGGTAAAGTGGCCCAACGATATTTATGCCGGCGACAAGAAGATATGCGGGATACTGATATCTCACTCCGTTGAGGCTGCTCCCGACGGTGGCGAGGCTCTGATAGCGCACTCCGTGCTGGGTGCCGGCATCAATCTCAATCAGCGGGAGTTTAAGTCTGATGCGCCAAACCCGGTGAGCGTGCTGCAGCTTACAGGCCAGGAGACCGACCGCGAAGCCTTCCTGCAAGCCCTTGTGGAGAATATTAACAAATACCTTGCAAGGCTGAGGGAGAATGATTTTCGCGCCCTTCACGCCGAATATATGTCTGCTTTATGGCGTGCTGACGGAATGGAACATCCCTTTTATGATGTGGGCACCGGCGAACGCTTTATGGCCACCATCTATGCAGTGGAACCCCTTGGGCACCTCATCCTCTCGAGCGAGGGGAGACTGCGCCGATATGCCTTTAAGGAGGTGTCGTGGCTGTAGATTTTGAGTTGGCGAACTCACAGGTTTGGTCAAGTTGCGGATTTTTTGTAATTTTGCCAATATGAAGCGTTCAGATTTCGAAATAATGGCTCCCGTAGGGTGTCGTGAGAGCCTTGCAGCAGCGCTGGCAGCCGGGGCAGATGCCGTGTACTTCGGTGTCGAGGGGCTGAACATGCGCTCTCGCTCGAGTGCCAATTTCACGCTTGCGGACCTTCGCGATATAGCCGCCACGTGCACTGCCAAGGGGGTGAAGACCTATCTGACTGTGAACACAGTGATGTATGACTCGGACCTTGAGTTGATGCGCAAAATCATTGACACAGCCCATGAGAGCGGCATCACCGCCATCATAGCTTCAGACATTGCTGCCATCATGTATGCCCGCTCTATTGGGCAGGAGGTGCATATCTCTACCCAAGTGAATATCTCCAACATCGAGGCTGTGAAGTTTTACTCGCAATGGGCTGATGTCATGGTGCTTGCCCGCGAGCTGAATATGGAGCAAGTATCGGAGATTTCGAGCCTTATACGCCAAGAGGATATCCGCGGCCCCAAGGGAGAGCCGATAGGGCTTGAGATGTTCTGCCACGGCGCTTTGTGCATGGCGGTATCCGGCAAGTGCTACATGAGCCTGCATGAGATGAACTCTTCAGCCAACCGTGGTGCTTGCGGACAAATATGCCGCCGCTCCTATCGGCTCACAGATATGGAGACCGGAGCCGAAATTGAGGTTGACAACAAATACCTTATGTCGCCTAAGGACCTTAAAACCATTCACTTCTTGAACAAGATGGTTGATGCCGGCGTCACCGTCTTCAAGATAGAGGGACGCGCTCGCGGGCCCGAATATGTGCATGAGGTGGTAAGCTGCTATGACGAGGCCCTGAAGGCTATCTGCGAGGGCACATATACCAAGCAGAAGATAGCCGCCTGGGATGAGCGTCTGGCCAAGGTGTTCAACCGCGGCTTTTGGGATGGTTACTACATGGGGCAGCGCCTGGGCGAATGGAGCGCAAAATACGGCTCATCAGCTACCAGGGTCAAGAGATATGCGGCCCGTGCCATCCGCTATTTCTCCAAGATAGGTGTGGCGGAGTTCAAACTTGAGAGCGGCGAGCTCACTCCAGATACCGAGCTGATAATCACCGGCCCTACTACCGGAGCCCTCATCATCACTCCCGAGGAGATACGTGTAGACCTCAAGCCGGTGGATGTGGTGCACAAGGGTGAACATTTCTCTATCGCCGTGCCTGCCAAGGTGCGCCCCTCAGACCGCTTGTATATATGGGATGAGACGGCCGCCGCTAAGTGATGATTAAAAAATAAATTGGTGAAATTTTATATGATGATTAAGATTACCAACTTGGTATTTTTGAATCATCACTAACAAAGACAAAACAAAATAATATATTATGAATAAAGTAGTTATCATCGGTGCCGGAGGTGTAGGCACTGTCGTGGCTCATAAATGCGCCCAGCACCCCGACGTATTTAACGAGGTGGTGATAGCCTCTCGCACACTTAGCAAGTGCCAAGCTCTGGTCGACAGGATTGGGGCCAAAAACTTCTCTGCAGACCGTGTAGACGCCGACTCTGTTGAGGAGCTGTGCGAACTCTTCCGCAAACACAAACCGGTGCTCTGTATCAATGTGGCTCTCCCTTATCAGGACCTCACCATCATGGAGGCCTGCCTGCAGTGTGGTGTCAATTATCTTGACACTGCCAACTATGAGCCCAAGGATGAGGCTCACTTTGAGTACTCATGGCAGTGGGCCTACCGCGACCGCTTTGAGAAGGCCGGCCTGACTGCTATACTCGGATGCGGCTTTGACCCCGGCGTGAGTGCAATCTTCGTGGCATACGCCGCCAAACATCACTTCTCCGAAATGCAGTATCTCGACATCGTGGACTGCAATGCCGGCAACCATGGCAAGGCTTTCGCCACCAACTTTAACCCCGAAATCAATATCCGCGAGATAACTCAGAAGGGCAAATACTGGGAAGACGGTAAATGGGTTGAGACCGAAAATCTGGAGATACACAAGCCTCTGACCTATCCTAATATAGGTGAGCGTGAGAGCTATCTGCTTTACCATGAGGAGCTTGAAAGCCTCGTGCAGAACTTCCCCACCATCCGCCGCGCACGCTTCTGGATGACTTTCGGACAAGAGTATCTCACTCACCTGCGCGTAATTCAAGATATAGGCATGGCGCGTATTGATCCGGTGATGTATGAGGGACGCGAGATAGTGCCCATACAGTTCCTGAAAGCTGTGCTCCCCGACCCCGGAAGCCTTGGAGAGAACTATACCGGCGAGACCTCTATCGGCTGCCGCATTTCCGGCCTTGGCAAGGATGGCAAGCCCACCACATATTATATCTACAACAACTGTTCACATCAGGAGGCATACAAAGAGACCGGTGCACAGGCTGTGAGCTATACCACCGGCGTGCCCGCCATGGTAGGCGCCATGATGTTCCTCACCGGTAAATGGGTAATGCCCGGAGTGCGCAACGTCGAAGAGTTTGACCCGGACCCCTTCCTCGAAGAGCTCGCCAAGGATGGCCTGCCCTGGCATGTACTGACCGACGTAGACCTCGAGGTATAAAAGACCCATCCCCGCAAAAATTTCGCAGGTAGTATTCTATTGAATATGTTATAGTTATTAGTGTCCGTAAGGACACCGACTTATAGTAACCCCGTACACACGCGGCGATAGCCGTGGGTGTGCGGGGTTGAGTAAGCAAACAAAAGGCGTGCGTAGCCCGCCGATTTACTGCTTGTTAATGTTTTACACATTAACTTGCGAAACTTGAATTATTGATCTGTGTCGAAAAATACTAACCCTCGTATGAGTGCCTAATATCTACACTTATACGAGGGGGTAGTATTTTTAAGTAATTGTGACTTGTCAGCGGCGGACGGGCAGGGGGAGGATGCTGTCAGGGCTTACGGTGTCTACGCGGATGATGACGGTGCGAGAGTCGCCGCGCCACGGCATTGCATACCTGTAGGTGCGATACTCCACACGCAGTGGTCGCCCGCTATTCTGGTATGAACGGAGTGTGCGTCCCAGCTTGGAGGAGGTTGAGAAAATGAAGTCCTTCTCCAACATACGCGTGGTGTCATGCATACTCTTATAGGGTATGAGATTGCCCTCGTAAGTCTTAAACAGATTGCCACGCTCCTCCACATGGTCTACGTATCCATATTGCACGGCATCCTGCACGTAAGGGGAGCATAGCCAAACGGCCAACAGGCCAAGCGCCAGAACTATGGCGAGAGCACTGCCGCCCCATATCAGCAATTTTCGTCGCCGTGTGCCCGGTATGAGATGGTCCCATTCCCCCTCGTCTCGGTCCCAATATTGCGGATCATCCTTCGGAACCTTGGGTTCCTTGGGCTTAGGGGGCTCTATCTCCTGCATCTTGTCATACAGGTCGTCTCTATCGTCATCGTCTGTATTATTGAACATTTTCATTGTTTAGTTGTGTAAATAGCAGTATAAATACCTAATATAATCAGCATAAGAGTTTGTGCGCTCCATACCACGATACTCATTGCGGTAGCAGGCTCGGTTGCCACACCATACATACCCAATGCGAAGATGATACATACATTCCATGGGCCGAGGCCGCCGTTGCTGGGCACAGCCATACCAACAGATGAGAGCACAAAGGCCACAAGGCAGGGCAGAAGACCACAGTATGTGCCGGGAGCCTTGATAAGATCGGAGGTGCAGCTGAAGGCAAAGAAGGCCAAATAGAGCTGCAGGAAGTAGCAACCCCAAATACATAGAGTGTACAGACCGAAAGCACCTCGCCCCTTCATGCGCGCAATGGCGGCAAAGCCACCCCACATATCACCCAACATACGACGTATAACCTTGATTGGCTTGGTATTACGAAATACATAAAACACTCCTATAATACCCCCAATTACCACAATTGCTATACCCCAGAACTTTATCGAGGAGAGCATAGATAGCATATCGGCACCGATGCGGTATTTGTCCATGAACTCGATAATCTGGCTGTGGGCCAGACACAATGTGAGCAGCAAAATCAAGAGCACCGTCAGTGTGTCTGAGAGCCTGTCGGCCACCATAGAGCCCAGCACCTTGGCAAATGGAGCCTTCTCTCGCTTGGAGATGTATGTGCAACGCCACACCTCGCCAAGGCGAGGGAACACCAGATTGAGAGCGTAGGTGCCGAATATGGAGCAGCAAAGGGCCAACAGCGGCGGCTTTACTCCTATGGCGCGCAGCTGCAGCCTCCAGCGCAAGGCTCTGAAGATGTGCGAAAAGACACTCACCCCCATGGCCATAAGTATCCATTTATAGTCCACACCGTGGCGCACAGTATACCATAACTGCTCAAAGTCCAAATGCTTCATCATATACCACACCAATAAAATTGTGATGGCCAGAGGCACAACGAAGCGTAGCAGCGAACTGATGGTCAAATGCCCGGTGCGAGGAGCCGTTTTAGCATCGCCGGCGGGCTCTTTGGTCTTATCTTCTATGTCAGGGATAGTATCTCTCATCAAACGGCAAAGTTAGCAAAAGTTTCTCATATTTTACCTTTTCAGCGCCATATTTTTTCATCAGCAGATGCCTGTAATGTCAAAGTTCGTTAAATTTAATGATGATATGGGATTTTTTCGTTAATTTTGCACATTGAAGAAAATTGAATTCGAGTTTCTCTTTCATTGAAAGAACTCCGCCCGGATATTCACATTTTTATTAAACAAGCTCTAAGATGAAGATAGCAATAGTAGGATATGGCCGCATGGGCCATGAGGTAGAGCAAGTGGCCAAATCGCGTGGCCATGAGATAGTTTGTATCATAGACCAAGACAATCAGCAAGACTTTGATAGTCCGGAGTTTAAGAGTGCTGATGTGGCCATCAACTTCTCCGTGCCGGACAGCGGCTGGGACAACATACGCCAGTGTTTTGAGGCCGGCGTGCCGGTGGTCAGTGGTACCACGGCATGGGCTACCGAGCTCATCTGGGACGAGGTGTCAAGCTATTGCGACAAGGGCGCCACACTGCTCTGGGCCCCCAACTTCTCCATCGGCATGAACATCACTCGCGCCGCCTCGCGACTGATGGCCAAGATGTTCGCTCCCTTCCCCGAGTATCAGGCACGCATCCATGAGATACATCATGTGCATAAGAAGGACCACCCCAGCGGCTCCGCCATTCTGCTGGCCAACACAATTATAGAGAACAACGACCGTTATAATGTATGGGTTGAGCCGGGCCGCGACAAGATGCCTCTCAAAGCATTACCAATAACCCATGGCCGCGAAGGTGAAGTGATTGGCATACATGAGGTAATATGGGACTCTCCCGAAGACACCATCACCCTGAAGCATGATGCCAAGAACCGCAAGGCCTTCGCTTCCGGTGCCGTCATTGCCGCCGAATGGCTCGCTCTTGCTCCCAAAGGGCACCGTTACACCATGGCCGATGTCCTAAACTCAATAATTTAGAGTCCATTTCATAAAAAATTTAACCTTAGGGGCGGGTTATTTTTGAGATAATTTCTTTTATCTTCGTAGGGAACATAGCGAGCTATGTGACTGGAGAAGATGAAAGAAATTAGCCAGAAAGAACCCGGACTTAAGTAACTTTTACAAAATGAACTCTGAGTTGTGAAAATTATAAAATAACCTAAAATGGAATATTCCATAAAAAAGATACCGACGACTCGCATACTTTGGCCGCTCTCAGTCCCTGACTCTCAGTCACAACCTAAAGGTTGTTCCTTTCAGTCATGAACTGACATCGCCTCAAGTATACGACCCCTAAGGTCAAATTTTTTATGAAATGGACTCTTAGCCTATATCACAATGCAAAACAGCAATAACTTCAAGGCCGACTTCATACGTCGTGTCAAAGAGAACACCACCAAGCGCTGGATACGATTCGGAATTGTCTCCCTCGTATTCTTCCTTTGGGTCATCTGGCTCGGCAACCCCTGGGTAGCTTTGGTGTGGTTTCTGCTCTTCGATATATACATCACCGGCTACATCCCCTTCACATGGTGGAAAAAGTCAAAGAGCAAGACCACCCGCATGGTCATGGGCTGGGTTGATGCCATAGTCTATGCACTGATTTTGGTGTACTTCATATTCGCATTCTTAGGACAGAACTACCAGATACCCTCATCATCCCTTGAGAAGACTCTGCTCACCGGCGACTATCTGCTGGTAGACAAGTTCACCTACGGCCCGCGGGTGCCGCAGACCCCCATCCACTTCCCGCTGGCGCAGCACACCATGCCCCTAATCGGCGGCAAGAGCTACAGCCAGGCCATTGAGTTTGACTACCATCGCCTCCCCGGCCTGCGCAATGTGGAGCGCTTCGACATTGTGGTGTTCAACGCCCCGCAGACAGACACAGTGCCTCTCAAGCTCGATCCGCAAAAGACATTCTACGAGGAGGTATTCGACCTCGAACAGGCCGGCATCCCCGATGGCCGCCAAGAGATACTTACCAACAAGGAAAAGTATGGCGATATCGTAGTGCGTCCCGTAGACCGCCGCGAGAACTTCGTTAAGCGTGCCATAGGCCTCCCCGGCGAACGCTTAAAGATAGTAAACGATGTGATATACATCAACGGCAAGCCGCTTCAAGACCCCAAGTTTGTGCAACACAACTATGTGGTGCCCGTGAGCGGAGAGATAACCGATGACCAGTGGACAGCTCTGGAGATTTCACTCGGCGATGTCCATGTGGTGCCTGACAGCTTCGGCAAGCCGGCACGCGACGAAAAAGGCAACTATCTGTATCTCGTACCCCTCACCAAGCAGGCACTGACGCAGCTCAAAGAGATGCCGCAGGTGAACGGCGACATACAGCTTGCCACCGAAATATTCGGCGAGACTTACTACCACATATTCCCCCTGTGGGGCAACGTGGGCTGGAGTCTGCAAAACATGGGCGAGTTTTGGATACCCAAGCAAGGCTCCACTCTGCACCTCACCCTCAACAACCTGCCTGTCTATCGCCGCGCTATCGAGGCTTACGAGGGCAACAAGGTTGAGGTGAAAAACGGCAAGATATATATCAACGACAAGCCCACAGAGTATTACACCTTCAAGATGGACTACTACTGGATGATGGGTGACAACCGCGACAACTCGGCTGACTCCCGCTTCTGGGGTTTCGTGCCGGAAGACCACATCGTGGGGCGCCCGGTCACAGTGCTCATCTCATTTGACGGAGAGAAATCCTTCCCCTCCAACATCCGTTGGAACCGTGTACTCAAAGACCCCAACCCTGACAAATAGACCAATGCTCCCCTACCTGCCAAGCATCTCGTGGTATAGTTCGTGGCTGAGACATCACATAGGTGTGGATGAAGCGCCTGTGATGGTCCCTGACCCGCGGGCCGGCATCATACGGGGAGCGTGGGGAGAGCAAGTACTCACCGTCCCCATCAAAGGGGGACGCAAACTCCTCGGTAAGGCCCCTTTTGAGGCACTCAGACTAAGCGAGCACGACGACTGGAGGCACAAGCACTGGCAAGCCATCACAAGCGCCTATGGTGCCCTCCCGTACTTCCCGTACTTCAAAGATGCGTTTGCTCCGATATACTTGTCCGGGCCCATAGAGCATCTCTCCACCCTCAATGCGGGGCTCCACCGGGCATTCCTCAACTGTTCCAACCTCCCGGAGCTCGTCAGATGGCTATCTCGACATCCGGACACCTGCAACCTGCGAAAGCGGCCGTCTGATATCCCAACACATATCTCTGCCCTTGAGCTGTTGTTTCTTCATGGTCCGGAGATGATTTTCTACATTTAGCCTTTGTTGTATTAACTTTTTTCTACATTTACTGAGATTGCATTAATAACTGTCGATGAATATCTTTTGGGGACATAAACATATCGTACGCGTGAGCCTGTTAGTAGCCATGCTTTTATTTGCATGGCTATACCCCACTGATGCTTCTGCCCAACTCAAAGGGGAGGAGGATATCTACAATCAGAATGTGAAAATAAACCTCTTCAGAGGGTACTATCACATAGTCGATGAGTATGGCGACACGGTGCGTATGACCATCTTCAAAGACTGGTACGTCTACCCGGATTTGAAATTCAAAAACAAGAAGGAAGAGGAGTTCTACTGGAAGACCGTGCGCGACGTGCGCAAGACCCTCCCATACGCCAAATTGGCCTTCAACACCCTGGTGGAGACATACGAGTACATCCAGACGCTGCCAACACAAAGGCAGCGAGATGCCCACCTCAAAACTCTCGAAAAGGATATCTTTGAGAAATATAAACCGGTAATTAAAAAGTTCACCAAAGGGCAGGGCAAAGTGTTGCTCAAGCTCATCAACCGCGAGACAAACCAGAGCAGCTTCGGCATAGTCAAGGCCTTCCTGGGGAGCTTCCGAGCCGGTTTCTGGCAGACTTTCGGTCGCTTCTTCGGCATGAACCTGCGGCAAGGATGGCACCCGGAGAAGAACCGTGAAGATGCCATCATAGACCGTGTGGCCACCCTCATCGAGCAAGGAGCCCTATAACAACCAACTATTCACTCTTATCTCACGATGAACAACAAACCATATTGGACCGACACATCTAATTTTGCACCACCGCCACCACCCGTGCCCGGAGCACCACTTCCCCCGGTGCCCGGCTCTCCTCCGCCACCCCCGGTACCCGGCACAATAGCCTCCGGGAGGCCCGATATGTCCAACCAAAATTTACACAAATACAAAAACGGACTGAGCGACAAGCTCAACGCCCTTATCGAGTCTGCCGTATGCAACGGAGATATAAGTGATATAGAGCGCGCGGTGCTTATACGCAATGCGCAGGCTGAGAATGTGCCGATGGATGAGTTTGTTGTGATACTCGAGGCACGCCTCTACGAGCGCCGCCTCGAACTGAAATCGATGCAGACCCAATCACCCTCCTTATCCGTTGGTACCCCGCCGCCACCCCCTATGAATGTCAGCAACGTCAGACACATGGGCGTATTGCGCAAATGCCCGGCCTGCAACGCCGTCATTAACAAAGCGCGCGCCATCTCATGCCCCCAATGCGGCTACGAATTCACCAACATTTAGAAGCACCTTGACGAGGGTGTCGAATGGTTGTGTGTGCTTAAAAACTAAGAAAATCGCCTTGGTTTCAAAAATATATCGATTTACCGGCAACCCCATGCACCCACGGCGATAGCCGTGGGTGTGCGGGGTTGTGCAGACAGGCAAAAGGCGTGCGTAGCCCGCCGAATTACTGCTTGTTAATGTCATACACAATGATTTGTGAAACTTGATCTACAAGTATATTTCCCCGGTGTTTATCACATTGTGACAACATCACAAATTCCTATTTCGGAGCAGTCGCAATTTATTCAAATTATTGAGCTTGAATGTCTCTTAATCCAATTATTTTTCGTAATTTTGCATTCGGATAGGCGTAGTCTGTCCTCAACATATTGAAAAACAAGAGGCGTTATGTCTTCTGCTTGTAGTTGAAAAGCGTAGGAAACTATTCATGTAAGCAAGAGAATGTCATAACTGTCTCCACGTCCATAAGGCGTGGAGCTGTTATTTCCACATCTTCTTACAAAGGTTTTCCTACCACCTTCAGCTAAAGGCGTGGCATAGCAGCCCACGCCTCTTTTAATTTAGTAATAGCCATTGTGGCTGAATGGCATATCACTTTTATTATATGAAGAATTTAGCAATTACTATCGTGGTCATGGCAATATCTGTAGCCTATGTCAGCGCGCAGAATCTTACTCCGCAGCAAGATACAAAGAAAAACACATGGGGATACGTTGACGCCTCCGGCTCATGGGCTGTGAAGCCCAAATGGGATAAAGCGGGCAGTTTTTCCATCAAGCCCAACGGCGCTGTTACCGCCGAAGTAGAGGCAAAAGACCTTAAAGGATTTATTGACACTACCGGCAAGCCATTAGGTATCGGTGTTGCGTTTACCGACATCACTCCATTGGATGGTAACGCACTCATTGTCACAGTAAAAGATAAAAAAGGGATCATCGACTACAACGGCATCTACCTCATCAAGCCCGAGCTTACCTCGGTGACCCGGCTTGACGACACCCACTACGTAATTGACCTCAAAGGCAGGAAAGGCTTGATTGACAATACAGGCAAGATACTCATAACCCCTAAAGATGCCACCGGCATCAAGCCCCATACTCAGCCCGGAGTATGGCAGGTGGAGAAAAACGGCAAGGTGGGCCTGCAGCGTGAAGGGCAAGAGAAGCCGTTTGTCGACTATAAATATTTGGCAATCAGCGACCCTTTCAACGTGCCCGGACAGAACGTAGACTTCTATTTAGTTAAAGATAACAAGGGCAGAGTTGGCGTGGTGAACTCTGGTGGGAAGAAGGTTCTTGACACCATGTATGAGGATATTGATATATTCCCCGGGAAAAACAACGTGTTTTTGTGTTACATGGACGAATTTAACAGGAAGTATTACAGCTATGACTTCCATGTGTGGGTTCCCGGCGTGGGCATTGATGCCTTTAGAATGGATAATTACAGCAATAACGGCGGAATAACAAAGTTGGCCGGACAACTCAACTATGACACCTCGATAGATAAGGAAATAGTCAATAGATATTTTGGCGGCGACCCCTATGTGCGCATGTGCTTTGACGAGCAAGGCAACAGTTATCCCTACGATACCGATATTAAAAAAATGGGCAATCTGCTTGCCATCAAGAGAGGTGATTATTACACCATTACCAAACCTGACGGCACTGTGCTTCTCCAAAACATTAAGGATGCCAAATTTTATTTACCCCAGGAGGGTAATTTTCAACAAGATGACTTCTATGTCATGGGAAATTATATCGTGACACTTAACAATGTCTACAACGCCATAACCGGAGATAGTTTCCCCGCCGATTATGTTGAGGTCCGTAGCTCTTCCATAGACCGAAATTACTTAAAACAAGAAGATGGCCTCTACCATGAATATTATGGTTCCGATAAGCACGCTCCAACAGGCAATGTGTACGAGAATGTGTCTGAGGGAGGCGATTACATGATTTTTACCAAAGATGGTAAAACGGGCATCTATCAGGTTACCTCATCTGCCCCACGTTTGATTGCTAAGGATGCTCAAGGTGATGATATAGAATACATCTCGGATGGTCACGGTGGTAAAAAATATATCATCAAGCAGAACGGGAAATATGGAATCTATGACCTCGAAAGCGAAACGTACACTTATCCCCCTGAATATGATCTGATTGAACATATGCCCATTGCACATTTACTTGTACTCAAAAAAGGTGGGAAAGCATGGTGTCAAAAAAGCTACAAATCGGAAAAATCAGAATCCTATGACGACATCAAAATATTCGACAAAAAATCGTCAATTGTTATCATCGTAAAAAATGGTCTTGAAGGGATATTTGATGCTAACACCAACACGGTTTTGGCAGCTCCTAAATACAAGGACATCACTTATAACGATGAAACGATGATGTATGATGCCAAAAAAAATGGTGCAAAAATCTCTATTACCCAAGAAGGCGCAGAACTCACAGGCCCCAAAGCCGTATTTGGTGACTATAAGCCCAAGGCAAAGTATTCTTCGGGATATAAGTATGGCCAACAATACATTAAAGTAATTGACGTGATCATGGATGCATATGTTTACCTTGCCAAAGACAAAAACTGCAAAACCACAATACAGTTGACCGAGAATGGCAAACCGCTTAGCGGAAGGATTGTGACATTAAACTACGTACCCGACTCAAACCGTTATCATGAGGACTTCTCATGTTTCTTTAATATGTGGGACGACAACTGGGCTGTGAATTCAGCACGCAATGTGGGCGTAATAGTCAAAACCTACGTTAACGGCAAACTCGCAAACACCCTCACCAAATCCTTTTAACACAATACACACCCACATCATTTACAGCGTCTGCCATGCCTTACATGTGCAGACGCTCTGTGTTGTTCGCCCGACATGAGCATAATCTAATGGTGCCAGTCCCTAACGCGGTCTGATAGCGGCAAGCGTACAGCCAAAGACAAGCTGCCAATGGCAACATAGGGCGTAAAGGAAGTCAGAGGCAAATCACTGGCCTAACGTACAGAAACTTGATACCAAGGCGTTTGCTCGTGGGTGAGACTGCTGTTGAAGTCAAAGCCCGATAGCAATTCGGAACGAGTGGCGTAAATCAAGTAGGTATACAGGTATAAGTGTGAAAGATTATGCTCTTAATCGGGGAGGTATCACGGACGCAGTTGCGACCCATTTACTCAAGACTGCGGAGTAAAGTTTGCCGTGAGAGGTCAGCCGAGGTCATAGTACCTTGCGAGGATAGCGCAAGGGAAGGACTGAACCCGACCGAAGTGAATATTGTCAAACATCATCAAATGAAAGGAAGAATGCAGAAAATATCGGCAAGGAACGATAGCCGCCCTCAAAAGAGTAGGCCGAAAGCCAAAGGCTATGAGGGGGTACAGACTTTCATGCGCGTGGTGGACAGATATTTAACAACGGAACAACCTAAACAAGAATACCCATTGTTGGAACAAATTTTGTCGCCGAGCAATCTTAATGCCGCATACAAGCAAGTAAAAAGCAACGGACAATAAAGGCACAAATTCCTATTTTACTACGCTATTAATTATTTTTTTGATATTTCTTGCTATTTTAAGAATTTTTTTGTAACTTTGGGCGCTGGTATTTTCTTGCTTTTTAGCACTCCGATACCGCCTAATCTCTCAGATCACCTTCAATTGCATAATCTGACTATTACAATTTTTTATATAAC
>JAMPDX010000025.1 GCA_023665425.1 Muribaculaceae bacterium
TTGTGAAAGTTGAGGCTTTTGTCCATTTTTCTAGGGTAGTTCTGCAACACCCTCGCAACTACAACAAATCGCTCGGATTTGCGTCTTTCGAGCACAATCTCATTGCATTCTCTACCTTTGTCCGTTTTTCCCGCCGTTGTCTGTTGCCCCCCTGCTTTTTATATTCCGAAAAAAATGTTAAAAATATATAGCTTTTGTCCGTAACTCGATTTTTTTTGCTATTTTTGCGGACACTAACTATTTGATCTTTTTGAATATGGGATTATTTGATAAGTTTAACCCGCGCAATGTGATGGGTAAGATAATAGAACAGAGTGAAGAAGTGCTCCGCGATTTTACGTCAAGCAATAATAATCAGCAGATGGATGTACGGGAACAGTCACCTTTAGCAACTCCGGCTCCCCCTCCGGTGCCCTCAAACATTCCGGCACCCCTCTCAGTGATGGTGGCGATCAACGGGCAGCAGTATGGCCCCTACGAGCGTGCTACTCTCATTGACATGATTAACAACGGCTCCCTCACCCGCGAGACATACGTGTTCATTCAAGGCATGTCATCATGGCTGCCGGCCGGCAATGTGCCCGAGGTGTCTTCACTTTTTGGTTCCGACGCCATTCCTACTCCTCCGATGCCGTTTGCTCCGGGAGCTCCCGATGCTCACCAAAATTCAAAGTCTGCCAATGGCATGAGCGACAGGCTCAACTCACTCATTGACTCTGCCGTTGCCGACGGCGAAATCACCGACTTGGAGCGCCAGGTGCTCATACGCAATGCTCAGGCCGAAGGTGTATCGATGGATGAATTTGTCATGGTGCTTGAGGCTCGCCTCTTTGAGCAGCGCAAGAAGCTGGAGGCCGAGCAAAAGAAGGCTCAATCCATGGCTGCACCGATGGCCGCACCGGCTGCACCGATGGGCGCACCCAGAGACAATAACACCGTCAAGATGGGCTCCCTGCGCAAATGCCCGGCTTGCAACGCCGTAATCAACAAGGCTGATGCTACCGTGTGCCCGCAGTGTGGATACGAGTTTGCCGGCGCTGCACTAAGTGCTGTCGAGGCCGAGAGCCCCATCCAACAGCTTGTGGACAAACTTGATGCCATTGATGCGGAGATGAACTCTCTAAACCCTATGAAATTGGCCTTCCAACAGGCTAACTTCTATCAGCGCAAATCTAATACCATCAGCACCTTCCTGGTGCCTAACAATAAGAAATCATTGTCAAACTTCTTGCAGCTTGCCTGCTCCTCTTATTCTGCGGCTAATTCTTTCGACCCCACAAAGAAGGCATGGAAGAGCAAGAGCGAGGAGGTGATGAAGCGCATCAAAGCAAACTACAGCGACGATGAGGATCTAATGAGTGCCATGGAGAGCACTGCCAAAACTATGGGCATCAAAGTTAAGAAACTATAAGTGACTGCTCAATTTAGTGATGATTAAAAAATAAATTGGTAAATTATGTATGATGATTAAGATTACCAACTTGGTATTTTTTAATCATCACTTAACAGACAATAAAAAACATACATAAATGGGACTTTTTGGAAAAGGTAAAGGGGGCGGACTGATGAATGTCATCCGTTGTGACCTCCCTGAATATTTGGTATGGAAATGGCGTCCGCTGGGACAGGAGACCAATTCCACCAGCCGCGAAAATTCTATCCGTTATGGCTCATCTCTGCGCGTGAAGGATGGCGAGTCTGCCGTATTCGTCTACAAGCAGAAGGATGGCGCGATGCAAGATATAATCACCGGCCCATTTGACGAAACTATCAAGACAGCCAACTTCCCGGTGCTGAGCTCGATAGTAGGCATGGCTTTTGGTGGCGAGTCTCCCTTCCAGGCCGAGGTCTACTTCATCAACACTGCCGGTATTGTAAAGCTCAACTTCGGCATTCCCTTCTTTGATGTCTATGACCCGCGCTTCCTGGACTTCGGTGTGCCGGTCGCTATCCGCGGCTCCATCGGCTTTTGCATCCGCGATGTGGCCTTGTTCACCAAGATGCACCGCTTGATCAACTTCACCCTCGAGGAGTTTAAGGAGGAAATCAAGGATGCCGTGATGCGCCGCATCAAATCTGTGGTGAGCAATGCCCCGCAAGACCATCAGCTCCCTGTGATGCAGATAGAGCGCCGCATCGACGAGATTAATGACCTGGTGAAGGGGCGCTTGGCTGCCGACCTTGAGGAGGACTTCGGTGTGCATCTGCGCCGTATAGACATCTCAGCCATTGAGGTAGACAAAGACAGCGACGGCTATCAGCAGTTGCATCGTGTCACCGCAGCCCAACAGGCCGCTACAATTGAGGCTCAGACCACCGTTAATATCCGCAACATGCAGGATATGCAACGTATCAACGCAGAGAATATGGAGGCCACAATGGCCATACAGCGCGAAGAGGCACAGCGTGCACAGCGCCTGCAGACAGAGTCAACATATATTGGTGCTCATGCTCTCAATCGCCAGGCCGATGTATTGCAGACTGCCGCTAACAATCTCGGCAACACCGGTATCGGTGGCGGTGCCGGTTCTTCAGGCATAGACCCGGCAGCCTTCATGACATCAATGGCCGTAGGTGGCGCTATGGGCTCACAGATGGGCCAAATGGTAAACAATATGGGTCAGGCCATGAACGGCCAGTATCAAAACGCTATGCAGCCCGGGATGCCCGGCGGTATGCAACAGCCCGGAATGCCCGGCGGTGTGAATGGCATGACACCCCCGCCAATGCCCGGTATGCCCCCCGCACCGGCGGCCCCTGCCGTACCTGAATGGATGCTCTCCGCCGGCGGTCAGCAATATGGGCCGTTCACCATAGACCAATTGCGCCAGATGGTTACTAACGGCCAGATGAATGCCCAGAGCTTCGTATGGAAGCAAGGTATGCCCTCATGGGTAGCCGCAGCACAGGTGCCTGAATTAGCCGCGATCTTCGCCCCCGCTGCTCCCGCTGCACCTGCAATGCCTCCTATGCCCGGCGGCGTTACTCCTCCCCCAATGCCATAATACATTAACAACAAATCAATTACAGATATGAATGATCTGAGTACAGTAGATCGTTTGGTAGAATTCGGCATGGGCACTGCCCTTGCATCTCAGATGATCAACACAATGAATCAGGCCATGGCCAATATGAATTTCGCCGGTGTCACCGCTCGCACCCCCAATGTGAATGCTTCGGCACAAAGCATGGTGCAACCCTCAGCACAGGCCCCCTCGGCCCAAACACCTCCACAAGTGATGTATTATGCCGCTATTGACGGTCATCAGGCAGGCCCGCTTAATGTAGCTGAAATCAAAACACTCATCTGCAAAAAGCTCATCACCACTGACACACTGATGTGGTGCCCCGGTATGGAAGGCTGGCGTATGGCCCAAGATATCCCGGAAGTCAATAAGCTCATCCTCCTTGCGTAAGCAAGTATTTAGTGATGATTAAACACCGAAATTATGAAGTATATGTCAATTATACTGATAGTGCTCCTGTCAGCATTCATCAGTTGGGGTATCTTTGAGATTACTCAATCGGCTGAGATACAGATCAGCTTGGGGGTGATAGCATTCATCTGCGCACTCGTCCCGCCCATGGTTGCCGTGCTTGCACAGCAAAGCGAATATCCTCGCAGCAACATTGTGATAAAGTCCACCTCAAGCGTCATGTTTGTGCTATACCTGATCATAAATGGCCTGTTCGCCTTCCTTGGCACCTCAATTAAGCCAATAATCATGGTGGACGGCATCCTCATGATACTCTACCTCTTTGCCGTGCTCAAAGTCTATAAGAGCAAACAATAATCACTCATCCTGATAAAAAGGTCGTGTCGGTATTGATACCGACACGACCTTTTTATGGGCGTATACCTATGTCTGGCATTAATCGAGGTCTACATCGATGTCATCGGCATCAAAGTCTCCATCGGGGGCATCGGGCATATCGATGCTCTCGCCTGTAAGCTCTGCTCCGCTGAGCTGCGGCTTCTTCTCGGTGAGTACCGGGGCATCTTTGCCCGACATGGCTGCCTTGATTTTGGCGGTCAGCTCTTCGGCTAATGCCTCATCCTCTGCCAAAGCCTTCTTTGCTCCCTCGCGGCCCTGAGCTACCTTGCGGCCATCATAGCTGAACCATGAGCCGCTCTTCTTGATGATACCCAGGTCGACACCAAGGTCAAGGATTTCGCCCTCTTTGGAAATACCTTCGCCAAACATGATGTCAAAAGTGGCGCGGCGGAACGGAGGTGCCACCTTATTCTTCACAACCTTCACCTTGACGGTGCGACCCACTACATCCTCACCATCTTTGAGCACCACGGCGGGACGGATGTCCAGACGTATGGAGGCATAGAATTTAAGAGCATTACCACCGGTTGTAGTCTCGGGGTTACCAAACACTACACCTATCTTGTCGCGCAACTGATTGATGAAGATACAAGTAGTGCGTGTGCGCGAAATAGCACCGGTGAGCTTGCGCATGGCCTGGCTCATGAGGCGTGCATGCAGACCCATATTCTTGTCGCCCATCTCGCCTTCAATCTCTGCTTTAGGTGTGAGGGCAGCCACAGAGTCAATGACCAGAATGTCTATTGCGCCGGAGTTAATAAGCTGTTCGGCGATGTCGAGGGCCTGCTCGCCATTGTCCGGCTGAGCTATCCACAGGTTGGAGGTGTCGACACCAAGGTTCTCGGCATAAAAGCGGTCAAAGGCATGCTCGGCGTCAATGATGGCTGCTACACCACCCTGCTTCTGAGCCTCTGCAATGGCATGGATTGCAAGAGTGGTCTTACCGGAAGACTCGGGGCCATAAATCTCGATGATGCGACCGCGGGGGAAGCCTCCCACGCCCAGGGCAGCGTCAAGACCTATTGAGCCGGATGATATTACCTCAACATCCTCGATGGCATCGTCGCCCAGACGCATGATTGAGCCGGTGCCAAAGTCCTTATGTATATGTTCCATAGTGACACTCAATGCCTTCATCTTTTCGGAGACATCACTAATGCGGGCACGAGAGTCGGAAGCAGATTTTTTCTTAGCCATATTGTATTCCTTTTTTGATTAGTGAGCTTATGTAAGCTCTTGGTTTCTGATTACAGTGCAAAGTTACAACCTAACCTATGCATAACCTTAACACACCTGTGTTAAAATATGTTTAGAACAACTCGCTATATCGGTGAGGAAGTGCCGAGCAATGCAAGGCAGGCCTTGGCCACATAGACATATATCACGAGGCCCACTATGTCGTTTGAAATCTGAATGAAGGGGCCGGTGGCTAATGCCGGATTAATGTGCAGCTTCTCCAAGGTGAGGGGCACAAGAGTGCCCAACAGGGAGGCAAACATTACCACAGCAAAGAGCGATATGGTCACAGCGAGGGTCACAGCGAAGTCATGAGGTAACATTATGAGGTTGTAGATGAAAATTACGGCAGCAATGATTACGGCATTAACAAGGCCTATAAGCACCTCTTTACCAATCTGTTTGCCAAATTCTTTGATTTCGAGGGTACCATTTGCGAGACCCTGCACCACGATAGCTGATGCCTGCACACCGACATTACCACCAGTGCCACCAATGATGGGGATGAACAGGGCAAGTGCCGTCACGGCAGCTATCTGGTCTTGGAAACCACCCAGAATGATTGAGGAAATGATACCGGAGACAATACCTATGAGCAGCCATGGTATGCGTGCCTTAGTTTGCGAGAAGACACTATCATCGGCATCCACGTCAGAAGACAAACCTGATGCCAACTGATAGTCGCGCTCGCTCTGCTCACGCACCTCATCCATGACGTCGTCGACAGTAATCTGTCCTACGAGGCGACCGATGGTGTCGACTACAGGCATCGCCACAAGGTCATATTTTTCGAAGTCGAGAGCCACCTCATCTATGGGGGTATCAGTAATTACACTTTTCGGGTCCGCCTCCATGACACGCTTTATCTTGCTCACAGAGGGGTCTGTAATCATCTTTTTGAGGGGAAGGATACCTGTGAGGCGTCCGTCATCATCCACCACATAGATGTTGTAGACGTCATCAAGGTCTTCAGCCTGGAAGCGCATCTCGCGGATGCAGTCGGGCATCGAGAGGTTTTCGTTAACTACAATCATCTCGGTGCCCATGAGGCCGCCGGCGGTGTCTTCATCATACTGCAGCAGGTCTACGATATTGCCGGCCTGCTCCATGTCATCGATATGGTTGATGACCTCCTCGCGGTCATCCTTGTCAAGCTCCTGAATGAGGTCTACGGCATCGTCGGTGTCGAGCAAGTCTATGAAATGGCCTATCTCCTCGGGGTTCATATCCTCGAGAAGCTTCTTTCGGTCCTCTTCATCGAGCTCCATGAGGACATCGGCCTTAGTCTCATTAGAGTCAATGAGGTTGAAGACCCACTCTGCTTGCTTGAGATTAAGCTCACGGAATAGCTCGGCGATATCTGCGGGGTGCAGCTCGCTGAGTTCGGAGCTTACGAGGTCGCGATTGCCGGCCTCAATGGCCTCCTCGATACGTTCTATGTCTTGGTCAGTAAATTCCTTCACCCTGCTATAGTGCTATTTTGACTGTATGCTGAAGATAATATAGCCCGCGCGGAGCAGGCCGCGCGGACTTTGTGTATGGGGTGTCAGAGACGAGCCTTTATGGCGGCTGTCTCAGCCTCGTAGCCGGGCTTGCCCAGCAACGCAAACATGTTCTTCTTATATGCCTCAACACCGGGCTGGTTAAACGGATTTACGCCCAGGATATAGCCGCTGATGCCACAAGCCTTCTCAAAGAAGTAGATGAGCTGACCCAGGCAATACTCGTCGAGGCGAGGCACGTTAATCTTGATGACAGGCACACCACCGTCAGTATGAGCTATCTTGGTGCCGAGCTCGGCCATCTTGTTGACCTCATCCACACGTTTGCCGGCCATATAATTGAGGCCGTCGAGGTTATGCTCATCTGTGGGCACGAGCAGAGTGTGCATCGGAGCCTCCACGCTGAGCACTGTCTCGAAGATAGTGCGTTCGCCATCCTGTATCCACTGGCCCATGGAGTGCAGGTCGGTGGTGAGGTCTACTGCGGCGGGGAAGATACCCTTGTGGTCCTTACCCTCGCTCTCGCCATATAGCTGCTTCCACCACTCTGCAAAGTAGTGCAACTTGGGATAGTAGTTCACCAGTATTTCAATCTTCTTGCCATCATTGTATAGGGCATTGCGCATCATGGCATACACCTCTGCAGGGTTATCCTCACCGGGATACTTTGTGGCCTCCTCCATTGCGGCTGCACCGGCTATAAGGTCATCAATGTTGAAGCCGGCCACTGCGACGGGGAGCAGGCCCACCGGGGTGAGCACGGAGAAGCGTCCGCCCACATTGTCAGGGATGATATATGTCTTATAACCGTTGGCATCAGCCTCAGTGCGAAGAGCGCCCTTCTTTGCATCTGTGATGGCTACAATGAGCTTCTTGGCAGCATCCTTGCCGGCTTGCTCCTCGAGCTGAGCCTTGAGCAGCCGGAAGGCGATAGCGGGCTCTGTTGTGGTGCCGCTCTTGCTGATCACTATGATACCGAACTTCTTGCCTTTGAGGAACTGCTGCAGCTCATACAGATAATCCTCGCCGATGTTCTGCCCGGCAAAGAGCACCTTGGGGTTGTCACCCTTGGGAGCGTAAGCGGCAAAAGAGTTGTCGAGGGCCTCAATCACGGCCTTGGCGCCCAGATAAGAGCCACCTATGCCAATGCAGACCACATAGTCAACAGCAGCCTTGAACTTGGCGGCTGTTGCCTTGATATCAGTGAGCAGGTCAGAGGGAGTGTCAGTAGGCAGAGTGGTCCACCCCTGGAAGTCATTACCGGCACCCTTGTGCTCATTCAGATTTGTGATACCCACCACAGCCTTATCCTTGAGGGCATCTAATTTCTCTTTGCCAACAAACTGAATCGCATCAGTTACATTAATCGAAATACTTTTCATAATCTACTTTATTTGTTTTTACATCTATTAGACACACTCTTAAATGAAGGTTGGAGTGATGGCTTCGAAGGCACGGCGGGCCGGCACATTCTCGTAGAGGATGCGGTAGACGCAGTCCAAGATGGGCATCTCAACTTTGAGCCGGTCGTTGATCTCATGGATGCACTTGGTGCCGTAGTAGCCCTCGGCAACCATCTCCATCTCCATCATGGCGGCCTTGACAGAGTAGCCTTTGCCAATCATAGAGCCGAAGTTGTGGTTGCGCGAGAAGCGTGAGTATGCTGTCACCAGCAAGTCGCCAAGATATGCGGAGTCAGCACAATCTCGGGGCATGGGGTCCGCCGTGTCAATGAAGCGACGCATCTCACGCAGAGCATTGCTTATGAGCATGGCCTGGAAGTTGTCTCCCTGCTTCATGCCATGTATGATGCCGGAGGCGATGGCGTACACATTCTTGAGGACAGCTCCATACTCGATACCGTCAACATCCTCACTGACAATGGTACGCAGATTGGGGCCCGACAGGTAAGCGGCAAACTCGCGCGCCTTGGCTATATCATGGCAGCCAATGGTAAGATAGCTCAAGCGCTCCAAAGCCACCTCCTCGGCGTGGCATGGTCCACCAATTACGAGCATATTGCGGTCTTTGCAGCCGTAGCGGTCCATCATATAGCGGGTCACTATCTTATGCTCATCGGGCACAATACCCTTTACGGCGGAGACTACCACCTTGTCGCGGAGCGAGACATTGATTTTGTCGAGGTGCTCCTTGATATAGGGGCTGGGCACAGCTATCACAAGGGTATCGGCCACGGTGCAAACCTCGTTGATATCTGAGCTGAAGCGTATGCGGTCGGTGTCAAAGGACACATCGCTCAGGTACACCGGGTTGTGTCCACGCTTTTTAAATTCGCGGATACGGTCGTCGCGGCGCATATACCAATGGAGGTATTCTACATTTTTGAGCAGCAGCTTCGCCAGAGCCGTGGCCCATGATCCTCCGCCTAAAACGGCTATCGTACTCATGGCTAATGGGGGGGATTATTCAGCAGTTGTTTCTTCTGATTTCTCGGCTTTCTTCACCTGGGGACGCATCTGTGGGAACAAGAGTACTTCCTGTATGGTGGTCTGTCCGGTGAGAAGCATGGCCAAGCGGTCCATACCTATGCCCATGCCTGAAGTGGGAGGCATACCATACTCAAGGGCGCGGATGAAGTCATGGTCTATAATCATGGCCTCGTCATCACCCTTGTCTGCCAGACGCATCTGTTCCACAAAGCGCTCATACTGGTCTATCGGGTCATTGAGCTCAGAGTATGCATTAGCCAGCTCCTTGCCTCCCACCATCAGCTCGAAGCGCTCTGTCAGCTCCGGGTTATCACGGTGACGCTTGGTCAGAGGACTCATCTCTATGGGATAGTCGGTGATGAAGGTAGGCTGGATATAGGTAGCCTCACACTTCTCGCCGAAGATTTCGTCTATCAGCTTGCCTTTGCCCATGGAGGCATCTACTTCGATACCCATACTCTTGGCTGCCTCGCGAAGCTCTTCTTCACTCTTACCCTCGATATCGAAGCCGGTGTGGTCAAGGATGGCCTGACGCATGGTGATACGCGGATAGGGGGCCTTGAAGTCGATAACGTGGTCGCCGTAATTAACTGTGGTGACACCGTTTACGTCGAGAGCAATCTTCTCGAGCATAGACTCGGTGGTGTCCATCATCCAGTTATAGTCCTTGTAGGGCACATAGATCTCCATGCAGGTGAACTCGGGGTTATGTGTGCGGTCCATGCCCTCGTTGCGGAAGTTGCGTGAGAACTCATATACACCGTCGAAGCCACCTACTATCAGGCGCTTGAGGTAGAGCTCGTTGGCAATACGCAGATACAAGTCAATATCCAGAGTGTTGTGGTGGGTGATGAAGGGGCGTGCGGCGGCACCACCGGGAATGCTCTGCAGCACAGGAGTATCAACCTCGGTATATCCGCGTTCGTTGAAGAAGTTGCGCATAGACTGGAACATCTTGGTGCGCTTGCGGAAAATATCCATCACACCCGGATTGACGATAAGGTCAACATATCTCTGACGATATCTCTGCTCCGGGTCGGTGAATGCGTCGTAGGCCTGGCCATCTTTCATCTTGACAATAGGCAGTGGGCGCAGGCTCTTGCTGAGCATGGTGAGCTTCTGTGCGTGGATAGAGATTTCACCGGTCTTGGTGCGGAACACATATCCCTCAATACCGATGATATCGCCGATGTCAAGGAGCTTCTTGAAGACCACATTATAGAGGTCCTTATCCTCGCCGGGACACAAGTCATCACGACTCACATACACCTGGATGCGACCTGTGGCATCCATCAGCTCCATGAATGATGCCTTGCCCATAATGCGGCGGCTCATCACACGGCCGGCCACACACACCTGACGGGGCTCAACTTCCTGCCCCTCCACGGGGTCAACAAAATCTTCCTTTATCTCAGCAGCGTGAGCATTCACGGGGTAAAGAGGTGCGGGATATGGCTCTATGCCACGTTCACGTAGAGCCGCCAGAGAGTTGCGGCGCACAATTTGCTGTTCGTTCAGCTCTTCCATATATCAGTTTTTCTTGTTTTTCGATTTATTGGGTCCGGAGGGCCGTAACCCTCAAGACGCAAAATTACAAAAAAAAACGCAGATGCGCAAACTCAAAAATACGAGCCGCTTGCAACCTTACCTTTTAGAGCTTGTTTAATAAAAAATGTGAACGTCAGGATCGCAGATGTGTCTCATAACGCAATTACCCGTATCAACTGTATATATCTGCTAAGAATAGCGTATTACTGATTCGGGCCTTCGAAGGTGCCGATGGCAAAGAGCCAATACAGCAGGATAGCCACCAGGACTATCACACCCAACCACAGCCAAATCTTGTTGACAATTTTACGCTCTTTGTTTTCTTTTTCGTGAAGATGTTCACGCTCGGCGCGACTCATATTAGTGTGTTCAGACATAGCTTTTTTATGTTATAACAAGCTATATCCGGTTTGGTTCTAAAACGGGGGCTCTTGAGTGCCGGGGCCGGGCAGGATGTCAGGCATCGGTGTGTCGAATGGGCTCGAGGTGAGGGGGCTGTCCGGCATCTGTGGCACTGACGGGGCATCAGGGATGGCCGGAGCTTCGCCATCCGACTCTTTGTTCATGCGGCTCTCTACTGTCATACGCTTGACTATCAAGTTATTCTCCCAGTTTTCAAAACGCACATACTTGTCCACGAAGCGCATCTTAATGGTGTCAACCTGACCCGCACGATGCTTGGCCACAATAAACTCAGCAAGTCCGCGGATATCATTTCCCTCGGCATCGGTGCTGGAACGGGTGTAATACTCGGGACGGTGGATGAAGGCTACAAAGTCGGCATCCTGCTCAATGGCGCCGGACTCACGCAAGTCGGAGAGCACGGGGCGCTTGTCTTCGCGTGTCTCGGTGCTTCGGTTCAACTGCGAGAGGGCTATGATAGGTATCTTCAGCTCCTTGGATAGAGCCTTGAGGGAGCGAGAGATAGTACTCACCTCTTGCTCGCGGGAACCAAACTTCATGCCGGTGGCATTCATCAGCTGCAAATAGTCAATGATGATGATTTTGACATCATGCTCGCGCACCAGTCGGCGCGCCTTGGTGCGAAGCTCCGTTATGGACAAGCCGGGGGTCTCGTCAATATACAGGGGGGCGCCAAACAGGTAGTTAACTCTCGAGTTGAGTCGCTGCCACTCCGAGTCGTCAAGGCGTCCGGAGCGTATCTTGTCTCCGGTGATTTCGCACACGTTGGATATCAAGCGGTTCACAAGCTGTATGTTACTCATCTCAAGGGAGAATACCCCCACCGGTATATTGTAGTCCACAGCCATGTTTTTGGCCATGGAGAGCACGAAGGCGGTCTTACCCATGGCGGGACGCGCTGCTATGATAATGAGGTTGTCGTTCTGCCAGCCGGAGGTGAGTTTATCCAGGTCAGTATAGCCGGAGGGGAGACCGGACAAGCCGCTCGTTATCTTGGAGGCGGCGTCTATCTGCTGCAGGGCTTGGGTGATGACAGAGTCCACCTGCACTACCTCGCGCTTGAGCTGCGTCTGGGATATCTCAAAAAGTTCCCCCTCAGCCTTCTGCAGAAGGTCATCTATATCGTTGCTCTCATCGAAGGCTGACGTCTGCACTGAGCTTGAGAAGGCTATAAGGCGGCGTGCAAGATATTTTTGGGCTATGATGCGTGCATGATACTCGATATGGGCAGCTGATGTGACGCGTGCCGTCAAGTCGGTTATGGCCACAGCGCCACCCACCTCATCGAGGGTGCCGTCGGAGCGCAACTGCTCAATGACTGTGAGCATATCTATGGGGCGCTGATTGGCGCCCAAGCGACTGATGGCATCATATATCTTTTGATTGCGCGGGTCATAAAAGGCATCGGGCACGAGCAGGTCGCACACCTCAGTGTACGCATCCTTCTCGAGCATGAGTGCACCAAGCACCATCTCTTCGAGTTCTATAGCTTGCGGTTGCAGTTTGCCGGCGGGCTCCACCGGCTGGGGGGTATGTTTGGGCTTCTGTTGATATTGAGGCATAAAGAGGGGGTTGTTAGATAATGAGGGATGAGGTCAGAAGGGCTTCCGATATTTCTCCGGATTGGCATCTTCAAGTATAGAGAGATATGAGGCATAGCGACTTTGGGCTATCTTTTGCTCATCGAGAGCCTGACGTACGGCACATCCGGGCTCATGCGTATGGGTACAGTTCTGGAAGCGGCACTCGGCTCCCTGTTTGAATATCTCAGGGAAGTAATGGCTCACCTCGGCCGGATCAAAGTCTATGGTGCCAAACCCTTTGACTCCGGGGATATCTATCAGCGCACCACCTCCCGGCAGAGCAAACATCTCTGAAAATGTGGTGGTGTGCATGCCGGTGTGGTGAGAGGTTGAAATGTCGCCTGTGCGCAGATGCAGCCCCGGTATGAGGGCATTGATGAGGGAGCTCTTCCCTACCCCACTGTTGCCGGCAAGCAGTGTCACCTTGTCGGCTATCAGGCGGCGCACCTCTTCGAGCCCTTCGCCGGTTTTAGCCGATGTGAAGACCACCGGATAGCCTATGCTCCTATATAGATAAGCGATGGCCTTGGCCAACTCATGCTCCTCAGTGTCCCACATATCAGCCTTATTGAGCACCAAGACAGCAGGTACAGCGTAGGCCTCAGCGGTGGCAAGAAAGCGGTCGATGAAGGTAGTGGGTGTATCGGGATTACGCAATGTGGCCACAAGCAGTGTCTGGTCGAGATTAGCAGCTAAAATATGGCACTCTTTCGACAGATTGGTGGCTCGGCGTATGATATAATTGCGTCTCGGCAACACAGAGGTTATAAAGCCGGTGCCGTCTGCTGTCAGCGACACGACCACATGGTCACCCACTGCCACAGGGTTGGTAGTGCGTATACCTTTGATTCGGAAATTACCCTTCACCTTGCATTGTATCGGTTTGCACGCCGTCTGAGTGGCAGCATCATCGCAGTGAGGCTGCACCTCGAGCCATGAGCCGGTATTGCGTATTACTATGCCTTCAAGTTGTTTCATTCGATGCAAAATTACAAAAAAAATATATGACAATCTCCATAGATAACAAAAAATAGCCCCCCGGTGTTGATAATATCTATAACCTTCAGTCCATGAGCTTTATAGCGGTTAGCCTTTTTTAACAGTTGATATTCAACCATTTTGGCCGGCGAGCGTTCTTGCTTTTGATAACGGAGAATATAAAAAGATTAATAAGAACTATGAAAAAGACAGTATTGACACTTGCAATGGCCGCACTGGCACTCATACCGGCAGTGGCTCAGCAGAAACAGAATAGACAAGTACCTGAACAATTGCGCATGGAGCGCGGTATTGGCCCCGTAATGTCGGCCAGCACTGACGTGAGTGCGCTGCCTGAAAAGGCTCAGACATTCCTGCGCCAACTCTTTCCCAATGCAACTGTGGCACATGTTAAAAACGACTTCCGTGACCATCAGTTTGATGTCGATATGAGCAACGGCTACGAGGTGACATTTGATTATGCCGGCAACTGGCAGGAGGTAGATGCTCCGGCGGGCGCGACGCTCCCAAGCAGCACACTTACTGCTCTGGTGCCTGAAGAGGTAGTAATCACCACCTTTGGCAGCGATGCTCTGCTCAACGGCGGTATCACAGATGTTGTAGATGAAATAGCCATCACTCCTTACGGCTATGCCGTGGAGTACATGACAGGCACAGTAGGCAAAGGCAAAGCTAACGTAAGCAAGGCCGACGGTTCAATCCTGCTCAAAGCAAACAAGGCAAACAAAGCGCGCATGAGCAAGAACGGCAGAAAAGCTAAAAACCAAAGCCAAGCCATGAAGAAATCCATCAAAAAGGGCTCTCGCCCCGTACGTATGGACAAATCCCTCAACACTGAGGCTGCTCGCACCGCCAATCAGCAAACCTACTGATATAATGTTTAGGAAACAATAAGAGCTTGTTTAATAATAAATGTGAACGTCAGGGTCGCAGATGTGCCTCAGCTTTGAGGCTGCAGGTGAAGG
>JAMPDX010000026.1 GCA_023665425.1 Muribaculaceae bacterium
TTTTTACTTCATTGAGAGTCTTATTTCCAAAAATTACCGTTATGTCTCGCAGCTGTACCTCATCTTTGAGCCAAAGGCTCAAAGATGAGGTACAGCTGCGACCCTGGCGTTCACATTTTTTATTAAACAAGCCCTTAACTTGTTTGGAGCAAAAGTTGTAATTTTGCACTACGAAATCGATGTTATTTGTTATATAGGTATGGTCAATCTGAGAAAATATAAAAGTCTGGTTTTGCCGGTGGCTCTTGTCGCCGGATATTTTTGCCGCACACTTTGTGCCTCGCTCGCATTCACTGTGCCATACGTCATTTTTGCAATCCTGATACTCAGCCTCTCGGGCGTAAAACTTAGCAGGTTGAGGCCCGGCAAGCTTGACCTGTATATAGCCACCTTTCAGGCAGTGGTGAGTGCGCTGCTTTATTGGGTGGCGCTGAAGTGCTTCTCCAACACCATAATAGCGCAGGGAGCAATGATGTGTGTACTCTGCCCCGTGGCCTCATCGGTGACAGTGGTGGCCGTTATGCTCGGTGCTGACAAGACTCGCACCGTCACATACACCATTGTCGGCAATTTGTTGGTGGCCTTGCTTGCACCCATATACATCACTATTATAGCAGACGGGGGGATGGTATCCTTTTGGTACTCCTTCTTCAAGATATTCATCAAGATAGCCTCGGTGATAGCGCTCCCATGCTTTGTTATAGCTCTGCTGCAGAAGTTCGTACCCAAGGCAAATGACAAGATTGCTGAGTGTCAGAGCTCCTCATTTTATCTGTGGGCATACGCATTGTTTGTCACTATCGGCCAGACAGCAGACTTTGTCGTGGCCCGCTGGGGTCAAGACCATGGCGACATAGGTTGGCTGATAGGCATATCGGGGGTGGTATGTATGGTACAGTTTGCTGTGGGCAAACTTATAGGCAGGCATTGTGGCGACACCATAGCCGGAGGCCAGATGTTGGCGCAAAAGAATAGTGCCATCGGTATATGGATGCTCAACACCTTCCTCAACCCCATCGCCTCCGTGGCCATGGCCGGCTATTCCATCTTCCAAAACATCTTCAACAGCTGGCAAATCTACGCCAAAATGCGCCGCAAATAACTATAAAATATCCCGGCAGGGGGAGGGATGCCGGGATAGGGATGTATGTTATGATAGTTTAGACCGATTAGCGGACCATGATTTTGTAGGTGTCGGGGCCTACGGTGAGCAGGTACAGGCCGGTGCTGACGTGGTAGGTGGCTGCTTCCTGACTAAGGGTAGTGGCGGGGATAATCAGGCCGTCGGCAGTGGAGAGTGTTGCCGGAAGCCCTTCCAGTCCGGTGGCTGTAATTGTGTGGCCGTTGACTGTAATTCTCAGGTCAGCAGCTGCCGGAGTTGCAATACTATTTGTAGCATCTACCATGGCTGTGGGAGATGCCTCGCCACGGCCAACAGTGCCATTCTCGCGCACGATGGTTGGGTAGACATTATAGGCGTGTTGCTCATGCTCGGTGACACCATTATCATCGTGAGCGTAGGTCGGGACGTCGAAGCTTTGGATAAGCTCGCCGTCGCGCTCCAGCTCAAAGCCGGTAAGGGTAGCCAGACCACCGGCCGGGGTATACTCGATATCATCAATCAGGATGCCGAAGGTGTCGTTGGAGTAGAAGTGGATAGCAAAGCGCTTGGCATCCTTGGGCAGGGTGGCAGTGAGTTGTTCCCATCCTTCGGTGTTTTTACGCTTGAATTGCAGCATCTCAAAGTCATCCGGGTCCGTAGAGCCGTCGCTCACGTATATGCCCACAAAATCATCGCCATAGGCTGTGCTGATGGTGCTCAGCCAGAAGGAGATGTCGCTGCCGGGCTCCACCTCGGGAGAGATGAGCCAGTCGTTGGCTGTTACATAGTTGAGCGGCGCGAGTGCCATCAGGAACTTGTGGCCGGAGTGGGCCTTCAGAACGCTGCTTGATGAAGTAGGTATCTTGGAATATGTGTCATCGAAGACGATGAAGGCGTGAGGCTCCTCTTCACCCGGGAAGTCCCAATTTTCCCATGTGTAGGTCTGGGAGCCATCCAGGTCAATATTGAGGAATGAGCCCAAGTCGCGGCCATGGTCGAAGGAGGCCATCCCTTCTATATCTTCAACGCCGGAGAAGATTGTCGGCTCATCCCATGAGAGATGCACCACACACTTGTTGGCCTCATCGCGCTCTGCGGTTAGAGTAGTGCATATGATGGCATCGCCCTTCTCTACAGAGCAGAGAGCCTCATAACTGTTGTTGGTGTTCACTTCGTCATCCGGGAGAGAGAGGGCGAAGGTCATATTGCCGAGCAGATCGGAGTTGGGGGTGAACATGAAGCGATATTCCCGCTCCTCATCGGTGCCTATAGGGGTATCTGTCACCGGAGTAGCGGTGCCGGTGGTGACAGTGCCGGTGCAGTCAGTGACACTGACAGTGAGTTGCGGAGCAGCCTGAGGTGTGGCAGTGTTGTTTGTCACGACAGCGCTCAGGGTAGCCTCGCGGTTGATGCGTGTATGGGCCGGGGTAGTGGCTGAGAGGATTGCCATATCATTATCTTTCAGCTCCATGACACTGTAGCGGCTGATTACCACAAAGCGTCGGTCGCCGGCATCAAAAGAGGCGTCAATATAGACCTTGACCCACTGTTTGCCCACTAAGGATGCGGGGAGGGGGAACACAAGTGAGGTGTAGCCGCTTCCGGGTGTGGAGGCGTCCCATGACCCGAGCTTCACAGGCTCTTGCCCATAAGCCACGGCATAGATGTCGGCATGAGCTATGAGGTCTTTGTCCAAAAGTGCCTGCGCCACGAATGCCGGGCGCTTGGCGCCAACTGTTGAGAATAGCGGGAATTCAAGCATAGCCTTGCCGGCAGAGCCGTCGGCGGGGGGCATCATGCCTATAACATTGCCGGTGGCAACTGCATATTCCGGTTTTAGCTGGCCTGCATCGGCAAAGCCGCAACTGCCGGTGTATTCCTCTGTCGGGGTCTGGGTAACTACCGGATTGAACTCCGGCAGACCCCCGACCATAGTCTCGCGCATGGGCAATGTGTATGCAATGCCGCAGGTGATGTCTGTAGCATCCCATGTGTTGGATGTGCCGGCAGCATTCTCTGTCAGTATGGCGTATTGTGTCAGCGTCTGAGTGAATGTATCGTTGAGGTCAAGACGTATCTCGGTGTAGTCTACCGGGTCAAACTTGGTCCACTTTGATGCATCGGCTCTTTTGGCCAACAGATAATATCGAGTGGTTGACGGGTCGGCCCAGCCGCCGTTGTAGCCCTCTTCGCCCGGACCGTCAAAGTCGATATGCACCTCCATGGGGCTCTCACCAATGCTCACTTTCAGATTCTTGACATGGGCGGGGACATCCTTGCCGGCCCATACATTAGCCTGAGCCAAGAGGCCGCGATTGTCATCGACTATAGGCTGAACAAATATGTCTGTGCGCCCTTGTGTCGGAGTGAAGGTCACTTGGCCCGCTGCGCCCGGTTTGCCGCTGACAGTGGCGGGAGTAAACTCCTTATATACACCACTCACCTCCACGGTGATATCAGCGTCGGCTGCCAGGGGCTCACCCTTGACGTTGACTGTGGGGAATGTGAATGAGGCGGTGCAGGGGAGTGCTCCCTTTTCGCCGTGAGCTACAGTCAGGTTGGTGACTGCTGCCGGAGCGGATAAGTCGGAGCCGGTCTTTTTGACCTGCACGTTGCGCACATAGATGTCGGAATGTATAAGGGCCGGATGCAGGGCTATCTGCTTGATGCCTGCTGCCGGAATTATAGTGGTGACTTTGGCAAAATCAGAAGTAACTTTGGTGGTGTTGAGGTTGGTAGTGAGCACCACATCGCCGGTATCGGCTACCGGCTCGTCGCAAAGGCGCACCTCGAGTGCCTCGTCATAATTGCCGGTCTTGAACTCAAAGCTCAACTCATACAGGGCCTCCGGGTCGTCAAAACAAAGGGGTGGAAGGAACAACCAGTCATCATTGCTACCCCCTCGCCAAGCGTAGCTCTTATAGAATGCCTTGTAGGCGTTGTTGTAGTACCATGTGAAGTCATCACCCTCCATGTCGACCACGGTGGAGAGCAATATGTCGCTTGCCACGGGCGCGTAAGTGGCCGGGATGGTGCGATACTTGCCGGCGGTGATGCGGTTGGAGTAGGAGAGCGCTGACTTGTTGCCATGATTTATGGCGCGTACGGCCGCAAGGTGAGAGAGAAGCTCCACTTCGTCAAACTGCATGGGGTATGAAGTATCTGTGGTAGTGCCCACAAGCTGCTCATCAACCCATACTTCATACTCGATGTCGGCGGCTGTCAGATCCACGCCATGCACACCGACAGTCACGGGAGACCATGAAAGGCTCTCGGCGGTGAGGGTGACATTCTCGGGAGCCGCGGGGGTGTCATTGCCCACAAACTTGCTGATGTTCAGCGGGGCTGACCAGTGTCCGTCAGGTGTGGTGACATATACAGTGAGGCGGTGCATTCCGTCAGATAGGCCGCTGATAGTCTCAGTGCGGGTGTCTCCCGGCTTTACTGTTGTCTCAATGTAGGATTTGCCGTCGGTGTAGGTGACACCATCCACACGCAGATAGTAGTTGAGAGCTCCGGAGAGGGGAAGGCCTTTGGAGTTCATGGTGGGTATCTCGATGGTCAAAGTGCCGGAGCCGGCTTTGTCAGCGAAGGTGTCCTCTTTGAGCACGGGCACTGTGGGGGCCAGCGGATCGATATAGTTTTCATTGATGATGAGCGAGGAGACCTGATGTGGTCCCTCCTCCCCTTTGGGTATTGACTTGAGCAGTTTGCAGCTCTTGGAGTCGGTGTTGATGAGGTAATAATCCTGGCTCACTGTGGCGCCCTCGTCATCACGCACGAGGTACACCCAAATAAAACCACGGTCTTCGGGACTGTATGCCAGGCCGCCGAAGTATGTGGAGTTGGGCAGCCCGGTGTTGAAGAGCACCTTATAGCTGCCGTCAGTGGTATTGAAACGTATCACATCCCCATTGATGCCGACACCTATAAGGTTGCCGTCGCGAGGGTCCCATGTCAGGGACGAGCATTCACACTCTGCCGGCATATTGTCGGTGATTACGATGATATTCTCGTATGGATTGACAGAGCGGCCAGTGCCCGGCTCTATACGCACATCGGCATTATAGCGCACCAGGCCAAACTTATCTTTATTGTCATAGTTCACCACCGAGAGGCCATACATCACATCCTTGTGCGGGTCGTAGGCGGTGCGCACACTTCTCTTCACATACTCGTCGCGTGAGACAAATTGTGTGCGTTGCCAGTTCTGCTGCCCGGTTACAGTATATGAGGCTTGCATCAGCACTGAGCCCCCCTGATTGTCGGAGAAATAGCTCCCTTCGAGATTACCGTTGCGCAGATGTATGGTCACCGGCCAGTCAGTGGCATCAAGCAAGTGAGTCTCGGTCATGTCCGGGCGCTCTATCTGCATTATGGTATTGGGGTTATTAGACCAGTTGAATCCGAACATGTGAGGCATATCAGGCTCATCAGTGAAGGCTCCGAAGGAGGGCTTCATACTTTTCTTGATAATCGCCGGGGCGCTGCTCGGTGTCTCGGCCGGGGCATACCGCGGAGAGGGTGTGCCCGATTGGCCCGCTGCTGACTGCGGATAGAAGTCCAGACATGGCAATGTCAGAGAGTCAGCCACGCAGCGGGAGGGAAGTGCTCGTTGCTCTTGAGCTATCATTAGGGCCGGGGAGGCCATGATGAGTAGTGAGAGTAATGTCTTTCTCATAGCTGTTGTAATTTTTTTTGTGAGCGGGAGGGGGTTCGTTCCCTCCCGCCCTGTATTGCTCGTCTAATAATAGATAGGTGATTACTTAACGATTACCTTGAACGAGTCGGTACCTATTACCACTACATAGACACCGGGAGCCACTGTGATAATGTCATTGCCCACTGTGGTGTAGAGGTGCATACCGTCTGCGTTATAGATATTAACATTCATGGTGTCAGCACCGCTGATTGCAATCTGTCCCTTCATGCCGTAGGCAGCCGGGCCCTCGGTGTAGACTTCGCCTACACCGCTGATTTGTACACTGACTTGGGCGTCGGCAGACTCACCCTTGTCATACTTAACGGCCACTGCGTAATTGTGGTTGCCGTCGGGCAGGTTGGCATGAGAGAATTTGGCGACAGACTTGTCTACGGTTTCGAGCAGCTCGCCATCGTGGTATACCTGATAGCCCTCGATGTTCAGGCGCTCGGAGCCGGCAGGTGTGAATGTGATGTCGTCGACCATCAGATAGAAGCTGTTCATCACACTGTGGCGGATAGCGAAGTACTTGGTGCCGGCGGGAACTTCATAGCTGTATTCTGTCCACTCTGTGGGCACGGCAATCACAGCTGCAACCTCGCTGAAGTCGCGCACGTGAGTATTGCTCTCAGAGGTCATGAATACAAAGTTCTCGGTGTAGGCGGGGTTGCAGGAGCGAGCCCAGAACTTGACTGTCTGTGCCTCACCGCTGAGTTCGGGCGAGATGAGCCAGTCATTGGTGTAGGCTTCACGGTCGCTCAGGCCGGCTGCTGCGAAGCACTTATCGCCGGAGTGAGTGTTATAGAACTCATAGTTCCATGTCTCGTTGGCTGCCTGCATGATGTCATGAGTAGCTTCCATGATGAACCATCCCTCCTTGGCGCGATTGGCTATCGGGAGGCTCTCAAGGCCGGAGCCATAGATGATGTAGCTGTTGTCCTGGTCAAGGTTTGTCCAGTCACCCAGGATTGAGGCCTTGCCTTGCCATGAGCCGTAAGACTCTACATCGTCAGTTATCTCCTGTGCCTTTGTCTGCAGCTCGGGAGCACTCCAGTTGAGCTCTACATTGTTCTCATTGTTGACAGAGGCTGTCAGGTCAGTGACCATGGGCAGGAAGCTTGAGGCGCGCACAGATACCTGGATGTCACCCTTGCTGTTGTCGCTCAGGTCAGTGTCCGGAGAATAGCGGATATCGAATGAGTAAGTATACAGGTCTTGACTTGCATTCTTGTCGAGTTTGTCGGTGAAGTCGAATACCTTGACCTCGCCGGCCTTGATGTTTTGGCCCTGGATAGTCTTGATAAGCTCACCCTCGCGATACATACGGAGTGTGTAGATCTCGGCATCTGCCAGACCATTGTTCTTGACAGTGGCGTTGAGGGTAAATTCCTCGCCGGGGTTAACGCGGCGCGGAGCGTCTACTTGTGCAAGTGTCAGGTCATCCATGCCGGCCTCGCCGATGCGTATCTTGTCAATGTGAGTGAAGGTATACTTCATGGCTTTGCCGCGGAAGGAGATATGTACCACCTGGTCTCTGTAGTCAGAGAGGTCTACGCTGACTTTCTGCCAGCCCTCCAGACCGCCGGCCCATTCGTCGACAGTCTTGCTGACGCATGTGTTCCACTCTTGCGGCTTGCCCACCTCGATGCTAAGGACGTTGGTGTCATCGCCCAAGTTCTTGTTGTTGTATACATAGAATGTCATGACGGGGTTCTCGCCGGAGATGCGTATCTTGCCGGTGAAGAGGCGAGCCTCGCTCTCGGCAAACATTACCTCCATCAGAGCCATACCATTGTCATCATCAAAGTTGCTGACTCCGGCATTGTCTGTAATGCTGTAGCCCCATGCTGCCACACCGTCGATAGATTGCGACATGAGAGCTGTCTTGGGCGTCATACCCTTGAAGGACTCCTCGAGGGGCAGTGCGTAGGGCTCACCTACATTCACATAATATTGAGCCAAAAGACCCGGAGAGCCGCCCATGGTGGTGCGGGCACGGATACCGTAGCGGATGAATGCCTGCGGGTCTGTGGGAGACTTGGCCTTGTGAGTATATGAGAGTGTCTTCAGACCGGTAGTCACAGATGTCTCTGTTCCCTCATCGGGGTTATAGATGAAGATGTCGTAGGTGATGAGGTCCGGGTTGATGGCAAAGCCGTCATAGTCAGTAGAGGGAGCATCCCATGTCAGGAGCACCGTGCCGTAAGTGTCAGTCTCGCGAACATTGAAGTTCTCGGGTACTGCCGGGCGATTGATGCCGAAGAAGGCCACATCCTCTGCCTCGCGGCCGAGACCCTGAGTGTTGGTGGGATATACGCTGTAGAGGTGTACACCTTGGGTCATACCCTTGTCAGTAAAGCTGATAGGCTTGTTGGGAGTGGTGGTAGTCTGATATACGGCTACACCGTCGCGATATACTACATAGTCGATGTTGCCATACAGGGGCTCACCCTTCAGGGTAGTGGCGGGAGAAGTGAAGGAGATGACACCTTCCATTGCGCCCATCTTGTCGGGAGTGATAGTCAGGTCGAGAGCCTTGTTGGGCACACCGCCATTAATCTTGTCAGAGATAGAGAAGTTATCAATCATGAGATTGTCAGAGCCGGAGCCTTGAGCATGCCAGCCGAAATAGTATTCGCCGGTCTCCTCAATCCATACATAATCCTTTAGGAGCACCATTTGACTTATGGAGCTGAGGGGAGCATAAGTCTCGGAGGCAGCGCGGGTCATACCCTCGGGTGAGGGTTCTTCGCCTACATACAGGCCTATAGTGGCATTGGCATTCTCATTTTCAGCTTCAAGAGATGTGGTGTATTGCACCTTGTAGAAGTAGCCACCTTCCAAATGTACGGGAGGCGTAATCAGCCAGTCGTTTAGTTCGCCGGCGCTGAAAGCACGGGCGGTACCATTATATATACTCCAGCCGAAGCCATTTCTGTTAAGGTCGAAGGTAGAGTAACCCACCAGATTCTTGGTGCCTGTAAAGTCATTGGTGTAGGGAGCCACCAGGATGCACACGGGGAGCTCGGTGGGGACACCCTCGGTCTCGTTGAGCAGCGGCACTATCTTATAGATAATCTGCTCACCCATTTTGGCCTCAATGTCGCATGATTGGGCGGTGCCGGGTGTGGGATTGTCGATGCTGGTGAGCAGCTCGTCATTCTTGTAAACGTCGATGCGAGTCACCTCGGTCAGGTCCACACCGGCGATACTCTTGGTAGGTACATTGAATGTGAGTGTGGCCTTGGTGGGGTCTTCGGAGTCAAACTTCACTGCCAGATTTTCTACAGCGGCGGGGAGCATCTCGTCTACCTCGATGATGTTGAGGTATGAGAGCAGCATAGTCTCCGGTTCATTGGTCTCAGTCCAACCCTTAACACCGATGAAGTATGCACCATCTTCAGGCACGGTGAAGAAGCCGTCATGGTCTGTACCACCATCGGCATAACCCTTGATTTCGATGAACTCCTCAAGCATGGTGAGGGTCATGTCGTCGGGTGAGTTGCCTCCCTTACCGGCTTTGATCTCGAAGTGTACGGGGCGTATCCAGTTACCGGTGTTTACCTCTATCTTATAGTGCTTGCCGGTATTGAGGATTACAGAGGGAGTGAAGAACCACTCACCCTCGGTAGTGCCATAGCCGGCACTGATACCCTTACCGCCGTCAGAGCTGCTGAAGGGGTAGTTGCAAGTGTCATAGAAGGTAGTCTCATATCCGGCGCGTGTGGTGCCGAAGCTCAGACGATAAGGCATCTCATTGTTGATACCTATCACATTTGAGTAAATAGGAGTTTGGGCCACACCATCAATGTAGGATGTGAGCTCATACTGGAAGTTGGCGGGATAGTCTGAAGTAACCTCCGGGTCGGAGGCTGTGAGCTCGCTGACATTGTCGGCAATGACTTTGCCGTCGGGCATACGCTTCACACTGTAAGTGACATTCTCCCCCTTGGTAGCTATCCATTTGAGGTTTACAGCACCCTCATGATATGTGGCGCGGATGTCGTATTCCTTGATGAGCTTGCCAAACTCGGGGCGCTCATCATGAGTCTTGGCCGGTTGCAGTTCGTAACCTATAGAGCAGGTAGTGGAGATGGCATCACCCTCACCGTGGGTATTGCCGGCAGCTACGGAGACTGTGGCTGTTGAGGCCTGTGAGGCTTTGAGAGTCACCGAATATGTCTGGCCGGCCACGGGGTTTTCTATTCGCTCGTAGCGGTTGCCATCCACATACACATTGATATATGTCATCTCAGCGATGGGCTCGCCTACCACTGTGAGGGTAGGAGCCTTAAAGCTGACTGTCACCTCCTTGCGGCCGGTAGCATCGGGAGTAGCCACCAGGTCGGTGGGAGCCTGAGGCAGGCTAAGGTGTGAGCGCTTCACCTTCATTGTCTCATTGGGGTGATAGAGGTAGAAGTTGCCCGCACCACCCAATGACTGGCAGTTGAAGACAATGCTCTGTACACCACTCTTTTCGGCAGTGAAGTAAATATTAAAGGGGAAGCCATGAGTTATGGGAGTCTCAGGCTTGCCCACAGTGGTGGTTGGCACTATCACCTGTCCGGCTTGTGCACCCTCCAAGGTACGCTCACCGGCGAGCATGACGCGGAAGCGGCCATTGCCCTGACTGCGTTGCTCATCGCTGTATGCTTCAAAAGAGAGCAGATAGCACTCACCGGCCTCAAACTCCATGGGTGGGAGGAACAGATAGCTGTCCTGTGCCACCTTATTGGGGTTCGCGGCACTACCGGAAGATGAGGGTGTAGAGCGGAAGGTGCTGGAATACCAGTTCCAACCCGAGGTGCCGGAGTTGTTGGCACTTGCTCCCTTCATGCAGAGGTACTCATTGAAGTCGGCATAGGCTGACCCCAAGATGTATCCTATTTGCGGTGTCCATGGGAGCGAGACGGTCTCGGTATGCACCGCCCAAGCCTGCGGCACGGCTACTATGGCAGCCATTAGCAGAAGTAGAGTAGTGTATAACTTTCTCATAGGATTGTGAATTAAGTTTGTTATTTATTGTATTTATAGTCTTGAGAGTTTACCCCAAAAGGGTAAGGGATGAGGAGTGGCAAGAAAGGGGATTGAATATAAAATTACCAACAGTTCATTGAGAAGATACTCCAAATGCATGAGTGGATTAATCTTCTTGAAGTGTTGGTGAGTCGAAAAAAACAGTGTAAGCGAGGTGTTTTGTTTGTATCCTCGATAGGGATACTCATTTATAAAGGCTTAAATAGGAGTGAGCAGCTATGGCTCTTTCTCATGTTGCCGAATGAAAAGTAGACGCGAAGTCACGACTACCTGCGTGGCCGGATATGCCGCGGGGTATGTCGTAGGCTTGATGAGGTCCCTGCTTAACGACTCACCAAGCCAACTGTGAGCCAGTCGACATTGAGTCGGGTATGACAGAGTCTGCTATATGAATCGCGTCCGGTCATTGTTGTTAATACTAATTTTTTAAATCTACACGAATGTTTAAAGATAGTCGTAAGAGTTTAGGAGAACAGTTACAGTAGAGGGCGAGAGAATGTCATCTCACCATTCGGCTGCAAATATACACCTATTTTTCTTAAAAAGCAAGAAAAATAGCAAAAAAATCTTAATTTTTTTATCTGTTATTCAAAGTAAGACCCCTTCTCATAAAAATTTTATGAGATGGGGTCTAAGTGCAAATACCCTTTTTGGGGAAATTGGCATATATATGGCCATCGCTATATATATGCCAATATATTAGGCGTTTATCTTCGAAGATTTAGAGCTTGTTTAATAAAAAATGTGAACGTCAGGGTCGCAGATGTGCCTCAGCTTTGAGGATGCAGGTGAAGGAACATAGCGGGCCATGTGACTGAACCAAAGGCTCAAAGATGAGGTG
>JAMPDX010000027.1 GCA_023665425.1 Muribaculaceae bacterium
ACCTGCGACCTTTGGGTTATGAGCCCAACGAGCTACTACTGCTCCACCCCGCGATATCAGCAATCGGTTCAATTCCGATTTGCGAGTGCAAAGTTACGGCGATTTTATGATATGGCAAAATATTTACCCAAATTTATTTGTTAAAAAATGTTATTTCACAAATAGACACATTTTGGTGTATCTATAAGGAGTAAAAATTTGCACTTTTTTAGGGTATTTGTGCAAAAAATATGGGGCAGAGGTTGCAGGGTTCAAAAGTTTTTAGTAATTTTGCTCAAAATTAAGGTTAGTGTGCAATAACCGATTGTATTCCTAATCGCTTATTCTCGTGTATATGGTACTAAAGACCAGAGACAGACTTATAGAAGTGGCGCGTCAACTCTTTGCCCGAAAGGGTATTGAGAATACCACCATGAATGATATTGCATCGGCCTCGGATAAGGGTCGTCGCACCATATATACTTATTTCAAGAATAAGAGGGACATCTTCAATGCCGTAGTAGAGCAAGAGACTGAGACTCTCATCAGCCGTCTGACGGAGATCGAAAATAAAGATATCTCTGCCACACGCAAGATAGAGCAGTATATGGTGTGTCGCTTCGAGACAATGCGAGAGATTGTCAGTCGCAACGGCTCTCTAAGGGCCGGCTTCTTCAGAGACATCCGCAAAGTGGACAGAGCTCGCAAGACCATCTCGGAGGCGGAGATTGAGATACTCACTCGTATAGTGCGTCAGGGCATAGAGTCCGGTCAGTTTGCCGACGGCAATCCCGAGCAGATAGCCGCCGTGATAGTGCATTGCATACATGGGCTGGATGTGCCATACATCCGTGATAATCTTGCAGAGCACGGGCTTGAACAGACCACCGTGATGCGCAGTGTCACCGAAATAATTCTTAATGGTATACGACGGCGATTGCCATGCGATATGCCGGTAATAGAATAGTCCCCACCACACTTCTCATTTCCGCTCTCCACTCCCCGCTCTCTCCGCAAAGACTTGTTACAATTCATAATAGATAGTATGTATATCAACGCCATGGGCCACTATGTGCCCTCACTCAGAGTAGATAATGACCACTTTTTGAACATCAACGGGCTCACCTCCGACTGGATAGTGCAGCGCACTGGTATTGTTACCCGCTCCAAGTGCGCAGAGGGAGAGAACCAGTACACAATGGCCATTGATGCCATTGATGATGCGCGCAAACGCCTGACATCATACGATGTTAAGGATGTAGACCTGATAGTGGGAGCTGCTTATGCCGCTTACGACACTGTGGCTACAGTGGGGCATATCGCACAGAGGGAATATGACATCAACCATGCCAAGGTGGTATATGTCACTTCTGCGTGCTCATCCTTCATCAATGGCCTTGAGGTGATTGAGGCATACTTTGCTGCGGGCAAAGCCACCAAGGCACTGCTCATATGCAGCGAGCACAATACTTATTATAGCAACGAGTCCTCCCCCAAGGATGGCCATCTTTGGGGTGACGGCGCAGTTGCATACTTCATCTCCAAAGAGCGTATGTCTGCTGCAGACTGGGAGATAAAGACTGTCTATACTGAGGGCCTCGGCAATGTCGGCAAGGGTCCGGAAGGGGTGAAGCTGCGTCCAAAAGAGGAGGGTATTACAATGCCCGACGGGCGCGACGTCTTCATCCATGCATGCCGATACATGATATATGCCCTGCGCAAGGCGCTCAAGCAGTGTGGTATGGAGATGACAGACATCGACAAGATTATCACTCATCAGGCCAACAAACGCATAGTGGCACAGGTGGCACATCAGTTAGAGTTGCCTATGGATTCCTTTATTAACAATATCGAAGAGTTAGGCAATACCGGCTCCGCCTCAGCACCTCTGGTGTTGAGCCAGCATCAGGATGATTTGCAGCCCGGAGCCAAGGTGGCACTCACTGTATTTGGCGGCGGCTACAGCTGTGGCACATTCATAGTGCAAAAGCCCGTATAAGAATTCCCACCCGGCCTATATGTCGGTACACTCATAAAAACACAATAATAAAATAGATATGAAACTACTTGAAGGAAAGACAGCACTGATCACTGGTGCCGCACGTGGTATCGGCAAGGCACTCGCATTGCGTTTCGCAGCCGAAGGAGCAAACATCGCATTCACTGACCTGGTAATTGACGAGAACGGCAAAGCTACAGAAGAGGAAATCGCCGCCCTCGGTGTCAAGGTGAAAGGCTATGCCTCAAATGCCGCTAACTTCGCCGAGACAGAAGAAGTGGTGAAGCAGGTAAAAGAAGATTTTGGCTCAATAGATATTCTGGTCAATAACGCCGGTATTACCAAAGATGGCCTTATGCTCCGCATGAGCGAGGCTCAGTGGGACGCTGTCATCGCAGTCAACCTTAAGTCAGCCTTCAACTTCATACACGCTGTGCTCCCCATCATGATGCGTCAGCGTGGCGGTTCCATCATCAACATGGCTTCAGTGGTAGGTGTTCACGGCAATGCCGGCCAGGCCAACTATGCAGCCTCTAAGGCCGGACTCATCGCCCTTGCCAAGAGTATTGCGCAAGAGGTGGGCAGCCGCGGCATTCGTGCCAACGCTATCGCTCCCGGCTTCATCGAGACTGCTATGACAGCAGCTCTCCCTGAGGAGGTTCGCAAAGACTGGTGCCAGAAGATACCCTTGCGCCGCGGTGGCAAGGTGGAGGATATCGCCAACGTGGCTGTCTTCCTCGCATCAGACCTAAGCTCTTATGTCACCGGCCAGGTTATCCAGGTTGATGGCGGTATGAACATGTAATAAAGTATAAACGTTGATAAATGTGAGACATCACTGTAATCGTGGTGTCTCACTTTATATTAAGTGATGATTAAGAAAATACCAAGTTAGTAATCTTAATTATCATACAAAATTTACCAATTTATTTTTTAATCATCACTAAACACGCTTTTATGAAGGAGAAAGAATTTTTGCCATTTGTGGAAACGGGGTTAGGGATTGCGACACTTAATCCCATGCAGCGACGTATGCTGGATGTGGTGCCCGAGGGGCGAGATATTTTGCTTTTATCGCCCACCGGCTCGGGCAAGACACTTGCATTCATTCTGCCGGTGCTCAAGATGCTGAAGCCGTCAAACGGCCGCGTACAGGCCTTAGTCATAGCACCTTCGCGAGAGTTGGTGCTTCAGATTGGTAGTATCTTCCGCAAAGTTGCTCCCTCCGTTAGATGTGTGGAGTTGTATGGTGGCCACAAGGTGGAAGATGAGGTTAACTCGCTCAAAGTTGTACCCACCGTCATTGTGGGCACACCGGGACGTATCGCTGACCATCTGAAGCGTCGAAATATCGATTTGTGGCCGGTGAGGATTTGTGTACTCGATGAGTTTGACAAGACTTTGGAATTGGGCTTTGAGCAAGAGGTGGGCAAAATATTCAGACATCTCAAGAATGTGAGTCGCATCATCCTCACCTCAGCTACTAAAGCTGATAGTCTGCCCGAATTTGTGAAGCTGAATAATCCATTAACGCTAAATTATTTAGCTAATAATACAAAGCTGCAGCAGCGGCTCGATGTGCTGACCGTGCATTGCGATGCCAACGACAAGCTGGACAGCTTATATGACCTGTTACAGGCCATTTTTGCAGGTGAGCCGGGGAATCATTTGGGTAAGACCATAATCTTCGTAAATCATCGCGAAAGTGCAGAGAGAGTAGCTGCTTTCATGAAGAAAAAGGGGGTGTCAGCAGTGCTGTATCACGGCGCATTAGACCAGACCGACCGAGAGAAGGCGCTTGCCCAGTTCCGCTCGGGGGCTAAAAATGTTATGGTAAGTACCGACCTTGGGGCACGTGGCCTTGATATAGATAAGGTGCGCTTTGTGATACATTATCATCTGCCCCTCAGTGCCGAAGCATATACTCACCGCAATGGGCGCACCGCACGTGTAGATGCCACCGGCAAGGTGTATATTATGCTCAGCCCTACTGAGGTTGTGCCGGATTATGTCAAGGAGGCGACAGACTTTACTATTAAGTCCGGGCTTGACCGTCCGCTGGATACCGGCATGGAGACATTGACCATCAGCGGCGGCAAACGCGAAAAACTGTCAAAAGGGGATGTTCTTGGCTGGCTCACCAAAGATTTAGGTGTAGCCGGCAAAGAGGTCGGTACTATTTATGTCGGTGATCATTACGCACTCGTGAGCCTGCCTCGCAAAGTGGCTCATGAAATAACCCGGAGTGCCAAGTCTCATAAAATCAAGGGTGTGAAACGCCCGGTTCATTTACTTTAACATCATTGAGTATACGGCTCACCGGGTCGGTGACTGTAGTGTCAATGGTGATGATGTGAGAGTCGCGGGCATACCATGTGAGTTGTTTCTTGGCATACACGCGCGTATTTTTCTGTAAGCGAGCTACTGCCTCATCAAGGGTCCAGTCGCCATCCAGATATCTGAACATCTCCTTAAAGCCAACGGTATTAAGCGAGTTGAGATGGCGCAGATGGGCCACGGAGCGCACCTCGTCGAGCATCCCGGTCTCAAGCATCTTCAGCACTCGCCGGTTGATGCGGTCAAAGAGTATCTCGCGGGGAGCAGTGAGTATATATTTGAGTATGCGGAAGGGCCTTTGTTGGGGCTCTCCCACTCGCATTGAGGTGTAGCTGCGCCCCGTCTGCAGGCATATTTCGAGAGCGTGCATCACCCGCTTTGTGTTTTTGGGGTCAACGATGCCGGCATACTCCGGGTCCAGGGCCATGAGCATCTGCAGTAAGCTCTCAGTGCCATGTTCTTGTCTGAGAGTCAATACTTTAGCACGTGTCTCATCTGTGATGGTTGGTATATCGTCCATACCATTGCATAGGGCATCCACATACATCATTGAGCCGCCGCAAACCACTGCTGTATGAGATGAACGGGCGAAGATGTCTGGAAGTAATTTCAGCGCCTCTTGCTCAAAGCGAGAGGCGCTGAAGTATGCGTCAAGAGGCAGAGAGCCCACCAGATGGTGGGGCACTCTGTTGAGTTGTTCTTGTGTTGGTGCAGCTGTTGTGATAGGTATGCCGGCATATATCTGGCGAGAGTCGGCAGATATTATCTCGGTGTGCAGAGCTTGTGCCACTTGCAGGGCCACATCGCTCTTACCTACACCTGTCGGACCGGTTATGACTATCAGTGTATCAGTCTGCACAATGGAGACATCAGATTAGCGCTCGGCTACGATGCGTGCAATGTTGACTACCACATCGCGAGCCTTTTCCATAGAGGGGATGGGCACAAATTCATAGCGACCATGGAAGTTGAGACCACCGGCAAAGATGTTGGGGCAGGGGAGTCCTTTGAAGCTGAGCTGAGCGCCGTCTGTACCGCCACGTATGGGTTGCACCTTGGGAGTGACGCCGGCATCCTTGATAGCCTGAATGGCGATATCTATGATATACATCACCGGCTCAATCTTCTCGCGCATGTTGTAGTACTGGTCCTTTATTTCGGCAGTACAGCTCTCGGGATATTCATGATTGATCTTGTTTACCAAGTGCACAATCTCGCGTTTGCGGCTCTCAAAGCGTGCGCGGTCATGGTCGCGGATGATGTATGTCAGAGTAGTCTGCTCCACAGTGCCCTCGATGCCTACCAGGTGATAGAAGCCTTCGTAGCCCTCGGTGTGCTCGGGTGTCTCCCAGCGGGGCAACATGAGCATCAACTGGCCGGCCACACGGATGGAGTTGATCATCTTGTGCTTGGCATAACCAGGGTGTACGTTGCGTCCCTTGATGGTGATCTTGGCTACAGCAGCATTGAAGTTCTCATACTCGAGTTCGCCAACCTCGCCGCCATCCATAGTGTAAGCGAAGTCGCAGCCGAATCTCTCTACGTCAAACTTATGTGCACCCAAGCCAATCTCCTCGTCGGGGTTGAAAGCTATGCGGATGGGGCCATGTTTGATTTCCGGATGTTCTTGCAGGTAAGCCACAGCATCCACTATCTCAGCGATACCTGCCTTGTCATCAGCACCCAACAGGGTAGTGCCGTCGGTTACTATGAGGTCCTGGCCTACATAGTTGAGCAGCTCGGGGAACTCAACCGGAGAAAGGACGATGCCCTCCTTTTCATTCAGTGTGATGGGCTGGCCATCATAATTCTTGACGATGCGAGGATTTACGTGGCGACCGCTCATGTCCGGGCTTGTGTCAAGGTGAGCTATGAAGCCCACTGTGGGCACCTCTTTGTCTATATTGGCCGGAAGGGTAGCCATCAGATAGCCGTTGTCATCCAGAGAGATGTCTTGCAGCCCCATCTTGCGGAGCTCGCCCTCCAGAAACTGGGCAAAAATCATCTGACCCGGAGTTGAGGGGGTCATATTTGTGAGTTCGTCACTCTGAGTGTCAAACTTTACATACTCGAGAAATCTGTCTACAAGTGTCATTGGTATTTTGAAATTAGGTCAAACCATGTCTCAAACGGCCAAGAGGGGGCTGAGCTATTTTGAGGCGAGGTCTTAATCTTGATTAATATCGTTATAAATATCCGGGCGAACAGCATGCAAAGTATGCATGAAGACGGTGTCGAAGACCTCAGCCTCAGCAGCACGCTTCTGTGAGACGTACTCGCTCTGCACTGCGCGAGCCTCCATCAACTTATTCTGCATGCCCAGAGTGTCTTGCGGGTCAATATTGATGAGCTCACGCGCCGCTCTGCGCCCTTTCTCAGCAGCGGCATTGCGTTGTTCTTCTGTCAGGCTCCCGGAGTTGGGGGTCTGTACGGATTGGCCGTTATCGGAGCCTGAACAACCGGGCGCTATAGCCATGGCAGCTAAAAACAACGGTATGATGAGTAGCTTCTTCATTCGAGGGATATTTTTTAAGTAGCGCAAAATTAAAAAAAATTCTGCATATTGTCAACATATAACCCGAAATTTTGTTTTAACTATAGAATATCAGGTAGTTAGATATAGAAATAAATAATTAGTTATCAATAAAATAAGGGGAATTATGAAATACGCAATATTACTAACGACAGCCATTTTAGGCGCCTTGTCGCTTGGCGCACAGAATAGTTTACCGGCTCCCGGCTCCTCAGGGGGCGCAGGCAACTCTTTGCCGGCTCCGGGTGGTAACTCCGGTGGCCCCGGTTTTGGCGGTGGTCCCGGGATGGGTATGGGTATGATGGGGCCCGGTTGGGGCTCTCCTTGGGGACCTCCACCCCCGGCTTCAAATCCTGTTTGGCTTCCTGCCTCTTACGGTACCGGTTGGCAGAATGGTGGCAATCTCACAGTGCTCGGCTGTGGATATGATGCTCAAGGTGTATGGCGCATTGTGCCTATGAGAGTGAATTACAACTATAATGGTATCCAATACGATGTTGAGGTGATAAATGCTTGGGACCCCTGGACTGACTCATGGAATTATGGTGTAGATGTCCCCGCAGTAAATACATCATATTATTTGCGTGGCAATACTTACGACTTTTATGCCGTCCTCTCCACCGGCACTTATTACTTTAACCTGTAGACATACCTTGACTTATAGAGCTTTTTTCCTCTAATAAACAAAGAATTCAGTAGTTGCGGATCTAACCGTAAATGCAATTGAGGGTGTATCATAAATCGATTTTGAGAAATTTTAATTTGCAGCATTCTGTTATACAGCGGTGCAATTTGTAAATTCTATCAAATGTTCGATTTATGATACACCCTCCTCAGTGATTTTATTTATCTGCCTCCAAAATAAAAAGTAGAATTATGCGTTGTTAAGTTAGGACTCTAATATAATCTACATATATGAACTTATGAAGTTATTGCGCAAATGGTATAATGCCATACTAAATGTGACTCCTAACCGAAATCTGTGGTTTGTGCTAACTGTCATCTCATTGATGTCTTTAGCAGATTTCTTCTCCTTTTTTTCGAAGTATGAAGTCACTAAGTTTTTGCTCCCCGGTGAGGTATTTTATCCGGTTGAGATATGCTTCGCCATATTCAAGGCCACAGTACTCACATATCTATATGCATTACTGCGCAAGTGGCGTGGATGGCGTATTGCACTGATTTGCCTTTTTGTAATTTATGGGTTTTTATCATGTGTAAATCTATTCTCCTCAGTATTTTATTCACGAGGAATATCCCGCTCCTTCTTCTTGACAATATTTGAGACAAATGCCGGCGAAACTACCCAGTTTATGTCCGGATTATGGTATAATATAGTCTCTCTGATATTCAGCCTGCAAGCCCTGATTATATATATTAGTTTGGGTGTGGCATATTGCCTGATACGGTGGTGCTCACTCAAATGGTTCAAGCGAATATGCTTTATTCTCAGTACCTTTGGATTTATATCACTTCTGGGTATGATTTTTATCGTTTCTCAGATAGGTGGTGGCAGGCTTGCCCATTTTATGCTGGCGAGGACACCGGTATATGCCTGTCAAGCTTATAATGCCCATCGATCAGCCGAGGATGCTTTAAAGTATATGAAGCCATTGCCTTATCCACAGACAGCAAAGACTAAAGCCCTGGCTGAGGATGTGATATTAGTGATAGGTGAGTCCTCATCTATGGCGCATAATTCCTTGTATGGATATCCGATAAATACCAATCCGAAGATGTCTTTGCTGAAAGATTCCTTGGCTATATTCACAGATGCCATAGGCAGCTCTTCAAGCACGGCAGACAATATGCCTCGCATACTCACATTTATGCCTGACACTATTCTGGATGACTGGTACAACCATCCATCTCTCATTCAGCTCTTCAAGCATTTGGGCTATCGCACTTATTGGCTTTCAAACCAAGAGAAGGCCGGAGATCTAAAGAATTCATCATCCAGCATAGCCTCGGTGGCAGATGAGATACATTATACCGGAGCTATATATAGTGAAGATCGTTTGACCTCCAATTTTGATGGTGTGCTTATGCCTCATTTGCACAAGGCTCTGAGTGATGATGCTTCTCGCCGGCTTATAATGCTGCATTTGATGGGGAGTCATACTTGGTATAGAGAACGATATCCCAGTGAGGCTCAGGTTATTACGGCCGATGAGGAGATACGCTTGCGTCCGCGCAAATGGCTGAATGCCAACTCTGCTCAAATATGTGCAGATTATGATAATTCCATACGATACACGGATGAATTATTGTATCGTATGGTCAGGGAGATTAGTTCATCACCAAGACCCTCACTACTGATTTATTTTTCCGACCATGGCGAGGGTGTCTATGATGATGGTGATTTCATAGTCCGCTCCGTTGACTATGTGCGTGTGCCCTGTTGGATATATATGAACAAGGCATACCGTGATGCTAACCCTGCAATGTTTGCACGCCTGCAACGGGTGGCCGGGGATAGATTCAGCACTTCAAGCACCATCCACATGCTGCTGACGCTTACCGGCTCGAAGTATAAGCTGTATGACCCTCAGCTCGATATTCTCAACAAGCGTTACAACAAGACCAGAAAACGTTATGTGGATGAGCATCCCTTCCCATACGACAAATAATCCAACCGGATATAATATACTCTCCCGGAGAATGAATTTGTTCTCCGGGAGAGTGTATTTTCCTTTGCTAAGTAGATGTGTTAGGAGGGGCGCTTATACAGCAGTGTCCGGTGCAGGAATTATCAACTCTGACACGGGGCGCTTGGGTACATGGTGCACGCCATCAGGGGTGCGGTAATATTTGAAGTCAACGGGGGCTTCGGGGTCATCCGGGTCCGGCTTCATTTTTTCAATCACAACCTTTTGGCCCGGGTAGCCAACAGCTAACACATATCGGGGGATAAGATGTTCCGGCAGGCATAACACCTCAGACAATTTTGGCGCATTAAAGGCCTTGATTATGCAGCAGCCCAGCCCCATGGTAGTGGCGCCTAAGGTGATGGCCTCAAGCTGCAAGCCGTCATCGCACAGACAATTGTTGCCAAAGGTTGTGTCAAGGCATTGTATGAGATAAGCCGCCGGCCGTTGTCCCGGCTCCGGGCCATCCCAATCCTTGAAGTAACCGGCCCATGCGAGCAGGGGAAAGACCTCTTCGCGTTCTTGTTTTTCATAGACGAGGCGATATTTCAGCGGCTGAGCGTTGCGCCCGGATGCAGTATACCGAGTTAGCACCACCAAGTCGCGCAGAGTAGTGGGGGAGATGGGGTGATCTTCTTTGAAGATGCGTACAGAGCGATTGGCCTTCAGTAGGTCCAATAATCGTGTATAAGATGTTTTGTCTTGCATGGCAGTATTGTAGAGAGTGTCTAATTATTATACGGTGAGAGACACCGATATAAGTGCCTGCTCAATTTAAATTAAGAGCTTGTTTAATAAAAAATGTGAATGTCAGGGCGGTGTATTTTTGAG
>JAMPDX010000028.1 GCA_023665425.1 Muribaculaceae bacterium
ATAATTCATAAATTATCTTTTTACTTCATTGAGAGTCTTGTTTCCAAAAATTACCATTATGTCTCGCAGCTGCACCTCATCTTTGAGCCTTGGGTTCAGTCACATAGCCCGCTATGTTCCTTCAACTGCAGCCTCAAAGCTGAGGCACATCTGCGACCCTGACGTTCACATTTTTATTAAACAAGCTCTTAGTCGGGCAACGGGTGGGGATTGAGCACCAGATTAAGATACTCCAGGCGATACGAGACAAAAGGTCTATACTGCGGCCGCAGGGTGTTGATATACTTGTTAATATCTCTCAGCACCTTCATGCGCCCCTTTTGCATGGCCAGTCCCTTGGTCTTCAGCTCGGGCCTGCCGAGAGTCTCGGCCACTGACAAATAAGTCTGCGCGGCCATCAGTCCCTCATCGGTATAACGGGGTATGCGCCGCATCCCCACCTTCTCGGGCTCGAGAGTAATAGCCTGATAGGGCACCATCTTTGGCGGTATCCGCTTCTCCACGCGCTCTAACAGAGCCAGAGCAGTGCGGGCGTCATCGACTTTGCCGGTAGCGGCCAAGGCGTGCGCTGCTTCTATCACTGCCGTGCGCACCAAGGCGATATTATTGGCGGCAACGGGGTCAAAATAGGGTATCTTGCCACTCTCCAACACTCCCGGGGTGGTACCGTATTTAAATTTGCGAAGGGCCAGATCGGCCGTCTTGCGGTAATTGAACCCCGGGTTCTTCGGGTTGAGCTTGAGGATGGTGCCTATCCGTTCCATGTAAGGCTTCAGCTGTCCGTTAAAGACCTCTTCGCCCAAGGGGCGCGTCCAATAGAAGGGTCGCGGATGCTTGGAGGCGGCGTTGGTGGCAAGCATATCCAGCAGCATTATTACATCGCCGCGGAGGATATCCACCGACAAGCCGGTGGCGTCATGCCCCAAGTCAAGACGGATGGTGTCACCCTCCATCACGAAGTACACGCGAGGTGTCTTAAGCACCGGGTATGACCCGGACTTCCCGGCCACACAGTCACCTACACCATTAATATACAACTCTTTGAGGGCATCCACGGCGGGTGTCCACGTGGTGTCCTTGCCGGGACGCACAAAGGTGAGCATATCAGAGGCCATGAGGCCCGGGGAGGCGGTCATCTCTATCGGCCGCGACTCTCGCATAGGCATCAGCCATTGCGCCGGATACCATGACAAACTCATGTATGGTGAGGAGATAACCCTCACGTCAGGCCTCATCCCCTCGGCTTCTATCAAGTACCACAGCGGAAAGATATTATTGTCTTGCGAGGAGAATATCACACCCTGCTCATCCACGGCCTGAAGCATATTATAAGCGGTGTCGCGGGTGGCGGTGCGTCCCGACCGGTCATGGTCATCATAAGTCTGCGAGAGGGTCTGCAGAGGCACACACAGGGCGAGCCCCACACTCAGATATGCACACAAGCGCTCACGGTGCTTAAGCAGCCGCCGGAGCAGTGCATACACCCCAAGGGTGCCGAGCCCTATCCATATAGAGAAGGAGTACCACGACCCGAGGAAAGAGTAGTCACGGTCGCGAGCTTGTGCGGGGGCCTGATTCAGATAGACCACGATAGCCACCCCGGTAAGGATGAAGAGGGTCGTCACCAGCAATGCCTGCCGGCGCCCCTCCTTGCCGCGACGCAACTGATACACTATCCCGAGTAGCCCCAACACGAGAGGGAGGGCATAATAGACATTTCGCCCCTTGTTGGTGCGCCCCACATTGGCAGGGGCATCGGCGGCAACATCATACACCAGGCGGTCTATGGGGTCGATGCCGGTTATGACATTGCCGGCATCCGGCTCGCCGTGGCCGGTATAGTCATTCTGCCGCCCGAAGTAGTTCCAGAAAAAGTAACGCCAATACATGAACCCCATCTGATACACAGCAAAGTACTGCAGGTTTTGCAGATACGTAGGACGCACCTGCCGCTCATTCAGCGGTGACTTCCCCTTGGGTATCGCCACAGGGCGGTCCTGCTCATCTATGGCGCGAGTGATATGCTCGGGCTCATACATATCCTCGGGAGTGGCACCGAGCCAGTTGTAATACCCACTCACATCGGTGGGGTTATGCGAGTGCATTCGGGGGAACCACATACACAACTCGGGTGGGTAGAGCTTGTCAAACTCATAATTGGTGAGTTGATACCAGTCGCCGCTGCGAGCTGCAAGTCGGGCGTTGGTGGCGGAGTCCCCTTTGTTGCGGAAGGTGTTGTTGAGCACGGGGGGCATACCCTTCACTCCGCGAACATACAGAGGGCCTTTCTTGTCGAGGGCATAGCGATGAAATGTGCTGTCGCCATTCACAATGTGCAGACGCCGTTGCGCCTGCGCGCTGAAGGGTGCTCCATATACCAAGGGGGCGGACCCGTATTGGTCACGGTGAAAGTATGCTTTGACGGAAATAATGTCGGCGGGATGTCCGGTGTCGAGGGGGGCGTTAGCGGCGGCGCGTATCATGATGAGGGCGTAACAGGAGAAGCCCAAGAGTATCATGAAGATTGACCATACGGCCAGCCGCATGGCGCGGAGCAGGCGCTTCGGGCCCCGGTCAGTATAGTTGAGCCATACGCCGAGCGTGATCAGCACGACGCCGGTGACGCCCACGGTGATCAGCAACCCGGAGTTGAAGCTCATCCCCAGGCCGTTAACACACCATATCTCGACCATCTCGGCAAGGGCCATAAACCCGGGTATCAGGCCATAGAGCACAATGGCGATGGAGGCTAACCCTATCAGCAGGACTATCACTATACGCCAGCATTTCAGGTCTTTACGGGCACCGAAGGCTACCATGAGCACGAGGGTGGGGATGCACAGCAGGTTCAGTTCGTGCACACACAGGGTCAGGCCGGTGAGGTATGCGAGCAATATCAGGTATCTGTCAGCATGCGGCTCTGTGCGATGCTCATAGTAGAGCAGTGATATCCAGAACATCAGAGCTGTGCACAGGGTAGAGAAGGCATAGACTTCGGCCTCAACTGCGCTGAACCATAAGCTGTCTGACCAGCAGAAGGCCAGAGCTCCGGTCACACCGGCTCCAAGGCACAGGAGCGACCCTTCGCGACTCACGGGGCGCACGAGTTTGCGCGCCAAGTATTCGATAGTGAGGAAGAGCACCATGATGGTCAATGCAGCGCATATACAACTCATAATATTGATCATCAAGGCGTTATATTCCGGTGTCGGAGCGAAGTTTACGAAGAAGCGGGCGGCAAGCATCCAGAGCGGGTTGCCGGGAGGATGCCCCACCTCCAAGTTCGTGCCGACGGCAATATACTCCGGGCAATCCCAATAAGAGGCTGTCGGCTCCGTGGTGAGCAGATAAGTTAGCAGCGCGACACACAGCACGCCCCAGGCGCAAAGCCTCCGCGCATACATATAATTCAGACCGTATGTTATCGCACTCTTCATCGGCACATTCATTAAACCACGCCGAGCCATTATCGTCGGTATGATATCCGTGGCCTCAGCAGTCACAAAATTAATCAAAATTCCCAAACCCACAAAATTATCGTCATCTATCGCACCCGCCGCAACTACAAAGCGCGGAGCGCTTGCACTATCTTAACCCCACGATATGCGAGAACCATAGGCTCGAACTTCGTGGGCTATCGGTTGCGAGTCGGCACCTACCGTGGATCGGTTGCATAGTCGCGACTGCTGCGACTATATACCGATAACCTCGGGCACTCACGGCGGGGCCGTGGATGTCCGAGGTTGGGAATGTCATGGGTCGATGTCCGAGCGGACACCGATATTTATCTCATTTATTAGAGAGCCACCTTGTGGGCCTTACCGGCAGGAGTTACTACAATGTAGATACCGGCAGAGAGCTCGGTGCCATCTACAGCCACACCATTGATATTGAACACGCGACTGCCCTGAGGAGCCACCAGCTTACCACCGGCTACCATCACAGTCTCATCATCCAATACCTCATCTACTGAGGTCACCACCTCACCGGCATTGGTCACCATAAACACAGGCGCGCCATTCTCATTCATCTCGATGTAACCGGTAGGAGTGAAGTGCTTCTTGTTGTAATCATCGCCATTAACGCCCTCAGGCATTACGACATCGAGAGTAGTGTTTACCACCTCGATAGCCTGAGCCTGCGCACGCTTAGCTACCTCAGATGTCTGCGGATTGTGATTATACCAATAAGTCCAGTGAGCTACCTTAGGCTGACCATCAGCATCGACAAAGTAGTACATCACATCATCAGTAGTGATATAATGATGCTTAAAGTTAGCAGTATTCTCAAGCAACTTCTCTACATTAACCACACCGGCCACCGGAGCCGCATCGGCCTCTGCCTCATCATGGAAACCGGCATACTTGTATCTTACTACCCGGCCATTTTCATCCTTTTGAGCCTTGATATACAAGTTGCGGATAGCCTTATCGTGATTCATATCCTCAGGTACATCTTCAAGCAGAATACCATGACCATTGATATTGTCGGTAACATAGATATGACCGTCAGCGTGAGTTGCAAACTTATGCAAGCCACCCTCCAAGTCCACAGGAACGGCATATTTTGTCATACGATTCTCATCAACCGGCTGTTCAGACAATGTTGCAATAACGTCATCAACACATGAAGCGCTACCCACAGCTGTCAGATAAACCTTGACTGCTTTAATTTGTGAAACACTTGTACCACCGATAAATCGTGCTGTTTTTGCATTCTTGGGAGCTGTCCATACATGATTTTTTGCAGGAGTCAGATTTTCATCTTCACCCGGGATACCGACATTTGCATCAGCCATGGTGAAATCAAATTTATAGAAATAGTATCCCTCCGGAGCTGTGAAATCCATAATTCCTGTCTTAGCACCTATAGTTCCATTAGTTCCCTGTTTAGCTAAGCGGAGTGTTACTACATCATTATTATCTTTGTACAGTCGATAATTTTGAGATAAGGACAGTTGAATTTTTTCTTCAGAAATTGTGCAAGAGTTTTCTTCGTACTCTGAGTCTGTATGTACCTTTAATCCATAAGCACCATAACCTTCCTCATCTTCTGCAATAGAGAAGTCGAAAGTAGCAGTATAGGGCTGATTAATGTCAATTTCTCGTTCAGTGACATTGACACTGAACTCAACAGTACCTGCATTCCAATAATCAGACTCAGTCCATGACGCTGTGATATGAGCAATGCCCTTTGTTTTACCGATTATCTTGCCATTGTCTATGACGACACATCCCACGGGCTCAATCTTATCCGCATCAATTGTATATTTAATCTCAGGAGCATTCTCCGGGAAATTGAATTCGATAGACTCACCGTCATAAATGGTGTATTCTTTTGCAAAAGTGTAGGCATCTGTAAAGTCCTTCTTCGCGGGAGCGGCTACGGTATAAGTTGCGGTGGCGTTAACAGAACCGGCAGTATTGCTTGCGAGCACATAAAGGGTGATTTGTCCGGCTTTGTCAGCGGGAACCTTGATACCGGCCTCGTCATATTTAGCAGACTCCTGTGAAGCTTCTCCATCCCATGAATAATAGATATCGCAGTCACTTGCATTCTCATCGACTGCAACCTTAACCACAGCCTCCTGCTCATATGCAAACTCCGCGCCACTGGCAGGATCAAATGTCAATGATGTAGGAGCCACAATAACCTCCGGCTCCTCTTCTATATAATATATTTTGATAGAAGATATATAAATAACACCATTTTTTGCACGGATACCCAGTCCTTTATAATTAGATGACTCCAATGCATCAGTTGAACCGCTGCTTGTGAATTCTTTAATCAATTCGCCTTGTGTATTGGTATTATACAAAGCTGAAGCATCGTCACCGGAGTAAGTCTTAGGACTGCCGTATACACTTATTGTTTTCTCACCTTCTGCCACCTCAATTTCCACCTTCTTAATAATATAACCCTTGGGGTTATTTGATATTACAATACCATAAGGAGATTTACTGTTTGACTGGAAATAGGTTTTGTGCTGCTTGACGGCAAGTTTATAGTTATATTTTATACCCGATTCCTTTGATGTATATTCACCGCTAGTATATGTAGCAGAGGACGGATTTAATGTCAGACCAAAAGCGGCTGGAGTCAGTATATCGCATATTTCAGTCGGTTTTTCGGTTACGGTGATGGTAAAGTCGGCAGTGCCGGCGTTCCAATTGTCGTCGGCATCCCATGAGGCAGTTACCTTAACGGGGGATTCTGTGATAGTTATGCCTTTGAATTTGTCGCCTTCAATATTTTCTACATAAGTATGCCCCCCCTCTGCAATTGTATACGAAATTGCAGGGTGAGATGCACCAAGCTCACTTGTCAAGTCAAATTGCTCACCTACATATACAGAGTATTCCTTACCGGCAAACGGCGCAGAATATGTTTGAGGCTCAGTCGGGGTGGGAGTACCTGACCCTTCCTCGTATGTTACTGATATTTCTTGTATATGGATATAGGCATTTTGGGTAGTGCTAAATGCTAACTCAATCTCGTTGCCTATTTGCGATCCTGTAAAGGTTTGAATAATGGGACCAGCTGAAGACCCTGCAGAAAGTTTCGTTGTTTTGCATAATTCATTTCCATTAACTTTCGGTGTAACAGAATAAGCAGTGTCTTTTATATATACTTTCAGTGATATTTTCGTTATAGTTGCATTATCCGGTATACTAGTTTTTTTCAGTGTGATTGTTCCATTAAATTGGGTCTTTCCTGAGCCAAGATGTGCGCCTGCTCCTTTTTCAGAAGTATCAGTTGCATGATAACATTTTTCAGGTGTTATAACATGCCAAACCTCGGAACCTGTATTTGGTAGTAAATCAAGATCTATTTCAGTAGTGCCTTGTTGTCCGTCTATGCCTGTAATTGTAGTCGTGACGGTTTTCTCCTCGGCGTGGGTGAGGGCCGGGATAAGGAGGAGGAGGGAGAGGAAGAGTAGAAGTTTTCTCATGATTGAATGTTTTTAGTTAGTATTTGATTGAATTGTTAGTTGTCCGTGAATAACTTGTTATGCGTAGATGGATACGGTATGTTGTGCAACTGGGAGGTAAGTCATTGACTGTTAGCCTACACTTCTCATGCGCGACAAAGTTACAACTTTATTTGCAATCCTGCAACTTTTTCCGCACTTTTCCGGTAAGTCGGCGGGCTACGCACGCCTGCCAGCGTCAGTGGTACTACCGCGCACACCCACGGCTGACGCCGTGTGTGTACACGGTTACTATAAGTCGGCGTCCTGCCGGACGCCCCACAGCTGCATCAGACTCTGCGAGTATACTCATGGCCAGGAAGCGTAACCCATGGCTGTAGGTGCCAGCCGAGACACATCGCCAATGCATAGTACTACCCCGACACATAGCCTCTACTGACAATGCGTGTGGTAATTCGGCGGGCTACGCACGCCTGCCAGCGTCAGTGGTACTACCGCGCACACCCACGGCTAACGCCGTGTGTGTACACGGTTACTATAAGTCGGCGTCCTGCCGGACGCCCCACGGTTGCATCAGACTCTGCGAGTATACTCATGGCCAGGGAGCGTAACCCATGGCTGTAGGTGCCGGCCAAGACACATCGCCACTGCATAGTACTACCCCGACACATAGCCTCTACTGACAATGCGTGTGGTAAGTCGGCGGGCTACGCACGCCTGCCACTCTCAGCTCGCTACCGCGCACACCCACGGCTGCGCCGTGTGTGTACACGGTTACTATAAGTCGGCGTCCTGCCGGACGCCCCACAGCTGCATCAGATACTGCATGGACACACATGGTCCTGGGAGTGTATATGTACTACAGACATATATACACATGATAGTATGTCGGTCAGTGGCAGGCGCGCGTAGCGCGCCGAATTATAGTAACCGTGTACACACGGCGCAGCCGGGTGTGCGCGGTAGCGGTATCGACAGGGCAGGCGCGCGTAGCCCGCCGACTTATAGTAACCGTGTACACACGGCGCAGCCGGGTGTGCGCGGTAGCGGTATCGACAGGGCAGGCGCGCGTAGCCCGCCGACTTATAGTAACCGTGTACACACGGCGCAGCCGGGTGTGCGCGGCAGCTGGACCGACAGGGCAGGCGCGCGTAGCCCGCCGACTTATAGTAACCATGTACACACACGGCGTCAGCCGGGTGTGCGCGGCAGCTGGACTGTCGAGGGGCAGGCGCGCGTAGCCCGCCGACTTATAGTAACCGTGTACACACGCGGCGCCAGCCGTGGGTGTGCTCGGTAGCGGTATCGACAGTGGCAGGCGCGCGTAGCCCGCCGAATTATAAACATGTTTGCATACTAATTGATTTTGTGTTAACTTTGCATTATGAGCCACATTTCATTTACATATCATATAGTCTTCGGCACATACAAGCGTGAGCAGGTCATTCATGAGAGCGATGAAAAGTTACTTTATAAGTTTATATATAACTTTTCAGTAAAACGAGGTGTATTTGTTAGAAGAATTGGAGGTATGCCGGACCATATACATATATTGTGCGACATACCGCCCACTATGGCTATTGCCGATTTCGTACGAATATTGAAAGCAGAAAGCAGCAAATTTATGAAGGCGTCCGGCAAATTTCCCCATTGGAAGCGATGGGCTGCTAAATATGGCGGATTTTGTGTTGACGCATCATCGAGGGAAGTTCGCCGTCAATATATAATGCATCAAAAAGAGCATCATCGCGGGGTAGACTTCGCCTCAGAATATCGACAATTACTCGACGAAGCCGGATATCCTCCGAACACAGCTATACTCGGAGATGATGCTGATGAAAGTATACAATAAGTCGGCGGGCTACGCACGCCGGCCCTCTCAGCTCACTACCGCGCACACCCACGGCTGACGCCGTGTGTGTACACGGTTACTATAAGTCGGCGTCCTGCCGGACGTCCCACAGCTGCATAGTACTCTACTGACACGGAGCGTGGTAAGTGGCGCGCTGCACACGCGGCGATAGCCGTGGGTGTGCGCGGTAGCTGGCTCGACAGGGCAGGCGCGCGTAGCCCGCCGAATTATAGTAACCGTGTACACACGCGGCGCCAGCCGTGGGTGTGCGCGGTAGCTGGACTGTCGAGGGGCAGGCGCGCGTAGCCCGCCGACTTATAGTAACCGTGTACACACGGCGCAGCCGGGTGTGCGCGGCAGCTGGACTGTCGAGGGGCAGGCGCGCGTAGCCCGCCGAATTATAGTAACCGTGTACACACGCGGCGCCAGCCGTGGGTGTGCGCGGTAGCTGGACTGTCGAGGGGCAGGCGCGCGTAGCCCGCCGACTTATAGTAACCGTGTACACACGGCGCAGCCGGGTGTGCGCGGCAGCTGGACTGTCGAGGGGCAGGCGCGCGTAGCCCGCCGAATTATAGTAACCGTGTACACACGGCGCAGCCGGGTGTGCGCGGTAGCGGTATCGACGCTGGCAGGCGCGCGTAGCCCGCCGAATTATAGTAACCGTGTACACACGCGGCGCCAGCCGTGGGTGTGCGCGGTAGTACCACTGACGCTGACAGGCGCGCGTAGCCCGCCGAATTACTGCTCATGGCAGATGTGTGTGGTATATGGATTGATTATCAGGGAATTAGCATTTTTAAATAATTTTTTTGAATTTTTTTTAATGTTATTCCCAAATTTATGCTTAACCTATATAATTCATACCCCTGAGCATAGGGCATAAAAAAAGAACGCTCCT
>JAMPDX010000029.1 GCA_023665425.1 Muribaculaceae bacterium
CCCGAAAGCCGGGACGCAAAAAGAAAACAACTGTTAAAAATTCGGCGGCGGAAACTGCTCAATATCCTGCCGCTCCATAAAATCGGAGGTAAGCTGAGGATGCAGGAGTATGAAGTTGCGGAAATCATCACCAATCCCGACAAGATGACTGAACTGAGAAAATCGGAACAGTCCGATAAAAGCAATAATGCAGTAGTAATCATTTTTTGTGTCATAAAATGCGGTTGTTTCAGTTTTTTTGTCTAACTTTGTCAAACAAAAGTGCGAAGCTCCCTTGTGTGGCGTTGCTGTGAGCACAGCTAAGCAATGGCATTTTACGTAAATAATTGATAGTTAACTGAATAAATAAAATCAAATTATGAGCAAACCTTATGTACTGGGTATCGATATAGGTGGTACCAACACTGTCTTCGGTATTGTCGATGCTCGTGGCCACGTGGTGGCAAGCGATTCCATTAAGACACGAAAACATGCTAACTTTGATGATTATGTCGCTGAGCTGCATGATGAGGTGTTACGTCTGCTCAAAGCCAATGACGCAGAAGACAAAATCCAAGGTATAGGTATAGGTGCTCCCAATGCCAACTATTATACGGGCAATGTGGAGAACTGTGTGAATCTGCCTTGGGGTACCGGTGATATACCATTGGCAGAAAAGGTGAGCCGTGCTTTCAATGGTATTCCGGTTGCTGTGACAAACGATGCCAATGCTGCCGCCATCGGTGAGATGACCTACGGTGCAGCCCGCGGTATGAAGGACTTCATAATGATTACACTGGGCACCGGTGTAGGTTCAGGTATCGTAATCAACGGTCAGGTAGTATATGGTCATGATGGTTTTGCCGGCGAGCTTGGCCACGTTATCGTGAAGCGCAACAATGGCCGTATCTGCGGTTGCGGACGTACCGGCTGTTTGGAGGCATATTGCTCTGCAACGGGTGTAGCACGCACAGCGCGCGAGTTCCTGGAGCTACGCTCTGACCCCTCCACACTCCGCAGCCTCGACATTGATGAGATAACCTCAAAGGATGTATATGACGCTGCCATGGCCGGCGACAAATTAGCCAAGGAGATTTTCGAATATACCGGTAAAATCCTCGGCGAAGCATTTGCTGACTTTATCGCCTTCTCAAGCCCTCAAGCCATTATCCTCTTCGGTGGTCTGGCCAAGAGTGGCGACCTGTTGCTCAAGCCTCTGCAGGCTGCTCTGGATAAGAGTGTAATGCCCATCTTCCGCGGTAAGACAAAGATTATCCTATCCGAGCTCAAAGAGAGCGATGCTGCGGTGCTTGGTGCTTCAGCCCTCGGCTGGGAAGCAAAATACAAGGCTGATATACCTACTGCTACACCTGCAGCTGCTGATGGCGCCAACGTGTAAAGTAACTTTATAACGATAAACAAAAATGTGTCGTTGCAAGGTGCAACGACACATTTTTGTATCAGATATGACGAAAGCGGGAGGTAATTACCTCACAGCTCTTATACAAGTGTCACAACAATCTCTTCATCATTCTGGGTAATAACAATCTTACCCTCGCGGCCGAGCCATCCGAAGGCGGCCATCAGCTCATCCTTTTTCAGCTTGGTTGCTTTTTTCAATTGCTTGAGACCAAGTACACGTGTCTCTGAACTCTCGAGAGCCTTATACACTTCACCGGCCCAAGTACCAATAGATTCAATGTTCATTTCTTTGCTTTTTTAAATTATATTACATCAATTTGCCTAAAACTACGCAAAATTAACAATAAAATTTGTATTGGCAAAAATTATTATTAAAATAACGCTAATTCCACTGTAATTGCCGGTTATTTTTGTTTAATTTCCTTAAAAATTAAACAAGTTGTGGCATCTTTGTGAAATTCATTAAATTAACAAAAATAACTATAAAATGGTTCATTGAGTAGCAAGATTATATAGTAACCCCGTCGATATTAAGCAGCAAATCGCGGAGGCTATCAAGATGGTCCTTGCGAATGGAGATGGTGATTTCGCAGGTGTTGTCAAATTGACGGTTAGTGATATCAGCTTCTGACTTTTTGAGTACTCGCATTACATCGTTCATCGCCTGGTATGGGTAGTGGAATGTAAGCTCTCCCATGTCATGACATTCAATTATGTCAGCTGCTTCTATAGTCTCGCGAGCTGCTGTGCGGTAGGCTGCTATCAACCCCGGGGTACCAAGCTTTATGCCCCCGAAATAGCGCACCACAACAATCACAATGTCTGTGAGGTTGAACGAATTTATCTGTCCCAATATTGGCTTGCCGGCAGTCCCCGAGGGTTCACCATTATCGCTCAGCTGCCAGAGAGCTCGGTCCGGACCAATGGTGTAAGCCCAGCACACATGACGAGCATCGTGATATTTATTGCGATACTCCTCAATTACATCTTTGGCCTCGTCTACGCTCTTCACCGGCGTGGCAAATGCTATAAACCGGCTCATCTTTTCACGTATCTGTGCTTCTGAAGGAGCGGCTATCGTGTAGAATAAATCTGCCATAGAACTTTTTGTTATATAGGGGCATTGACAGCAGGGTCAGCAAGCAGATCGGCGACGATGAAGGTGGAGCCTCCTATAAATATCAAATCTGTTGGCTCAGCAACTTCTTTTGCAGCCTTATAAGCCTCGCTCACAGTGGTATATGCTTCGCCTTTCAGCTGATTTGCAGCTGTCTTTTGCAACAAAATATCCAGAGGCATGGCGCGAGGTATCTGCGCCTTGGAGAAGAAATATGTGGCATCTTTGGAGAACAAGGGGAGTATATGGTCCACGTCCTTATCCGCAACAAATCCGGCAACTATTAGTAGTCGGCGTCCCGGCACCTCGGCCTTGAGTCGAGCTAACTGAGCCATATTGTATCTCAGGCCGGCCTCATTATGTCCGGTATCTGCTATAGTAAGCGGCTTGTCACTTATCTGCATCCAGCGCCCTGCGAGCCCGGTGAGGCGGCATACATCAGAGAGTCCGCGAGCTAACGACTCGTCGCTTACTTCGATACCTATAGAACGGAGCATCTTGATAGCCTCCAAAACGGTACGCAGGTTGGCATGCTGATAGTCACCTCGCAAGTCATAATGGAATGACTTGCCTGAAGGGAGAGCAACATGATTTAAATCCGAGACATCGGGCAAAGTTGCGTCTTCACCTGCAAAAAATATGGGAGCACTAACACAGGCAGCCTTGTCGGCAAACACTTGTCTAACTTCACCGGTTGCCTCACCTATCGTAACCGGGATGTCCGACTTTATTATACCCGCTTTTTCGCCGGCAATGGCTGCAAGAGTAGACCCTAAAAACTGAGTATGGTCAAAGGAAATGTTGGTTATTACGCATGCCTGAGGCGTAATGATATTGGTAGAGTCGAGTCTGCCACCCATACCTACCTCTATTATGGCATAGTCTACCTCGCATTTTGCAAAATAGTCGAACGCCATCATCATAGTCAACTCAAAGAATGACGGTCTGCCCGAATAGTCGCATCCTCTGAAGCGACTTACAAAGTCTGAGACATCCTCATGCGATATCATTTCCCCGTTGATACGTATCCTCTCTCTGAAGTCTGCCAAGTGGGGAGATGTGTAGAGCCCCACCTTGTAGCCTTGCGCTTGCAGGCACGCAGCAAGCGAGTGAGAAACAGACCCTTTGCCATTGGTGCCACCAACATGTATTGATTTAAATTTGCGGTGAGGGTTGCCAAAGTAATCGTCAAGGGCAAGCGAGGTGTCAAGTCCCGGTTTATATGCAGCTGCTCCCACACGAGAGAACATGGGTAATTGTCTGAAAAGCCAATCTATGGCTTCGTTATAGTTGAGCTTGTTAGAGTCCATATATCAAGAAGCCGGCTACTCCGGCCATTATAATTACCAGAATTGGATGTAACTTGATGCGCTTCCCATGCCATGGTATCGAGAAAAACACCAGGCAAAAAGCTGCTAAACAGATACATATATTGATTATTAAATCGCTGTTAAGACCTCGCGGATTAAAGTTGGCCTTGTTCATAAGCAAGATAGCAGCCGAAGCTATCAAACCAACCACTACCGGGCGCAGACCGGCAAATATGCCCTTGATAACACCGCTCTCCGAGTGGCGACGTATGTAATGAGAGGCATACAGCACCAATAAAAATGAGGGCACTACCACGGCCAGAGTGCAGACTATCGAGCCCAACAGGCCCCACAAAGGGTTGTCGAAAACTTGCGGACTAACTGCGCCCGGGGCAACATAGCCGATATATGTGGCGGAATTGATACCGATAGGTCCGGGGGTCATCTGAGATATTGCCACGATGTCGGTAAACATCGTTTCATTTATCCACCCGGGGTCTACCACCGAGTGCTCCACCAGCGATAGCATGGCATAGCCACCGCCAAAACCGAATATACCTATCTTGAGATATGCCCAAATAAGCTTAAGGTAAATCATTGCTTACCCCCTTTCTGTGATAATTTGCGAGTCGTGTATCTGAAATAGAGATAACCGCCCACAGCACCTAACACGATATAGACTATCGGATTGGATATAAAGCCAATATTCAGCGAAATCAACAACGCAACTAATATTGGTATCCATAACGTCTTGAGAGTTAGCTTGGCTGCTTTGGCCGAACTGATTACCGGTGCGATGATAAGAGCTACCACTGCCGGGCGAATACCCATGAAGATGGCAGAAAGTGTGTGATTGTTTTTTATAGTGTCCGGAGTCAAGAAGATAGCAATGGCCAAAATGATAAGGAAAGAGGGGAGTATGGTACCCACAGCGGCAGCTATGGCTCCTCGGCGTCCTCGCGTCTTGTCACCCACTGCTACAGCTATATTAACCGCAAGAATTCCCGGCAAGCTCTGGGCCAACGCCAACAAGTTCAGAAACTCCTCACGACGTATCCATGAATGTTTGTCAACAATTTCACGTTCTATGATACTGATCATGGCCCATCCACCACCAAAAGTGAACGCACCTATTTTCAGAAACGACAGCATTAACCGGCTCAGCCGTGGCTCCGTGCTCTTTTCTAATATCACATTCTCCTCATTCATTGCATCTGCAAAATTACAAAAATTCTCGCAAACAGCACCACCTTAGGTCCTTTTATGGAAAAAATGTTTATGTCCGGCTTGTTGTCCGGTAATGATGAAATCCACCAGTATCACAATCAATGTTAGCATCTCTGATGCCGGAATTGCAAGCCAAATACCTGACACTCCCAAAATATTAGGGAGCAACAGAAATATTGGTACTATGAATATTATGCCACGCAATAGAGTGAATACCGTAGCTCTGACTGCTTTTTCAAGGCTTTGGAAATAGCCAATAAATGCAATATTGAGAGCAAAAAATATTCCGCAAAGTGCAAATTTGGGCAATCTTTCACAGGCAATACGGAATGCCTCTGATTCATTAGAGAGGAACATATATACAATCGGTTTAGCACCAAAAGCCACTATGGCAGTGACTATTACCCCACATATCAAAGCTGCTGTCAGAGATGTATGAAGGGATTTTAATACCCTTGACATTTCTCCGGCTCCATAGTTGTAACTGATGATAGGTTGTGCAGACTGGGCAACAGCATTGCTCATCGAAAATATCACCGGGAAAAGATAACATGCTATGCTGAACGCGGCCACTCCATTCTCGCCCAATGCTCCGATAAAGACATAATTGCCGGTGAGCATCATCACTGACATGGATAAGCGTGGGGAAAAAGAGCTGCCGGAACAACTTTGGAATCTTTTCGTTTCTGAAGTCCAGGCTATCACGATCGAGATGTTTGTCTTTCTTCATATTGCCACAAAAAAACGGATAAGCTGAATGGTTTTACCCAGTCATCTTATCCGGCATTATCTACTTTTGCCCTCCGATGAGGATTACAAAACTCCTTAATTAAGTAGATGAGAAAAATTAATGAACATAAAATTTTACTTTATCTTCGAGTGATTTTTGTAGGCTGAAGAAGGAGCTTAGCGATCTAAGCGACTGATGAAGACGGCGAAAAACGCCGAAGAGAAAGTAGAATTTTTGTTCAAATCAATCTTACCTACTGTTATACATTTGATGATTAATTTTTCTCATCTACTTATCTATTAAACAAGCTCTTAGTTATCTATGAGTGTTCTAATATCTTCATCGACAGTTGAGATTGTGCCGATGTTGAATTTCTCCTGAAGCACTTTTAGGATATCCGGCGTAAAGAATGCCGGAAGCGTAGGACCGGTATGTATGTTTTGCACGCCGAGCGACAGCAAAGCCAGAAGCACAATAACAGCCTTTTGTTCGTACCAAGCTATGTTGTAGATTATCGGAAGGTCATTGATAGACTTTACTCCGAGGGCGTCTTTGAGAGCCATGGCAATCCGCACAAGTGAGTATGAGTCATTGCACTGGCCGGCATCAAGCACTCGGGGTACCCCCTCGATGTCACCAAGCGGCAACTTGTTGTAGCGATATTTGGCACAACCGGCGGTGAGTATGACAACATCCTGCGGTAGCGCTTCGGCGAATTTGGTATAGTAATCACGGCTTGCCATACGCCCGTCACACCCTGCCATGACCACAAACTTGCGTATTTTACCTCGCTTGATGAGGTCGATAATTTTAGGAGCGAGCTCCACAACCTGATGATGAGCAAAACCACCGGTAATCTCGCCATGCTCTATTTCTGTCGGTGGAGGACATTTTTGTGCGTGGGCAATCAGTTCGGAAAAGTCCTTGGGATGTCCGTCAGGAATGTGGTGTGTGCCGGGCATACCGACAACACCGGTTGTATAGACACGGTCGAGATAAGTGCAATTGCGGCGCGGAGGTACAATACAATTGGAAGTGAACAGAAAGACACCGTTAAACTTCTCAAATTCATCGGTCTGTTTCCACCATGCATTACCGTAGTTCCCGGCAAAATGGGGGTATTTCTTGAAGAAGGGATAGTATTGCCCGGGCAGCATCTCGGAATGAGTATAGACATCCACTCCCTTATCCTTAGTCTGTTCAAGCAATTCTTCCAAGTCTTTAAGATCGTGGCCGCTGATAAGGATACCGGGACGATTTCGCACTCCTATATCGACTTTCGTTATTTCGGGATTTCCGTATGTGCCGGTATTGGCTCTGTCGAGCAAATCCATAACCTTCACACCGCCATCGCCCACCTCAAGCACAAGAGAGAGCAGCTCGCTAATACTGATGTCGGGGCGTGCTGTCTCAGCCATCGCGTTTTCAATGATGGCGTAGACGTCCTCACTTTCGTAGCCGAGATTAGCCGCATGACGTGCGTATGCCGCCATGCCTTTACAACCATATATTGCCAGCTGCTTCAAGCCTCGGATATCATCATTTGGCTCTGCCAGCACTCCGGTGAGAACCTCATATTTCTCAGCTTCATCCGGTGAAGCTTGAAATTCGACATGAGGAAGATCAGGAAGTTCAATGGCCTGTTTCTTGGCAGTCCCGGCAAGGATATTCTTGCACTTAAACGCTCTGCGTATATATTCGTCGAGCGCATCGTTGTCGAAATTGGCATTGGTAATGGTCGTGAAGAGCGAGTCAATAACAAGATGACTTGCTTCACGGTTAGGCTCATTTTTCTCTCTCAAGGCGCGATTTATGAGAGAGATACCACGTACAGCATAGAGCAACAAATCCATTCGTGCTGATGTGTCGGCGTGCTTACCGCATACACCCTGCAATACACAGCCTTTGCCGCGTGCCGTTTCTTGACACTGGTAACAAAACATAGAGGGTCGCGTGTCCATATATTTCAATTTTACGGTTTTACTTTTATCAAAGCCACTTTAGAATCGGCTTTGGCAATTACACTGTGAGGTACTCCCGCACCCATAAGCATGAATTCTCCGGCTTTGATTGTGTGTGGGTTATCAACCATGGTAAACTCTATTTCCCCTTCAAGGACGCATACCATAACTTCAGCCGGAGCAACGTGTTCGTCAAGTTTCTGTCCTGCCTTGAACGCAAGTAGCGACACGCCACCGTTAGTGTTTTCAAATATTCTCTCGAACTTAACCTGCTTATTATCAGGCTCAATCTGTGAGGTAAGATTCTGCACCTCACCAAATTTGAATTCAGTGTTTAACATAGTTGTGTGTTTTATAATTATAGTTATTGCTTAAATTGAGCAAACACTTAAATCTTGGTAGTAACCAATTACCAGTTACCAATACAACAAACAACTCCGACAAATGGTTGTCGGAGTTTTCATCTCTCATAAGGTATGTCCTTTCGGACTCCGAAGTTGAGTGTTTGTTAACCAATAATGAGGCTTACGCTCGCGAGCTCTTCATGTGGGACTATCAAATGGGAGCGAACAACAACGTGTTCAGGGTCATCTGACCCCGAACACCCCTCTCTCCTCACTCTCCTCCTTCCTCACCTCAGGGCTTTACCTCAAAGGCAAAGCCTATTTTCGCGTTAAATGCAAATAAATCTTCACAAATTTGTGAAATACAAAAACTTTTGCTAACTTTGCGGCATTATTGAAATATATGATAGTCACTTTTGAAGAAACATATCTTGAAGAACTCTATGAAAGCGGTACTTCTTCCAACAAGAAGCATCGTTACCAACCGAGTATCATAAAGAGGTATAAAACTTGCATCAACACTCTCAAAAACGCGCCAAGAAAGGAAACGCTTTTTCAAATCAAATCGCTTAACTTCGAGGCGTTGAAAGGCTATAAACACGGTAGGTTTTCAATAAGGGTAAATAATAAATACAGAATTGAATTTACTATTACTGAAAACAGTGAGCAACCAATTTTGACTATTTGTAATATTGTTGAACTCTCAAACCATTACGATTGATATGATTACGCTCCCAAACATAGATCCCTCCATGATAGCTAATAATCTTACTCCGTATGAACCTACTCATCCGGGTGAGTTGATATTTGATGAACTTGAGGCAAGAAATATGACACAGGCAGCTCTTGCTGCTCAAATAGGTGTGGCACCCTCACTGCTTAATGAGGTAATAAAAGGCAAGCGTTCTGTTAACACAGAATTGGCTCTATTACTCGAAGCATCCCTCGGCATTGATGCAGAATTGTGGTTGAATATGCAGCGTGATTATAATATGCAGGTTGTCAAATCTGACTCAACGTTTATGAGCAAGCTTGCAAACATACGTCGTGTAGCTGCAATTCTTTAATCTGAGGTTACTTCAAAAGATAAATCCCGACAATTTATCACATATTTTACAGCGCATCTCTTAACGAGGTGCGCTTTTTTTGTCTTTTCCACTCATTATATATAGCGGTACATTTGCGATATAATTCATTATCGCAATGGCTAAAACCGCATATAATCTTCAACTCAAAGGCTACGTCGGCGGCGCCGACTTCGACCGCAAGGCCGTTGACTCGATGCTTGCCGCGCAGAACGGCAAGACGGTCAACGTGCTTATCGACAGCCTCGGAGGTTCTTTGGCCACCGGCCTCAGTATCTCCGCTGCTTTCAAGAATCACGGCAATGTCAATGTGCATTTCGTCGGACTCAATGCTTCTGCCGCTACCATTGCTTCGCTCGGTGCGGCCCACATCTCCATTGATGCCGG
>JAMPDX010000002.1 GCA_023665425.1 Muribaculaceae bacterium
CTCTCAATGAAGTAAAAAGATAATTTATAAATTATGTAAGAATGTTAAATCACGGCGTCTTTTTGGCTACTTTGACTCGTCTTTCCGGTCACAATGCTCGCATTGCTCCCTGCAAGACAAGCCAAATTAGCTCAAAAATACACCGCCCTGACATTCACATTTTTATTAAACAAGCTCTAAGTGTACGAGTATGGGATAGGTTGAATTATGAGTGTGTTTGACCGGCGTTGAGACGTTGGCGGACGGTCTCATAGAGCATGACTCCGGCGGCTACGGAGACGTTGAGGGAGCCAATAGCGCCGATGATGGGTATGGCGGCTTTCTCGTCACATAGGGCAAGTACATCATCGCTGATACCGGTGTCTTCGGCACCCATGACTATGGCTACGGGGCCAGTATAGTCAACTTCGGTGTAGTTTTTACTACCTTTCTCGGTAGCTCCTACGACGGTCAAGCCGGAGTCTTTAAGGTATCGCACAACCTGAGCAATGGAGCGCTCGCGGCACACGGGGATGTGAAGCAGTGCTCCGGCACTTGTCTTGACGGCATCGGCATTTACGGTGACGGAGTGGCGCTCGGGGATGACAATGGCGTCTACACCTGCACACTCGGCGGTTCGGGCTATGGCTCCGAAATTGCGTGTGTCTGTGATGCCATCAAGCAGCAGGATAAAGGGGAGAGTGCCTTCCTCGTAGAGTGTAGGCACGAGCTGCGAGAGGGAATAGTAGCTCACCATGGAGAGTAGGGCTATGGCTCCCTGATGGTTCTTCATTGTGATGCGGTTCAGCTTCTCAACGGGCACACGCTGCACCACTATGCCATGTTCTTTAATTTTCTCTTGCAACTCATGGCTAAGGTCAGCACCGGCAAGGTCCTTTCGCAATAGTATTTTATCTATCTCTTTGCCGGCATCTATGGCTTCAATTATGGCGCGAAGGCCAAAGATATAATCGTTCTTACTTATCATGTTTAGAGCTTTGTATTAGTGAGTGGGCGTTGGTGAGCGCTGCTTCATCCACGGTGGTACCGGAGAGCATACGTGCAGTCTCCACCACACGTTCTTGGTCAGAGAGCTGACGTATATGGGTATGTGTGGCATCAGCGGAGTCCTCTTTGTAGACCATGAAATGAGTGTCACCGCTGGCGGCAATCTGTGGGAGGTGGGTGATAGCAAGCACTTGTATGTTGGATGATATACGGCGCATGAGCATGGCCATACGGGCTGCAATATCACCGCTCACCCCGGTGTCTACCTCATCAAAAATCACTGTTGGCAGGTTGATTTTGGAGGCCACTATAGCCTTCAGGCAGAGCATCAGGCGCGAAATCTCACCACCGGAGGCTATCTTCTCTACCGGCATAAGGGACTGATTCTTATTGAAAGCGCATTGGAAGGAGGGGAGATCCTGCCCGTCGACTGTCAGGCGCCCGGTAGATATAATAGCCGAGAATTTCAGATTATTCATACCAATTGGGGCAGCCACTTCCATGAGGCGCGACGCGAAGTTGTCGGCGGCTTCACGACGTGTCTGCGAGAGTGCATCTGCCAGGCGTTTGAGTTCTCTACCCTTGTCTTTCACAGCGGCCTCCAGCGCCGAGAGGTCTTCATCGCCGTGAGAGATGGATGCGAACTCCCCTTCGAGTTTTTGGAGCAATTCCACCAGGCCATCTTCGTCAGCAACCTTGAAACGGCGTTCGGCTTCATACAAGGCGCTCAATCGGTCTTCCACCTTGCCGAGCAGACGAGGGTCCGTATCCACCTTTTCGAGATAGCCGGCGAGAGTTTCGGCTATGTCAGTCAGCTCAATCAATGCGCTCTCCAGGCGTACCGGCAATGCACTCTGCGGGTCATCGGACGCCTCGCTGTCAAACAGATTTAGGTTAATACCTTGCAGTATTCCTTTCACCTCATGGAGGCTCGGCACTATGGCGTTGTCTCTGCCGGTGAGCAATGAACAGGCAGAGCTTATTGACTCCGAGATACTTGCGGAGTCTGCAAGGATTTCCTGTCGGCGCTCCAACTCCTTCTGCTCACCTGTGCGTGGTTTGAGTTTGCGCAGCTGTTCGAGGCGAAAACGAATGAACTCTTCGTTCTCACGGTTACGGCTGATTGTGGCGCGGAGGGTGTCAAGGCGTTTGCGCTGCTCCACATATTCCTTGAAGCAGTCTGTATAAGCCCGCTTCTCGGCAGCGTTGTCGGCTAAGGCATCAAGCACTGTAAGCTGGAAGTTGCGAGTGCCGATAAGGAGGTTTTGATGCTGCGAATGGATATCAACCAGACGTTCAGCTATTTGCGACAACAGGGTTGTAGTGACTGGGGTATCATTGATGAATGCTCGCGAGCGACCGTTGACAGCAACTTCACGGCGTAGCAGCAATTCATCCTCCCAGTCAAGACTATTCTCTCTGAAGATATCCTGCAGGCCATATCCATCGGCATCAAATGCGCCCTCCACAATAATCTTGCGCGAGGTGTCTCGTGCCTTCTTGATGTCGGAGCGTGCACCCAACAAAAGCGACAAGGCACCGAGCAAGATTGACTTGCCGGCGCCGGTCTCTCCGGTGATGATACTCAGACCGGAGGGGAGGGCTATATCGAGCTCTTCGATGAGAGCATAGTTGCTTATATACAGTCGTTTAAGCATGGTTATCTTATGGGGTCCGGGTTGCGTATTTTCTCGAGGCGTTCGGTCTCGGTGGGATATATATCTTTGAGCAAATTATACACATCGGTGCGCTCGCTCTCAGGGGCTTGCGAATAGATGTTGACCAGTTCGTCAAGCTTTGTGTCCTTGAAAATGGAGAGGGCGACACTCATGGGAGCATTCTTATGGATGGTCTGAATGTTTGCCAGCGACTCGGTGATTGCTGCGCGCCCTTTGTCGGGGCTGGTGACCATTTCGTCGAGCCCTTTGCGATGATATGTGTACATGAGTTCGCGGATGCCGGAGGTGGCACCATCAGTGAAGGCTGATAGCACGGCGCTGCGGTTCTTGGTGTCTTCAAAGGCGCGCCAGCCGGTCTCGCCACTGCTCTGCGCCTGTTGCACTATGGTGGCTACACGGTCCCAGTAGGGCTGGCCGCCAAGTGGTGAGAAGGAGTCGAAATCAAGGGCAAGAAACAGGTACACGTAATAGTTGAGTATACCGGTGAGGTTGTCCTCCCAGGTATTCTCATTGTAAATCAGGGGCTCGCCACGACGATGGGTGAACTCTATTTTGGTGTCCTTGAAGTTGAGCAAGGGGGTGGTATATGTGGAGTTGTACACCGGGCGGGAGAGCTGTACCTGCAAGTCGCCGGTGAACTTCTCATCCTCATATTTATTGATGGTGAAGAACATCCGGCACTCAATTTTCTCATTTACAGCAAACTGAGTGTTGGTCCATTTCTGGGTGTTGACATACTCGGTGATAGCTTCCTGCAGCTCCTCGAAGGGGGACTTGTCGGTGCCCTCAATCTTGGATGAATTGATCTCCACAGCACAGTTAAGCTCCTGAGCCTTAATGGATAGAGTCACACACAGGAGAGCCATGAGCGTTAATATGTATGCTTTAATTCTTTTCATTAAACAGTGTGTCGAGGATATCGGCGGCCACGAGAGTTTTGGGCTTGGCGGCGAAGGGAATAATGTTCTCATCGGCGGTGCGAATCATGGTTACCTTATTGGTATCCTTGCCAAAACCGGCCTCGGGGTCGCGGAGTGAATTAAGCACTATCCAGTCGAGATTTTTGCGGCGTGCCTTACCAATGGCGTTCTGCAACTCGTTGTCTGTCTCGAGGGCAAAACCTACCAGCAGTTGTCCGGGCTTCTTCTCTTGGCCGAGGGTAGCAGCGATGTCAGGATTGCTCACGAGCTCCAGAGTCATGGTCTGTTGCTTTTCACGCTTCACCTTCTTGTCCGCCACCACGGCAGGGCGATAGTCGGCCACAGCGGCACACATTATAGCTGCATCAGTGTTTGGGAAGTGCTCCTTGCAAGCCTCCAGCATCTGCATGGCAGATGTTACCTTCACACGCCGTACACCGGCCGGACATGGCAGACTCACCGGGCCACTAACCAACACTACCTCGGCTCCACGAGTTGCCGCCTCGGCTGCCAAGGCATAACCCATCTTACCCGACGAATAGTTACCTATAAAACGTACCGGATCGATGTTTTCATACGTGGGGCCCGCGGTTATTAAGATTTTTTTGCTTTTCAGTGACTCCAGGGAGCGAAAATAGTCTTCTACGGCCTTAAAAATCCCTTCGGGCTCCTCCATGCGTCCCTTCCCTTCCAGGCCGGATGCCAAATAACCGCTCGCTGCCTCAACGATTGTAACGCCGTCATTGCGGAGGGTGGCGAGATTGCGCTGTGTGCTCGGGTGGGCATACATATCGAGATCCATGGCAGGGGCTACAAACACATGCTCTTTGGCTGACAGATATGTAGTGACAAGCATATTGTCTGCCACACCATTCGCCATTTTGGCTATGGTGGAGGCTGTTGCCGGCGCGATAATCATTGCATCGGCCCACAGGCCGAGGTCTACGTGTGAGTGCCATTCCCCGGTGTTGGCGGTGAAAAATTCGCTAACCACGGGTTTGCCACTGAGTGCCGAGAGGGTGACCGGGGTGATAAACTCTTTGCCGTTGGGAGTAATGACCACCTGCACCTCGGCACCGGCTTTGCGTAGCAGGCGCAGCAGATACACGCTCTTATACGCAGCAATACCACCGCTAATTCCAAGCACTATATGTTTACCGTTCAGTATGTTAGCTTCTGTGCTCACCTTTTGGTTTGTTTAAGTTTCACAAAGATGGTGGTCAGGATATCTTTGGTGTCTTTTGCAAAGTCTCCCTGCATAATCCAGGCGTAATATGAGGGCTCCTTCTTAAATACCTCCTCTACCGAACGGCCCTTGTATTTGCCAAAATTAAAGACTATATCGCCGGCATCGTTGCGCGAGAGACGGCCTGAAAGGTCTACATTACCTCCCTGCACAGAGAAACGGGCCAGCTTAACCATGTCGTTGCCAAACTCATCAGTCTCCGGATATCGGTCCAGCTGAGCCATGAGCACTTTGTAGGTGGCCATAGTGTCGGCCATGGCGCCATGTGCTCCCTCGAGCTCCTCGCCACAATAAAATTTGTAGGCAGCACTGAGTGTGCGTTGCTCAAGGCGGTGATAGATGGTCTGCACATCAATGAGGTTGCGTCCTTTGAGAGAGAAGTTGAGACCGGCACGCTCAAACTCCTTCATTAGCAAAGGGATATCGAACTTGTTTGAGTTGAAGCCGGCTATGTCGCACCCCTCGAAAGCCATGAGCAGCTTCGGGGCGATATCGGTGAAATGGGGCTTGTCCTTTACATCCTCGTCGCTGATATGATGTACGGCAGTAGACGACGGGGGAATGGGTATTCCCGGATTGATGCGCTGCACATAGTCGTTGTGGGAGCCGTCGGGAAATACCTTGACACATGAAATCTCTACTATTCTGTCAGTATGTATGTTGACGCCGGTGGTCTCCAAATCAAAGAAGACCAACGGCTTTTCAAGCTTCAGTTGCATGAGAATTATGATTGCGGAGAGGGAGAAGTGTTATGTAATGGGATTAATCTGTCACCTGCATGGGCATCAAAAGCATTAGCAAGTCTTCACCCTCGAGGTTTGTAAGGGGCACGAAGATGCCGGGCCGTGCCGGGTCTGACAGACGGATTACAATTGTATCGGCTGCCATGTTGCTCAACACCTCGATGATATATGTGGCATTAAAGCCGATAGTCATGGCATTTCCTTCATACTCACACTCTAGACGCTCCTCGGCGGATAGTGTATAGTCCAGGTCTTGAGCTGCAAGCAGTATCTCATTGGGGCGAATATTCATTCTCACCAGCGAAGATGATGCGCTTGCAAACAGAGAGACACGGCGCATGGCATTAAGCAGGCTCAGACGATCTATTGTTAGCTCAAAGGGATTGTTGGTGGGTATTACGCGATTGTAATTGGGATAGCGACCATTGATGAAACGGCATGAGAGGGTGTACTCGCCGATGGTGAATTTCGCGCTCTTGTCGTCCATCTCAATATCCATCTCCCCCTCCTCTTTGGCTATCAAGCCACGCAGGATATTGGCCGGCTTGGGAGGCAGGATGAATGAGAATGTCAGATTGGGGTTGACTGTAGTGTTTATATATCGCACCAACTTATGGGTGTCGGTACCGACAAATGTGATGCCGGGCAAGACGTCACCATTGTCCTGCATGGGGCATATATCCCAGTAGACACCGGTCATTATTGGGCGAATTGTCTCAGTGCCAACAGCAAACAGGGTTGTCTCCAATCCGCGGCGCACCACCTCGGCGGGGAGCGTTATCTTTTTGGCATCCTGACGGTTCTCCTCCTGAATGGGAAACTCATCGCCGTTCTCGCCCATAAAATTGAAGTGCCCATTGAGGAATCGGATATCAATCTCTCCGTTGTCATCATTGACATAGAAGGTGATGGGCTGGCCGGTGACCTCCTTGAGCATATCGAGGATACGCTTGCTGTTTACAGCTATCTTACCCTCACCCTCAGCGTCGAACACCTCGAGTGTGGCTGTCATGACATTTTCTTGATCAGAGCCGATGATACTCAACGTATTACCCTGAAGTGAAAACAAGAAATCATCCAGAATAGACAACGCATTCTTGCTGTTAATCACCTTGGCGACAGCAGAGAGCTGAGTGGCCAAGGTCTTACTTGACACATTAAATTTCATATATGGTAACCTATTTTATTTCAGTTAAAACATGTGTATCCACGCACGATCTATCAGTGCATTTCAACTTACAAAGATACAAAAATTTTTCGAGACAAGAAATATCGCCATATATTTTAATTTTTCTGAATGTTAATAAATGTTAACAGAGCGTGAAATTTTGTAAATTTGATTTTCATACATTAATTTTGCACAATACTTGTGTATTTGAGCAAAATCAAGGACGCAATCACATAACTGATGGCCCGGGGTGTTCAAAACCGTTTGCAACTCCAGTAGCAAAGGGCCTGAACCCCAAGGTCATAACACCAGAATGCCATGAATAATATAATATTATACGATTCTGCAGCGGTGCACGCTGATATGTTACCTCTGTCTTTCACCCGCCCGGTGAGTGACTTCAGAGTCGGCATAACCACTATTTCCGAAAAATGGCAGAGCTGTCTGCCAGGCACTTATAGTGTCTACACTGCTCCATACCTCAGAGACAAATTCAGACCAATGCCCCTGGCTGACAATCTGTTCGTAGCTGCCAATACGCTTCCTTCAGAAGAATTGGCTGCCGCTATACACAAGTTGGCAACTAATCAAGCCATCGTGCTCCCTGACGGCGAGTATATCGCTTTCCGTGGCTCTATGGATAACTTTGAAGCGCTGATAGCCGGCACTTTTGAGCCGGAGAAAATAACCTTCACCGGTGATTGCACCCCGCTGCATCATCTCTATGACATTTTCCTGAACAACGGCAAAGCAATAATCTCTGATTACCTTCGGCTCACTGCAGGGCGCGAGAGCCGTCCCCTGCCAGCCGGCAATATGCTCATAGGCAGCCCCACCCTTGCGGATGGCTCACCGGCTATCTTCATCGAGGAGGGCGCCAGTGTCTCAGGTGCTATACTGAATGTCACCGATGGCCCGATATATATAGGTAAAGATGCCACCATACAGGAAGGCAGCTGTGTGCGCGGGCCAATGGCACTGTGCGAACATGCCCGCATCAATATGAGTGCCAAGATATATTCCGACACAACTTTAGGCCCATACGTGAAGGTGGGTGGAGAGCTCAACAACGTGGTGATTTTCGGCTACTCCAATAAGGCTCATGATGGATATCTGGGCAACGCGGTAATAGGCGAATGGTGCAATATCGGCGCCGGCACAAATGCCTCCAACCTGAAGAATGACTACAGCAAGATACGCCTGTGGAACTATCCCAAGCGCTCCTTCCTGCGCACTGATTTGCAATTTTGCGGCCTCTTCATGGGCGACCACTCCAAGGCAGGCATTAACTGCATGTTCAACACTGCCACTGTGGTGGGCGTAGGCTGCAATTTGCATGGTGCCGGATACCAACGACCCTTCATACCGTCGTTCTCCGAAGGTAGCCCCCAAGCGGGCTTCAAGGATGTAAATCTGGTGAAATTCTTTGACATCGCAGAGCGCGCCATGAGTCGACGTGGCATAGCCCTCACAGAGCTCGACCGCCGCATATTCAAGGCAATTTTCGATGTCGCATCTACATATAAAAGATAATAATTTAAGACAAATATTCTTACAACAAATTAATTATCAACCCATTAAGCAAAAACAAGCAGTTATCACGGCAGCTTTATTAACATTATTTAACATTAATATATCTATCATTGTGATATATTTTGATTAATTTTGCAGCGGATAATTGAACATAGTAATTCAATACTATGGACCTAGCATGTAAGAATTTATTTAGTTAAGCTAAAGGAGTAGGTGTACAGTTGTGAAACTTTACACCTGCTTTCCTTTTATAACAAAGCGAAATAGGAGACGGCGGATAGGGACAGTTGATGCGACTACGCATACCAAACACCTCAATTCATGGCCCTCAAAATTATGCACATGGGTGCGACGAATGTGCAACAGATTTGAGTAATTAACACATTGGTTGACGGTTAGTTTCAAAAAAAGTTGTCAGCATCCCATCTTTTTTGTAAATTGCACTCGTTTTCAGGCTCCCCACTTCTTATCGTTGCCGATAGACAACGCCAAGGTGCCCACCTCTGCTACTATTATGTGGACTCATTACGTACAACCATGGATTTATCCTGTGCTATTCCTGATATATGCAGCTACCATTGTCAGCTGCACAGCCGTGGTATTGTCTGAGAAACGCAACCCGATAAAGTCATTGGCATGGGTGGTGGCACTGGTATTCCTCCCGGTAGTGGGGCTCGTGATATACCTGTTCTTTGGCCGTTCGCTGAAGAACAAGCGCATGATTTCGCGACACAACAAGCGCAAACTACTCAGCCGCCAGAGCACCCCGGCGAGCGCCTTCGCCCTCGAAAATCTATCGGAGAGCACACGCCAGATAGTCAAACTTGCGTCCTCCTTGGGAGCCACTCCCCTATCGTATGCAACTTCCATGGAGATATTCACTGATGGTGTTGGCAAGTTTGATGCCTTAAAGCGAGACTTGCGCGCTGCTCGTAAAAGCATTTATCTGCAATACTATATTTTCTCAGACGACAAATTAGGCAACGAGATAGCCGACGTCCTCATCCGAAAGGCAGGCGAGGGGCTTAATGTACGTGTAATTTATGACCATGTGGGCTCCTTCTCCACACGCAAGAAGTTCTTCGACAAGATGCGTGCCGGGGGTGTGGAGGTGCACCCGTTCTTCCGCGTGACCTTCAAGTTGCTTGCCAACCGTGTGAATTGGCGCAATCACCGCAAAGTTGTCATTATCGACGACGCCATAGGCTATGTGGGAGGAATGAATATCGCCGACCGTTATATTGATGGTATAGCCCCCGGCGATGGTTGGCGCGACACTCATCTGCGTCTCGAAGGGCCTGCTGTGGGTGGCTTGATTTACTCCTTTGCTGTAGACTGGAACTTCTTGAAGCATCACACCAATATCGAGCCGATAGAGACCAGCAATATCATGGTGCCAAACAATGTGAAGCTGCCGGCACAATTCCTGACCAGCGGCCCCACAGACCATTGGCCCTCCATCGCATACCTGTTCCAACGCGTCATAATGAGCGCACGCAAATGCGTGTATCTGCAGACACCATACTTCTTGCCTACTGACGCGTTGCTGAAGGCTCTGCAGACGGCGGCCCTGTCGCGAGTAGATGTCCGTGTGATGATACCGGCAAGCCCCGACTCGGTAATGTTGCGCTACGCCTCTTTCTCCTATATCACCGAGTGCTTGCAGGCGGGCATCAAGGTATATCTGTATATGCCGGGTATGCTTCATGCAAAGACTCTCATCATCGATGACGAATTTTGCACCATTGGCTCTACCAACTTCGATTTTCGCAGTTTTGAGCACAATTTTGAGGGGAATATGCTCATCTACGACCCAAGGGTCAATCATGAGTTGAAGGACGAATTTTTTAAAGATGTGCAACAGTGCCGCAAACTGACCCTCAGCGTGTGGCTTCAACGTCCTCGCGCCCTTCGTTTCGGCGAGTCAATCATCCGATTACTGGCTCCCATACTTTGACGACCCCTGCTCAAAAGAGCACCAAGCATAGCAAATTTAACATTTAGTATTTAACAGGTGTTAAAAATGATATTTTAAGATTAAATTATTTGGCTAAATGGATTTTTTACTATACCTTTGCATCAGTTTTTCATGGTATTAGATTTTAAGGTTAATATTGATTGGTTGTCGCGAGACAATCAATTTTTTTATACCCCTATATTCAAGTTTAAAACATTAACAAGCAGTAAATCGGCGGGCTACGCGCGCCTTATGTGTGTCTACCGAACCCCGCACACCCACGGCTATCGCTGCGTGTGTACGGGGTTACTATAAATCGGTGTCCTTTCGGACACTCCGAACCATAACATATTCAATTGGATGCTACTTGCAAAACTTGAGCCCCTATATCAAATGGGCTCTTATGGGTCAGCGGACATTATTTTGGCGGAACTCGGTGGGGGAAATACCGGTGTGGTGTTTGAAGTATTTTCCGAAGAAACTTTGGTTGGCAAAATTCAGTTGCATACTTATCTCCTGCACCGTCATATCTGTACTCCCAAGCAGCATTTTTGCCTCCATGACTACATAGTGGTCAATCCATTCGCCGGCAGTGCGACCGCTTATCTCCTTGACTACTGAGCTGAGGTGCTTGGGGGTGACACACAGTATCTTGGCATAGAAACTGACCTGACGTTCGCTCTGGAAGTGCCTACACACCTCGAGTATGAAACGTGCCATAATTTCCTCTTTGCGGGAGTGTTGCGCCTGTCTCACCTCGGTATGAGCCATGCGGATATCCATAATCTCATACAGGGCGGCTTGCAGCATACATAGCACCTTCTGCTCCTGAAACGGGGTCTTTTCCTCTTCGAGTTTGAGCTTGAGGAAGGTGTAAAATGACTCAATGCCCATGGCCTCCTTATGAGTGAGCTGCTGCAGCGGCATGGTGCGATGCTGCATGATGAGTGGTAGCATGGCCGAAAGCTTGGGCAATATCTGACCTACCACCTCCTTGCTGCACACCACAGTGTGGCTGCTGAAGTCTTCGGAGCAATATGTCATTTGGATGAAGTTCTCAGGCTGAAGCACGAGCAGCGAGTTCTCACGCAGGTGATATTCAGTCAAGTCAACGATGACAGTTGCCTGTCCGGCAGTACACATCATGATAGTAAGGCCATCAATGCGCAGCGGGAACCTTGGCATATCTACGCGGGGCGCGAAAGTGTCAAACGCAAGCACATCCTGCCGGGTCGAGGTCTTTATATAGTCTGAAAGATCTCGCAGCGTAATTCTCACATTAGGGTTGGGTACAGTCATTTCTTTTACCCTGTCTCATAAAATTATATTGGTTAAGTGTCTACTCAATTTAAATTAAACTTTATGTGGCTATGCTCATTTATATTTAAAGTCCTTTGTCCCGGCGACTTATTGGCATCTTTTGCCAAGTTTCATCAGTCGTTATGCCTGCATAACTCCTTCTTCAACTTGCAAAACCTGCTCATAAATTCTCTCGGCATAAAGTTTAATTTAAATTGAGCAGCCACTTAGAGCGTTAACTTCAAGATTACTTTACAAGATATTTAGGGTTTGCTAATTTGTATTGAATTTCTAATATTGTGCAAATATAGCTAAAAAATATGAGATAAGCCACCTTTCCTCGAAATTAAGTGATGAATAAAAAATAACTTGGCAAATTTCCTGATCATCACTAATCATTGTCTTCGATGATGAATGTAGCATCGACCTCGGTCATGGGGTGAGCGGGAGAATAGCGGGAGATGTTGATTATTTGGGGCTTTTCCTGTGCTGCTTGCGCCGTATCAGGTAGACCTTGCTGCTTGGCTCGCTCCTTTGCTTCAGCCTCTTTACGGGCACGTTTCTCTTCTTCCTTCTTCTTTTCGGCAATGCGGTCTATGGGCTCACCATATATGAAGTGGCTATTGTCGAGGTCACAGTCTATGCCGGTAAGGAGATTTGGATTGTGATGGTCTGCATTAACAGCATCAAACAGGGCCGTACGCATATAATTACCAATAGTGCCGGACTTTACGTCGCAGTACACATATAGCTCGCGCTTGGCGCGTGTGAATGCCACATACGTCTTGTTAAGCTGGTCCATGCGGCACTCCAGGAAGTAGGGATGATAAACTCCATAGAAGGGAGAGGCAGGTTCGTTCATTGAGCTATGTGGAGTAATCGGGATGATTTTTGGGGCGTTTGCACTGGCTTCTGCATCGATGCCATCCGGGATGTGGCTAACCCATATCACTTCCTTTTCCTCTTTGAATGGACCGAGCCTCCAGTCTACTTTTGGCATTATCACCACGTCAAACTCGAGTCCTTTTGACTTATGAATGGTCATAATCTTGACAGCATCCGCATTGTCAGGGGCAGCGATGGAGAATTGAGAGCCGTTCTCATTCCACCAGCTCAAGAAAGAGCTCAAATCTGAGGTATATGTTTCGCAATATTCGAGAACCACATCCTGAAAGGCTGCCAGGTAGGCGGCTTGGGTGGTGATAAGTTTTTCGTTGAGGAAATTATTTATGATACCCTCTATCAAAGCCGGCAGAGTCGTAGCCCCCTTTTGCTGATACAACTCTCGGATATCGTCTGCGTTAATAGACTGCTGAATTGTGGTTATGGACTTGAAATCCTTGAGCGCCCCGGTAGAGAGCCCAATGCGGAAGTTGGCTTCAAGTTTTGACAGCTCAAAGGGGCGCAAATTCTTATTCCTCTTGTCATGAGGGTCGAGCTTCTGCGGGTCTAAGAAGTCGTCACTTATCATGCGCAACACAGCCACAACCACCTGCACTGCAAGAGAGGAGTTGACCAGCAGTGACTCTTCGCTGATAAATTCAATCGGCTTATATACCGCCCCCACCATTTGCGCTTCCAGCTGTCGGCCCTTATTGTATCTAATGATTGAGTTTATAGCGTTCTGGCCTTCTCCTTTGGTATTGACCAGGATAGCTATATCCTTTTGCGCAAAACCGCGGCGGAGAGCATCTTCAATTACTATCCCGATATTCTCAAAGCTGTTTGAAGATGCAAAATCAATGCTCACATATCCCGGTTCATCATCCCGGTGGATGGCTTGCTCCACATTGCTATAAAGCTTGGAGAAGATACCCGTGGCCGACTTTTCTTCTTTGTCCAGGATAGGCACCAGGGCCTTAAACAGAGAGTTGTTGAAGGAGACAATGTGGCGTGAGGAGCGCCAATTCATATTGACGGCTGCTTTTGCCGCCTTATCGGCCAAATCGTCGGGCAAGACGGTTGTAGCCGGGAAGTCTTTCTTCACGACAGAGTTGATGAGCTCGGGGTCGGCATTTCTAAATCTGTAAATGCTCTGTTTGGCATCACCGATAATCAAGTTTTCGAAGCCTCGGCTGTCGCTTTGCCCGAGCAAGGGGCTCAGGTTCTCCCATTGGAGGGTGGAAGTATCTTGAAACTCATCAAGCAAGAAATGATGCAGCCACACACCGGTGCGCTCATATATAAAGGGCACCTCATCCTTACCGATGATCCCGTGCAATATTTCATTAGTTGCGCTCAAGGGGATTATATCATTCTGCTCGCGGAATGTCTCCATACTCACATTGATATAATATAGGGCCCCCAGATAGTGCAGGCGAGAGAGTATAATCTGCCAATAATCCCGGCGTTCTGCCCACTTATAATACGCTTCACAAATATCTGTAAACAAGGATTGTATCCTCGGTATTTCTTCCTTTGGGGCCTCCTTGGAGTATGGTTTGTTTTTAGTATTATCTGCACCCTTGCGGTTGCACTCCAGTTTCTTCCCTTCATTCTTAAGCTTCCCATACTCTGAAAGCAAGAGTATCTCAGACAGCTTGGTTTCTATACCCTTCTGGTTCCAGTGTTCTTTGGGGACTTTGGCAATAAATGTCTTGACAGCTTTTATCATTTCAGCATGCAAGCTCTTCACCTCGCGGCTGGCCTTCAGCACCCCGGCATAGAAGGTCTTAAACCGTTGCGGGTCATCAAAATAGTCATCCAATGTGTCGAGATGCTTGCGAAAGTTCTCATTGTTCATTTTGCTCGCCATATCCACCAATTCGTGATATATACTGCTCTTTTTCTGCTTTGAGAATGCATCCCACGTGCCACCGGTTTCGAGCCTCTGGCGCATTACGGCAGCCAACCAATCGCTCATGTAATCGGCCATAGCTCGGCGGCTCTTGTCGGGATTTACATCCTTGACAGCATTGAGAGTCTCGTCGACACCCATCTGTGCCAGATAATCATCGTTGAGCTCCACATGGTAACTGTCGTTGAGACGCAACTCATAAGTCAGTGTACGCAGTACATTCTGGAAGAAAGAATCTATAGTGCTTATATTAAATGCGCTATAGTTATTAAGCAGAGTATTGAGAGCAGCTCGGCATGTCTCTGTTATCTCCTGGCGGCGAGCCGGAATACCTTTTGAGGCATATATCACATCCTGCTCAGGGTCAGCTATCGGGTCCTCGCCGGTGAAGGAAAGGAGATAGTCGGGAAAAGAATAATCTGCCGGCTCCATCCCCTCCGCAGGCACCGGCTTGGCCAAGTCTGCAAGCTTTTGGACTATGCGCTCCTTCATCTCATTCGTGGCCTTGTTGGTGAAGGTTATAGCCAGGATGTGGCTGTGAGCATCGCGTACCTCTGCAGGTGATAGCAGGCGATAGAAGTCTGACCCTTCATCGCGTGTTGATATGAATAATCTGATATATGTTTTGGCTAATTTGAATGTCTTGCCGGAGCCGGCAGAAGCGCGTTGCAGAATCATGTATATGTTTCGAGGTTAGTTGTTGAGAGTCTACTAAATTTAAATTGAGTAGACACTTAGTATATGAGGCTCAGCCTTTTACTTTAAAGCCTTGAGTGCGGAGCTCATCCATGACACGATTGCGGCAATCTCCCTGAATGAGTATCTCTCCACCGCGTGCAGAGCCACCGGTGCCCAATTTGGTCTTCAGCCGAGCTGCTATGTCTTTGAGTTGGTCGGGCGTACAATCAAAGCCTTCGATGATGGTAGCTGTTTTGCCACCACGCCCTTTGCGCTCCACCACTACATGCACTGCGGGGTGCTTGCGCGGGTCGAAGGCTGATTCTGTTTCAGTCTCGGGGACGGCTGATTCGACGCCGGCATTATCTTCGGGAGCGATACCCAACTCGGCACTCTTGGCCAGTAACATTTCTTTCCAGTCCATGCTATTCAAAACGGTTAATTAATGTGGATATGTATCCTGCTTCGTCTGTATTAACGGATGCTATCGGCAGGCTTATCACTTCATCTGCAAGGAGCTCTGTTAGGGGAAGCGGGCCATGATTCAGGGTGCTGAAGCATGGCTGCAGATGAGGGGGTGTAGCATAATGAATGTCTGTCTGCACCCCATTGTCAGCCAAGTACTTGCGCAGCTCGTCGCGCCGTGCAGCTCTTATGACGTACTGGTGCCAGACTTGTGTCATGTCGGATATAATGGCCGGCTTCAATACTTGTGGATTAGTGATTGTCTCTTCATAGGTCCCGGCTACTGATTGGCGGCGTGCCGTCTCATCTACCAAGTGGCGGAGTTTGACACGGAGCATCGCGGCTTGAACCTCGTCCATACGACAATTAAAACCCTGATAAATATTATGATAGCGGCGATCGGAACCATAATTGGCAAGCGCACGGACAGTGTCTGCAACTTGTTTGTCATGAGTGAGGATAGCACCGGCATCCCCTAATGCACCAATATTTTTGGTGGGATAAAAACTGAAGGCTGCCACATCCCCCATATTGCCGGTATGACAATCTCCCTCTTTGGCACCAATAGACTGCGCATTGTCCTCAATAATGAGAAGGTTATGCTTGCGGGCAATATTGGCTATGAGCGAATGGCGCGCCGGAGTACCGTATAGGTGTACCTCCATAATGGCAGCTGTGCGGGGTGTAATGGCCTCCTCGATCTTTTGTGGGTCAAGATTCATAGTCACAGGCTCCGGGTCAACGAGCACTGGCGTAAGGCCGGCATCGGTTATAGCGAGCACCGAGGCGACGTATGTGTTGCCCGGCACTATAACCTCCGCGCCCGGGGATACCATACCCAAAGCCACCCACGAGCGCATACTCAGGCGCAGAGCATCCAGCCCGTTGCTCACTGCCACACAGTAGGGCGGATTGCTGCAGTCTACACTCCCTGCCAACTCACTCTCAAAAAGGGAGGTCTGCTCGCCGTGCAGAAATCGGCCGGAGTCTATGACCTGTGAGCACACCTGCTTGAGCTCCTCGGCGTACGGTGCCGTGAGCCTATTCATGTCAAGGAAGGGTATCTCCATCATCATCTTACGGAGTATTTGCAAAATTCATCGAAATCGCGTATGTAGTCATCCTCCTTATAGATGTCAGATGCGAGGGATAGAGCCACTGCCCCGGTGGTGAAATTGTCGAGTACACGCCACACTCCCGAGGGGATCAACACTCCTTTGTTGGCACGATCCAGACGTATTACCATTTCATTTTTGCCGTCAGTGAGCTTGACATCAAAGGCCCCGGTGATTGCTATAAGGGTCTCCAGACACTCCTTATGAGCATGCCCTCCGCGTGTCTCACCCCCGGGCACATCATAGATATAGAATATCCGACGAATGGGGAAAGGCACATGACGATCCCCTTCGACAAACGATAGGTTGCCGCGGGGATCGCATATCTTGGGAAATTCCAGTACTCTGACCTTGTCTAAGATAGAGTCATAGGTCATGTGATCGGTCAAATTAGAGATCGTTTATGTGTAATGCAATCAGCACTTTTTATCTTTCTCCTTTTCGAGCTGCTTCTCGAGGGCTTCAAGGCAATTGTCGACAGCCTCCTCAAAGGTATCAGCAGTCTTGGAGGCATAGAGCTCAGGTTTATCGGGAACTACGAGCAGTATACCGGCCTCTTTGTTCATGGCAGTCTCAGGTTTAACTACTTTCAGGGAGACCTCAGCGTCTGTGATTGCCTCATAACGGCGAGCGAGCTTATCGAGTTTTTTGTTGATAAAGGAGACGAGGCGATCGTTGATGTCGAAGTGAATAGCTTTAATCTTTACTTCCATGGTGGTTGGTGTTAGTGGCTCTGGGATGAGCCTGTTTATAATTGTGTTGCAACTCACTGAAGGAGAGGTGTGTATATATCTGGGTTGTGGCGAGAGAGGCGTGTCCGAGCAGCTCCTTCACGCTGTTGATTTCGGCGCCGTCGCGCAGCAGAGCTGTAGCGAAGGTGTGCCGCAGGTTGTGTGGTGTCTTTCGACCGGTAGTGGAAGATAGCTCTACTTTAACAATGCCTGAAAGGGCCGTATTGTTCATTTTGCGGCCCTGTTCTGTAAGTAAAAATTTGCCGGCACCGGCCGGCTGCTCATTCTCAAACCGAGTATCGCGCAGTTGTTGATATCGCCGTATGCGGGCGCACAGCTGTGGCGCGAGAGGCACGATACGCGTCTTGCGGCCTTTACCTAACACTTTCACTTCCGAGCGGTCGAAACTAATGTCGGCGTCCTCCAGGCGGAGCAACTCGCTGCGACGCAGCCCGGTGGAATAGAGAAAGTCAATAATCAGGTGATTGCGGTATTCCACCCAATCATCAGTATCAAAGGCAGTCTCGCTGACTATCGTTTCGAGTTCCTCCTCCTTTATCAATGCCGGCAGGGGCCTGGGGAGTTTGGGGAGCAACAAGTCGGCAGCCGGGTTTCGGCTTATCACCCCTTCGCGGAGCAGGTAGCGGAAGAATGAGCGCACGGCAAGGGCTTTGCGCCGCATGGAGCGAGGAGCAAGCCCGCTGTTGCCCAGATGTGCTAACCAGGCACGCAGGTCGTTAAGTGTCACAGATTTAAAATCAGCATCAGAGTCCGAGGCATCGCCCGTGAGCCACTGCGTGAGCTGCTTCAAGTCCCCGGTGTAAGCGGCTATGGTGCACTCCGAGGCATTGAGCTCATGGCGTAGATATTTCACAAATCGGTCTATCATGCTGTCTTTATAAGCGTCGAGGTGAGCGGTATAACCCACCTCGATGCTTTAGAGCTTGTCTAATATAGGTTACTTCTCTTGCGAGAGGGCCTCGGTAGAGCCGGCTTCGGCAGCTGCTTCTTCATCGGAGGCTACTTCTTGGCGTTCGTACCACTTGCTGTACATCAGGTAGTTGCGAGCTATCTTTTGGTTCATCTCGCGTGCCTTCTCGGGCTCAACCATCTTGACGAATTTGGCGGGTGCACCTGCCCACATCTCATGAGGGCCAATCTTTGTGCGACTGAGCACTACAGAACCGGCAGCAACAAGAGCCCCCTCTCCTACCTCGGCGTCATCCATCACAATAGCACCCATACCGATGAGTGCCAAATCATGTATCTTGGCACCATGGATCACGACATTGTGACCTATTGACACGTCGTTGCCAATCTCGATGGTAGATTTCTGATAGAGAGTGTGGAGCACTGAGCCATCCTGGATATTCACACGGTCACCGATGCGAATGGAGTTGACGTCACCACGAAGCACGGTACCGAACCACACCGAGCACTCTGTGCCCATGACGACATCGCCCACTACTACTGCATTTGTAGCCAAGAAGGTGTCTTTACCTATAACGGGAGTAAATCCCCTTACTGATTCTATAATTGCCATTTTATATATGTTTATCGGGTGAGAGGATGAGTTTTACGGGTGAGCCATTCCCCCTCTTCGGGAGTGAGCAGAGGGAGCAGACGAGCGCGTACCATAGCGTGATAGTCGTTAAGCCAGTCTATCTCTTCATCGGTCATGATTTCGGTCTCAAACAGGTTGAGGTCGAAGGGGAAGAGGGTCGCGGTGCGGAACTTGAGGAACTTGCCGAACTCTGTCTCCATAGCCGGGATTGTCTCTATGAGGTTCTCGCAGCGTATGCCGTAGCGGTCAGCGAGGTATAAGCCGGGCTCGTTGCTGGTGATCATACCGGGCTCCAGCGGGGTGGGATTGATGTTTAGACGAATATTCTGCGGGCCTTCGTGACAGTTAATAAAGAAGCCCACACCGTGGCCTGTGCCATGATAGTAAGCCTTACCCTCGGCCCAGAGGAACTGGCGAGCGAGCACATCGAGCTGATGTCCGGTAGTGCCGGCAGGGAAGATAGCGCGTGCAAGGGCTATGTGTCCCTTCATTACCAATGTGAAGTCATGCTTCATATCACGGGTGGGGGTACCGATGGCTATGGTGCGGGTGATGTCGGTAGTGCCGCACTTGTACTGGCCGCCGCTGTCCACGAGGAGCAGGCCGTTACCCTTGATAGGCACGTCGGTCTCTTCAGTGGCCTCATAATGCACGATGGCGCCATGGCCGTTCCAGCCCACGATGGCAGCAAAGCTCTCATCTACACAATCGGGATCTGCCAGACGCAGAGCGCGGAGGCGCTTGCCAAGCTCTACCTCTGTGAGCTCGCCGGTGGGAGCCTCTTTCTCAATCATCATAAAGAAGCGAGTGAGAGCCACACCATCCTTCTCCATAGCCTTGTCGAGGCTGTTGAGTTGGCTTTCGTTCTTGATGCTCTTGAGCTTGGCCACGCCGGCACCGCCGAAGACGGGTGTGCAGCCCAAGTTATCATACAAGGCGCGTGAGGTCTTCTCGGGATCCAACAACAGACGAGTAGCTTTGGGCAGAGCCTTTACAAAGTCAAACACTGAGTCGTAGGGTTTCACCTCGATGCGATATTTGTCGAGGTGTTCCTGCACCTCATCGGTAATCTTCTGCTGGTCGATGAAGAGGACACGCTGCTCGTCGCTCAGATACAGGTAGCTCACATAGATGGGAGAATAGCAGATATCGTTGGCTGTACGCAGGTTGGTGCACCATGCAATATCGTCAAGGGCAGAGAGCATGATGGCATTTGCCAACTCAGCCTTGACCTCAGTCATCACGCGCTCCACTTTGGAGTCTACAGTCTCGCCCACGATAGACTCATCATGTACAAAGAGCTTGTTCATGGGGCGCTCCGGGCGCTCCGGATTAAGCACATCAAAGGGCTCGAAGTTTGTCTTGAGGGTAATCCCGTTGTCGTTAAACTCTTGCTCCATCTGCTGAGCCTGGGATATTGAGAAGGTTGTGCCGTCAATGGCTACGACAGCACCCTTGGGAGTATGCTCGGTGACCCAGTCTATGAGGCTTACAGCGTTAGGGCCATCCTCCTCCATCATGGAGAAGCCGGTGCCCTGAAGTTGCTCGGTAGCCTGGAGGAAGTAGCGAGAGTCGGTCCAGCAGAGAGCCTCATCGGGAGTCACGACTGCTGTACCATTGGTGCCGTTTGTGCTCCAAAAGCCGGTGAGCCACTCGCGGTCACGCCAGTGTGCAGGGGGCAGCTCACTCTGGTGAGGGTCTGTACCTGAGATAATTACGGTATGGATGCCTTGTTCGGTCATCATCTTGCGCAAGTTGGCAAGGTAAGTCTTTTGTATTTTATCCATGGATTAAGGGGTTAGATACGTCTTAGAGTGCAAGAGTCAGTTCAAAAGGGTTTGAGAGACTTTGCAAGGCCAAAGATACACAAAAATAATGATATACGGAAATAATATCAGAAAAATAATTTTGCGCCTGTCACTCACACTTTTTCGGATGCGACTTCATGGCATTATTTGAAGCTGATGCTGTCAATCTCCGACACATTCGGCAGTATGGCATCTGCAAGATTGAGATAGGTCCATATATGGCCATCAGAGGAGGTAAATAGGTTCCTCAATATCACCGGCTCTCTATACTTTCCACTCTTATACAGCACACCCACGTTGTTCCATCTGGTGGTGTCTTGCCCATCCATCACCAAATTATTGCCTATCCGATACACTTTGTGGGCATTTGACTTGACCGGTATGAGGCCCTTATTATCCGGGGATAGGTCTTTGAGGGAGGTGGGCACTATATTCATAAAGTTAGTAGCTGTCAGCCGAAAGAAACCATTTGATTCCATTTCCTCATGGCAATAAAATTTTGATGTACTGTCCAAAAAATATAAATTACGGAATTGATTGGTACTCAACATCCCTATAGCATTGAGAGGCACATCTTCGTTGGTAATCAAATCATAAAATATTGGTTCCTGTGGGTCTCGGTGGGAGTAGAATGACACTATTTCATCATACTCTTTGTCTAATTGACGCTGCCAGTAGAAGCATTCGCCAAGATGAATAAATATAATCAGTGCTATCAGTATAGTCAAAGCGTTCTTCACTTTGGTCCATACAAGATTATATTTTCTTGTCTGCAGCCAATATTGCGCTATCACCACCGTTGCCGGGACAGCAAAAACCATTGCGAAGAGCATAATTCTGGGCTGCACAGCTACTCGTGATAAGAGCAGCAGATTGGCTATAGCCCATACAAACGTGGTAAGCAAGAGCTTTCGGGTAGGACTATCAATTCTCTGTCTAAATCGTTTGAAACAAATCGAACCTAAAAATACCGCTACATACACATACACGATATTGATGTACATAAGGGCTATCCTGGTGTAAAGATGGTCCCATACAAACCCGCTCGGTGCCACGGTATCCAATCGACGATATGAGGCGGGCGATAAGAAGGTGGTGACGTTGCCTAACACCCACAGTATCAGATAGACTGTTTGTGTGCGCGAACAGTGAAATCTGTTCATCAGCAGGTACACGAATATGCCCGGGGTGATGACTATTGCAAAGCCTTCGTGCCATGCTCCACATATCAATGCCAAGAGGCCTAACCCTATGTGGGAAAATCTTGTAGCGGGTGTTCGCAAGCCAAGCAGATAAGGCAATATTATGGACAGGAGGCCAAAGCCCCACACATAATTAACTATCTCTGCCTTGCCCAAGAGGCGGTCACCAAAGGGCAAAAATATCAGATACAACAGAATAAACAGTACGCTGCTTCTTATACCTGTGAGCTGACTGTAGAGACGCCTCGGAAGTATGAATATGGAGTACAGGGCGAGGCATGTCAGAGAGGAGAAAATCCACTTGGGTATTAACACGGCAAATAACAGCAGTTTATCGCCTAAGCGGGCATTCACCCAATAATAATGCTCGGGCAGGAAATTGATATACTCCTGCAAGGTGATCATACGTGTGGTGTACACTCCATCATCACCCGGCATACGATAATCAAGATAAGGTAAATCATCACCTACAGGGGGTGTAAAAAAGTTTATCATGGCCAACAACACAGCCACGGCGGCGATAAACAGCTCAGCCTTATGGGTTGATATCCAATCAAACAGTGCGTCTCTTGATGTCATGCTATAATGGTGCGGGCGGAATATCTATACGCGAGTATATATTTATGATACCGTGCCCAAATGAAATAAGCTTATCTTTTGTCCGGGGAGTATATCTATATGGACAGCAAATCCGATAAATATGAATATACACCAAATGGACGAGAAGCTACTGCTCACCGTCCTTGATGTAATTGAGTATCCTTAAAAGGGTGATTACTCCTCGCCCTGACGAAGCTGCTGTACGTAAACCGCCTTCATCATCTTCTTGCGGTTAGCTACAGAGGGTTTCTCAAACGCCTGGCGGCTGCGGAGTTCTTTCACGATGCCGGTGCGCTCGTATTTACGTTTGAATTTCTTAAGGGCTTTCTCGATGTTCTCGCCTTCTTTTACAGGTACAATAATCATATTTTATGGTTGTGATAAATATGGCAGCAGAGGGTCTCAGACCTTGCTCCCGATTGTTAATTCATTGATTTTAAACTAAATAGAAGCACCCTGTCTGCAATACAGATACATGGCATCCGTTTTAGCGCCACAAAATTAGTCATTATTCTTCATATCACAAAATTTTTAACTGTTTTTTTGTTCATGCGCTGACGGGAATTTAAGGCGCCAACGATTATGGCTCCACAGATATGCGGCAGGATGATGCCGGATTTGCTGCTCAAGGGCGGAGGCGTACATATGTGTGAGTCGACCCGGCTCCAGCCGACGAGGCTCGTCGGTGAGCAGGCGGATCGTGGACCGATAGTGACCACGGCTAACCACTTCTGTGTCAAAGTACATTACCACGGCAGATAGTTTGCAAGCGAGCTCCTCAGTGCCTCCGATAAAGGGGGTCTGACGCCCCATGAAGGGGACGGTGTACACCTTGCCGGCATGAGAGGGCTTCTGGTCTGACAGGAAGCCACATATCCACTTCTTGTCATCGCGTCGCCAGAGCAACAACCGCCGAAACACCTGTTGCATAGGGATGCTGACATTAAAGCGTGAGCGCAGTCGCAAGAACCATCTGTCAAACCATTTTTGGCGCAGTGGCCGATACACATGGCAAAAGGCTGCTGTATCTGACATCTTGCACCACAAGCCCATGGAGGTGATCCACTCCCAGTTGCCGAAGTGCGATGTATATATAACAATATCTCTACCGGAGGCTAATGTCTTGTCTACCAATGCAGTGTTCTCAAAAACCATGCGGCGCTTCAATGCTTTGGGACTCATGGACATGAATTTCACAGTCTCGAAGAAGTAGTCTGAGAGATGCCGATAGAAGCCATGTTCTATACGCCGATGCTCTTTGTCGTTCAACTCCGGGAAACAGTCACGGATATTTGCACGTACTATCTTGCGGCGATAACGCACCACATCACGAGCCATAAATGCCAAAAAGTCTGCAAAGATATACAGTACACTGAAGGGGAGCCATGACACAAGCTTTAGCAACAATCCCAATGGTGCAAAGCAGATGCGCATCCACACGCTCATTTTTTCCGTCTTACTCATTGATAATCGCGGCGCTAAGAGTTTCATCATCTATCGGAGAGCCGAGGCGCGCAAGGGAGATATTGTCCACAAAGCGTGAATCAAAGGGAGTCTCAACACGCAGATAGTTGTCGGTAAATCCATGCATTCTTGAGCTGCCGGGATGTGGGTGTTCCCACAACACAGGGCGCACCTCCCCCTCCGCACGCAGGCGGAACGCATCATATTTCTTCTTGCTTTCGGCTATCAGGATGGCGGCTCTCTTGTGTTTATCTTCCTGACTCACAGGATGTGCCAATTCCAGTGCGCGAGTATTGGGTCGTTCGCTATATGGGAAGACATGGAGCTGCTGCACCGGGAGCGAACGCACGAAGTCGAGTCCCTTGAGCCACTCCTTTTCAGTCTCGCCACGGGTGCCGGCCATGATGTCCACTCCAATGAAAGCATCCGGCATAAGCCGACGTATCAGCTCAACCCGACTGCGAAACAGGGCGGTGTCATAATGGCGACGCATCAGTTTCAGCACCGCATCCGACCCACTCTGCAACGGAATATGGAAATGGGGCATGAAGGCTCGCGCCTCTGTTGCCACCCACTGTATTATTTCTTCTGTAAGCAAGTTAGGCTCAATAGAACTGATACGATACCGCTCGATACCCTCAACGGCATCCAGTGCCTTAATCAAATCGAAAAAGGTCTTGTCAGTACCCTTACCAAAGTCACCCACATTCACCCCGGTGAGCACTATCTCTTTACCTCCGGCGCGAGCTACTTGCTCAGCCTGAGCCACCAACTCCTCGATGGAGCCGGAGCGCGAACGGCCGCGAGCCATAGGGATGGTGCAATAAGTGCACCAATAGTCGCAGCCGTCCTGCACCTTAAGCATCCAGCGAGTGCGGTCTCCCTTCTCACACGAGGGGGTGAAGCGACGTATATCCTTGGCCGGCAACACATCCACCACCTTGCGGTGTTCGGCGAGCCATTGCTCTATATAGGTTGTGATGGACGATTTGTCATTATTTCCAATCACGAGCACCACCCCGGGGAGAGACGCCACCTCTTGGGGCTTGAGCTGGGCATAACACCCGGTAACCACGATGGCAACCTGCGGCCAACGCCGATTAAGCCGACGGATAAGGGAACGCCCCTTCTTGTCAGCCATCTCAGTGACAGAGCAAGTATTCACCACACATATATCGGGAGTTTCTCCCGGCTGGGCTCGCAGAAATCCTTTGTCTGCCAAGGCCTTGCCCACGGCAGATGTCTCGGCAAAATTCAGCTTGCACCCCAATGTGTGGTATGCCACCTTGTATGTATCGCCCGTTTCTGTCATAAGTGTATGCTCAATTTTCATTATAATTTTCACACAAAATTACAAAAAAAATTCGAGACATTAGGAGAGTAGCTAAAAATTGAGTAACTTTGTAAGCGAAGTCGCGGACTTCATCTATATAATAACCCAAGAAACTATGAAGAAGATATTGATATTTACAGCAGCATGCCTGGCTCTGGCCGGAGGTGCTTGCTCCAAGTCAGACAAGAGTGCTGACAGTGCCGAGAGCGTTGCCGCCGTGCGGGCTCAGCTCGAGGCTGAACGCAGCGAAGCCTTTAATGAGTTTAAAGACAAAACAGTTAGCGCCATGACAGCTACCGTTGATGCTGTGAAGGCAGACCCGACCAATGCTCAACAGATATATGATGAGTTCATACATCGTATGGGCGACTTACATCTCCAAAACGCCGAATTTATGCAAGAGTTGATGGCCGACAGCACTTATCAGGCTGAGGGTCGCAAATTCAAAGAGGCTATGACTGAGGCCGGAATAAACACTAATCCTCTGGACACTAACAACTGAAGATTATCATGATTGCAGACATCGAATGGGCAGAACAAATGAACTGTGCAGTAACAGTTTGTGACGCTGAGGGTGTAATCTTATTTATGAACCAAAAGGCTCGTGAGACGTTTTCAAAGCATGGAGACTTGATAGGGAGAAACCTGTTTGGTTGCCACAGCGAGGCCTCTCAAGCAAAGATCAGACACATGCTTGCCACCGGCGAGAGCAACAGCTACACGATAGCCAAAGGGCCCGTGAAAAAGATGATATACCAGACCCCCTGGCGCAAGGATGGCAAAATAGCCGGCATGGTGGAAATATCCATGGTCGTACCGCAGGAAATGCCCCACTACGTACGATTTTAGAGCCGTGTTACTATGAATGAGAATTTAATCCCCCACCATGTAAAGCAAGATTTCTTGGCAGCCCTGCGCAACCGCAATAATGTGCTCCGGCAGGAGGACCATATGAATTTGCTCCACCCGGATGATTTGCGTGTGCAATTGGCTCCGGACCCCTCAGGAGGTGTATTCATATCTATTGTGAACACCAAAGGTGAGACACAAATACCGAGCGAATATCTCCACGTGGGACCATTGGCTCCCTTGCTGCGCACAATGTGCGAACTCAACGGCTCCGACGGGATGACATTCTCATGGACAGAGGCCGGAGATGAAAATACTTATTCCACACGTGACTATCCCTTCTTGGCTACGTATCTGCATGACTGCGAGAATCTTTTGGTAAACGCATCCATGCAAGAACTCACCGTGATAGAGGATGAGGTCAGTGTCACCTTCCGTATCACCACTGTTGAAAGCTCTGAGGATGCTTCTCCCTCTGAACTGCATGGCATATATTTTGCAGGAGACAAACCGGTGGAATGTTTCATCAGCGGCGAATATGCTCTTGCCGGCGATGAAATGCTCACCATCAAAAACATCGGCGCACGTTTTGCCGACTCGGCATCTTTTATAGAGCCCTTTGACGCTAACCTACTTGAGAGCTTCCTGAGTATATTCTTCACCGACATGGAGAATGTCAATGTGGATTATGGTGAGCGAAAAGTTAAATTTATTGATGAGCCGGTGGAGATGACACCGATTTTGATATTCGAAAAGATTGAGGAAGACAACTCATTAATACTCAGAGTGTCAGAGAGCGTGGGAAATATCCCCATGGAGATATGCGAGAACTTCCGGCTCAATTGCTTCGTCAATGTCACGGACAATCATATATATGTTCGCCATATAGGCCAAAGTTCAATCCCGGAGAGTATCAACACTGTCATGGATAGCATATGCGAGCATTTACCCAAGCGCAGCCGTCGTGAGGTGTGGAACGAGGGCAACCTTATTGCCGTACCCACGGAGATAGCCTCAACATTCTTGTATAACTCTTTTGCTGCCCTACTGCCCAAATTTAAAATACTTGGCGCCGATAAGCTGAAGACATATAAGATAGTGGCCGGCATCCCCAAGCTCGACCTCAGACTCGGTAGCGGCATCGACTTCCTTGAGGGCAAAGCGAGTGTGGATATAGCCGGTGAGAAATTCACCGTGTCAGACCTGCTGTCGCAATACAGCCGACACCGCTACATTACTCTGAGCGATGGCAATCGCGCCGTGATGGATGCCGGCTATATGCGACGCCTGGGGCGCATCTTCCGCAATGGCTCCACCAACGGCGAAGATATTAAGGTGAGCTTCTTTGACCTACCCGATGTCATGGAGCTGCTAACTGACAGTGGCGAACAACCCAAGGCTCCAGCCGTTTACAAGAAATTTTACGAGGGCTTCAACTCTTTGGGCAAGAAAAATGTGTCTACCCCGGGCCTCAAGGCCAAGCTACGTAATTATCAGAAGGCGGGCCTAAGGTGGATTGACTATATGTACAAGTCCAATATGGGGGGCTGTCTGGCTGACGATATGGGTCTGGGAAAGACGGTACAGACCATCGCCATGCTCACCCGCAGTGTACCTCAAGCTGAGGAGCCAACTCTGATTGTAATGCCCCCAAGCTTGATATTCAACTGGATTGAAGAGTTCAAGAAGTTCGCTCCAAATATCAAGGTGACACCATATTACGGTGCCGACCGAAACCTGAAGGAGACACTCAAGGCGGAGGTGATACTCACCAGCTACCCTCTTGTGCGCAACGACATCGAGGAGCTGATGAAGCATACATTTGACTATATAATACTCGACGAGAGTCAGAATATCAAGAATGTCGATGCACAAGTCACCAAGGCAGTATGGCTGCTCAAGGGTAAGCACCGCTTGGCCATCTCAGGCACACCTATCGAAAACAATCTCACTGAGCTCTACTCCCTGTTCAGATTTCTCAATCCGACAATGTTCGGCTCCATACAAGAGTTCAACAATCAATATGTAGTGCCCATACAGCGCGAGGCTGATGACGATGCCGCCGCTGCATTGCGCCGCAAGGTGTTCCCCTTCATACTGCGTCGTCTCAAGAAAGATGTGCTCACCGACCTGCCCGAGCGCACAGAGCAAGTGCTCTCCGTAGAGATGAGCCCGCGTCAGGCTAAGCTGTATGAAGAGCGCCGCGCCTACTTCGCTGCTCGCATCGAAGAGTCCCGAGCCCTCCATAAGGCTAACAATTCCTCGTTTGAGATACTCCAGGCTTTGGGTGAGCTACGCCAGATTGCCTCTGTGCCGGAGACAAAGAGCGACGGGCGCATCTCTTCGCCTAAGATAGAGATACTGGTCGAATACCTGCAAAATGCGGTGCATAACGGGCACAAAGTATTGGCATTCTTCAACTTCCTGGCCGGCATAGAGCTTACATCCGAGCATCTTGACAAGGCCGGCATCGGCTATGAAACTATGACCGGAGCCACACGCGACCGCCAACGAGTGGTGGAACGCTTCCAGAATGATCCCTCTTGCCAGGTAATGCTTATGACGGTAAAGACCGGTGGTGTAGGTCTAAATCTCACTGCCGCCGACACGGTCTTCATTGTGGAGCCCTGGTGGAACAAGGCGGCTGAAGAACAGGCCATAAACCGTCTGCACCGCATTGGCCAGAAAAACTCAGTGAGCTGTTATTACCTGATCACGGCCGACACTATAGAACAGAAAATCCGACTGCTGCAAGAAAAGAAGTCGGCGCTGGTGGACGCCGTCATCAGCTCAGACACCGGCGGCAAAACTTTGACCGACGAAGATATCGAATACCTCCTCTCTTGAGCTCTGCCAACTCTTCATTCAGCACATTCTCAATAACTCACCTCCAAGTTTATTTATCATGATGACAGAACTCACTTTCATAGTACCGAATAGATTTGCTTATCAAGAGCAATACTATCAATATAGCTACGAATACACTACCTCTTTAAAGAGCCGAACTGGGTTTATCCGCAATTTGCTTAGAAATGGCAAACTCAATATCACATGGAAATGTGAAGACCAAAATCTGTTGTTTACCCTTAATCGAGTTCAAAGGGCTTTCAAGAGTCCTAATCTTAAAGGGCTCAAAGAAGATATGCTTATTTTATACAGCGGCTTCTTGAGCTCCAAGGATAATAAAATACTTCTGGCGCGACATTTTGCCAACAAGGAATGCAATAAGATTGCCGCGGAGATGGTGGATAAAGGGTTAGTCTTGATTGATACTGTTTACCAACAACTTAATTGGAATAAGCCTAAGATGAGTTGGATGGGGTCAATAGAGGCAGAGGATATCAATAAGTGGCGTACCAATGACAATACCGCACCCATTGCACCGATGACCTACTTATTTCAGTTCGAACCTTCATTCGCTGATTATTACACTTCTCAAGGACCAACAAACGTATACCTTGGTGTATTCCCGGCTATGGTGCAATATTATCTTGAATACGTAAAGAAAGTAAAACTCACTACTCTTGAGAATATCGAGGGGCTCACCATATTTGATGGCTCAGACATCATCGCTCAACAACATGCCTTGCAGCAACTTCTGATTACAGGCCAGCTTAAACTTGGCAAAAACAAGCTCACACAGACAGGTATAAAGAAATGCCGGGAAATGACTGATTTGCGGCCATTCCCCACCTCCGCTGAAGATGCTCCCTCACGCATAGGCCTGGTATTAAACGCATTATACAACATTTACGTCAATGACTTTCTCGAGTTTGAACTGCCCAAAACGCCTCTGACATCTCAAGAGTTTTTCACTAAAATATCATATGTGTTAGAAGACCCTCTGGTAAGAGACTTTCACTACTTTTTGGGTAGCGACATCAAGCTAAATATTCAGGTGCTGCTGACAGCTCACCAAAAAACGACAACCGGCCTGTATGAAGAGATATTCCGTTTGCTTAAACACATGTGTCAAAACATGCATAACAAATGGGTAGAGATGCAATCCTTCATTGATACTGTGAATCTGAATTTAGCCAAACAAGAACTCTTTTATATCCTCCCGGGAACAGAGAAAAAGAAAAAAAATATACCTAAAGATGCAAATGGCAAGTATATAGATCCCTCTGACTATAAAAAGCTGTTACATGACAAGATAATAGACGGATACATTAAGACGCTGGCTGCCTGCGGATTTATTAACCTTCTGTTTGATGACAAGGGGAACATAGCAGGGTTGCAACCTACCGAGTTGGCTGCATGGCAGGCGGGCCTTATCGATAATTTCCCCACCGTAAAAAAGACAGAGGAAGATGTCGATGTTTTCCTGGTTAATGACATGACCGGTATTATCCTCGTCAAAGAGCCGACCCATCCTTATGCCGGATTGATAAATGAATTCGCCGAAAAGTTAGGCAACAATCGCTGGGTAATCACTTCTGCCTCGTTGCTCAAAGGATGCTCCAACACCGCAGATTTTAAGGCAAAGATAGACCGATACAAGACATTTATAGAGGCTAATCCCAAAGGTGTCATAAAGCAACAGATAGAACGAATACTGAAGGATTCTAATGCTGTGCAACGCACGGCAGGCGCTTCAGGTTACCACCTGTATGACATTGACCCTAAAAATAAAGTTCTACACCAAATCATAGCCACAAACCCGGAGATAACGCAATACACACTCAAGGTAGAGGGATGCCGTCTTTTGATTAAGAATTCATTCCTATCCACATTCATCTCAATCTTGCGTGCCCATGGCTATCTGGCAGACATAAATGTGTAATAAATGTCTACCTAAGCGAGGTGTTGGAGGAAGTGGATGCGGTGCACCAAGGCGGCGGTAAGATTGCGGAAGCGGCGTGAGGCAATGATTTTCTCGATTACGGAGATCATCTGATTACCCAGTCCGAGCTCCGCGGCAAGAGTATCAGCGCGCTCCTCGGAGTCGTATGCCCAGGGATGTGTGTGGTATAATATGTGGCCCAATTCATGACACAAAGCAGCAAACAGTTCAGGCTCGGTGAAGCCCATAAGCCCAACTTGTTGCTCGGATATATATATGCGGTTTGACACCCTGACCACGACGTCATTATACTCATTCTCATCATCCGGCAACGGCAAGAATTCAATGATATGAGGCCGAGGGATCGGGTGTTGTAATTCAGCAAATTTTGCTTCAATGAGCTCCCCATATAGTCTGAGGAAGGCATCTACGGCAGGCAAGTTGTATCTATTCTCAAATTTAATCATCACTAAAACATTAACAGACAGTAAATCAGCGGCCTACGCACGCCATTTGTCTACCATCCCAACCCCGTACACCCACGGCTATCGCCGCGTGTGTACGGGGTTACTATAAGTCGGTGTCCTTACGGGCACTCCTAACCATAACATATTCAATTGGATATTAATCGCGAAACTTGAACTATTTATTTAACGGAGGAAAAGACCTTTTTCATCTGTAAGGGTATGATATTTAACATTTTTTGGGTATGGGTATCAACTAAAACGCCCCGCTGCGTTATGGCATCGGGGCGTAGTTTATATAGATATTAATCTTTATCGACGGGGACCACGGTCGCCACCATCGCGGCGGGGACCACGGGGACCACGGGGACGGTCATCATCGCGGCGGGGACGGTCATTACGACCTTCGCCACGCGGTGCACGGGGACGGCGTTCGGGCTCTACCCATCCCTCGGGCTTGGGCTGAAGGGCGCGCATGCTCAAACGATATTTGCCGGTCTTAGGGTCAATCTCAAGCAGCTTGACGGTGAGCTCGTCACCCTCCTTGATGCCGCTGGCCTCCATGTCGGGCAGACGGTCCCATGATATCTCGGAGATATGCAGAAGGCCATCCTTACCGGGCATGAACTCTACGAAGGCACCGAAGTCGAGGATAGAGCGTACCTTGCCGGTATAAGTCTCTCCCACCTCGGGCATTGCCACGATAGCTTTGATGCGTGCGTATGCGGCATCGAGGCTCTCCTTATTGGCAGAAGCAATCTCCACGATACCTACGCCGCGGTCTGTATCTTCATCGATAGAGACTGTGGCGCCGGTCTCTTCCTGAATACCCTGTATAATCTTACCACCGGGGCCAATGACTGCTCCGATAAGGTCTTTGGGTATCTCAAACGATACGAGGCGAGGTACATTGGGCTTATAGTCAGCGCGGGGCTCGGGCATTGCCTCATTGATGAGGCCGAGGATGTGCATACGTCCCTGGCGCGCCTGCTCGAGGGCTGTGGCGAGGATCTCATAGCTCAAACCGTCGCACTTGATATCCATCTGTGTGGCGGTGATACCATCCTTGGTACCGGTCACTTTGAAGTCCATATCGCCGAGGTGGTCCTCGTCGCCGAGGATATCGGTGAGCACTGCATACTTCTCACCATCGGAGATAAGACCCATGGCTACACCTGCTACGGGACGCTTCATCTGCACACCGGCATCGAGCAGAGCCAGGGTACCGCCACATACTGTAGCCATAGATGATGAACCGTTACTCTCAAGGATGTCTGATACGATACGGCAAGTATAGGGGAAACCGTCGGGGAACATACGCTTGAGGGCGCGATGTGCCAAGTTACCGTGGCCTATCTCGCGGCGGCCTACACCACGCTGCGGACGAGCCTCACCGGTAGAGAAGGGAGGGAAGTTGTAGTGAAGCAAGAAGCGCTCCTTGCTCTTGTTGAGCACGTCGTCAACAATCTTCTCATCGAGGGTCGTGCCGAGGGTTGCAGTCACGAGGGCCTGGGTCTCACCGCGGGTGAAGACTGCTGAGCCGTGAGGGCCGGGCAGATAGTCTGTCTCGATCCAGATGGGGCGGACAGTGGTGGTGTTACGGCCATCCAGTCGGATACCCTCATCAAGTACACAGCGGCGCATTGCCTCCTTCTCCACATCGTGGTAGTAGCGCTTCACCATGGCCACGCGCTGGTCCTCGGTATAGTTGGCGAGCTGCTCTTCTGTCATTTCGGGCAGTGACTCGATATATTCGTCGCAGATAGCTTTGAAAGAATCGGCTCTCCAGTGCTTGTCGGGATTACCGGCCTTGGCTATGGCGTATGCCTTGTCATAGCACTTCTCGCGAACGTCGGCGCGGAGTGCGTCGTCGTTGATTTCGTGGCAATATTCGCGCTTTGCTTCGTGGCCACTCTCCTTCATGAGCTCGAGCTGAGCTACACAGTGCTTCTTGATTTCCTCATGAGCTACACGTAGAGCCTCGAGCAATTCAGCCTCGCTCACCTCGTTCATCTCACCCTCCACCATCATGATGTTGTCGTAGGTAGCACCAACCATCAGCTCGATGTCTGCCTTCTCAATCTGGTCGAAAGTGGGATTGATGACCCACTGGCCGTCAACACGAGCCACACGCACCTCGGAGATGGGGCCGTTGAAGGGTATGTCAGAGCACGCCAAAGCGGCCGATGCAGCGATACCGGCCAGGGCATCAGGAGCATCTTGCTCAGAGGCTGAGTACATAGTGATGTTTACGAAAGTATCAGCGTGATAATCCTCGGGGAATAGAGGACGGAGCACGCGGTCTACAAGGCGAGAAGTGAGTATTTCATAATCAGAGGCACGACCTTCGCGCTTCTGGAAGCCACCGGGATAGCGGCCTATAGATGAGTATTTCTCTTTGTATTCTACAGTAAGGGGCATAAAGTCAACGCCCTCGCCGGCCTCTTTGGCCGAGCATACAGTGGCCAACAGCATAGTGTCGCCCATGCGAACTTCCACCGCGCCGTCTGCCTGCTTGGCGAGCTTACCGGTCTCGATGGTGATCTGGCGTCCGTCTGCCAAATCAATCGTCTTCTTAAACGTCTTAAGCATAAATTTTTATCTGTTTTCTAATTCTTCAAAAATCACGCAAAGTTAATATAAAATTCTGATATAGACAAAAAACGCCCACCGAAAATTACCGCGCAAATTCAGTACTCATCACAAGTATTATTTATGAACTTTATATATGTTAAAATTGTTTAATAAACATGAAAAAATGGCTCGGTAAAGTATACTCGCTCTACGCTGACGGGTTTCGGTCCATGACAGTGGGGCGGAGCCTCTGGCTGCTGATTATCATAAAGGTGATAATACTGTTCGCAGTCTTAAAGGTTTTATTCTTTCCGGACCTGCTCTCTACTAACTATGACAACGATGAGGAGCGCGCACAAGCTGTTCGTTACTCCTTGACAGACAGACCTTAAAGCCAATTTTAAAAAACTTAATAATATATGAATGACTTGTTATCAACCGTCGACTGGTCGCGGGCGCAGTTTGCGCTGACTGCCATGTATCACTGGCTGTTCGTACCGCTGACTATCGGTCTCTCACTCATAGTAGCTATCATGGAGTCTATCTATGTGCGTAAGGGAGACGAGAAGTGGAAGAGTATCACAAAATTCTGGATGACGCTCTTCGGCATCAACTTTGCTTGTGGTGTAGCCACAGGTATTATCCTCGAATTTGAGTTCGGCACAAACTGGAGTAATTACTCTTGGTTTGTCGGCGATATATTCGGCGCCCCGTTGGCTATCGAAGGTATTGTAGCCTTCTTTATGGAGGCAACTTTTGTGGCCGTGATGTTCTTTGGTTGGAACAAGGTCAGCAAGCGATTTCATCTCGTGTCTACCTGGCTTGTGGCCCTTGGAGTGAGCCTGTCGGCGCTGTGGATCCTCATTGCCAATGCGTGGATGCAAAATCCGGTGGGCATGGAGTTTGACCCGGCGCAGATGCGCAATGTGATGTCCAACTTCACTGAGGTGGCATTCAATGCAGTGTCAATCAACAAGTTCTTCCACGCCGTATTCTCAGGCTGGACACTGGCCGGCGTCTTCGTGATCGGTGTGAGCTCATGGCTCCTGTGGCGCAAAAAGAATAAGGATGTGGCCCTCCCCTCAATCAAGGTGGGAGCATGGGTAGGCCTCATAGGCCTAATCATGACAATATATACCGGCGACGGCTCTGCAGTGCAGGTAGCCAAGGTGCAGCCCATGAAATTGGCAGCTATGGAGGGACTGTATGACGGCAAAGTGGGGCAAGAACTCGTAGGCTTCGGCATCCTCAACACTGACAAGAAGCCGGGCGACAATCAGCCGGCTCTATATGGCGAAATATCTATCCCTTACGGTCTGTCAATCCTCGCAAATCATGACCCCAACAGCTTTGTGCCGGGCATCAATGACCTTATAAACGGTGTGGAAATCACTGCCAACGGCGACACTATCCATCATGACTCCTATGCCAAGCGCATAGAGATGGGGCGTGTGGCACGTCAGGCTCTTGCTGACTATGGCACAGCGCAAGCAGCTAAGGATACTGCCGCTATGGAGGCTGCTCATAAGGTTCTTAATGACAATTACAAATACTTCGGATACGGCTACCTTGACTCACCCGAGGATGCGGTGCCACCGATAGGCCTTACCTTCTATGCCTTCCGCATAATGGTTACTTTGGGTGGAGTATTGGTGCTCATCTTCCTGCTTTCGCTTGTATCGCTAAAGTGGAAACCAAACTGGCTTGACTCTCGTTGGTATCAAATAGTTGGCCTGCTCTCCATACCGGTGGTGTGGATATGCAGCCAGGCGGGCTGGATTGTAGCCGAGGTAGGTCGTCAGCCATGGGTAATTCAAGACATTATGCCCACAGGTGTAGCTATTTCCGACATATCCTCCGACTCTGTACAAACCACATTCTGGATCTTTGCAGCTCTCTTCACCTTGATGCTCGTAGCCGAAGTCTCCATCATGCTCCGATACATCAACCGCGTCTCTAAAACCAATATGTTGAACCCACAAACAAACCTCTGAACTCATGACTGAACTTGCTTTATATCAAAATTATTGGTGGCTCATCATTTGTGTGCTCGGAGCCGCGTTGGTCTTCATGCTCTTTGTCTTGGGAGGGCAATCCATGCTTCTCGGCAATTACAACAAGACAGACAAGCAACTCATGGTTAACTCTTTAGGCCGCAAATGGGAGCTCACGTTCACCACTTTGGTGGTGTTTGGAGGTGCATTCTTTGCCTCCTTCCCCCTATACTACTCCACCAGCTTCGGCGGTGCTTACTGGCTATGGATGGCTATATTATTCTGCTTCGTATTCCAAGCCTTCAGCTATGAGTTCCGCCGTAAGAAAGGTAACGTCTACGGCACCCGCACATACGACTTCCTTCTCTTTATAGGTGGCGCCCTGGGTTGTGTCTTGTTGGGCTGCGCAGTAGGTATGATGTTTACCGGTGCTGAATTCACCGTCACACGCGGAAACCTGGCTGAGGGGGCAAATCCGGTGATATCCAACTGGGCATCAACACACGGCCTGGAAGTGGTCTGCTCATGGGAGTGTCTGCTGCTTGGCGTGGCAATCTTCTTCCTTGCCCGCACATTGGCTGCACTTTATTTCATCAACAATATTAAGACAGACGGCAATTTCACACAAAATATGCGTCGCCGTGTGCTGATTAACGGCATAGTATTCGCATTGCTGTTTGTAGCCTTTACTGCCATGTTACTGCTCAACACCGGCTGGCAGGCAGGCGAGGATGGTGTAATTACGCAGGTGCCATATCTGTATCTGAAGAACTTCATAGAGATGTGGTGGTGGGGAGCACTCTTCCTCATTGGAGTAGTGCTGGCACTTGTAGGCATAGGTGTTGGTGCACTCAGCAAGAAGCGCTCGGGAATTTGGTATGCCGGCATCGGAGTTGTTCTCGTAGTTGTCTCACTGCTTGCCATCGCCGGCTATAATCACACCGCCTACCTCCCCTCCGTGCTTGACAACCAAAGCTCGCTGACACTTGCCAACTCCAGTTCATCGCTATTTACCCTCAAGGTAATGAGTTATGTGAGCATCCTCGTGCCCATTGTTCTGGCCTACATCATCTACGTATGGCGCAAAATGAACGCCACCCCACTCGACCGCCACGATGTAGCCGAAGGCACCCACCAATACTAACCTCTCCATTCCCCTATTATCAGAAAAAGGAGGCTTTCGCGCACGCGAAAGCCTCCTTTTTCTGATAATGGGTAATAGCAATTTGAGGCGATAATACACGTGTAAATAGAAAAGGAGACTCTCGACGTGAGAATCTCCAATTCAGTACCCTGAGCCGGGGTCGAACCGGCACGGATTGCTCCACTGGTGTTTGAGACCAGCGCGTCTACCGATTCCGCCATCAGGGCTTGCAGGTGCAAAGTTAGCATTTTTTATTGAGTTGACCAAAATTATTGGCTACATCTCTTAATTTTTTGCTATTTTTGCAGTATGGAAATGTATTTGGAACGGATTGAGTTTAGGAACAAGGGTGTAGAAGTCGGTGTGGCAGGTGATGACCGGGCGTTGCCGGAGGTGGTGCGTCCGGTACAGACTCATAGCTGCAATGTGGCGGTGATAGACTTTGACGGGCACATGCCGGATATGCAGAAGACAGATGCGATAATTTGCCGGTGCCCGGGGATGAGTATCGGAGTACGTACAGCAGACTGTGTGCCGTTGGTGATATATGCACCGGACATTCAGGCTGTGGCTGCCATTCATGCCGGTTGGCGCGGCTCTCTTGGTGGAATTGTGACCTACACTCTTGAGCGCTTAAAACAGATGGGTGCCGATCTCACAAAGGCTGAGGCCGCTTTCGGTCCGTCTATCTGCGGGAAATGTTATGAGGTAAGCGATGAACTCGCAAACGACTTTATCAATGCAGATTTTCACCCGGATACTTCTGCCTGCGGCGGCGATGGGCCGAAGGGGTTTGGTGATTGCCTTGTTAGTGCCCGACATATCGACCTTGAAGCGGTAAACACCAAGCGACTAATCTCCGCAGGGTTATTGCCTGAGAACATCCGGCACAAGAGCTGCTGCACCCTGCAGACCCCTTCCCTCCCCTCATGGCGCCGTGAGCCCACGGAGGCACGACTGCTCACCTGGATACGTCTATCGCAACCCCATGATTGGGAAAGGCCGGAAGCATAGTGCTTACCGGCCCGGGATCAGAATAGAATGGTTTAGGTTTTAGCGGTGTTCTGTTCCAACTCACTTCTTGCGTCGTCTCACAGACTTCTCGGCAGAGGAGTTGGGGGCATTCGGATCGCTATTTTTTACTTTTGACTTTGCCGGCTTCTTCTTGCTGCGTGCAGAGGTCGATTTCTTCTTGGTGGTAGAAGCCTTCTGCGAACGTGCCGAAGACTTGCGAGTGCCGTCGTCAACTCTCTCAGAGACCCCTTCGGCAGCGGCATCTGTGGTATCGGACACCTCCTCGCCATTGGCGCGTGCCTCCTCAAGCTCCGCCAGACGATCCTGCTCCGCCAAATATTCCTCGCGGGTAGGAACCCATAAGTTCTTATCGAAGGCACGCAGACGCTGCTCTATGCTGTCTTGTGCCATCTTCAGCTCATCCTCATCTTGATATATCTGGGTCAGAGCCAGATTACGCATATTCTGGGTCTTATAGATATCCCCCTTATAGAAGCCGAGATTGAAGTAGTCATCCAGGCTGTAAAGGGGCAGGTTGTTGTCATCTGTAAGGAACACATATTGTTGAGCCAGATAAGGGCGCAGTTGGTCAAACTTCACCCAGAACATGGGGTAACGATTCTGGTCGCCGAAGTCACCATACTTGTTGAGCACCGGGCAAATAGCCTCAACACGAGTCTTCATCTGATTGGAACGCTTGTCGAACTCCCACTTCTCAATGATGTAATAGTTGAGCACCTGATTGGTGGGGACATCCGCCTCCTCAATGGTGATACCTCCATTACGTCCGCCGGCGTTTTGGTAGTAAATGCCAAAGCGGTCGAGCATCTCCGGGACATTGACCTGATACTTCTCGGTGAAGACTTCGCGCCCATCGAGATACTCGTAAGCGGGGACTTTGCCTTCTGTGACGAGACGAAGCATCAGGCGGAAGAGGTTCTCCTTGCCATCAATGACATCCTCCGGGAAGTAGAGGGGAGCATTCTCGTCCTTACTTAGGTCTATTTGGCGATAAATGACACGCATCCATGACAGGTCAGCATCATGGGGCTCCTTGACATCGTAGAAGTTCTGCATTCTCTCGGTGATTTTAACACCGGCCTGCGCCTCAGTATTGGCGCGTTTCTTGCGGTCCTTGCCGGTACGACGTGTTACACCGGAGCCATTCTCTACCTGAGCCACCGCCGAAAGAGCGGTAGCCAGAAGGAGGGTGCCTGCTAATATGTGACGAAAAATCTTCATTTTTTCAAATTGTATATTTTCTTATCCGTCGGTAGTCGGGCCGAGAAGACCCGCTACCGAGGCATAATTTCGTGATTAATTGAGGGATACCTGAATGGGTGGGACATCGCGCGTGATGCCGTCAGGGCCTTTGGCTTTGATGTTGCCGATTATAAATGTCTTGCCGGGCTTGAGGTTCTTGAACTGAGCCTGCTGGCGGGCAGAGAATGATGCTCCGGCACTGTTCTCGGGTATGGCGTTGCCCATTTGGTCAAACACGATGGTCTGGAAAGAAACCACCTGATATTGGATATCGAGCACACCGTCGTCGAGTGCCGCACCAAGGCCTTTGGCACTCATCAGCTGAGCCTTGGAGATACGTCTGGGCGCACCTTTATACTGTATGATGTTGCCTGAGCCATCCTTGAGTGGTATGTATGCTAACGGATCGGGAAGCTTGCGCACACGGAATGTCATGGAGCCCAGATTGGTGGTAGAGCCATTCATGTTGGCAGACACCGTGATTGTGGCTTCCTGGCCCACACCGGTAGAACGTGCTATCCACTTGTCGCCGTTACGAGTGAGCGAGCCATTGGAGATAGTGGCATTTATGGCGCTCATGGGTATGCCGGGAGCAGAGATGCTTATGGGATTGTCTATACCGGCGTAGAGCACATTCATCATTGTGGGAGAGATGGTGACCATTGGCTCTATCACGGTATATGAAGACTCAAAGGGGTATTTGCCTATGGAGCCGTCATGCTTGAGCACCTCGATAAATCCCGAGTACTTATGCTCACCGATACCGGAGGCAGCAAAGGAGTATTTGCCACCACGTATCTCGCTGCCGCCTACATATACTCGGGGACGATTGGTGGTATCTACTGCAGCCAGCACGATGTCGGCCTCATAACGGCCACCTTGCATTACCATGGTGGAGTGAGGTATCACATAAGCACCGAGCTCATTGGCAAGCATTGTGCCGGGAGGTATAATAGCTCCGTCATCGCCGTAAGTAATTGAGCTGATCACTGATGATAGGGCATCGCTCTCGCTCTGGCGCAAATTGTTCTGCAGGTGAGTGAGATATGTAATAGCTGCAATTGCGGGCATATTCTCAAAGTTGGCTACCTCCCACACGGCGTTGGTGGGCTTGCCATGCTCATCGAGCACCGTAGTGGAGAGCATACCGGCCACAGCCTTCTTCTTCTGCGGGTCATCAATGAGAGAGACCATGAAGTTGCGGTAGTTGTCGAGCTTCTCATGCAGCTTCTTGCCTCGCTGGGTTATAGGGTCAAGCATTGTCACGCCGGAGGCCTCGAGGTCATCACGGTTTACCAGCTTCATGTAGTTGGCACCATTGCCGTCGGCCTGCTGGGCGATTAATATTTTGAGTTGTTCTATATCTTTATACAAGGAGTCTGTCTGCTGACGCACTTGGAGGCCCTGATTATACCAGGGGCCAACGACATCCGGTTGCTCGCGGTACAAGTCTTCGAGGTATCGGAATTGGGCGCGATTCTTCTCAGTCATGTTCTGCGAGGTGTGCTGCAGGCCGGTCTGCACCTGGGAGAAACCATTGAGCACATCGCTGCTGACATTCATAGCCAACATGGCGGTCAGCACGATATACATCAGGTTAATCATCCTCTGGCGGGGAGACATCCTTGCTACATTATTGCTTCCTCCAGCCATGAGTGTGTTATGAGTTAGAGTCCGCTGTGCGTGCGAACGGGTTTTCAACTGTGCCGTTGCCGTTAGGCATCTGACCACCACCCATCATGGGGTTATACATATTGATGGTCATGGCAGTAATCATCTTCTCGTAGACGGAGTTGAGCTGCTTCATATAGCGAGCCATCTTCTCTGTCTCTTCGCAATAGCGAGAGCTCTCGTTGGCACTCTTCTCATACATATCGCGTATGTCTTTGAGGCCACGGTTCACGCGGTCGATAGAGTCGAGCTGCGAGGCTATGCTCTTGAGCTGTATCTCATAAATAGTATTGAGGCCTGAGACATTGCGATTGAGAGCCTCCATCTGTTCAACATACCCGCCTGAGGATTGCTGTATATTCTCGCTGTTTTCGGTGATAGCGGAGTAGGACTTCAGCAATGTTGTGCTCACGGTGTTGAGCTGCTCGGTAGTGGTGCGCAGTGCGTTCATCTGCTCCGCTATGCCGGAGATACCCTGCAGATAGTTTTGAGTGGCAGTGGTGAGCTCAGCCATCTGCGAGAGCTGGTCTGAGGCGGCGGCCAACTTGGCGATACTCTCGCGCAGGGAGTGGGTGTCCTCCTCGCTCAATGCGAGTTGCGGCATGGCAGGGGCCGGGGCAGGTACCTGTTCGCCCCCTTCAAGCTCATCGTAGTCCTCATCGTGGGTATTAATGCCGGCACCGCTCTCGAAGTCGGGGCGGTCTGATGCATCATGGCTGTCGAGCACCGGGAAGACTTCCTCCCATGCGTAATCCTTTGGGGGGCGGTCAAATGCTGTGAGTATGAACATTGCCACCTCAGTACCCATACCGATACAGAGCAAAGTGCTGCCGCCGGGGAGGTGGAGGATCTTGAAGAGTGCACCCCAAATAACGATGGCGGCACCTATAGAGTATGCAAAGTTGAAGAAGCGCTGGCCCTTACTGCCGTGCAGGAAGCGCTCTATTACATTACCGAATTTTCTGATTTTTCCCATTTGAATGTATGGTATGGGGCCGAAGCCCTGTGGTTTGACTATTCTGGTTGCTGTTATTTACGGTTCTTGTTTCTGGTGCCGCGAGCGAAGCCCACCTGGCTGCGTACATTGCGGAAGCCTATATATGAGCGCTGCTCATTCTGATATTCCCACTGGCGGAGGTCAGAGCGCAGATTGTGTGCCACATCCTTCCATGAGCCGCCGCGCACTATCTTGCGCTTCATCTTATACGGGTCCTCGAGGGCAGCATCATAGCGATACTCGGGGTTCATATCAGATGTCAACTTATTTAGCGACTCGGTGTAAGCGGTAGAAGTCCACTCGCTGACGTTACCGGCCATGTCAAAGAGGCCGAAGTCGTTGGGCGCATATGTACCCACCTGCGAAGTGATAAGGTGTCCGTCGCGTATGAAGTCTCCCTCCAGTGGCTTAAAGTTGGCATAGAAACAGCCACGTTCATCCATGGGGAGAGTCTCCTCCCAGGGGTATGAACTCTCGGAGTTGCCGGCGCGTGCTGCATACTCCCATTCGGCCTCGGTGGGGAGGCGGTAGGGCTCTACATAGACACCTTCCCTTCCCAGCGAACGACGCAGATAATCTGTGCGCCAGTTAGAGAATGCGTTAGCCTGTTCCCAGCTCACTCCCACCACGGGGTAGTCGTTATAGCCTGCGTGTGAGAAGTACATACGTGTGTAGGGCTCATTGTAAGCATTGTCAAAGTCATTGATCCAACAAGTGGTGTCGGGATATACGTTGACGATGTATGTGTTGAGAAAGTCGAAGTCACCGGTGAGAGGGCGGCTTACAGTCTCGCGAACAATGCGACCTTCATCATCCAAATAAGCTGTATCTTTGCTGATGGTGGGGAGCTCCATATTCACCGGATTGTCGGTGTTATAGTCTCTGCGAGTGGGGTCGAGGCGGTTCTTGCGTTGTGCGGCAGCCGTATGATTGTAAATCTCATAGCGATAATTGAGCTGAGTCGGGTCGAGCTCGCGGCGCCCGGTGATGGGATTTGTGCGATATACGCTCTCTATGGCTCGCTGCTCATCCTCATTGGCATTGCGCCATGGGATAGCCTTGTTCCAGTTGAGGTACGGCTTGATGGGGTTACCCTCCTTGTCCTCCTCAATTTTGAACTCCTCGTTGCCACCATAGGCAGGGTCAGCGAGGCGCTCACGGATGATAGAGTCGCGTACCCAGAACACAAATTGTTTATATTTGCTGTTTGTCACCTCGGTCTCATCCATCCAGAATGCGTCGACACTCACACCGCGCGGGTCAGCCTTGATGCCCCAGACGCTGTCGTCTTGAGCCGGGCCCATCTTCCAAGCGCCGCGATCTACGAGCACCATGCCGTAAGGGGTAGGCTCGGAGTATGAAGTGCCACCAATGCCTGTCACCTCGCCGCCGGCTGCGCTGCTGCGCGATGACATACAGGAGGTGAGAGCTATGCCGCCGGCCAGCATAGTGCCTACCAGCATCAGCATATTGCGCTTACCCCCCTTGAGGGTGTGCATATATTTATTAAGTGTTTGTTTCATATCGTTTTGCGTGTAATTAGCGTGTTAGTAAGATGTGCTCCTGCTTTTACATGAATCGGATGGAGCGATGCTTGTTTTTATTCTTCTGCGAGAAGTCGAGCTTCAGGGAGTAGCCGGCCACTATCTCATGGCTTCCGGAGGAGGCCTTGGCAATGGCTGAGAGTGGATACTCATAGCTATACCCCAGATAGAAGTTCTTTATTTCGGCAGCCAGACTCACATTTACTCCGGACTTATAGCGGTAGCCAACGCCAAAACTGAACATTCGGTTATATCTAGCTCGCATATCCACTTGCCCGGTGAAGTCGGTCAAGTCTGTCATAACAATGAGAGAGGGCTGCAATTCAAATAACGTATTTTTTAGCGAAATATTGCTTCCGGCGGTAAAATAGAGTGTTCTATCGAGTTTTACGTCATATTCTTGAGTCTCTGTGCTCTCGGACCCTTCGAGCGACATGGTGAGGGTTGGGGCCATGAGATGCCGCCCGGAGATACCCACATAAAATTTGGGATGAGTGTACCACAGACCGGCTGAGAGGTCAATACTATTGCCGGATAAGTCCTGCGTGGGGATGGCCTCATCGGTGTCATGGTAGTCGTCGCCGTCGGGGAGGATAACCTCACTGCCCTTGAACTTGGAGTTGAGATATGCTCCTTGTACACCGATACTCAGCTGCCCCTTGAACAGGTTGATTTTATATGATGCCTGCACTCCAAGGTCAAGGTTAGAGAACAGACCGATACCCTCCTGCATCAGCGCCACACCCACACCTATGCGCTTTTTACCTATCTTGATAGGCATATCGGCGGTGCCGGTGAAGCTCTTGGGGGCGTTGTCAATGCCTATCCATTGCAGGCGAGCACCGCCTCGTATGCGCAGATAGTCTGTGCTGCCGGTGGCTGCGGCATTATAGAGGGTGGGCAACTGATAGTATTGCGAGAAGAGTGCCTCAGCATTCTGTCCCTGCCCGGCAAGCGGCGCCGCAATGACTATCAGGCTAAGAATTAATATCTTGAGTAATTTCGGCATTGGCAGATAAGATAACAGTGGTCTTATTCAAAATAGAATGTTAGAACTATCATGTTATTTTTGACCTTGCTGAGCGACTCGGTAATTTTCATCATCGCCGGGTCATCAGTCAGGTCCGGGCGGTCATGCTTCAGCACATCAGTCAGGCCGAAGCAGAACTTTATCTCCGGGTTAAGCTTGAAGAAGGGGAGATAGAAGTCGCATCCCAAACCCACTGTAAGGTAGGCATCCATAGAGTTGAACTGCAGGAAATCGCTTCGTTTTTTGCTGACATCAAGGGTGCCCATCACACCGGCGGTGACATATGGACGCACATTCTTGTATCTGTCGCCGGAGATTTTCAGGTCGAGCGGAAAGACCACATAAGCGCTCTTGATATCCTGCTTCTCGATGGTGCCGGAGTTGTGCTCTATGAAGTGGGCCGTCTTATTGCCGAAATACATACCGGGGCTGAAACGCAGATTGAAATATTGATGCAGTCTGAGGTCGGCCAATACATTGACACTAAAGCCGGGGCTGTAAGCGGGCACTTCGGCAAACCAGTTCTCCCCTTCGGGTGTGGTATAGCCGTTATGGGTGAATTTAAGGTCCTGAAAATGCGCACCTAATCCGAAACCTAAATGCCACCTTTTCTGGTCAGCATACAGGCGGTTACCCACAAAGTCATTTCGTTGTGCCGCGGCTGTCAGGCTCACCAAGGCCATGACTGCTACCAGGGCATATCGCACTCCTCGGGCGACACGTCTAAGGGTATTATAATATGTGCTATAAAGTAGCTTCATTACTAAAATAACGCTACTTACTCGATTTTATTGTAACAGATTTCCCCGATTGGATATTATTTTCTCAGCTGCTTATTACCCGTTTGAAAATAAAGAAAGCCCATGTCAGGGAGTGACTCCTTGACATGGGCCTGCGATAAAATATCTTTGTACTACTTGCCGAGCTCTGTTGAGGGTTTAAACTTAACGGCCTTGCGGGCAGGTATTTCGATCTTTTCTTTTGTACGGGGGTTGATACCGGTGCGAGCTTCCTTGGTGATTACGCTGAAGGTACCGAAGCCGATGAGTGACACCTTATCTTCGTTTGCCAGTGCTTGGGCTATTGACTCGAGGGTTGCATCGAGGGCTGCTTTTGCGTTTGTTTTGCTGATGCCGGCCTTTGCGGCGATTTCGTTGATCAAATCAGTTCTGTTCATAATTCAATAGTTGTTATATAAAGTTGTATTCAAATCCATGCTACTTATTCCAAAAGGAATATTTTCAGCTACAAATATAATACTCTTTCGCTAAATAAACAAATGAAATGATAAAAAAGTCTGTATTGGAGCTAAAATTTAATTAAAAATGTTATTTTTTTATGGTTCGCAGATGTTTTTCGGGAGAAAAGAGACTTTAAAATGCCATTTTCAGGCTGTTAGAATTTGCGAATAGCCAAGAGAGATGGTAGGCTTATGGGCAGGAATACAATAGCCATGACCCACCATGGCAAATATTGCATACCAAAGAGGTAAGCAATTGTTATCACAAAGGCAATGAGGGTAATCCGTAAGGTGCTCCGATTAAGCCTCATTTGATATCTCTTATAGAAGACATATCCGGTAATAACGCTATAAATCAGATACCACACGATGTAGGCGATACCCAGGCCGGTAAGGCCATGCAGATGATATGCCACCAAGCAGAGAGGCACACTGATGAGGGCATCGAGCCCTTCTGTGAAAATGTATATGCGTCCCTCCCCTTTGGCTAAAATCATGTAAGCCATGCACCAACTCACGGCTTTGGGGATGCAGCTGATAGCCGCCCATGAGACGAAGGGTATGATAGGAAGGAACTCTTCGGTATAAAGAATGCGGATGATAGGCACGCGCACCAACATGAAAAGACACAGCAGCGGTATAAGACATATCATAAGCAACATTATCTCATGATTTACGAATACTTGCAGACGCGATTTATGCCGGTGGTTGGCAGCCACACGCGGGTAAAACTCCATGCCTATAGCGGTGAACAGCAGGCCTATATACCGAACTACCAGTGTATCGCCGGCTTGAACGAGACCCACCTCTGAAGTAGTGGAAATGTAGTTGAGTATGCCGATAAAGATGGTATGAGCCAGTGAGGTCAAAAAGGCTGCTGATGCCATGTATAATCCCAATTTGACAAAACGTGGCATCGAGCGCTTATGCACATCGGGGACTGAGACTTGGATTACTCGCAACCTCTTGCTTATCAGGGATATGTATAGTATTACCGAATAGACTATTATGCTTAACGGCACACTGATGTATCCGCAGAAATAAAACATAGGGATGGAGAGAAGCAGCCCTCCCACTGTGCCGTACAGGTTGGCTTTTGCCAAGGCTTTGAGTTGGTCGGAGCCTTGAAGTATGGCTTGCTCGCCGTTGCACAGGGCATTCAGAAACATGGCTATGGAGAGGAGCAAGAAACCGAGCCAAGCGTCGTCGGAGCCGAAGAACCAATGGCCGAGGGGAATGGCCAGAGCGGCCATGACAACAGCTCCGAGTATGGCCGAAAAGCAGCTCCAGCGGCGTATCATCCTGACAACAAGTGCCAGGCGTGAGGGTGTCTTGGCAGCTGCTACATCCCTCACCGAGCTCTGCTGAAGCCCCATATTGGTAATGGTGGAGGTAGTATCTATAACACTCTGATATATACCAAACAAGCCTACGCCTATGGTGCCCAGCCAGAGTGCCACCAACTTCATCTTCACCACGGAGCAAATTATTGTGAGCATCTGCAAGCCGGAGAATATGCCCATTAGCTTCATCACACGCGCCGATGTGGCACTCCCGACCTTACCTTTATGTTGTGATAGTTTGCTCACAGAGTCAACTTATATTGTTCGTAAACCACGCCAGTGCCACCCATGGCAAATTTTTGGTGAAGGAGCCCTTCATTCAGGTACAAGCCGGCATCCTCGTTAGATGTGCCGAAGTCGAAGTATCTGCGCGTGGCAAATTCTTCATTTATAAGATAATGGTAAAGGGCTGTAAGATAATATCTTTCGCGAGCTTTGGCTGTAGTGGCTCCGTACTGTGCGTGAGCCACCAGCCCGGTGTCATAGATACAGACACCGGCCTGCAGCCCCTCGCAGTCGCTCAGGGTATATAGTTTGATATTCTGCTGGAAACGTTGCTGCAACTTTTGTATCTCTTGAAGTGAGTGCACCGGAGCCGCCTCATGGCGCTCGGCCAGGCATTGACACAACACCTGCCAGAAGCCGGGGTAATCATCGCTCCGCGCGATAGTGACATCGTCACGCATGGCCTTACGCACCTGCTGCCGTTTGCTCATGTCAAAATGAGCACCGGTGCGAAGGTCTATGGTGGAGGAGAGTTGCACACTGTGCTTCTGAAAGCCGGTGCGCCACAACGCATATATCTCCTCTTCAGAGGGCTTGATGTGATATATACCGGGCACCGGTTTATAACTTATATTAGTGTAACCTAAGGTCCTGCAGCAGACAATCCACTCCTCAAACAAGTTGAGCAGATTTGCCCCGTCAATGTGGCCGGGTGGTAGTATCCAGCCACCGTAAGTAAGTCCCGCATGAGAGGATAGGGTGCCGTCACTTAGTCGGCAGGCGGGTAGAATGGCTGCCGGTTTGCCCTTGCGAAAAGCTATCAACGAGGCATCCATGAAACGGTCTGAGTGATAATCCATATAATTACGGCAGAATAGGAATGTGCCGTTGCGCGAGTTGAGCACAAACTCATCCCACTGCCGCTTATATTCAGGCGTATATGTTTTAAACTCAAATACTTGGCTCATAGATAATGTTGTATAAATTGAGGTTTGCAGCTAATGGGTCACTTAATCCAGGCTTCCGGATTGAGCTTTTCGCGCCCTTTCCACACCTCAAAGTGGATGGTAGTGCGTCCACCCTGGTCGCTGTCAGACATCAGTTTACCGAGGGCTTGCCCCTGCTTTACCTTGTCACCTTTGCTCACAGCCGGGTTGCCGATATTGCCGTATACAGTGTAATAATCGCCATGATTAACGAGTATGACGGTGCCGAAACCGTTGAGCACATACACGCCGGATACTGTGCCGTCATATACCGCCTGGGCTGTTGAACCGGCTGCCACCACAGCGTCTATACCGGGGTTGTCATATTTGACATCAGGCATACCGGGGAGGGCCTGTGAGCCGAAATGGCTGTATATGCTGAATTGACCGCTAACGGGGCGCGGCAATGCTCCCTTGAGGGAGGCAAAACCAGTCCTGGCCGTCGTGGTAGCTATGCCTGTGTTTGCTTTGGAGGTACCGGTGGTGGAAGTTGAGTTGCCTTTGCGAGAACGGCGACCACGTGCTTTGGCATAATCCACACCGGTGTTGCTATTATTTGTAGAGGTACTGCTTTGAGCCGGCTTTTCTTGTGCCTTCTTATCAGACTTCTTGGCGGTCTCCTTTTTAGTTGTTTTCTTCTTGGCGGTCTCTTGCTTGGTCTTATCCTTCTTGGATGCTTCTTGCTGCTTCTTTTGTTTTGCCTCGGCCTCAGCCTTCTCACGGGCCTTTCGGTCAGCTTCGGCTTTTTCCCTGGCTGCCTTTTCTTTGGCCGCCATCTCTTTGGCTTGTCGCTCCTCTGCTGCCTTGCGTTCAGCAGCAGCTTTGCGTTCAGACTCTTTTCGCTGGCGCTCGGCAATACGTGCTGCCTCTTGCTCCTGAGCAATGAGGCTCATCACCCTGGCCTGCAGGGCATTAGCCTCGGCTTGCTTCTCCGCCAAATGTTTGCGAAGAGCGTCGCCTTGCTTGCGAAGGTCGGTCACTGTCTTGTCTTGTGCTGCATGTTTGGCGGCGAGTTCTTTCTGTGCTTGCTGTTGCTGACTTAGATTGGCCTCCAGTCTCTTGTGTCCGTCAGCAAGCTGAGTATTGAGGTCGTTGAGACGCTTCATCTCCACCTTAATCTCCTGCTCACGGTGTTCGCGCCATGTGCGGAACTTTTGGAAGTATCTCATACGCCGCCATGCCTGATAAAAACTCTTTGAGGCGAAGATATATGCCAGCTGATTGCCCTTCTTTCGCGCCACACGCATCTTTTTTATCACAGATATGTATTGCTCACGCAGGGAGCTCAGATTGTCTTCACAGTTCTTGATTTTGGTCTTACATGAGGCTATCTCGCCATTGATGCTCCGTTCTTGTCCCTGCAGGGATGAGACCTTTTGTGTCTGCACGGTTATGTCATGCTCCAGCTCTTTGAGCAGTACAAGATTCTTGGTCACTTCAGCCTCATTGGCGTCAATCTGATGCTGAGTATTAACAATTTCCCGGTTTACAGATTGTTCTTGTTTCTTTACTGCAGCCGATGTGACCGTCTGTTGTTGCTTGGCAGATTTCTTTTTGGTAGCCGCCTCTGCAGCTAATGATACACCGATTAATGCCATGCATCCGGCGGCGATGCATACCACACTTATCGATATGTATTTTAAGGTATTTAGTCTCATTATTTGCACTGTATGGAGGGGAGGAACAAAAAACTTAAGCGAAGCTCTTAAGCCATGAGCGGAAAGCGAGGCGTGTCCACTTGGGATTGATAGTCACCTTTTCCAGAGGTGTGGGCTTATAGTTGGGCGCTTCAAGTTGGAGGGCAAGCTTTACGGCCTTCCCTTTGATGGTGAAGGTCATGTCAATGTCTGTGTCAGACTTGTCATAACTATACTCTGCCAAGGCCATATATCTCTCGTCGGGAGTGCCGGCAGCGGTGAGCATCATCAGACCGTCTTGATACACAGTGAAGCCATACTGTGCCTGCTCTGGCTGCACCTTGGGAGTGATAATCCATGTGCTTGAGGCACCCTGTGCCACCTCTACCTGCGGGGCATTCCCCTCTGTGAGGGTGCCGGAACCGATTACGAAGATACGTCCCAACAGCAAGTCCTGAAAGTCGGTAATAGTAGCGCCAAATTCGCTTAACGGCTTGGCCACATCCTCGCAGCAATATGTCTTGGAGTGCTTGTTGACCAGCAGGATGCTGTCTTGGTCAATCTCCACACGCCCCACCTCGCCCAAGAGGGGAGCACTCAAGGACATGATTACAGACTCACCTCGCTGCATATAGACCTTGAGGCTCAAAGATATAGGGAGTCCATCCATCTTGATTTTTCCTTTGAGCGAAACCTCTTGCCATGGGGTATATGTCTTGGCAATGGCTTTGGCAATAGACTGCGAGTCCTTGTTGTCGTATTGTGTCACATTCTTGCCGGCGGCCACCAGCTCGCGGCTCATGTCCGGGGTAGGTGCGATGGCTGATTGTCGCGAAGAGGAGCATGCGCCTGTCAGGAATATCAGGCAGCCGAGGAGTGCTATGTAGATACAATTATTCTTCATCGATATATTTTTTCGCTTTTACTTTTTTGGCTATTCGGCTGTTGTCGGGCTCCAGTTGGAGTGCTTTGCGCCACTGCTCAAGAGCCTCGGTGCTTTTACCACACTTATAGAGTATGTCGCCATAATGCTCATAATAGTCTGCCGAGAGCTTTGTTTCTTGTGTCTGGGCCTGCTCTATAGCCTTGGTTATCATCTCGAGAGCCTCGTCATACTTTCCCTCGCGGAAGAGAATATATGCGTATGTATCGAGGTAGACAGGATTGTCGGGATTAGCCTCAATGGTGGACTTGCTCAGCTCATGAGCCTTGTCCATGTCCACACTGTTGAGAGCCAGGAAATATGCGTAATTGTTCTTGAACAGGTCAGTATTGTCGAGGGCCAATGCCTTCTCGTAATACTCCACAGCCTTGTCTAACTCTTTTGTATTGAAATAGATATTTCCTCTCTCTGCCAATATGTCAGCCAGCAGTTTCACACCATCAGCATTGAGATACTTTTGTATCTGATCATCAGTCATTTGAAGCGGGTCAGTGTTAGGGTCAAGGCCGATATTTTTCATGAGCGTATGAGAGATCTGATCGAGCACCCCCTCGGCCTTTTCAGGCATTTTTAGCTCATTATATATGGCAGTCATCGTCACATCGAGCACGGGGTTGTCATGCTCATAGTTGACAGCTTGCTCATAGACTCGTGCGGCATCGGCATATCGGGAATCGGCAGAGAGCAGCTGTATATAATTGGCACGATACTCCATATTGTCGGGGTCCATGTCTACTGTAATCTCCATGTTCTCAATAGCTTTGGGCAGGTCCTCCTTTGCATAATAATAGTCTGCGGCTAATGATCGGATTTCGGTAGAATAGGGGTATTGCTCCAGCAGCTTATTTATCATGGTGTCGGTGTGCTCGGTAGACTTGTTGTCATACAACTGCGAGGTGGCATATTGACCAAAAATATTCATCTTGTCTTCCAAGTCAACATCCTCACACAGGAGGGCCTCATACATGGTTTGTTGTTCTTTGATGGAGTCACCATGTTCGTGATAGAAACTGAGGAGCGAATGTTTGACACCGAAATTGTTGGGAGACACTGAGTCAGCCATCAGATAATACTTCTCAGCGAGAGCAGGGTCATCAGACTCCAAGCCGGCGAGGATACCTCTGATGATATAATAATATGCATTTGAGGGAGTCTGTGCAATGTTCTCATCAATATGATGTATGAGCCCCACGGTATCACCCTTAGCCAGATAAGCAGCTATGACATACTGTGTATATGGCGATTCATCACCGGTGAGGGTATTCAGCCGGTCAACATAATATAGCACCGAGTCTGGCTCCTCGGCATCCATTGAGAGCTCCACAATCTTCTCAAGGAGCGGCTCATCGTCGGGCTTGTAGGTAAGCAGCCGCTTGAGCACACGCATGGCCTCAGCATTATTATGGTCGATGTTGACATTGACTGTGGCATAAAACAGATTATCCTCATACTCAGCCGGGTACCGGTCTACGAAAGCCCTCATCATATCGAACGCTTTGGCGCGCTGTGCAGAATCAGCCACAAATAGAGAGGTACGGGCATAATAATAGCCGGTCTGGAGATTGGTAGGGTCAGCCTCGTATGCTAACCGATACAGGGAGTATGCCTCTGCCAAGTTGCCCTGCACATCCTGCTCCATACCTTTAAGTCGGTAATATTTGCCTTTGGCCTCATTGCGCGGGGCAGAGGCTATTATATTGACGCCAATGATACTTATCAGCGCCACAATAAGCAGAGAATAATACTTCTTCATGATAGTAATAGAGTGTGTCTGCTACTTTATCTTGTGCCCGTGTGTCCGAAGCTGCCCATGCCGCGTTCGCTCTCTTCGAGTTCCTCCACTTGGTGCCATTGTACCGGCACATATTCCTTGATAACTATCTGGCAAATGCGTTCGCCGGTACGCACTGTGAAGGGCTCATGACCCAAATTTATGAGTATGATGCCTATTTCGCCGCGATAGTCGGCATCTATAGTACCCGGCGAGTTGACAATAGATATGCCATGCTTGAGTGCCAGCCCGGAGCGGGGGCGCACTTGGCACTCGTAGCCGGCGGGCAGCTCCATAAACAGCCCTGTGCCTATCAATGCGCGCTGCCCGGGTTGCAGGGTGACATCACCCTCGGGACACCATGCGTAAACATCCATACCGGCAGCCTGTGGTGTGCCGTAAGTGGGGAGCGGGTTGGGGCTCCTATTGATTATTTTGACTTTTAAACTTTCCATATCATTAAAATAACTACAAATTTAGATAAAAGTTTTTGTATTATCAGCAATCACACCCCGGAAAAATCAAAAAATAACAAAAAAAGTCCTTTCATCCCTTGAAAATTTTTGATTTCTCTTTCCTAATTATCCGGCCATGGGAATGAAGGGGGATTGATGCTGACACGTATGTGAGGCAGGTGAAGGCGTACGGCCGTGTACTCTTGCAGACGCTCTTTCTCTGCTGTGCTCATACCATACGGAGCACGTACCATGAGCACTGTCACGGTGTCGGGTTTGGCCGTATTATCTTTGAGGTCAGCTACCAAGGTGCGAGCTACTGCCATGTCAGAAATACCGGGGAAGACCACCTTGACCTCGGGGGCGAGGCGCACAGCTGCATCCTCGATATGCTGTGTAGCTTTAAGCACCCCTCGCAAGGAATCATTAGTAGACTGCATACGTGTGATTTGGCCTTGCATGAGGGTGTACATACGGCTCACATCCTCTCCTTGTGGGGTGGCTTGTGTCGGCGAGATGACTCCATCAAACCCTTGTCGGATGGATAGTTGCACGCCACTCAGTCCGGCAGCCGAAAGTCTCTTGAGAGCTACCAACTCTATTGAATCTTGTGGCAATGGGGTGCCGATTAGGGTGACATCGATATGCCGTGTAGTCCCCTCCATATATTCTTTATGCGAGAAAACTTCTGTGCCGGGGAAGTTTAATTGGGTGTCTACGAAGTCTGAGGCTTCGTTCAGGAAAATACTCTTGCGCACCATCAGTGTCGTGAGGTAAGCACTCACCACTATTGTGCCTATTACGATTATATACACCACCAACTGCACCCGTCTGGCGCGCGCCGTGTCTTGCCGGGGCACCGGCTTGAGGCGCATGAGCTTGACCCCTATCCATGAGGCGAACAGGATGAAGACCATGTTGGTGAAGAACAAATATAGGGCACCCATGAAGAAGTGCCACTGCAATGTTGCCAGACCATATCCGGCAGTGCACAAGGGAGGCATCAGTGAGGTGGCAATAGCGACACCCGGGAGCACCTGCCCCTTGTTCTTGGCGGCTATGCTGAGTATGCCGGCAGCCCCGCCAAACAGGGCTATAAATGCGTCGTATATTGATGGGGAGGTACGTGCGAGCAGCTGAGTATTACCCTCATATTGAGGCGAAATCAAAAAGTATATGGTCGAGGCTATAAGTGACCCGATTACTGCCAGGGAGATATTTTTGAGCCCTCTTTTGAGTAGTGTGTAGTCATGGATGCCGATACCCAACCCCATGCCGATGATTGGGCCCATGAGTGGGGAAATAAGCATGGCTCCGATGACCACCGGTATGCTGTCGGTATTCAATCCCAATGATGCGACAAAGATAGCGAATATGAGCACAAGCAGCTGTGTCCCTCTGAACGAGACACCGGAACGGATAGAGAGCTCAATGTCCTTCTGCGACTCAAGCTCGCCGCTCAAGTTGAAGTAGGTCTTAATATGTGATAGTAAGTCAGAAATAGCCATAAGTAGTACGCGGCCCTTGTTTGGCCTTTCTGTTACAACACATAAATCACTGTTACGGTTTATCTCATCTCCCGGTCAATGTTTTTGCCGGGTGCAGACAGCTCACCACCGGCAGCAGGGTCAGTATAGCTGTTGTCAGCATCATGGGCACCATTGCAGGATTGAGGCTCTGTGGCAACAGAGGCCACAGGCACAATGTCAAGGTGGTGAGGAGTGCATCTGCCAGACACAGGGTGCGTGTCACTTTGGCGCACCCTTTAATCCATATCAATATCGGTATCAAAAGCCATATCGGAGTTAGCCAGAGTATGTTCCAATTGGGGGAGGTACCCTCATGTTCGGAGAGAAAACACAGGAACCATACCAGGCACCCGGCGAGGCCTTGCAGCAGAGTCCAAAGAGTAGTGGCGACCTTGATATTGGTGCCTTGGCGCTTGAGTATTTCAGTAGGCTGCACCTCTGCTATATGTCGGCGATAAAGAGTTTTAAGGAGTAAGAACAGGCTGATGGCGAAGATAGTCCAGAAGACACACAGTGGTGTCAGGAACCATGGTGTGGGCGCACCCCTGCTGTTGCCGTCACCCTCACCGTGCACCAGCTCACGTTCCGGCATGTTGCCAAAATAATGCTTGTCGAGCTCCATAGGCACAAAGGTGGCTTGTGCATAGGTGATTGGGGCATCAAGCATTGAGCCGAGCACCAGGTCGATACCCAATTGATACCACGGATAGCCGACATTATATTCCTCGAGCAGCTTGCGATATGTGAGATTGTCAACCTCCTTTGTCGGCAAATATCGCCCGTTGGTGATACGGTTAAGGTGGTCTATCGGCTTGGTTGCACAGTTGGCAGTGAAGTATTTATACCTGTAGGTGCTGTTGGCGGGCAGCACATCATTGGCAAGGGCATAATACATCCGCAGTGCTTCGGCTTGCGAGAGCGGCAACACACGCTCCACCACCCGTGAACCGCGCTCCCTATAGGGCATAAGGAACAGTGATGTAGGCTCAGCACCGGTCATATAATCGGTCTCTCCTTTAACAAAACGGCCGACAAAATTGGGCGAATCAAAATCAAAGAGGCCGTAGTTAAAAATTACGTCTACCGGCTCCCCCTGCACCCGACCGCTGATGCGCACCGCCTCATGGCCATATAGTTCAAATATCTCCGGCCCGGGGTAGCAGGTTACGAAGCCCACAGTCAGTGAGTCCGGTGCCTCCGGTGCTTGAGCCCTAAGTGCGGTAAAAGCCGAGAGTATAACTGTCAGAAGAATGAATATGCGTCTCATTTTGCTATTTCGGCAATATCCAGCAGGGCACCGGTGGCAGCATCGAAAGTGGCCATTGAGGGTGATTTCTTATCAGTAAAAAGCTTGGGATCAAGACCGTAGGTGATACCGGTCTGCGAGAAATTAAATTGTGCGGGGCTGCCAATCATATCACCCTTATATGACAGGGATACTTGAGCGGTGCCCGGGATACAATATATCACCGCATTCTTGGGCATTGGCTTGGGCTCACCTTTTATATCAAGGGGTACCTCAGGGGTCTGTACAGATTTGAAAGAGAGATACACCGGCTCGCCGGAATAGTCATCGCTCTGGCAGAAACCGCTTATGTCGCTGAGGCGGAACAAGAGGGCCTTATCACCCTGCGCTATCATGGCACTGTCGGGGATACATGTATATCTATGCACTTGACGGACAGTGTATTCGCAACCGAAGAATGCTCGCATCATGGCATTCTCCTGCTGTTCGAGAGACTGGAGCATGAGCTCGAGCTGGCGCCCATCAGCGGGCATTGTCTCGGCAGTGCCGCGCGACAAGCTCAGTCGGCTCTCGCGTATCTCCATTATGGTTTGGGCCAACAACTGGGCGCGCTTGGCGGAAGAGAGGCTTGCGAGATAGTCGGCATCAACATATCTAAGATACTCGTTCATGTCAGGTGCCGGCTGATTTACCGGCTCTTCCGGTAGCGGTTCAGACTCCAATTCCACCTCTGAATTGATAGCAAGGAGCATACCGTCAGTCGACACATTTACAGAAGCAATGGCACCCACCTTCATCTGGAACAGATACTTCGGCACGGCGGCAATACCGCGCACCCACATTTTCACATCGCCGGGCTCCACGCTTGAACTGTGTTCTTTGATTGGAGCCTCAGCGCCCAGATAGCGCTTGGCATATTCGCGATAAGGGCCGGGAACACGTTTAGTCACGACACACTCGGCATCTATCACGAGCTCAGTACGAGGCAATGAGTACACCACCCCGTAGTCGTTATTCTTGTCTCCGGAGAGCAACTTAGTTTGTTGCGCAGAAGCCATGCCGGTGCCCAGCAAGGCTGTCAATATTATGGAAGCTATAAATCGCATATTCGAAAATTTTGTGCAAATATAATAAAAAATTCGTAACACCTCACATAAGTGACTGCTCAATATGTTTTATCTTTTGAGTTTAGGAGGCTTTATTAGGCGGTCAAACCCTCGCCCTCCCAAGCGTATATAATGATAGGCAGTGCGCAGTTTTAGTCGGTAGCTCAGTGGATAACGCTTCGCGCCGGCATCTGCCATCACTTTGCGATGCAGCTTACGAGCACTGGCCGAAGCTCCTTCTCGCGAGAAGCGGGCAGCAAGCATCATACGCCGATAGTCCATCAGAGCCGCTATTCCGGGCATCGCTTTCAAGTCTTTCTCGGCAGCTCGCAGTGGGGCCTCATAATGCTCCATGCGGTCAGAATACCTCAAGCCTGTGAGGGAGTCGTGACCTATAACTATCTCGCATGTCACATCAGGGATACGGGTTATCTTGTCTGTAGCCAATAATAATCTGATACCCAACTCCCAGTCGTCCCATATACCGGTCGTTTCAAGCCATCCCCCTACCCTTCTGAACAGGTCGGTGCGGGCGGCATAGCCCTGGGTGTGCAATGTGCAGTGATGTATGTGCGCTAACAGGGGGTCCCCTTTTCTCTCGGTCATCAAGTTTCTCTTGCCGGTGGCGGTGTTGAATACCCGGCTCCGCGACATTACAATGTCGGGGTGGCCTTTTCCCTCAAATACTCTCATGTATGCCTCCACCGCATGCGGCAGCAATAAGTCATCAGAGTCGAAGAAGAGCATATATTCAGTATCTACCAGCTGAAGCCCCTTATTGCGGGCAGCAGCTGCACCGGGAGTAAGTTGTTGAGTCACAGTAATCTTAAACTCCTCCTCTTGGTTTGCTGCTGCCCACTCGTTGAGCACAGAGAGAGTGGCATCAGCAGAATTATTGTCGACGAGTATCAGATGCAACGGCCTGTAACCCTGCGACTTTATGCTTTGCAAAGTTGAAATTATTATTGATGCACGGTTGTACACCGGTATGACTATACTGAAGGGCTTGTTCATTTTCAGTGGCGAATTTACTAAAATTTCAGATAAAAGCATTAAATTTGTGGCATGAAAATACTCTTCATCGGCGATTACTCCAACTTTCATGTCACTTTAGCACGCCAATTGCGGCAGTTAGGGCACGAGGCCACTGTGGTGAGCAGTGGCTCACGGTGCATGGACACCAGTCGCGATATCGACATATCCCGCAAACCGGGTTTCATGGGCTCATTCGGCTATCTCGGCAAACTGTTTAAACTGTGGCCCACACTGCAAGATTATGATATTGTGCAGATTATCAACCCCAACTTCCTGGAGCTTCGCCCCGGCAAAATACGCTATTTCTTCTCCGAGCTGAAGAAACAAAATAAACATATCTGCCTATCGGTAGCCGGTACAGACCCGGTCATAGTCAAGGGATGTGTGGAGGATGGACTGTTTCGCTATTCCGAATTCAGGATTGGCGAAGAGAAGACCCCATATGCCAAGGCCACTCGCGGCATTGAATACCGATGGCTTAACGGCACCATGGGAGACCATTGTCGCTTCATTTATGAGAATGTGGATATGGCTTTCTCGGCCCTTTACGAATATCATGTTGCCGCCAAGCCATATCTGCAGGAGCGTCTCCGCTATGCCGGCATACCAATTGATCTGCAGGCCATCAGGGAGCAACCTTTTGTCATAGGAGCCGATGGCAAGGTTAATCTCTTGGTTGGCATCAAATCGGAGATGGAGCTGTTTAAGGGCACTGACCGACTGCTGAGTGCGGCACGCGATGTGGAGCGGCGGCATCCGGACAAGTGTCGTGTGATTGTGGCACGCGACCTACCCTACTCACAATACATTGACACACTTAAGGATGCGCATATCGTGGCCGACCAGCTCTACTCATACACCCCGGGCACCAATGCTCTTGAGACTATGGCTATGGGCAAGGTGGCAGTGAGTGGTGCCGAGCCGGAATATTATGATTTTATAGGTGAAACAGAGATGCACCCTGTCGTCAATGTAGTGCCGGATGATGAGATGATAATCAATACTCTTGAGGAGCTTGTACTTAACCCGGATGACTTGCGCCGGCGTGCTGCCATGGGGCGAATGTTTGTAGAAAAGCATAATGCAGCAACAACGGTGACACAAAAATTCTTGGATGGATGGCAGAGTCTGTAAACAACATTGAGCTGCAGGTACTTGTATGCACCTATGGTGCCGAAGGGATTGCTCGCTTCGCAGCCACAAATCCTCCTGAAGTGTCTGGGGTGGAGTATCTCGTCAGTTGGCAACTCCCGGCGGGTGAGCAAGCTGCAATACCGGCTAACATTTCCTCGCGCCCGGATATCACCATTCGGCAGAGTGACTCCCGTGGCTTGAGCCACAACCGCAACTTGGCCATGAAGATGGCCACAGCTCCTTTTTGCCTGATAGCCGACGATGACCTCGATTATGGCGACGGCGCCTCATTCTTGAAGATTATCGACACATTCAAGAGCAGCAAGGCTGATATCATCTGCTTTAAATCAATCTGCTGCGGCAAGGAGCTGAAACCATACCCCACCCGTTTGACTTATCATAACGAGGCTCCCAAGGGGTGGTATGTCACCTCGTTTGAGATAGCCTACCGACGCAAATCCATGGCCGGGAGTATCCCCTTCAACGAAAATTTCGGCATCGGTGCCTCCACCATACTGCAGGCCGGGGAAGAAGATATTTGGATACGCGATGCTCAGCTAAAGGGGGCTGTGGTAATGCTCAGCCCGGTCTGCATTTGCGCACATGACCACACCACAACCGCCGAACGCCACGCCTCCGAAGATTGGTTTATCAGCACGCATGGCGCCGTAATGAGACATCTGCATCCGGCTAACTATCCTCTTCGCCTCATTGTCCATGCCCTACGCCAAAAAGATGTCTCCCCGCTCCGCTACCTGCGCCTGTCAATGTCTGCCGCCCGCAAATACCGTAAACTCTTTTGACCCCAAGTTTACACTATCTTCTTTAGAAATTACCAGGGGCGAATACGGAGGAGCTGCTTTGGGTAGCAGTGACTGATGACTGGTTTGCGCCGTTTACTAAGGTGTATGAGCTACCGGAGGTAAGGGCGGGGCAAGACACTAAGAGTGTGTCAAATAAAAAATGTTAACATCAGGGCGGTGGATTTTTGAGTTGATTTGACTCATCTTTCCGGTCACATAGCCCGCTATGTTCCCTCTCCTGCAGACTCAAATCTGAGACACATCTGCGACCCTGATGTTAACATTTTTTATTAGACACACTCTAAGATGCTGCCACCTCGGCCGCCGGTACGATTGCCGCCGGGAGTCCACCACCCGTTGCCTCCGTCGCTGAGGTCCTTATAATCTTCGGACACGATGAAGGATACCAACTCGGTATCGCCGCCCTTGAGCGAGATAACTGTGCCGGCAGCGGCGCCGACCATGACAATCCACTTTCCAAAATTAATAATTATTTTTAGCTTTCAAAGCTCTAAAGATAAAAAATGAAAAAAATACGCCTTGTGACGGCTCTCAAGTTTGGTTATATCGCTTTTTTGCACTATTTTTGTGCTAATTTAGGTAAAGAGCTCCCTGACAGAAAAGGAGTATATAGCCACTTGTTAACAATAGCAATATGAAGATTTTTCCCTCAGATATAATAAGAGATATAGACCGCGCCACCTGCGAAGCCCAAAATATTGACTCCTTGGAGCTCATGGAGCGCGCAGCCTCTGCCATCAGCTGCGAAATCATATCCCGCTTTTTACCCTCACAGCGCATCGTGATAATAGCCGGGCCCGGCAATAACGGCGGCGATGCTCTGGCCACTGCTCGTATGCTCATCGACCAGGGATACAAGCGCCTCGAGGTGTATCTGTTTAATGTCACAGACAGCCTGTCATACGATTGCGAGCAGCAGCGCAACAAGTTGATACTCAACGAGGAGATATCATTCATCGAAATCACTAAGCGCTTCACTCCTCCCGTCTTGGGCCCGGGGGATGTGGTGCTCGATGGGCTCTTTGGCGCGGGCCTGAAGCGGCCTCTCGAAGGGGGCTTCAAGTCGCTCGTGCAGCATATAAATGAGAGTGGGGCATACACTATTTCAATAGATGTGCCGTCAGGTATGTTTGGAGAATGGAATGCCAACAACAATCGTCGCGACATGATTCATGCCCGCCTCACCTTGGCCATATCATTTCCGCGCATCGCTTTCTTCTTCGAGGAGATGGCCGATGTGGTTGGCGACTGGCAGCTCATCGACATCGAGCTCGATCAGGCCACTATCCGGGCCAATCAGGCCCGCTTCTTCTACGTGGAAGAACGCAACGTCAAGCGCGTACTCAAGCACCGCAAGCCCTTCACTAATAAGCGTGATTACGGCTCGGTGATGATTATGGCCGGCTCCATGGGCATGATGGGAGCGGCAGTGATGTGCAGCCGTGCCGCCCTGCGCTCCGGGGCCGGGCTGGTAACGGTCCACTCTGCACGTTGCGGTATGCCCATATTGCAGACATCCGTATGCGAGGCCATGTTTGAGCCGGACAAGAATGAGCGTGCCATCTCTGATATGAGACTGCATCACGCTCACAATGCCGTGGCTGTAGGCCCCGGTATCGGCACATACGATGAGACGGTAAACGCTCTGGAGGGACTGCTGAAGAATGCCTCGACACCCCTCATACTTGATGCCGATGCGCTCAACTGTATCGCCAAGCGCCCGCAGCTGCTCTCGCTAGTTCCGCCAATGAGCATCATGACTCCGCACAAGGGTGAGTTTGATCGCATCTTCGGTGAGTTTGAGAGCGACGAGGAACGCCTTCTCAAGGCTATCGAGCAGGCACAGTACTATAACCTCATCATAGTGCTCAAGGGGCATTACACCGCTGTGGTGCGCCCCGACGGCAAAGTGTATTTCAACTCTACCGGCAACCCGGGCATGGCCACCGCCGGCAGTGGCGACGTCCTTACGGGTGTATTGGCGGCCCTCGTAGCACAAGACTACAAACCGGAGACTGCAGCCGTAATTGCCGCTTACACTCATGGTCTAGCCGGCGACTTGGCAGCCGATAAGCTCGGGGAATATGGTATGACCGCCTCCGACATTATCTCGCACCTTCCGAAGGCTTTCAAGCTCCTCCTACACTGACACCCCTTGCATTTGACGCCTTGAGTCTGAAACAGGATTTGTATATGTTAGGATATTTTCGTACTTTTGTGTCTTAATAAGAACTCTATTTATGAAACTACGCAACAGCATATGGCTCGCAACCTTTGTACTGCTAACTATCTGTATCATAGCCTGCAACAAGGAGCGCATCTTTGAGGTGAACGGCAAGCTTACCGGCAATCCCCCGGAGAGGGTGGCCCTCGAACGCCTTGGCGACAATGGCGAATGGATAGCCATTGATTCCGTGGCTCCCGACAAAGATGGCTCTTTCAAGTTTAAATCCGATGCTCCTGATTTCCCGGAGTTATATCGTATAGCCGTCAATGGCAAATATGTATATTTGCCGGTAGACAGTACAGAGGTGTTCACCCTCAATGCAAATGTGGCCGACATCTCTCGCGGCTTCAAACTCACCGGCTCGCCGCAAGCAGACGCCATGACTGCCTTTGAAGCTGAATTTATCAAGGTGGAGGGTTATAACAACCCCGACTCTACTTACAACTTCAAACGCCGCGTGTATAACCGCTGGCTCAAAGATGCCAAGGGTAATATCTTCTCATACTATGTGCTTACTCGCCCCATGGGCCAAGGCTACTTCATAGAATACACCGACCCGGTATATCGCGCTGTGGCCACTGCCTTCAACACATTCCGCCCGGATGACCCGCATACCCCGCTTTTGGCCGAGAATGCCCGCATCGGTGTAGGCGAGGACCGTCGCCGCAAGGGTATCACCACACAATATGAGGCAAAAGAAATCTCCTTCGTTGACTTCAAGCTCCCGGATGTCAACGGTGACTCCATACCCCTGTCATCGGTAGTGCTCAAGGGTAAGCCCACAGTGCTCGTATTCGGCGGTATGTCTTTGGAGTCGAGCGCGGCATCCAACTCGGAACTCCGCAAGCTGTATGAAGGCGGGCGCGCCAATATCTACCACGTATGTATGGACCAAGACCGCTTTGCATGGAAGCGTGGTGCCTCTCAAGTGCCCTGGACTGTGGTATATGATTCAAACGGCATTTATGGCACCCCGGCTATATCATACAACATACCCAACGCCAAGACCCTCCCGATATACTTCATATTCGACTCTACAGGCGAGTTAGTGCAGTCTACCTCCAACCTCAACACCCTCCCCTCCCTGATCCCCTAAGAGTGTGTCTAAACCAAATTACCCCATAAAAACATGCAAAGACGCATCCCGCCGATAACTCTCAATCTATTGATAATCAACATCGCCATGTGGCTGATATGCAGTCTCATGCCCTCCTTTGGCGAGACTATATACAACACATTGGGGCTGCACTATTGGAAGTCTGCCTCTTTCAATCCCATTCAGCCCATCACATATATGTTCCTGCAAGCGCCATTAGGCAGTGGTGCCGGCTTAGGCCATATATTCTTCAATATGTTTGCGCTCTATATGTTCGGTCGCATCCTGGAGATGACATGGGGAGCACGACGCTTCTTCATCTTCTATATGGTCTGCGGCATAGGCGCCGCGGTGGTTCAGGAGGTGGTATGGATGATTGAGCTGCCAAGCGACTACCTTCACGCCCTTGCCGAGCAAAACGGCATCAGCATAGCTCAGATGCAGCAACTCATAGATGCCAACCCCCAAGAGGCCTCTGCCGCCATGAAGATGATGGCAAGTCATTACCTCACCATAGGAGCCTCCGGCGCTGTATTCGGCCTGCTGTTGGGCTTCGGCTGCACCTACCCCAATGTGCCGATGTATCTCTTCTTTATCCCGGTGCCCATAAAGGCAAAATATCTCGTTATAGGATACGCTGTTCTGGAGCTCTTCTTCGGAGTCTCCGGCACACTCAGCTCGGTGGCACATTATGCCCACTTGGGTGGTATGTTGTTTGCTCTGCCACTAATATGGTATTGGCACAAGACTGGAAAATTGCATGGCCGGAATTTCTGACATATTACGGAGTCACAGCGCACTGTCACGTCTGCTGATTATCAACTGTGTCATCTTCATCTTCATGATGGTGTGCGAGATAGTGAGCAATGTCGGTGGCAGTTCACTCTTCATGGCAGCGCAAGTGAACCTCGCACTGCCGGCAAGCTTCATAGCTTTTGCTCAGCACCCATGGACACTGCTCACATATATGTTCACGCATGAGAACTTCTTCCACATCCTGTTCAACATGCTGTGGTTGTTGTGGTTCGGATATATGTTTCTTGCCGAAAGGAGCCCGAGAGAATTAGTCCAACTGTATCTGGTGGGAGGTCTTGGCGGAGGCTTGCTCTATATGGCCCTTTTCAGCCTGTTTCCCGGCTTTTACGGCTCAACTGTATTGATGGGAGCATCCGCCTGTGTAATGGCTATAATGACCGCCACAGCGGTGCTGATGCCCAACTATACCCTCCACTTGTTCTTCATCGGCGATGTCAAGCTCAAATGGATGGCCGTGGCTATGATACTGCTGGCATTCCTCGGGCTGGGTGGCGGCAATGCCGGAGGTGGCGTGGCGCATATCGGGGGTGTAATAGCCGGTCTGTGCATGGGCCTTTATATGAAGCGCAATCCTGCCGGGGCTGCTCACAAGCAGCGTCGCAAGAACCCCTTCAAGCATCTGAATCAAACTGAGATCAATAAGATACGCCAGCGGCAAACGCCCCACAACTCTCCGGCAAAAGAGCTGTCTGACGCAGCCCGTCTCGACCAACTCCTCGACAAGATACATATCTCGGGCTTCAAGTCTCTGACTAAGGCTGAACGGGCCGAACTACAAGACCTCAGTCAAAAGGTAACAAAATAAGAATGAAACCGGTCATCAAATATACCCTTGGCACCGTAGCCCGCATATTGAGCGGGTTGCTGCTGGTGTGTATGACTATTGGTGCATGGGCCGGATGGATAAATCCGCAGGTGTGGACCCTTCCCGCCGTATTATGTCTGATATTCCCCATGCTTTGGTTCACTACACTCGTAGTGGCTTTGTTGTGGACATTCCTGACCAAAGAAAAGGTCACCGCCACCGTATGCGGCACTTTCCTGCTGGTGACCCTTCCACAGCTGTTCAATGTCAGCCCGGTATCCTTCCCCTCAAAGCCCGGGGAGAATGAACGCACATTCAAATATATCACATATAATGTAGCCAATGCCAAGGAGATGGACAGCATCAAGTTGGGATACAGTCGCTCCATTTCATATATCATAAACAGTGGGGCCGACATAGTGTGTCTGCAGGAATACCATGACCTGGAGAAGATGCGCGGACAAGGTTCTCAAATCACGGATGCTCAGGTTGATTCCCTCAAAAAGGCATACCCATATCAGTTATATGAGAAAAATGTGGAGAGCTGGATATTTTCAAAATATCCGGCCACTTATGAAGATTGCGGCAGCTGGAAGACCAAGCGCTTCTTCAACTATATGCTGGGCAGCATTGATATTGACGGCTATAAAATCCACATTCTGAATGTGCATCTGTCATCATACAATCTCAACAAGAAGGAGAGCCAGATAGCCTCATCCCTCAAGCATGAGCCCGGCGAGGTCTTCGAACAGGGGCAAGACAGCACATTGTACAATAAATTGCGCAAGGCCTTCTGTGAACGCGCCCGGGTGGCCCATGAAGTGGTGGATATCATTAAGACAGTATCCGGGCCTCTGATAGTGAGTGGCGACTTCAATGATGTGCCTAACTCATACACATGGCGCACTATAAAGGATGCCGGACTCGTCGATGCATATGTCAAAGCCGGTTTCGGACCAATGATTACCTTCAACGCAGACCACTTCCTCTTCCATATAGACCAAGTGCTCTATCGCCCTGACGAGGGGCTTAGAGCATTCAAGATAAAGCGAGGATACTCCCGCTCATCTGACCATTATCCCCTAATAGTGGACTTCGCCATAAAGAAGGACACACCAACTGACAGTGAACCATAATATACAACATCATACATATTACCCATGAAGCACAAGTTTTTAACCGCTGCCGCCATAGCTCTGACCATGGCGTGCGCTTCAACTCCACAAGAGATGCAAGCAAGAGAAAACCCCTTCCTGCAGCCATACACTGCACAGTATGAAATTCCCCCGTTTGAGGAGATTACCACTGCTGACTTCCTGCCCGCCGTGCAAGCCGGCATCGAGGAGCAACGTGCCAACCTCAAGAAGATTATCGAGAACCCGGAGGCGCCCACCTTCGAGAATACCATCATGCCGCTCGAGAACCTCTCCCCCATTTTGGATCGTGTGGCCGGTGTATTCTATCACTATGACTCTGCCATGAAGACTCCCGAGTTTTCAGAGGCTGCAGAGGTGATAATGCCCCTTCTCGAGGAGGCCAACAACGAGGTGTCTCTCTCAGACCCCCTCTTCCAGCGCATCAAGACACTGAAAGATGGCCTTAAGAAGTCAAAGCTCAACCCGGTGCAGAAGCGCCTGGTGGAGAAATACTATCGCCAATATGCCGAGCAGGGTGCCGCCCTTTCACCTGAGCAGAAAGCTGAACTCGTACGTGTAAATGCCGAGCTCTCTAAGCTATATATGCAATTTAACAAAAACCTGCTCAAGGCTACCAACGACTTCTCAATCCTGGTATATGACAAAGCTGACCTTGCCGGCCTGCCTGAGAGCTCTATCAACACTGCAGCCGAGACAGCCAAGGCCCGCGGCCTCGATGGTATGTATATCTTCACACTCCATGCCCCCAGCCGCTTGCCCGTGCTCCAATATGCCGACAACAGAGGGTTGCGCGAAGCTATGTGGAAGGGCTACACCTCTCTGGCATCTACCGGTGAGACTTCAAATGTCCCCGTTATCGAGCAAATAGTGAAGCTGCGCAACAAGAAAGCAAAAATCATGGGCTTCAAGGACTATGCCACTTTCATGACCAGCAAGGTGATGGCCGGCACCCCCGAAGCTGCCGAGGAGCTGCTCATGCAGGTATATGAGCCCGCCAAGGCTAAGGTGAAGGAGGAAGTGGCCGAAATGCAGGCATACGTTGATGCCAACGGTGGCGACTTTACTATACAGCCCTGGGACTACTACTATTACACCAATAAAGTGAAGGAGGATAAGTTCAACCTCTCAGAGACCGAACTCCAGCCCTACTTCGAGCTAAGCCATGTGCTCAACGGACTGCAGTATTGCGCCAACAAACTCTACGGCATCAACTTCGTGCAGATGCCCGATGCTCCCAAATATATGGATGAGGTCAACGTATACGATATTACCGACAAGGATGGCAAGCATGTATCGGTGTTTATGACAGACTATTTCCCCCGCGACACCAAGGTGCAGGGCGCATGGATGGAGCAGCTGCAGAGTGCCGGCGACTATGGCAACGGCGTCACCAAGCGACCCATCGTCTATAATGTGGGCAACTTCACTCCCCCCACAGCCGAGACCCCTTCACTGCTCACCCTCGATGAGGTAGAGACTACATTCCACGAGTTTGGCCACGCCTTGCAGGGGATGCTCACACAAGCTCCATACAAGAGCCTCGCCGGCACAAATGTAGACCGCGACTATGTAGAGCTCTGCTCTCAGATCAACGAGCATTGGGCTACTGCTCCCGAGGTACTTAAGGTTTACGCCAAGCATTATAAGACCGGCGAAGCTATGCCCGACGAACTGATAAACCGCATGATAGAGTCTCGCAACTTCGGCCAGGGCTTTACCGCTGCCGAGCTTGCTGCCGCCGCACTCCTTGACCTGGCCATCGCACACCAGGATGGCGAGAACTTCAATGTGGCTGACTTTGAGAAAGCATACACCGAGCAGATAGGTTTGCCCGCTGAGCTCACTTACCGCTATCGTCCTACCTACTTCAAGCACATATTCGGCGACGAAGGCTATGCTGCCGGCTACTACACATACCTGTGGAGCCAGGTGCTCGAGGCTGACGCATGGGAGCTGTTTGAGCAGAAAGGTATCTTTGACAAGAAGACCGCCGACTCCTTCAAGAAGAATATTCTCGAGAGCGGTGACACCGAGGATGCCATGACCCTCTTCGTCAAATTCCGCGGCCACAAACCGAGCCCCGAAGCCCTCCTCCGCCTCCGCGGCCTGAAGTAATTGCATCCCCATCGACCAAAAATATAAGAGGATAACACCGCGAGCGGTGTTATCCTCTTATATTTTGGTCGGGTCTATCGAAAGCAGAGGTCACCAAGAGCCTGTGGAGCCACCGCCGCCAAAGGAACCGCCTCCGAAAGAGCCACCGGTAGGACCACCGCCATGACCACCTCGGCCACCGATGCCACCAATTATGATGGGGGCTGCGGAAGCGGCAGCAATGGGTATGGTGTAGGGTTTTTCAACCCGTTTGCCACAATGTTTACATTCGTATATCATGGTGCCATGCCCGCGTCGTGAACTGGTTGCCGGGCGGTCTATCCGCTTATATACCAAGCTTAACGCCTTGGTGTCGCAATAGGGGCACATGGTGTATTCGGTGTTGACTGAGGGGAAGGAGAATATCTCGGTGGCACCACATTTGGGGCATAGCCATACATCATAGTCCACGGAATTAAGTTCCTCCTCTTTGTTCTGCGACTCATTGAGATAATTGTTGTCCTCTTGCTCGTTGAGCTTCTTCATGCGTGTGCCGCATACGTCGCATTTGCGAGGCTTGTTGCGGTAATGGCGTGCACTCAGGCGCCTTATGAGCACTGCCGGAATGCATAGGCCCAATGTCACAATACATATCACCACATCCATCACCATTGACTCACCCACGTTCAACTCGCGGGCCTTCTCATAGTCAGACTTGCCACGCAGATGCCACAATTTCTTAAAAATCAGAGAATAGTACCACAGAGTGCCTATAAAAGGTATAAGCATGAAATACCAGAAATTGATGGTATTGTTGTCGGAGGAGGAGCCTTGACTCGAACGTATCTCGGCAGCTGCTTCGGGGTTTGTCAACACATCATACACCTTATTGGAGAGGTCGATTACGGCATCATCAATGTCGCCGGTCTTCATTGGAGGCACTATCACCTCTTCTATAAGGCGGCGGCAAGCCACGTCAGTGAAGATGCCTTCCAATCCTTGGCCGGGATGCACACGCACCTGATGCGAGTTCATATCAAATAGGATAAGCATGCCGTTGTCTTTGTCAGCTTTGCCTATGCCCCACTTTGTAGCTAACCTCTGTGCGAACTCAAAAATGTCGGCATCGCCAATGCTTGGCAATATCACTACCGCCATCTCTGCCGTAGTGCTGTCATTGAGCATTTTCAGCTTGGCATTGGCCTTGTCACGTGCATCCGAGCTCATATACGAGGCCGGGTCGCTTATGTACTGTGTGTCATCTTGCAGGTGTACATTGGGCACGTCAGAAGGGGTGTAAATCTTTGTCGCGCCGGCAGCCAAGGCCGGCAGCCACACCAGTAAGATTAATAAAATTGATAAGTATCTTTTCATTTTATTGTAGCTAATTAAGTGATGATAAAAAATAAATTGGTAAATTTTATATGATGATTAAGATCACCAACTTGGTATTTTTTAATCATCACTAAACCGCGGGGAGACTTGAGCCATTGAGTTTTCTGAACAAATCCAGGGCATAAACATCAGTCATGGCACTGACATGGTCGAGCACACTTTGTATGCGTCCGTAGAGCGTGGGAGCCTTGGTGTTGTACTGCGAGGGCACCTTGCTGAGCAACAGGCGGGAGGCATAGTCGTCAGGTCGCATAACAGCCTCTATAAGGCGCTGCAACAGATAGTTGATGATGCGATGTCCGGCCAGCTCCACATCCACCACCTCGGGGGCAGCATAGATGTAAGCGTAAGCAGCCTTGGTGCAGTCTGTGTATGCTTTGGAGATATGGCTGTCTGCCAGGTTGGAGATGAGCGAGCCCTTCAAGTCTCCTTTAAGTATCAACTCCTCATTGTCAATAAATGTTCGGGCACAGCTCTCAGAGAGTATGCCAATGGCCGTGGAGCGCAGGTAGGCCACTTGCTCATTGGGGTCAGTCACCCGGCTCATATTTGCGTGGCAGTGCGGCACCTCGGAGGGCTCTATGAATCCCATCAGCAGAGAAATAGTGTCTTCGTGCGAGAGGATTTTCAGTTTGTGGGCATCCTCTATGTCCATTATCTGATAACAAATATCATCGGCTGCCTCCACGATATACACCAGCGGGTGGCGCATAAATCGAGTAGCGGCAGCATCCATGGCGGGTATGCCCAACTCAGCGGCTATCTTGCTATAAGTGTCGAGCTCGGAATTAAAGAAGCCAAATTTACCTCCCGGGTTATAGGCCTGCATTGAGTCGTATGGATACTTCACTATTGAGGCCAATGCGGAGTAGGTCATGGCAAAGCCCCCGGGGCGCCGTCCGGCAAACTGGTGGGTGAGCAGGCGCAGCGAGTTGGCATTTCCCTCAAAATGAGTAAAGTCGTTCCACTCTCGGGGGGTGAGCATATCCTTGAGATACATACCCTCGCGTTCGCTGAAGAAGGTAGAGATAGCTTTCTCACCGGAGTGGCCGAAGGGGGGATTGCCCATGTCGTGGCACAGGCAGGCGGTGGCAGTGATGTCTCCCACATGATGCAGCAGCGTAGACCACCCCTCATCCCGATATTTATGCTGCAGCTCCTCGGCCACGGCATTAGCCATGCTTCGCCCTACGGAACTAACTTCCAGACTATGTGTCAAGCGATTATGCACAAAGATATGTCCCGGCAGTGGAAAGACCTGTGTCTTGTTTTGCAACCGTCTGAAGGGTGAAGAGAATATCATACGGTCATAGTCGCGCTGGAAGTCAGAGCGTGAGCGCGACTTCGGGTCATGATACTCCTCCAGGCCCAGACGCTTGCTGGAGATGAGCTTTTCCCAACTCATGATGCGCGGACCACTGATATTGATACTATTATTCACTATATTGAGCTTATTTATTAGAGGGAGCAACTGCTGTGAGAAAGCGGTTGTTCTTCTGTATGTCCCTGTAAATGTTAATGTCTGTGTAGCCGAGGCGCTGCATGAGCGCTGACAGAGAGTCGGCATACAGCGGATTTACCTCAAAGTAAATGTGGGCGCCTGCCGAGAGGTGTTGCTGCCCGTATTCTGCAATTGCGCGATAGAAAACGAGGGGGTCATCATCAGGCACAAACAGGGCCCCGTCAGGCTCATAATTGAGCACGTTGGCCTCCATATCGGCTTTCTCGTGCAAAGCGATATATGGCGGATTTGAGACTATAATATCCCATTGCTCACCGGCGAATGCGGCGGCCTTGGGCAGGGCAAGAATGTCAGCACGGCTGAAGGATATGCGGCAGCGCAGCTTCTTGGCATTCCCTTCGGCAACCGCCAAGGCCGGCTCGCTGTTATCTATGGCCGTGACTTGCGGAAATTTCAGATTGCGTGCCAGGGCTATGGCGATGCAGCCGCTGCCGGTTCCGGCATCGAGCACTCGCAGGTCTGTGGCATCACCGGCCTGACGGACTATGAGGTCTACCATCTCGGCCGTCTCGGGGCGGGGTATCAATACATCGGGAGTGACATTAAAGTCCAGACCGTAAAAGTGGGCTGTACCAAGAATATATTGTATAGGCTCACCCTTCTTCAGCCTTTCAAGGATAGCCTCGACTTTGCCTCGCATATAGTCTGAGAGGGGCTTGTCTTCATTGAGCACGATATCCACCGGTTTCCACCCTTTCAGGTGCTCGAAGATGAGGCGTATTATAGCCTCTGTCTCCCGAGGTGGGTAAATACGGTTAAGCTCTTGGCGCAGATATGTGATGGTCTCTTTCATGTTAGTGTTATAAGGGCCTTTATAGTGTACGTAAGCGATGCAGGCGCAAGGCGGAATTGAGCGAGGGGAAACCTATTTGGCTGATATCAGTGCCGAGAAATTGCCATGTGCCGGTGCCCGGCAGGGGTATATGCTCGGCATCAATCCATTCCAGCTGAAAAAGCCCCGGCAATGGAGTGGCTTTCAAAACGCCCTTCGGCATTCCGACACTCCATGTTGAGGGTGTAACTGCAGCCCCGGTGATATACAACAGTTTATAACCTCCGTCATCATCGGGCAATAATGCGAAGATGTAATCTCCGCCGGGCCGTAGGTAGGATGCGTCCAGAGTATTGTCGAGGAGTGTCCAATAGCCGGAATAAGGGTCGGTGCTCTCCTTCAATTGTTTGTCTATATCTTCTTGACTTAGGTATTCCTGCTCGATAGAGGTTTGGATGGACATGAGCATTGCTCGCTCTACCTGTATTTTCGAGCCATGCGGGGCGAAATATCCAATCGCAGTTGGCACGCTGACCCGAGTCTTCCAAAGGGCGGTGTTGCCACGTCCGCAAGAGAGACTTAATACACTGTCTTCAATGGCGATAGTGAATATGCTATGTGGCTCATGAAGGGTCGGTGCGTCAGCTTCAATCAGAGTATAAGTACTGTCCGACATAGCGGCAGAGCTGACATTGAGCATCAGTGAGCCGTGGGTATAGACGGGGTCTAATGTCTTGTTAATACTGAGTGTGAGGCGTGTGGTGTCTTCTTCAGATACCACTACAAACCCGATGCCGCCGGCAGCACACTGTTCCAGTGGAGAGGTCATGAGGGATGTGAGGCGCAAGCCATGATGACGGCCGGGTGCGATGGGCATCAATGCCTCCCGGCCCGAAGGTAGGGTTAGTGTCTGTGTGTCGAAGCCCATCGGCGCGAAGCTGTAACCGGCCCCCATATACACGTATTCGGCGCTTGTAGGCAAGCCGCTCACCATACATAACAGGCAGATGGGTAGATGTTTCATACACATATCATACCATGGCAGCAATTGCCGTAATAATGCCCACTGCGGAGAATGCAAAAATGATAGTGCCTGTAATGCGGTTTATCAGCCACATGGAGCGCAGGTTGAAGTGTGCTCTCACCTTATTGACAAGCCATGTGATAGACCACCACCAGAAAAGTGCGCCGGTGATGATAAAGACAAATCCGGCTATATGATGATACCACATTATATCCTTGCCCAGGAAGTTGAAGCGGGCAAACAGACCGATAATCAGGAATACAATCAACGGGTTGGAGACGGTAAAGGCAAAGCCGGTGAGGATATCCTTCTTGGGGGTAGCCTCTCCGGTAGAGTTGCGTCGCAGATCTGCGGCCGGATTCTTGCGAAATATATATACACCGAATGCCACCAATACAAGAGAGCCTATGAGCTGTATCACATTCTGATTGCGTGTCAGGAATTCCTCTACAAAAGATAGGCCGAAAGCGGTGATGATGCAATAGAATAAATCTGATATGGAGGCTCCCACACCGGTGTATAGGCCGGCCTTCCGCCCCTTGTCCAACGTGCGCTGTATGCACAACACACCTACCGGCCCCATGGGAGCGGAGATTACGATACCTATCACAAAGGCTTTTAGTATGGTATATATCAGATATTCCATTAAACAAGAGCTCTTAGAGCCCACAGAGGGCAGAATCGGTATTATCGGGCTATGACATATCCGCCGTTTGAGGGGAGTACATTATACCTTTGCAGAGCATACTTAACAGAGCCGGTGAGAGCCGGGCCGGACGTGGGGGCACCTCCGGACATGGTAACATCGTAATGGGAGCCACAGCTTGAGCACACAGCCTCCAGACTTGCCGGGTCTACCTGCACACGGATATAATCCTTGCATTCCACAGGACATGACAAATCATACGCCAAAGGTATAACGTCACCGGCGCTGAAGGGGTTCATGCCCATTATCAGAAGTACGCCGCCATAGCCTGTATATGTCGACTCCAGAAACTGGAAGTTGGAGGGTATCCTGTTTTGCCGAATAAACTGCCTGCTCTCACCGAACCCGGCCACTCCGTAAGTGTGCCACAGACCCGGATTGTTGAGCAATATCTGCACCGGATAGGCCGGGATGCGGTCATCGTCCGTACTGTCGCAGGCACACAACGGGAGCAAACATACCAAGCTCAGTATGCCTACCAGAAACTTATTCAGCATCGTCAGAGAATGGTATTGCCGACATCATGGCAGCAAACTGGTCTACAATTTGCTGGAAAGGCCCCTTGACCATGGGGCGCAACATCATGGGTATGTCTGCCACTATTGCAGCCACCGCTTCAGTCTCAGTCTCAGACAGGGGGCTGAAGCGCAATTGCAACTCGAGCTGCATAGGTATGCCCACGGGGCTGAGCGCTATCAAGTTGGGGGCCTCGCGATTTACTACGTTGAGAGTAATGGCACCGGTGGGGCCACCCTGCATTGTGATGCTGTCGGGGGTCACCTCCATACTCTTAAGCTGCTCGAGCTTGTCGGCCGGTATCTTGTCGGCCGGAGCATTATCTATTATGCTCTTAAGGTTCTCGAGATTTGAATATCGAGCATACACTCTGTCGATGGGGGCTGACAGAGTGATGCTTTTACTTTTATATTCTGTTGACATTTCTTACTTCTTCTATGCTTCGATATTGACTGAGCCTGGAGTCCAGTTAGCAGGGTCTTTACGCCACTCTTTGAGGGTCTCCACATCATCGGGGCGAATATAGTTGGTGTCAAGAGCAGCCTCGAGCATAGCAGTGTAGTTTGAGAGAGTGATGAGCTGCACATTTGCATCACGGAAGCGCTTGATAGCCACGGGGAATTGATATGAGAACAGGGCACACATACCTACCACCTCGCATCCGGCAGCGCGTATTGCCTCAACAGCCTTGAGCGAAGAGCCGCCGGTAGAGACAAGGTCCTCAATCACCACTACCTTCTTGCCCGGGGTGAGGTTACCCTCTATAAGGTTCTCCAGACCATGGTCCTTAGGAGTAGAACGCACATATACGTAGGGCAGATTGAGAGTGTCGGCAAGCATGGCACCCACAGCGATGGCACCGGTAGCTACACCGGCTATATACTCGGCCTCGGGGAAGTTCTCTAGCACAATACGGCTGAGCTCCACCTTGATGAAGGTGCGCACATCCGGATATGAGAGGGTCTTGCGATTATCGGTATATATGGGCGAATTCCAACCGGAAGCCCATGTGAATGGGTTTTGTGGCTGAAGATTGATTGCTCTGATTTGCAGCAACTTTTCTGCCATGAGGCGTTCTGTCGATTTCATATCTATAAGAATTTAGGCCCCTTTTCACAATATTGTCATTACGGGGTGGTGTATTTTAAATTACAAAATTACAATAAAATTGCCACACTTCAAAATTTATACCCATGTTTGTATATGAGGATTTATATGAACTTCAGCGCCGGGCTGATATCAAATGTATCAGACCGGCGTACTCCACTAATCATATAAGAGCTTGTTTAATCATCATGATGATGGCGTTTTTTGTATTGTTTACGCTGCTTCTTAAGATATTTTTCACGCTCTTTGCGCATCTTCTTTTGCTGTTTCTTGTAGTGTTTATACTGCTTTTTGCTGTAATGAGGCCCATCGCCACCGTATGCGCCATAGTATACATGGCCGTTGCCTACCGGGTAACTTTGGTCTACTCCCCAATAACTGCGTGTGGGGCCGCAAGCAGCAGCGCCGAACATAATCATGATCGCCACAAACAGGGCAACGAGTTTATTATTTAGCTTGTTGATAAGTCTGATATGTGTTTTCATAGCGATATAGTTTTGAGGGGTTGCTTTCTTTTAATACATTCTAATTCCTGTCTTTGTTCATGTATCGAATATTTTTTAATTCCCGACTAACTTTATAGGTGTTTAAATGGTTATATAATTAGGGCCTTGTGTCGCAACAGCTGCAACCCGGGTCTTCCCCGCTCTTAAAAATTAGAAAGAAATGTATAGATACCCGGATAATTTTATCAAACTTTACGAGAAGAGTTTTCGCAAAAATGCCGAGATGCCGGCACTTTCACTTTACGGACGCCAGGGAGCCAAAAGCTATTTGCATTTGGCTGCCAATGTGGCGCGTGCACATGTGCTTTTTGATGAATTAGGCCTGAACAAGGGCGACAAAATTGCTATATACGCCAAAGACTCCGATGTGTGGATAGAGGCCTTTATGGCCATCATAACATACGGCGCAACGGCTGTGCCTATCCTGCCCGACTTCATTGCTGAGGATGCCACTAATATAATCAATCACAGTGAGGCTCGCTTGCTAATGTGTGACGACAGGCACTGGAAAGAGCTTAACTTTAAAAAATTAAAACACGTAGAGGTAGTACTCTCGCTCAGTCGCCCGGAGTTGCTCGAGGCACGAGACAGGAAGAAGGTGGAGAAGATACTCGATGAACTCGGCGACAAGTTTGCACAGGTGTATCCGCAGGGATTCACCGCCGACGATATCCACTACCCTCAGGTAAATAATGACAATATAATCGTGCTTAACTATACTTCCGGCACCACCGGCTTCTCCAAGGGTGTAATGCTCACCGGGTGGAACCTTGCCGGGAATGTTGTGTTCGGCTTGAGCAAGAAGCTGCACTATCCCCGCTCACGAGTGCTCACCTTCCTGCCCATGGCTCATGCTTATGGCTGCACATTTGACTTGCTGCTCCCTCTGGCTGCCGGCTCACACATCACCGTGTTGGGCAAGACCCCTACTCCATCAATTCTGCTCAAGGCTCTCGCTGAGGTCAAGCCCAACCTGCTGCTCAGCGTTCCCCTCGTGTTCGAGAAGATATATCGCAAACGTATCGAGCCCCTCATTTCCACACCTAAGATGCAAAATATGCTTGCCATGCCCATAATCGGCAATATCGTGAAGCACCAACTCCGCTCCAAACTCATGAAGGCCATGGGTGGATGCATCAATCAGGTGATCATAGGTGGCGCTGCCATGGGAGCCGACACAGAACAATTCTTGCGCTTCATAAAATTCCCTTATACAGTAGGCTACGGCATGACAGAGTGTGGGCCACTCATCAGCTACACTCACGCCAAAGAGTATATCCCGAGCTCAGCCGGCCAGACACTGCCCCGCATCATGGAGTCACGCATCGACAGTGCCGACCCATTGAGCATACCCGGCGAGATACTGGTACGCGGACAGAATGTCATGAAGGGTTACTATAAAAATGAGAAAGCCACTGCAGAGGCCATCGACTCCGAAGGCTGGCTGCACACCGGAGATATGGGTACACGTACCCCCGACGGCACCCTCTTCCTACGCGGCCGCAGCAAGACCATGATACTATCTGCTACAGGACAGAACATCTACCCCGAAGAACTTGAAGCTCGCATCAATGCACTCCCGTTTGTGGGCGAGAGCCTTGTGGTAGACCGTAAGGGCAAACTCGTGGCCCTCATATTCCTCGACAAAGACGCCATGAAAGAGCGTGGCGTGACAGAAGACAAGATACCCACCTTGGTGGACAAACTCAAAGCCAAAGTAAACAAATCCCTGGCGGCTTACGAGCGCATCGCCGAATTCGAAGTCGTCGATGAGGAGTTTGCCAAAACTCCGAAAAAGTCCATTAAACGCTTCCTCTACAAATAAACCCCGGCAAAGATAAACAACCCCCCGGACACTCGCAGCTTACGCCGCATGGGTGCCCGGGGGGTCTTCTCTAAATTTGAAAATGTTATGTATAGGAGACGGTGTTGAAAAACTAACCGATATGCGCGTGAGGGTGTCCGAAAGGACACCGACTTATAGTAACCTCGTACACACGCGGCGATAGCCGTGAGTGTGCGGGGTTGGGTAGGCAGACAAAAGGCGTGCGTAGCCCGCCGAATTACTGTTTGTTAATGTCTTACACATAACATACGAAATATGAATAAAAAATTTTTAACGGGTGATAGAATGTCCGGCCGAAGTTTAATAATCGGTGCTGGTGGCTATTGATGTCACTTGGTCAATTCTTTCAAATGTGAGATAGATATTTGAGTCAATGGATGAGTCCAAGGCAATGCTCACTGTCTGATTTCAGCTGAAGGACCTGGGAAGTATGTTTGCCGGTTGCGTAACCAAGAGATTTTGAATACCGTGTTCCGTCGGCTGTCCACATCGGCCTGTACAATCGCACCAATGCGCCTTTTGAGAGAGCCTCGCCGTCACCGAAAAGTATTTTGGGCTCATCTCCGGCATTTACTGTATACCGGCTATGCATCCCCTCTACTTACTTTGTCAGCAACTTCGTCACAATACCGTGCGGTGTCGTTCTCGAGCTGACCCTCGGGGCGGTAGGGTATCAAGTTTTGCAAATAGATGAAATTATTGGTCAGAAGATCGCTCAGATGTTTCCGCAGTTCTCCTTCGGCAATAGGGCTTCTTCCGGAAAACTCCCTATTGCGGGATGATGCTAACTCCAGCAATCGCTTTTCGCTTTTGGAGGTGCCGTCATAACAAAGAAGCCAGTCCATAATGCGTTGGGGAGCTTTGTCTGCCATGGGAGCAGCTTCCACTTCTGATATCTGATTTTTTGAATATGTCCGTACAAAGGCAGGAACGTCGAGCTGGACATTGACCGGCACAGGTATCTCTACAAATCGGCCAATGCTGTCATTCTCCTTTATGGTAGAAATATCTCCGGCTACACCGAAAATCATTGCATCGCTTGAATTCTTTGCATATTTCTCCTTTGAAAAAGAGTTAAATGCTCCGGCAAATATGCACAAAAATACACACAGTTGAAGAATCTTCTTCATCCGTAAATCTATTAGGTTATGGCATCTGTAAAACATGCAGCTCTCAGGATTATTCCGGATGAAGGGCTGAGAGCATCTCGGTTGCGGTGAGGCCGGTGAGGGGGTGAGTCCAGCCGGGGGCTATCTCTTCGAGGGGCTTGAGATAGAATTCGCGGTCTGCGAGACCGGGATGAGGAAGACGAAGCTCGGGAGTGTCCATCACCAAATCATCAATGGCCACAAGGTCGATATCTATGATCCTGTCGGCATATCCGCCGTGGGCATCACGGTGTGAGTCAGGGCTGATACTTTTCTCGATGGTCTGTAGCCGATGCAATACCTCCAGCGGCTCTAAATCAGTACGAAACATGATGCCAACATTCAGAAACTTGTTGGGACTCTCGAAGCCTTGTGGCTCAGTCTCAATGGTATGGCTCATCTCGATGTCGCCAAATTCACGCATTACCCCCGCCATCGCTTTTGACAAATTCAAGCGGCGGTGACCAAGATTGGTGCCAATATTTATTATCGCGTAAGCCATGGTTTTATTAATGATATGACTTATCGCAGGATATGCTCCTGCAATAAGTCAATAGTTTAGATTATTTAAGGGGGGGAGGGTTAGAGTGTCTTCTTAACAGCTATTTCCTCGTATGCCTCTATCATGTCGCCTACCTCAATGTTATTGTAGTTTTGGACAGACAGACCACATTCGAAACCGGAAACCACCTCTTTGACATCGTCTTTGAAGCGCTTCAAGCTGCCAAGCTCACCGGTGTAGATTACGATACCGTCGCGGATCACGCGTACCTTGCTGGTGCGCTTAACCTTACCGTCACGCACGATGGCACCGGCGATGGTGCCCACCTTGGATATGTGGAAGGTCTGGAGTATCTCAGCTGTACCTGTGATTTCTTCACGTATCTCGGGAGACAGCATACCCTCCATGGCATCCTTCACCTCTTCGATAGCTTTGTAAATCACGGAGTAGAGACGAATCTCGACACCCTCCTTCTCGGCCTCGCGGCGTGCGGCGGCTGAGGGACGCACCTGGAAGCCGATGATAATGGCATCTGACGCAGCAGCCAGTGTGACATCGCTCTCTGAGATGGCGCCCACACCCTTGTGCAGCACATTGACCTGTACCTCCGGTGTGGAGAGCTTGATGAGTGAGTCTGAGAGCGCTTCGATAGAGCCGTCAACGTCACCCTTGACGATAAGATTAAGCTCATGGAAGTCTCCCAGAGCCTTACGACGAGCAAGCTCACTGAGACCCAGACGCTTCTGAGTGCGGTTGGCAAGCTCACGCTGCAACTGTTCGCGCTTGTTTGCTATCTCGCGTGCCTCCTGCTCGGTGTCGAGTACATTAAATGTATCACCGGCGGTGGGAGCACCATTCAAGCCCAAGATGAGCACCGGGGTAGCAGGGCCGGCCTCGGTGACACGCTGATTGCGCTCGTTGAACATGGCTTTGACCTTACCGAAGTGGGTACCGGCCAGAATTACGTCGCCCACCTTGAGTGTACCATTCTGTACGAGCACGGTTGCTACATATCCGCGTCCCTTGTCGAGAGAAGACTCGATGATGGAACCGATAGCGTTACGGTTGGGGTTGGCCTTCAGCTCGAGCATTTCAGCCTCAAGGAGCACCTTGTCCATAAGCTCCTCAACACCGATACCCTTCTTGGCTGAGATGTCCTGACTCTGATACTTGCCGCCCCAGTCTTCCACCAGATAGTTCATGGCCGAGAGCTCCTCTTTGATTTTGTCGGGGTTGGCTGCCGGTTTATCTATCTTATTGATAGCAAATACAATAGGCACACCGGCTGCACTGGCATGATTGATAGCCTCAATGGTCTGCGGCATGACATTGTCGTCGGCTGCTACAATGATAATAGCCAAGTCAGTGACCTTGGCACCACGTGCACGCATGGCGGTGAAGGCCTCGTGACCGGGGGTATCAAGGAATGTGATATGACGGCCATCGTTGAGCTTGACATTGTATGCACCGATGTGCTGTGTGATACCGCCGGCCTCCCCCGCGATAACGTTAGCCTTGCGGATATAGTCGAGCAGTGAGGTCTTACCGTGGTCCACATGGCCCATGACGGTGACGATGGGGGGACGAGGTACGAGGTCTTCCTCGGCATCTTCTTCCACAGTGATAGCCTCGCTCACTTCGGCGCTGACATACTCAGTTGTGAAACCAAACTCCTCAGCTACGATATTAATTGTCTCGGCATCGAGTCGCTGATTGATGCTCACCATCAGGCCCAGGCTCATACATGTACCGATGACCTTGGTGACAGGCACCTCCATGAGGTTGGCCAAGTCATTGGCAGTCACAAACTCGGTAATCTTTATCACCTTGCTCTCAGCGGCTTCGCGGCGTGCGGCCTCGGCCTCGCGGTTGTGAGCCTCCTCTCGCTTCTCTTTACGCCACTTCACAGACTTTTTAGTAGTCTTGTTGGTGAGGCGAGCCAGAGTCTCTTTTACCTGCTTCTGTACATCCTCCTCAGAGAGGGGAGCCGGTTTGGGAGCATTCTTGCTCTTGCCGCCCCGCTTGTTGTCTCGGTTTTTCTGATTTTGCTGATTGTTCTGGCCACCCTGATTATTGTTGTTTTTGGGTCTGCGGCCATCAAAACCGGGCTGCTGTGCAGTCTTCTCCACATCCACACGCTCCTTGCCGATGCGCTGACGCTTCTTGCGATTTGAGGCTGACTGGCCTTGTCCACCTTGGGCGTTCTGACCATTCTGGCCACCCTGATTGTTACCGTGGCGGCGCTCCTCTTTGGAACGTTTGCGGGGGCGAGTGGTCTGATTTATGGCCGAAAGGTCTATGGTACCGACCACCTTAAATTGAGGTGTCTGGGCATTTGTAGCCGGGCGGAAAATCTCGGTGCGAGGAGCCTCATTGGCAGCGGGAGCAGTCGGTTTGACTGTCACATCGACAGGCTTTTCGGCAGGCTTCTCCGCCGGTTTTTCGACAGGCTTGGGAGCAGGCTTGAGGGCTGCCGATTTTTCCTCCTTCTTAGGCTGAGGTTTCTCCACCGGCTTAAACTCAGCAGCAGGCTGGGGCTTCGGAGCAGGTTTCTCTTCCACCTTCGGCTGAGGCTTGGGAGCCGGCTTTTCGGCAGGCTTCTCTGCCGGCTTAGGCTCCGGCTTGGGAGCTGCGGGGGGTATCACATTACCCTTACTGTCGAGCTGCACTTTGCCGATGACCTTGGGGCCGGCAGCGGCAGCAGCGGCACGTTTCTCCTTTTCGGCCTTCTTTTCAGCCTTCTTTTCAGCCTTTTCTTCGGCCTTGCGGGCCATATTTTGGTCTATCTTTTGCTTGATATCCTTGTCTTTGCTATATTCTTTGTACAGGAGAGCCACGGCGGCATCATCTATGCGAGCATTGGGATTGTCGTCTACCTGCACATTATTTTTGCGCAGGAAGTCAGCCGCTGTGCTCACACCGACATTGAGTTCTCTTGCTATTTTGCTTATCTTTGTTGGCACTTGAATAATGTTTTAAATTAACTAATAAGTGTCTGTTCAACTTAAATTAAACTTTATGTGGCTATGCTCATTTATATTTAGAACTCTTTATCCCGGCGCCTTTTTGGCTTCTTTTGCCAAGTTTCATCAGTCGTTATGCCCGCATAACTCCCTCTTCAACTTGCAAAATAAGCTCAAAAATTCGCTCGGCATAAAGTTCAATTTAAATTGAGCAGCTACTTAGCTCTTTGCTGTGAAAGAACCTGTTTCAAGGCCGAGTGGCATGAGGAGAGATTAGTCCTCAAACTCGGCGCGGAGTACATTCAGCACATGGTCTATTGTGCCCTCCTCCAGGTCGGTCTGCTGAATGAGCACGTCGCGGTCGGCATTAAGCACAGCCTTGGCGGTAGCCAGACCCAAGTCTTTGAGAGTCTCGATGACCCACTGGTCAATCTCGTCGCTGAACTCATCGAGATAGATGTCTTCCTCCCCTTCGTCAATGTCGCGGTATACGTCGATGGTGTAGCCGGTGAGCATCGAAGCCAGGCGAATGTTGTATCCACCCTTACCGATAGCCAGGCTCACCTCGTCGGGGTGAAGGAATACCTCGGCCTTCTTCTCCTCCTCGTTGAGGCGGATAGAGCTTACTTTGGCCGGGGAGAGAGCGCGCTGTATCATAAGCTGCGGATTTGAGGTATAGTTGAGCACATCAATGTTTTCATTGCGCAGCTCGCGCACTATGCCGTGTATGCGAGACCCTTTCACTCCCACGCAGGCTCCCACGGGGTCGATACGGTCATCATAGCTCTCCACAGCAATCTTAGCGCGCTCACCGGGGATACGAGCCACTGCTCTGATGGTGATGAGACCGTCATGAATCTCAGGCACCTCCTGCTCGAAGAGGCGGCGCAGGAAGCGCTCGTCGGTACGGCTGACAATGACCTTTGGGTTGCCATTGGGGTTGTCCACACGCTTCACTATAGCGCGAACCATGTCTCCCTTGTGGAAGAAGTCTGAGGGTATCTGCTCCTCTTTGGGCATGATGAGCTCGTTCTGCTCCTCATCCATAAGCAGCATCTCGCGTTTCCATATCTGATGCACCTCGCCTGAGACAATCTCTCCTTCCAGCTCTTTGAATTTGGAGTAGAGGGCATCTTTCTGCAGGTCTAAAATCTTGCTCTGCAATGTCTGGCGGAGGTTGAGGATGGCACGACGGCCAAACTTCTCAAAATAAATTTGCTTGGCTACCTCCTCGCCCACTTCACATTCGGGGTCTATCTCGCGAGCGTCGGTGAGGCCTATCTGCATATCTTTGTTCTCCACTTCGCCATCGGGCACTACTGTCAGGTTCTGATAGATTTCGCAGTCACCCTTGTCGGGGTTCATGATGACGTCGAAATTCTCGTCAGAGCCAAACATATTGGAGAGTACTTTGCGGAAGCTCTCCTCCAGCACGTTGATCATTGTCGGCTTGTCGATGTTCTTTGTCTCCTTGAACTCGGCAAACCGGTCGACCATGTTTACGGTTTCCTCTTTTTTAGCCATGTTATATCTTGTTTTTATTATTCGAAATTTGGGTTTAGGAGTTAGAAATCAAGAAGTGCATTCACCTTCTTTACCTGGTCATAGGTGAAGTGTTGCGGCACCATACGTAGCTCCGGGCGCTTCATCCCTTCCTCCTTGACTTTGGTCTCCACGCCTACAGTGAAGCCCTGCTCATCGGCATCATCAAGCATGCCTTTGAGCTTGCGGCCATCCTTAGTGAGCACCTCGACAGGCTGACCTATATTTTTGATGTATTGGCCAAGTACCTTAAAGGGGGAGGTGAGACCCGCGGACCCTACCTCTAAGCTGTAATCTTCATCATCACGAGGAAATGCCTCCTCTATATCGCGGCTCAGATTGCAGCAGAAATCTATGTCAACCCCCTCGGGGCTATCTATTTCCACTACAATGTCGTTTGAAGGTGAGACTGTGACATCCACAAGGAAATAGTCATTACCCTCCAACTTGCTGTTAACAAACTCAATAAGTGCTTTCTTATCTATCATAATCAATAAGTTTCGGCTATGATGCCTGACAGTTTCGTTGCTATGTCCGGCACTCGAATGCACCACCGGAGGTGCGCCATTACTGTTGGACATATACAATACAAGTACTGCACGGCTCATTCCGCTCATTGAGCTTGTGGAAAGTGCCGCGCTACCGTGCTATAAGGCGCTGATTATCAATACAGGATGTCTGACATCATTCGCCGCGGTATTCACAACGCCGGTGAGAGTCTCGCTGACTCACCCCGGAGATGTTTGCAAAAATACATTTTTTTAGTGGCATAATCAACCCTTTGCCTCCAATAAACCCGCTATTTAACAATTTTTAACGTTTAAAAGCCTCTATCTATAATAAAATCACCCCGCGCAGCCCGAGTCGTACTCGTGCTTTGCAGGGTGATTATATACAAGCGGTCGGTGTTTATTTATTCTCTTTGTTCCGCAGGGGGGCGATGTCACGACCCTTGTCGAGGAAGTGGTCGCCGGTCTTTTCGACGATTATGTCGAAGTATTCCTGATTATAGCCGGGGAAAGTGGGGGCTACGGGCATGCCATCTTCTGAATAGATGAAGTTGCCGTCGGCGTCAACCTTCTTCATATTGCCATCCATGAAGCGCACCAGCAAGTAGCGGTCAAGGTCGCGGTAGGCATCTGTGGCCTCTTTGGCTATGGCAGCTCCCTCGCTGTTTACAGCAGCGGTGAGGGCGGCAAGGTCTCCATTATTATACAGAGCAAGCAACTCGGCATCTTTCTCGGGGCGGGTGCTCTGATATTTGCTTTCAAGGCCGTTCTGCACCTTGCGGATATCGGGTATCATGAGGTCATAACGATGATATGCCTGATTGGCGATACGGTTGTTGATCCAGAAGTTGGAGGTGTCGGAATATTTGTTCATGTCGCCGTTGCCAACGCGTACCTCGAGGGGTATCTCGGTCATGGAGCAATAGAAGGGCATATACACACAAGTATTGGTGTCGTCAGTACCAAACCACAGGAGGCCACCCACGGGGTCGGGCAGGTCCGGACGACTCTGAGCCACGAAGCTCCAACCGGTTTGCTGTGTGGCTATGGCACGCTCGTGCATATACTTCTTGCCGTCTACGGTATACTCCATGGGGCGCCAGCGATAGGGCACTTTGTTGGGGCCGGCACCCACATCCTGAGTCATGTCAAAGGGGGTATCCTCAAAGTGGTCGCGCATACGCTCCTGCATCTCGGCCAGGGTGATTTTGCGATCGGGATAGATATATAGCGGCATTGGCTCATCGCTCTCACCGTTACACCATGCATAATACTTGTCGGCATCCTTGTTGAAGGTACGGAAGAAGCTCCATACACGTGCATCGCAGCCACGCAGGGTACCATGGTCAAACTGCTCGTATACATCGGCAAAGGAGAAGTCCTTGTCCTTGCCGGTGTACCATCCTTTTTTGCGGGCGAAGTCTACTACATCCTTGGAATATTTGACATTCTTCTTGTCCTTGAAGTCCACCTGTCGTATGCGGGGCTGATTGGCGTGGCCGGAGATGGCACCGTCAGGGATGCGCACTGCAATCCACACGGCGCCCTTCTCGGCTCCCTTGCCGATGAGCTCCATGACCCATACCTCATCCTTGTCGGCTATTGAGAAGCTCTCGCCGGAGGAGGCATAGCCATATTTGTCTACCAGGTCGGCCATTATATCTATAGCCTCGCGGGCTGTCTTGGCGCGTTGCAGAGTGATGTAGATAAGTGAGCCATAGTCTATTATAGCCTGGCCTGTGGTGTCCTCACATTCGGCGCGTCCACCCCATGTGCTCTCGGCTATTATGAGCTGATGCTCATTCATATTCCCAACCACGTTATATGTGTGCGCCACCTCGGGTATCTCACCCATATATTTGCCGGAGTCCCAATCGAAGACTTTGCGCATGGCCCCCTTAGGATGGTCAGCTGCCGGCTGGTGATACAATTCGCCGAACAGAGTATGGGAGTCAGCGGCATATGTCACTACATTGCTGCCATCGGCCATAGCACCCTTGGTAGCAATAAGATTTGTGCAAGCGTCTGCCGGGGTGGACATGAGTCCCATCGCGGCCAAGACGCCCATGGTAATAAGATTTTTGTTCATATGAGCTTGTTGATATGTTTTCTCAGTCACTTGCAAAGTTAGCAATAAAGTTACACATACGAAAATTTTCAGACTCATTAGCCTGTCTATTCACTAAAATTAACTTTCATTATTGATAAAATAAAGGCCTGATAGGGTCTATGTCAAAATCTTTTAGTAATTTCGCGTGTTTATATTGGTATGATGACAGATCAAGAAGCAAAAGATATGATAGAGGGTACTCCCTCTGATGCACCTGATACACAATCCGCTGCACCTAACCTCGGGTTTGCCGAGCTGGGTGTGAGTCCGACAATATTAAAAGCCCTCGATGAGCTTGGCTTTGAGCAACCTATGCCAATACAAGCCAAGGTGATACCGCACCTGCTGAACAAGGAAGGCGATGTGGTGGGTCTGGCGCAGACCGGTACCGGCAAGACGGCCGCTTTCGGCGTACCGGTGCTCCAACGCATTGATACACACAAGACTACCCCCCAGGCATTGGTGATAGCTCCTACCCGCGAGCTGTGTCTGCAAATAGCCTCAGACTTGGCCGACTTCTCCCGGTATATAGATGACTTGAAGATAATACCGGTGTATGGTGGCTCTTCTATTGACTCGCAGATCAAGTCATTGCGCCGCGGCGTACAGCTTATTGTGGCTACTCCCGGGCGACTTATAGACCTGATAAAGCGAGGCGAAGTAAAGCTTGACGATGTGCATACCGTGATACTCGATGAGGCTGACGAGATGCTCAATATGGGCTTCCTCGACGACATCAATGAGATACTCTCTCATGTGCCCGAGGACCGAAAGATGCTGATGTTCTCGGCAACAATGCCCCGCGAGATTGCCGGCATAGCAAAGCGATTTATGCATGACCCGGTGGAATTTGTTGTCGGCAACAAGAATGAAGGTTCTGCCAATGTGCGACATATATATTACATGGTCAAAGCCCAGGATAAGTATTTAGCGCTAAAGAGAATAGCGGATAACAATCCTGACATCTACGGCATCATATTCTGTCGCACACGTCGCGAGACACAAGAGGTGGCCGATGCGCTGATAGCCGACGGATATAATGCCGACTGCCTGCACGGCGACTTGGGGCAGGCGCAGCGTGATTTGGCCATGAAGAAGTTTCGCGACCATGTCACTCAGCTGCTCGTGGCCACTGACGTAGCGGCTCGAGGCCTTGATGTAGATGACTTGACCCACGTGATAAATTACGGTCTGCCCGATGACCCGGCGGTCTATACCCACCGCTCCGGGCGTACCGGACGCGCCAACAAGACCGGTGTCTCCGTGGCCATAATCCACTCTCGCGAGCAAAAGAAGCTCCGCGAAATAGAGAAGCGTATTGGCAAGACCTTCGAGCACCGCATGGTGCCCACGCCGGACCATATCATTGAGAAGCAGATATATCACTTGGCTGACCGATTGGAGCGTGTGGAGGTCAATGAGGCCGCCATGGAACGCTATCTGCCCGGCGTTCGCAAAAAGCTGGAATGGCTCAGCGGCGAGGACCTGCTAAAGAGGGTTATGTCGCTCGAGTTTGCACGCCTGTTGGCATACTACAAGGATATGCCCGATATCGACTTGAATGCCTCAGACAAAAAGGAGCGCAAAGAGAAGAAGGAGAAGCGCCCCAAGCAGGACAAGGACCGCCGCGAGGCTGAGGCCGGATTTGAACGTGTCTATCTGAATGTGGGCAAAGCACAAGGTTTCTTCCCCGGCAACCTTATGGAGATTATCAATCGCAATGTCAAGGGCCCGAAGCCTACCATCGGGCGCATAGACCTGCTACCGGATTACACTCTGTTTGACGTGCGGGAGGGAGATGCCCACCGCGTTATTGCCTCTCTCAAGGGTGATGAGTTCTATGGCACCCGTCTGTATGCCGAGGCTGCCGAGCCGGGCAAGGACTACTCCAAGCAGCGACGCGGCAAGCGCGACAAGGCTGAGGGCAAACATAAAAAGAAGTTTGACATTGTCTTGGCAAACAATACCAAGGGCCGCTCGGAGCCGGCCAAAGACAAGAAGCAAAAGAAAGAAAAGAAAGTAAAGCCGGCAAAAGAAGTAAAAGAATCTAAAAAGACTCACGGCAACTTCGATATTTTCATAAATAAAGGCAAGAAGAAATGAAGAAAATTCTCTCCCTTTTAGCAGCCATGTTGTGTTGCACATCTCTGCTTTACGCTGACGAGCTGAGTGACACTATATCTGTGGACCGCGTCTTTGTAGACTCCCCCTCCAAGGCACTCAACGTCATTGCTCGTTCCACACGCATGGATATGCTTGACTATGCCAAAGCCGGCAGTGATTATAAAGCTGTAAATGAATTTTATGGTGTCTCTACCATCAAGTCCATCAGTGATTCATGTATCAGTGTGGACCTCACGCAAGTCACTAACGCCCGGATATTTACTCTGCCTACAGCCAAAGGCGGGATAGCGGCAATTATCTATACCGTAGATACCAATGGGGCGGCAGATTCGCAGATTGAGTTTTATGACGGCAATCTGAGGCCTCTGAAGCTGACCAACTTCTTCAAGCCCCCGGTGCTCGATTCATTTATTCGCCCGAAGTATAGAAAGGATAAATCTGTTGTTAATCAGCTGAATACAGTTATCCCCTTCATCGCTTTGAAGTATGAATATGAACCGGAGTCCTCAACCCTCACAGCCACTCTCTCGCTCAAAGAGCTTGTCACTCAAGAAGACTACAAGCAGGTGGCCGGCTATCTTTATCCCTCGCTCTCCTACCGGTGGACCGGCAAGAAGTGGGAATTGAAATAAGTCGAATTCTAGATACTTAATATCAACATATTATGGAAAGAAAAGTCAGGGTGCGTTTTGCCCCCTCTCCTACCGGACCGCTCCACATCGGCGGAGTGCGTACCGCTCTTTTTAATTACCTGTTCGCTCGCCAACATGGCGGCGATATGATACTTCGCATTGAAGACACCGACTCACGCCGCTTTGTGCCCGGCGCCGAAGAATACATCAATGAGGCTCTCGGTTGGCTTGGCATTGGCATCGATGAGGGTGTGCGCGAGGGTGGACCCTTTGGCCCCTACAAGCAGTCTGAGCGCCGCGAAATATACAAAGAGCATGTTGACAAACTGCTCGCTTCAGACAAGGCGTATATCGCTTTTGACACTCCGGAAGAGCTGGAGAAGGCTCGCTCCGAGCACCCCAACTTCCAGTATGACGCATCCACTCGCGGACAGATGCGCAACTCCCTAACCATGCCCCCCGAGGAGGTGAAGCGCCTGATAGATGCCGGCGAGCAATATGTAGTCCGCTTCAAGATAGAGCCCGGACAGGATGTTGTGGTCGACGACCTTATCCGCGGTCGTGTGGTGATCAATTCATCTATCCTCGATGACAAGGTGCTCTACAAGAGTGCCGACAATCTGCCCACCTATCACCTGGCCAACATCGTGGATGACCACCTCATGGAGGTGAGCCATGTGATACGCGGTGAGGAATGGCTCCCCTCAGCTCCCCTCCATGTATTGCTGTATCGCGCCTTCGGGTGGGAGGACACCATGCCTCAGTTCGTGCATCTGCCCTTGCTGCTCAAGCCGGTGGGCAATGGCAAGCTCTCAAAGCGCGACGGCGACAAGCTCGGCTTCCCGGTCTTCCCCTTGGAGTGGCACGACCCCAAGAGTGGCGAAGTGTCATCGGGATACCGCGAGCAGGGCTATCTGCCGGAGGCTGTAGTCAATTTCCTGGCTCTGTTAGGCTGGAACCCTGGCGATGACACAGAGCTGATGGATATGGACACACTGATACAGAAATTCTCATTCGTCCATTGCTCCAAAGCGGGTGCCAAGTTTGACTATAAGAAGGGTATCTGGTTTAACCATGAGTACCTGATGCGTATGGACGATGACAAACTTGCCGGCCTCTTCATGCCCATTCTGGCTGAGCACGGTCACGCCGATGCCGACCCGGCATACGTGGCAAAGGCTGTCGGTATGGTCAAGGGGCGCATAGACTTTGTTCGTGATCTGTGGGACCAGGCAGATTTCTTCTTCGAGGCTCCCGGCACCTATGCCGAGAAGGATGTCAAGAAACGTTGGAAAGAAGGCACTGCCGACATCATGCGTCAGCTGATTGAGGTGCTCCGCGGCATCGATGACATGAGCTCTGCCAATGCTGAAAAGATCGTGCTCGATTGGATAGCCCAAAATGAATATCACCTCGGCAATGTCATGAATGCCTTCCGCTTGGCAGTGGTAGGCTCATGCCATGGTCCGCACATGTTTGACATCACCGAACTGATGCCCAAGCAGGAGGTAATAGACCGACTGAACCGAGCCATCGAAGTGCTCGGCTAATTCCTGCCACTACAACACATATAACGACGCCCACACGATCTCAAAACCGTGTGGGCGTATTTCTTATATCAGAGCGTATCAAAGTGTGTGAGAAGTCCTCAAAACAGGCCGCAGGAGTATCTCGGAGGATGAAGCAAAGGTGTTGCCGCGGCTATCATCATCCACGGGCAGGGAGGTGTATAATGTGAAGAGTATGTCATCTTCCGCTCCTTGCCCTTTGGCCAGCAGGTTATACAGGCGATTTTGCTCCGTGGGACTCAGTGTCAAAGGCGCGAGAATGACATTCCCGGCGGTATCAGTTACTTCGGCTGTAAGTGTAGGCAATATGTCCGCAATGGTCTTGGGAGTCTCGCCTTTAAGTTCATCGCCGGTCACTTTGAGGCGAACGAGCGCCACCCACTTCTCACGGGCCCCTTCTCCGGACGGGGTAGTCCAGCTCTCCGGTGAGTCATCCACTTCGAGGTTTAAGGGTGCCTTCTCCGGCTTTACCTCAAAATGGAAAGGGGTACCCTGGTCTGTTATTTCGATGAGGGATGTACACAGCGCTATCGCCGCAGAGTCCTCACCAACGTATGAGGTGCTGGTGTTAATATCCTTGGCCTTGTTGTGAGAGCTGCAGCCTGCCATGACCACTGTCAGGCAGGCTGCGAGTATATATCCGGCTAATTTCATCAGGGATTATAGCGGTCTTTATCGTAGAAATCGAGTATCTCGTAGAAGGCACTCTTGGCCTGTACGGCGCGCGACTTGGGATTGATGCGGATGGCCTCATTCAGGTCATTAATGGCCAATGCACGCTCACCTTTTTTCCAATAGAGAATGGCGCGCTCCACATACGGATCATCAGATGCCTCGCGATTGGCATCGATCAATTCAGTATAAGCGGCGATAGCCTCATCAGCATCAAGAGTCTGCTCGTATCTGCTCTTAATTTCGTCTATGGTTTTCATATCTTAGAATAGTTGTGCGCGCACTCGCAGGTGGTCAATTGCGAAGTATGCGGGAGTGTTCATACCCCATTGGCCGGTGTCAGAGCTGCGCATGGTGAAATATAATGTGGTGATTTCGCCCAGACTGCGGAGGTCCCATTGGGTCCACTCGTCGAGTATCTTGCCGTCATCGGCCAGCCATATGTCGGTTGCCAGCTCTGTGCCGTCAGCTTTCACGCCGTGGGCTGTTAGAATCAGATAGTCTGAGTCGGTAAATTTCTTGGAGAAAGCACTGCCATCGCGCATGGTGTAATAGGTGTAGGCAGTGTTTTGCACATATACATATAAGGGGGCGAAGACAGCCCTCTCGCCGGTGATGCTCTTTTGATAAGTGACTCGGCATGAGCGATCATCCACGGGAGTAGACTTATTCTCCTGATTGTCCCAGAAGGCCACGATATAGGGTGTGCCGGCACCGCTCAGGCCGCCACCGGTCATCACTTGGAACTGATGGTCAAGCCAGTTGGACTGCACCTCAGTGGAGCTTACACGTGCGGGAGTGAAGCCATTCCACACGAGCCCCCAAGGGCCTGTCTCGCCCTCATGGCTGAACACCATGTATTGGCTCTGGAACATATTGTTGGTGTTTACACCTTCCCAGACACCCTGAGAGTCATATTTGATTTCAGTTTGATTAAGCTGCACAGTGATGTCTACGGCATCATCGTCGTCAGAACAAGATGTAGCAAGCAATGGGAGTGCGGCAACTGCCAGATAGAGTAGTTTTTTCATCAAAATTTGTTTTATGCGTTATGACTATTTTTCAGTTAGAGGTATTTAGTGATGATTAAAAAATACCAAGTTGGTAATCTTAATCATCATACGAAATTTTACCAATTTATTTTTTAATCATCACTTAGAGTTTGTTTAAGAAAGTTCTATGTGTATGGCATCTATGGGGTAACCGGTAAATGTCCGGGCCAGCTCATTGAATTTTGCGGCGTTCTCAGTGGTGCGGAATGTTACTGTGCCCCCTTTGCTGATCGAGGCATACATATCTGGATGGCGACGCATGTAATCAGCGAGACTACGGCCTACCAGCTCTCCCTGACTGAGCAATGTTACCCCGTCGGGAAGGTATTGACGTATCTTGCCGGCCAACAGGGGATAATGGGTGCAACCGAGCACTACAGTATCGATGTCAGGGTCTGCGGCGAAGAGTTCGTCGATATATTTTTTAACAAAGTAATCGGCTCCGGGTTCGTTGCTCTCTCTGTTTTCCACCAAAGGCACCCACATGGGGGCAGCCTTCTCCACTACTGTGAGCTCGGGCGATATGTTGCCAATCTCAATTCGGTATGAGTGCGAAGCAATGGTGCCGGGGGTAGCAAGCACGCCGATATGGCCGGTGCGACTGATGCCGGGAAGCACCTCTACAGTGGGGCGTATAACACCCAATACTCTCTTATTTGGCCATGGACTGGAGGGCAAATTCTGCTGCTGAATAGTTCGCAAGGCCTTTGCTGAGGCTGTATTGCAAGCTAAAATTACGAGGGGGCAGTTGCTTCTGAACAGATGATACACGGCCTGAAAAGTGTACTCATACACCAAGTCAAAAGAGCGGGTGCCGTAGGGTGCGCGAGCATTGTCGCCGAGGTAGAGGTAGTCACACTCCGGCAGGGCATCGCGCAGCCCTTTAAGGATGGTAAGTCCTCCGTAACCGGAATCAAAAACTCCGATTGGGGAATATGAATTAGTGAGATTTGCCATTATAGCCTTTTATGAAATGGACTCTTAATACAAAACTGCCGGGACCTACCCGGCAAAGGGGTGTGAACCGGCAGCTATGTGGTTGAGTGCCCCTCGATAAGCTCAAGGGGGAACTTGATTAGATTTACTTAATGCCAAGACGAGCCTTCACCTGAGATGTGATATCTTCGGCGGGAGCACCGTAGTACAGGAAGTTCATAGCCTCCTGAATGAAGGTGTAGTTACCTTCTTTGCCGATGCTCTGTATAGCCTGCTGTACATTAGTGATGATGGGAGCCATGATTTCGTTCTGTTGCTTCTGCAAATCCTGCTGAGCCATCTGCTCGAACTCTTGAAGCTTCTGTGAGAAATCGTCAAGCTCCTTAGCGCGACGCTCCTTGACACCCTGCGGTGTAGAGGTATCATTGCTCATGGTCTGAAACTCCTCGAGCTTCTTTGCGAACTCGCTGCGCAGACTTGCGTATTCTTCATCATACTTCTTTGCGATGCTCTCGATTTTAGTCTGGGCCTCTTTGTAGGTGGGAAGTTCGGTGACAACGCTCTGGGTGTCTACGACACCGATTTTTATTGTCTGAGCGGAGGCCAACATGGGTATTGCCACCATGATGGCGATAAGAATTTTCTTAATCATTTTTATACTGTGTTTTTATTGTTTATGCTTGTCAATGGCCGTTTAAGAGCCGATTTGATGAGGACAAAGTTAGCTATTTTATTTGGAATATCCTAACTTGGTGAGCACCTCGTTGCTGACATCAATGCGCGGAGAGGCAAAAACGATGCTTTGAGAGGAGGCGCGGTCGAAGATTACTTGGTAACCTTTCTCCTCACTTACCTTCTTGACGGCATTGTAAACTTCCTCCTGAATGGGCTTCATAAGGCTCTGGCGCTTCTTGTACAGCTCACCCTCGGGGCCGAAATATTTGTACTTAAGGTCTGTGACCTCTTTTTCCTTAGCCACAATCTCATCTTCGCGTTTCTTGCGCTGGTCTTCAGTGAGGAACACGCGCTCGCTCTGATAGTTCTTATACATTGTCTCGGCTTCCTTGCTGAGCTCGGATACCTCCTTTTCCCAACGCAGCGACACCTGGTTGAGCTGCTCGTTGGCCATCTCGTAAGCGGGCACGTTGCGCAGGATGTATTCCATATCTACGAGGGCAAACTTTTGTGCAGAGGCTGTAGCGGCCCCGGCTAAGCAGATAAGCATTGTGAATATGAGCTTCTTCATAATGAATGAGTTTTTCGTTTTTGATAAGAAAATTTTCTTTGAGTTTAACGCACGGGGCGTTAAAATTGTTTAAGGTCTTAAATTTCCACCCCGAGAAAGTCGGTTACCGAAGGAGTCTGTTAGAATTCCTGACCGAGAATGAAGTGGAAGTGGCTGCCACCCTTGGTGCCGTTGACATAGTCGAAACCATAGGCCCAGTCTATACCCATAAAGCCAATCATGGGCAGATAGATGCGCAGACCTGCACCGGCTGAACGCTTGAGGTTGAAGGGTGCGAAGTCCTTAAGGGCAGTCCAGGCATTACCGGCCTCGGCAAAGGCTATAGCATATATTGTGGTGGAGGGTTGCAGCATGAGCGGGAAGTGTAGCTCGAATGTAAAACGAGCGTAGGCATAGCCTTCCTTGCCCCATGGGGTGAACTGGCCATTCTCGTAACCACGCATGGCCACAGTCTCGGTGGCGTAGGTATAGCCGCCGGTCATGCCGTCGCCTCCGAAGTAGTAGGTCTCAAACGGTGTCTTGAGGTATTTGTTGTAGCTGCCGATAAGGCCGAAGTCAGCGCGGCTCATGAACACCAATGTGTAGTTGCCGTTGGGGTCAGTAAGCGGTGTGAATGTCTTGGCCTTGAAGCGTATCTTGTAGTATTCAATCCAGCGATACATCTCCTTTTTGGCAGCGGCAGAGTTCTGCTCTGTAGCCTCCTCATAGAGCTTGGCCCAGTTCTTCTTGCGGAATGCGCTCCATGGGGGAGTGAGTTGCAAGCCGAGAGTGAAGGTGGAGCCGCGGCGTGTGTAGATGGGGTTGTCGATAGATGAGCGTGAGAGGTCCAGACTCAGGGTCAGAGAGTTGGATGTACCGTCGTTCATGTAGTAAAGGTATTCCCAATTCTTGAGGTAATACCACTGATATTGCAGAGTGGCGTTAAACTGGAAGTAATCATCGGGCCAGCTGAGACGCTTGCCGGTACCGACTGCCAAGGCGGCCATCTGAAGCACCTTGTTGGGGTCGTATGCGTTCTGATACGAGTAGTTGTAGTAGCCGGAGTTATAGCCGTAGTTATAGCCATAGAGGTTGGACATATAGGCGTTGCTCCAGTTGTCGTTGAAGTATGAGGAGTTCACACCTGTCTGGCGTGAGTAGTAGGCGCTTACTTGCAGTGAGTTGGGACGCTTGCCGCCGAACCAGGGGTCGAGGAAGGAGATGGAGTAGCTCTGATAATACTTGGCATTGGTCTGGGCCGAGATGGTGAATGTCTGTCCCTCACCCTGCGGGATTATGCCTCGATAGGTGGAGGGGTGTAGCAAGTTCTTCATCGAGAAGTTGGTGAACTTCAGTGCCAATTTACCGGTTATACCGGTCTGGCCCCAACCGGCAGAGAATTCTATCTGGTCGTTGGCCTTGCTCTCGAGATTGAAGACGATGTCCACAGTGCCGTCATTCTCATTAGGCTGCGGCACGGGGTTGATGGTCTCGGGGTTGAAGTGGCCGCTCTGGGCGATCTCGCGGGCGGAGCGTATGAGGTCACTCTTGTTGAAGAGCTCACCGGGGCGCACACGCAGCTCGCGGCGTATGACACGCTCATACAAGCGGTCGTTACCATTGATTATCACATTATTGATGCGCGCCTGCGGACCCTCTAACACTCGCATCTGCAATGCGATGGAGTCACCCTGCACAGCCTCCTCAATGGGTATGAGGTTGAAGAAGAGATAACCGTTGTCCATATACAGGTTAGAGACAGCATCCTCATCCTCCACGGTGCGCTTGGCCAATAGTTTCTGATTATAGACATCGCCGGGATACATGCCCAATACCTCTTGCAGGACCTCAGTGGGATATACGGTGTTACCCACCCATGATATGCTTGATATGTAGTACTTGGGACCCTCGTCAACTTTGATGTGGACATCCACACGATCATTAGAGTAAGGCACCACGGTGTCTGCCACGATGCGTGCATCGCGATAGCCAAGTTCGTTATATTTCTGGATAATGCGATTGAGGTCATCCTCATAGTCTTGCTCCACAAACTTCTTTTGCTTGAAGAGATTGAGTATGTTGCCATTCTCGTTGGTCTTCTTCATTGCGCCCTTTATCTTGCGGTCAGAGAGCACACTGTTGCCGTCTACATATATTTTGTGGACCTTGACCTTGGAGTTACGGTTGACGTCAAACTGGAGGATTACCTGGTTTTCCTTGCTCAAATCCGGGTGTTGTGTCACTGCTACCTTGGCATTCTTGAAGCCCTTAGCAGAGTAATACTCCTCGACTATCTGCTTGGCGCGGGCCACGATGTTGGGAGTAAGCTGCTGTCCGGCCACCATGCCGAGTCGCTCCTTGAGGTCCTTGATTTCAGCATTCTTGGCGCCGTTGAATGTCATGTCGCTCATGCGGGGGAGCTGGTTGAGACATATATCGAGCCATATTTTGTCCCCCACAATTTTATCGGCCTTTATCTGTACGCGAGAGTATATGCCTTGGCGATAAAAACGCTTTACGGCGCGTGTGATAGCATCTCCGGGCACCTCCACGCGGTCACCTACTGCCAGGCCGGAGCTGCTGATGATGGAGTATTCATCGGCATCTGTTAGCCCGGAGACTTTGATGCCGGCTATCTCGTAGGTCTTAGGCATCGAGGTGTAGATAATGTTGGGGTTGACAATAGTGTCCTCCGGAGTAGTGAGTATATCCAAAGCTGCAGCCCGCATCGGCATGAGCAGGGCGACAAGAACCAGGTATTTGAGCAAATGCTTCATTTCTTTTAGTTAGAAGTTAGAAGTATGGAGGAGAGCCGTAAGGGGTTGAGAGAGGGTTATAAGTTATGTTGATATCGAGAGATGAGCTGTAGGAGAGTGACGGGTGGAGAGTGACGGGACTAACTTTTGGCTACGTTTTCGGCCACTACCTGGTCGGAAGTTTTGCCAAAGCGCCGCTCGCGGTTTTGATAGTCTAACAGGGCGTCAAGGAATGCCTCTTTGCCAAAGTCAGGCCACAGAGTCGGAGTGAAATACATCTCGGAGTAAGCACACTGCCAGAGCAAAAAGTTGCTGATACGCTCCTCGCCACCGGTGCGAATCAACAGGTCCGGGTCGGGCATATCATGGGTATACATTCTGCAAGCCAGAGCCTGCTCGTTGATGTCGGAGAGGGAGAGACGGCCTTCGCGTACATCCTGTGCCAAAAGTTGTGCGGCACGGGTTATCTCGCTTCGGCCGGAGTAGCTCAGAGACAACGTCATCACCAGGCCGGTGCAGTGCGCTGTGCTGTCGAGCGAGTATTGCAGATTATCGCGTGCCTCCTTTGGCATACGCTCAATATCACCGATGAGATTGAGGTGGACATTGTTGCGTACCATATCGGGGGTCTCATTCTTGATGGCAGTGCCGATGAGGTGCATCAGCGCATCCACTTCTTCCTGCGGGCGGCACCAATTCTCAGTAGAGAAGGCATACAGGGTTAGATATTTGACACCATAGTCAGAGGCGAACTCGGTGGCCAAACGCACCGACTTCACCCCCTCGAAGTGACCGAAAGAGCGGTCAAGACCACGAGCACGAGCCCAACGCCCGTTGCCATCCATGATAATGGCAACATGGGTCGGCACCTTGGCCGGGTCTAACTGCTTTATCTTGTCATCGAAGGTAGCCATCGTCATTATTCCTTATAGTTGCAAGCGCGACAACGCTCTGAGAATTCGTAACTTATTGTGAAGGTCATGGTGGAGTACCAGTCGGTATTCTTCATGAATGCATGCTTTATGCCGTATGGGTCTGCTCCTACCGGGCCATCTAACTTGTCGGAGAGGGTCTTCTTCATCAGGAACTCGAAGCCGAGGTTTACACGGCGTGAGAGTTTATACTTCACACCCACGCCCATAGGTATTGCCACTGTGAAGCCGGCCTTATCTTCTACAGACCATGCTAACAGGCTCAGGCCGGCGGTGATATAGGGTGAGCAACGCTTGAGTTTGCGATAACGCTCCCCCATGCCGTAGTTGAAGAAGTTGAACTCAAACAGCTCTCCTACTTCATAAAATGTGGTATTGAATTTGAAGTTCATCCCCTCGGGGAAGACGTTGGTCATGTCGGCACTGTTGCCGGAAAGGCCTCCGACGTAGAGGTTGGTCTTGAATGCGAAGCGGGGATTGACCATATACCTGAACAGAGCCTGGACGTCCCAGCCGGGATGGGCCAGGAAGTTGGAGGTGTTGGCATCTCCCAGATAGCCGGTCATACCCACACCGCCACCTATATCAAACCGATAGTCCTCTTGGGCGTGTATATTAGTGGCCGATAGTGCCACCATGAGCACCATGGCCGCCGATAATATGATATGTCTTATTTTGTTAATCAACTAATTGTGATTTGAGAGTTATTAAATAATCGGCTGGAAGCGCAGTCGGTTAATGACTCCGCGCCAGATAGTGTTGTAGAGGGCACCCTGAGTATTGAGGCCTCCGTAGAGGTAAATGTATGGACATTCCCAGCTGATGATGCCATCATTGACAGATGAGCTGACACGATAGTATGAAGGGAGTTTGCGGGGTGCCTGCTCCTTCCATGTTGTGGCGAGGGGTTCGCTCATGGGCTTGGTGTTGACTGTCTGGTCTATCTGCCACATTGAGGGTATATAGTCCGGCAGAGTCATGAGTGAAGAGCCGGCACTCCAGTTTACGCCATTGTCATAGCTCAAGTAAGTGGTGCGGTTGAGTTCGCCGTCAGCCTTCATACCGCCTATCATAAGTATTGTGCCGAACTCTGTATAGTGCCATGATGTTGAGCCACCGGTGCGTCGATAAGTATAGTAGGGCACGATGACTGCACCGCGCAATCCCGGCGTGCCACCCTCTGATAGCTTTGCCCAGTTATTGCCATCGAAAGCCCACACGGCCGAAGATACTTCGCCATTGGCTGTTACTCCCCCGGCAAACACTCCTATGGGAGCGGCCATCCATTGGCTCTTGAAGGCATATATATTTGTAAAGTCTTCGATGGGGAAGCCTGCCGGCACGGGAGTCGAGGGGTAGACATTGCCGTCGCTGACTATGCTGTATTGACGTGTACCGACCTCTTTGATGCCAAGCAGATGATTGTTGTATGCTCCGATGATGTTATACCATGTCTCGCCGGCAGATTGCCATGAGAGGCCGTCTATGGAGTTATACAGGGAGCCGTCAGTGGCGAGTATCCATAACTTGTCGTCAGTAGCAGTCATGGTGCGCACCCTGGCATTGAAGGGAAGGGTGACCGGAGTCTGTGTCCAGTCGGAGGTTGCCGGGTCAGGATTGGTGGAGAGGGTATAAGTGCCGTCGCCCTCCTGCACCAGCGTAGTCACCTTGTCCTTGAATGAGACAGTGCGTTGCTGCTGCGGATTGGTTGTGCGCGCGGGGAGTTTGCTCACAGCTGTGGGTCCCCAGCAGAGGGAGTCGGGCTCTGTCTCATGCACATTGACTTTGAGTGTATATGTGCGTGAGTTGCCTGCACTCGACAAGAGAGTGAGGCGCACATTGCCGGTAAAGTCTATGGAGTCATTAGGGTTGGATAGGTAGTTTACATCTCCGGTACGTTTTTGTCCCCCCTCCATGGTGATGGTGGCTGCCTTAATGTAGCTTGAATATTTTATGACCGGTATAAGGTCTGTGACGCGAGTCCCTTTGGGGAGGGAGTCGGCATTGAAGATAAGGGCTTTCTCCAGATCAATGGAGAAGTATACCGAGTCAAGACCGCGTATCACCTTACTGTCAGCCTTGAGTGAGAAGCCGGTCACGGCCACATCAGAAGGCAAGACATAGCCTGTTGATGTAGAAGAGCCCTCATCGTCATCGCTATTACAAGCACTCAGACACAAACCCAAGCCCAGGCAGGGGAGCAAAGCGCGCTTGAGCAAGCGTATGCCATCCTTGCGAAGTGGGGAGAAGATGCGTGTCAATAGTGAGTTATTACCGCGGGGTGTATGTTGTTGCATAGTCATTTTGCACATATTTTGTGAGCACCCCTCGGCTGAAGGGGTGGCTATTCAAACTGCAAAGTTAATATTTCTTCTCGAAAAATCATCCCTTTTAAGGCAATAAAAAACGTTTAGCAAGATTTTTTTAGTGTTTTTAACGCCCTTTAACCATCTTGAGCAGCCGCTCATGGGGTATTTCCATCCTAAATTATTCATACCATCTTAGCAGTAGGGAGGATGTATCAAGCAGTAATTCGGCGGGCTACGCACGCCTTTTGTTTGCTTATCCCCCCGCACACCCACGGCTTCGCCGCGTGTGTACGGGGTTACTATAAGTCGGTGTCCTTGCGGACACTCCTAACCATAACTGATTCAATTGGATACTACTTGCGAAACATGTAGACAAGTTATCCTTCGGGGATTCGTGGGGCGGGGACTCCGCTGCCTATTGTGAGAGGAGATACTTCCACTCGCAACTCTTGGTAGAGATTCTCGCGCAGAAATGAGTTCAGCAGTTGCTCCCCACCCTCTACCAACAGAGAGGTGATACTATACTCCGAGTAAAGGCGCTCGAGCATTTTGTCAAGAGGCTCTTCATGAGTGAACACGATGGTCTCGGGGTTTGCCAAGAGTGTGCTATCGGTAGGTATATGTCCGTGATAATCGAGCACTACCGGTCTCAGTCTCCGACAGGGCCAAAGTCGGCAAGTGAGGGACGGATTATCGCTGATAATTGTGCCGGTGCCGGCAAGGATGGCATCAAATCCGGCACGCACCCGGTGCATGAATACACTGCTTACGGGGGCGCTTATCTGTAAGGGATGGTTGTGCCCATCTTTTTTCAGGCCGATAAAGCCATCGGCCGTCTGTGCCCATTTGAGCATGACATATGGGCGCCGATGGGTGTGGGCATATATAAATTTGCGGTTAAGAGCCTCGCACTCTGTACGAAGCACATTCTCTGTTACTTCAATGCCGGCAGATCTGAGCATAGCAATGCCTCGGCCACTCACCTCCTTAAAGGGGTCCGGACATCCTACCACCACACGCCTCACATTGCTATCAATCAGAAGTTTGGCGCATGGGGGTGTCTTGCCGTAGTGGGAGCAGGGCTCCAGTGTGACGTACACTGTACACTCGGGCAGAATTGCCTTGTCGCGCACGGAAGCGATGGCGTTAACCTCGGCGTGCGGTCCACCCCAACGGCGGTGAAACCCCTCCCCTACTATACACCCGGCAGCGTTTGTGACCACAGCTCCGACCATCGGGTTGGGTGACACAAATCCATAGCCGAGGCGGGCCAATTGCAGGGCTCTCCTCATCATCTGCTCATCAAGGGGGGATTGTTCAGTACCTAAATGTGATTTGCCGTCAGCCATAAATAGTAATTTTATTGCACGCCATCTTCGGAGAGCTTGGCTAACCAGGCTACTGAATCCAGGGGAGCAGTACGGTCGAGCATACACGGCACTACTGATGTAATGCCATGGTTTAGACACCATTCATCGGTGTCAGTGGCGTCAGGCTCCAGATTTTCGAAAGAGCCGGTAAGCCAATAGAATGGCCGTCCATGTGGGTCGGTGTATTCCTTGTACTCGTCGCTCCAATTACCCTTGCATGCGCGCACCAGACGCATCTGTGTGGGGTGCACTTCACTGTCGGGTATGTTGACGTTCAGACAGACACCTTCAGGCAAGCCATGCTCCAACACCCCTTTCACAATAGCTCGGACAAATGGTCTGCAGGGCTCGAAGTCGGCATCGGCACTGTGATTGGTGAGTGAAAAACCTACTGAAGGTATACCGAATGCACACCCCTCGAATGCTGCACCCATTGTCCCAGAATAGACGACATTAATAGCTGCGTTGGAGCCATGATTGATGCCGGTGACCACAAGGTCAGGACATCGGTCGAGCACGGTGTGCCATGCCAGCTTCACACAGTCTACCGGGGTGCCGTTAGTGCTATACATGCGCGCACCCATATATGGGGGTAACGGCTTGATATGCAGGGCTGCATTCACAGTCAGTGCCATGCTCTGGCCTGAGCGAGGGCCGTCGGGGCAGATACATACTATGTCGGCAAAATCACACAGGAAGTCGATAAGGCGATGTACGCCGGCAGCTTCGATGCCATCATCGTTAGCAATCAGAATCAATGGGCGATAAGGAGCTTCACTCATATTTCAATTTTCTTTTTGCGTTTTAAATAGTGGTCTATAATCACATTCCTATTACTGCCCGGCAGGGAGGCCAACACATCGCATGGAGGTTCTGTGGTGTAGCTCTTGCGCATTTTGCGGAAGTCTGAGTGCGCCTTGAGTATGGCATTGGCATTCTTGATGTCACCCTTGAGCATGAACATACCCCACGCAAGAGAGTCATACAGGCGCCGGATGAAGAGACGCTTGCCACGGCGGGTACGGGGCAGGTTTTTATGTAGTAACAACAAGTTGTTGCGGAAGTTCAGATATGTCTTCTTGGGGTTGCCCTGCGCCAGAGATGCGCCTCCCACATGATACACCACCGATGTAGGGACACACATCACCTTCAGCCCCATAGCGCGGATACGCAGACACAGGTCTATCTCCTCCATGTGAGCGAAGAATTTTTCATCCAGCCCACCCACCTGCAGATATGCGGGTGTGCGGACCAACAGGGCTGCTCCGGAGGCCCATGCCACTTCTGTCGGGGTGTCATATTGCCCCTCATCCTTCTCCACTACATCAAACAGACGCCCGCGGCAATAGGGGTAGCCATTCTTATCGAGGTAGCCGCCGGCGGCCCCGGCATATTCAAACATCTCTTTATGCTTGAAGCTGCGTATCTTGGGCTGAAGAGCGCCGCAATCGGGGTGCGCCGACATATAGTCCAACAAAGGCGTGAGCCATCCCTCAGTAACCTCGACGTCTGAGTTTAACAATAGTGTCAGCGGATAACGCGTCTGCTCAATGGCGCGATTATATCCACCGGCAAAGCCGTAATTCTCTTTGAATGATAAGGTCTTGACTTGCGGACAATTGGCGTGTATCCACTCTATAGAGCCATCTGTCGAGCCATTGTCGGCGACTATGAGGTCTGCTCTGTCACTGATAGTGTATTGTGCAGCGGAGGGCAGGAACTGCTTGAGCAGCTCCTTGCCATTCCAGTTAAGTATTATGACAGCACATTCCTTCATAAGATCAAAATTTACTCGATCAAGCCACGATAACCGTATGTGTAAAGCTTACTTGAGAGTGCGCGCCTTTACACCGGTAGATTTATGGATACCACCGGCGATGTCGGCGAAAATTTCATCTACCACACCGCTACCTTTCACGGGGATATATTTGCCGGCATCCTTATAGTATTGTTGCAGAGGGGCTGTCTGGTTATGATATACCTTAAGGCGATTTTTGATTGTTTCCGGGGTATCATCGGCACGACCGGTCTCCTTACCTCGCTTTATCATACGGTCGATGAGCTCCTCTTCAGGCACTTCAAGGCCAATAACGGCGTGGAGCTCTGTGCCATGTTTTTTTAGCAACTTGGTGAGAGCCTCAGCTTGAGGAATAGTGCGAGGGAAACCGTCGAAGACGATGCCTTCACGGTCCTTGAGGTGTTTCTCCAATATATCATCCAGGATACGAATCATCAGCTCATCGGGGATGAGTTCACCCTTGGAAATATAGCTGTCAGCCAGCTTTCCGAGCTCGGAGCCGGAAGCAATCTCTGCACGTAGCACTTCGCCGGTAGAAATGTGATACAGGGAATATTCGTCAATAAGTTTAGCGCTTTGGGTACCTTTACCGCTGCCGGGAGCGCCAAAAATCACAAGGTTTAACATAGTTATATTCGTTTTATTTTTTAGACACGGTTAATCCTCATCATCTTCATGGACATATATGTCAGCGAGGTTGCGTGCGCTGCCATCGAGGTCCAGACCATAGCCTATAATGAATTTCGGAGGGATTGAGAAGGCCACATAGTCAGGCACATAACCGGTCTTTGAGCTTGCCGGCTTGTGGAGCAGCGAGGCAAACTTTATAGATGCCGGGTTGTGCTTTTTGAGGTCCTCTATCATACGTTGTGCCGTAAGACCGGTGTCTACTATATCCTCTATAATGACAATATTGCGGCCCTCCACCTCGTTGCCAATACCAATCAACTGCTTAACAGTGCCGGTAGAGGAAGTGCCCTCATAGCTGGCATAGCGCACAAAAGCCACCGAGGAGTCAGTAATGCCGACTGCGCGTATCAAGTCTGCGGCGAAGATGAAAGCTCCGGTGAGCACACATAAGAAAAGGGGACGTTTGCCCTCCATATCTCGTCTTATCTCAGCGGCAACACGCTGCACCTGCTCGTTTATTTGAGCAGCTGTGAGGTATGGTGTAAAACGTAAGCCGTTGACAGTAATTGAGTTATCCATATTAAGATATAAAATTGAGAAGCTTTTATACCCACAAAATTAACAAAAATTCGGGATATAGCCTTGCACTTTTGCCAAAATAACAGATACGATGCATGAAATTTGTGGCAAACAGCACCGAAAGCTCCTTGTTTGATTTCACACTCCTTATTGTGTATGTGCCAAAATTGTGCTAACTTTGCAGATGAATTGCACTGATATGTGGCTTAAAAACATTTCGATACTCAACTTCAAAAACATCAGGGAGGCTTCGGTAGAGTTCTGCCCGGGTGTCAACTGCCTGGTAGGGGCCAACGGCATGGGTAAGTCAAACTTGCTCGAGGCGATCTACTATCTGAGCATGACACGCTCCTTCCTGCGCCTGCCCGACTCCGAGGTGCTTCGCCGTGGAGCTGAGGCAATGAGTGTGCGAGGTGAGTATGACCTGGGTGAGGGGCGCACTGACACAGTGAATATAGGATATGTACCCCCGCGACGCAAAACCCTCCGACGCTCCGGCAAGGAGGAACGCCGGATGTCGGCCCATATCGGCCTCTTCCCCATAGTATTGGTGAGCCCGCAAGACCATTATATCATCACCGGCTCGCCCGAGGAGCGGCGCCGCCTTATGGATATGGTCATTTCGCAAGGCGACAATATATATCTGGAGTCACTCATACGTTATGGCAAAGCGCTCACCACTCGCAACTCCATGCTCCGTGGCGGCATCACCGACCCGTTGCTCATGGAGGGAGTGGAGGCTCAGATGGTACATGAAGCCGAGCTTATCCATGCTCGCCGCAAGGAATGGGTGGCCTCTATGAGTCAGCCCTTCAAGCGGTATTATTCGGCTATTGCCGGCAACGATGAAGCCCCCGGCCTGGTGTACCGCTCGGTGCTCGACACCACTACGCTGCAGCAGGCCCTCGATGCCGCGCGCCCCAAGGATGCTGTGCTTGGATACACCACTACCGGTGTGCACCGTGATGACTTGGTGATGCAGCTTGCCGACAATGACCTGAAGCACTTCGGCTCCCAAGGCCAGATGAAGACCTACACCATAGCTCTACGCATGGCCATATATGAGTGTCTGAATGTTAGCCGCGGCGTACGCCCAATCCTGCTGCTCGATGACATCTTCGACAAGCTGGACGCATCGCGTGTGGCAAATATTATGGAGCTTGTGAGCACTACCAACATCTTCGGCCAAATATTCATCACCGACACCGGCCGTGAGAATATGGATGCTGTGCTGGAGAGTGTCTCAGGCCCAAAGATGCTATACTCAGTCTCCAACGGCGAATACACTCTCATAAAGTAGCTTATAAATCCCCGTCCATGAAGCGCAACTACCCACAGCACATAAAACAGGTGATAGACTCCATGTTTCAAGACCGAGACATGGAGCAGACCCTGTTGATGCACCGAGCACTGGCTGCGTGGCCGCAAGTGGTGGGGCCCATGATAAACCGTCAGACTGTAGCTCGCTCCGTAGATGCCGGCACATTATATGTACGCATCGTCTCATCTGTGGTGCGACAGGAGCTTACCATGCATCGCGAGGCGCTCCTCGAGGCGCTCAACAGAGCTGCCGGCGCTAACGTCATAAACCAAATAAAATTTGTGTAACAAATGCCCAAAATTAATCCGGAAGAATTACCCGACAAAAGTCAGTTTAAGCATCATGTAGACTTGCAGATACGCTTTAACGACATAGATATTTTAGGCCACCTCAACAACACGGTCTACTTCTCATTCTATGACACCGGCAAGGCTTATTATCTTGAGGCTGTGGAGGGTGGACACATCAATTGGCAGCGCGTGGAGTCAGTAGTGGCCAATGTAGACTGTGCCTTCATCAATCCCATATTCTTTGGCACTGAGATAGAGGTATATACCAAGTGCGAACATTTGGGAGAACGCAGCTTCACCCTCTTTCAGATGATAGCCGATAAAAAGACAGACGAGATAAAGAGTGTGTGCCGCTCCATCATGGTGTCCATCGACCCTGACACCAAACGCTCAGTGCCTCTGCCCCGCAAGTGGAGAGAGGGTATCACCGCCTACGAGAATACCAAAGCAAAATAATCATCATAATTACCTCCTGAAGTGGATAAGATACAGAAGCCTGATGTGCAGGCTGTAATGCGAGATATAATCGAGGCCGAGAGCCGCGCGGTGGCGTCAATACCCGTGAGCGAGGCTTATGACAAGGCCGTGGAATTGATAGTGGAACATGTGCATCGCCGTGGCGGCACTCTCATTACCTCGGGCATGGGCAAGGCCGGACAGATAGCTATGAATATCGCCACGACATTCTGCTCCACAGGCACCCCGGCAGTATTCCTGCATCCGAGCGAGGCACAGCATGGCGACCTGGGCATCATGCGCCCAAACGATGTGATGCTGCTAATATCCAACTCCGGCAAGACACGCGAAATCACGGAGCTGGTACATCTGGCGCACCGACTCAATCCGGATGTTCCGGCAATAGTCATCACCGGCAATCCCTGCAGCCCCCTTGCCGAGCAGGCCGATGTGTGTCTGAGCACCGGCGGCGCCCCCGAAGTGTGTCCGCTGGGTCTCACCCCCACCACCTCCACCACTGCAATGACAGTGATAGGAGATGTGCTGGTGGTGGCAACCATGAAGGCCATCAGCTTCACCGGCGCTCAGTATGCCCTACGTCACCACGGAGGATACCTGGGGCAGAAATCCGCGCAGATGTAGTGATACCCCCACTTATTGAACAATTCGCGCTTTAAAACATTATATAGATAGGTGAGGGACACTACCTCGCCCTTTGATGTTGTAATACCAAATGACATGACACACATAAACATCCCTCTGGAACTCAAGGGGTTCCCGAAAAATTCTCCGGACCTCGCCATCCTTCGTGATGCCGAGACATGCCGTCGCACCGTGCGTGACCTCATAGCCGAGGGACACCTTATTGACGCTTACGAGCGCGCAGTTGAGATAATGCGCAATATGCGCGAATTTTCGGACTTCGATAATACCGAATTCCGAGCTATGCTCATAGCTGTGCTCTTTGACATCACCGAGCTACATTATGCCCTCAAGGACTACAAGCAGAGCGAAAAGGAGCTGGAGATACTATTCCGTGTGCTCGAAGCCCTGCTCAAGGTGGATGCTGACCGCTTCGCGCCATATCACATCCTCGCTATGGAGTTGTCTACTCGCATACTCCGCTCCAAAAAGAAGACCCTCGATATGCTCTCCTCTCAGCAGGCTGCCACTGCTCAGCTATATGAGAAGGTGACATCTGGCATGGTGGCGGCTACCGACCGTCTGGTGGACTCTATGCGCAAGACGGCACAATTGCTCGCATCTTCCGGCGACTATCGTGCCGCGCTCAAATTCCTGGCTGAGGCTATTAAGTTCAGCAAGAAGCGCACCGGCAAAGTGAGCCGCAAAGAGGTGAAGATGACCATCGAGATGGCCGAAATCATGCTACGCGTTCACTCAATGCACCCAAGAGCACAGCGCTTACTCACTGCCGTGCTCCCCCATGCCATCAATCTGGAGACTATAGAACTCGAAGAAGAAATTCTCGCCCTGCTCGAGGTGCTCAACAATGAGCAAAAACGTGAACCCCGCTGGCGAGCTTTCCTCCATAAACTCACCGCTAAAAAGCCCGCTAAGAAAGATGACAAATGAAGCTAATCAAGACTACGAGATAGCCACCCCTATTGATGCCGCCTCTTTCCGATGCGCCGTATGTGTGGCTTGCTGGAATGAGGATATCACCGGTCCGCTGCTCCGCGGGGCTCTCGATGCCTTCAAGCAGAGAGGGGTACCCGAGCAGAATATCAAGGTGCTCCGTGTGCCCGGCAGTGTGGAGCTGGTCAACGCAGCTGCTTTTGCCATCAATGAGCTCAAGCCCGACGCAGTAGTAGTGCTCGGTTGTGTGATACGTGGTGAGACACCTCACTTCGACTATGTATGCCAATCTGTCACTCAAGGCGTAACCATCCTAAACGCTAAAGGTGGAACACCTGTGATTTTTGGCCTCGTCACCACCGAAAACATGCTGCAAGCTCAAGAAAGAGCCGGCGGTCGCCTCGGCAACAAGGGTACTGAAGCTGCCTCCGCAGCCATCGCAATGGCTAATATGCACAAGTCTCTTTCTTGAGGCTTCAAAAGAATTATTAATCAAAGTGTAAAGGTCTCCATACCTTTACACTTCATAAACATATAATGACTATGAAAACCACAGATTCAGCAGTAATAGAGAAAATAGTATTCGCAGGGGGATGCTTCTGGGGTACCCAGCACTTGCTCTCCCAACTCCATGGTGTGCGTCGCGCCATAGCCGGCTACGCAAACTCCGAAGTGGCCAGCCCTACCTATGAGGAGGTATGCACAGGCAAAACCAATGCCGCCGAGGCCGTGGAGGTGGAGTATAACGCAACCGTCGTTGACCTCACCAAGCTGCTCGACTTCTTCCTCAGCAGCATTGACCCGACTACCAAAGATAGGCAAGGTAATGACAAGGGCACTCAGTATAGGTCCGGTATCTACTACACTACCGACACACAGAAACGCCTGGCCCTCGTGGCTCTCGACCGGCTGCAGAAACGCTTCAACAAGCCTCTGGTAGTGGAGGTGCTCCCCCTCAAAAACTTCTACAAGGCAGAGGAAAATCATCAAGACTATCTGGACAAGAACCCAGGTGGATATTGCCACATACCTCGCGGCCTTATTGCCGAAGCACGTGGCCACAACATCCTTAAGCCAAGTGCTCCCACTGAGGCTACTCATGCCGATGCCAACTATACCAATGAAGCAACCCATCCGGCAGCGCATCATCAGCCCTACGAAAATGATGCCGTATATCCCGATACCAAATACCCCAACAAACCGGGAGAATAACACGTCAGCTAACAAATACGGTTGATGCACGCAGTCGCGTTGCTCTATATACCGGGTACAACTAAAAAGAATTCACAGTAAATCGGTGTCCTCACGGACACCTTTTGCTCGATGACTTTTCCCGGACACCCACGGCTTTGCCGCGTGTGTCCGGGGGTTACTGGTAAATCGATGTCCCCTCGGGCGCCTCCACGTATACATCCAGGCTATTGTGGCGTCGGGTTTGTGACCCGATGCCACAATAGCCACAATCCGTATTTGTCCGTTGACCCCTCAATAGTCATACGGCATGGGGCAGACCGACTCAGTGGGGCAACATGGGTCTGCATATAGCATCAGGGGGCGCTCTATGCGCCAGCCGCGGGTCATGTTGCGTATCGTGAGCTTAGCCAAGCCATGGCGCGTTGGTGTCATGGCACGCAGTTGCGACAGCAGAGCTGACAAGTCAGTAATACGGTCTTTAGTAAACTCTACGATGACACGCCCGGCAAGCGTGAGGCGCGCATAGATACAATCTGTGTAAGCGATGTCATGCACTCCCCCCGCCACCATGCGCCGCGCACTTCTGGCCATCCCCGCGCAGCCGTTATTCCCGTAAGCTGAAGAACGATAGGTGCTACTATACCCGAAGGGAGCACTCTTGGTATTATATGTGGCGGTTGAAGTCATAATTTATCTCCTGTTTAGTAACATTTCTTATACACCGCAAAGTTACAACCGCACTTATGCATATACACAGCACACCAATGTTAACAAAAGTTAACACCATCAAATTCCCGAAAAAACATAAACGAAAAGGCCGCGCAAGAATATTCCTGCACGGCCTTAGTAATAAAAATTATGTCAGTTTAGAAAATAATCTGGAAGCGGGTCTGGAGTACGCCGAGGTTGATGTCAGGGTCACCCTGCTTGTCCCAACGATGAGTGTAGGATGCTCTCAGACGCCAAATCATATACTTATTGATATACCAGTTGGCTGTCAGTGAGACATCATTGGCGCGACCACCATAGATACCGGCCTTCTTGGCTGATGTATTTATGTAGTTGTAGCCAAGCACGAACTCAAGACTCTTGGGAGCCGGAGTGGCGATACCACCGTCGGCATGTGAATACTGATAGTCACCACCTATAGCCAGGCAACGCAGCAAGCCGTACGCGCCCCATGCCTTATATGTAGGAAGGTCATATTTGCGATGCAGCTGCATATAGTAATACTGCGCCTCAAGAGCCACGGGACCGTGTGCCAACAGCAACTCAGGAGTGAACTTGAACATGGAGTTGACATCATATACAGTAGCACCTACAGCCTGCACCTTAGCTACACGAGTCGGGAAGTTGGATGAGATGGTATATACATGATTGTCCGGATTACTGGTGTCGCCATTAAATTGCGGAGAACCGGCCTGGAAGGAGATACCCACCTGTGCCATATTACCTCCATACTGAGCACCACCCATGAGCGGACGCCATACCAAGCGAGACATACCACCATAACCGGTCTTGCGCATCTGATTGGAATTGAATGTCATGGCCTTGCTCTCGGCATACAGAGAGGCTGTAGCAAAGTATTGGCCCTTGTCAAAGACATACATGGCACCAAGCACACGAGGATTGTTGAGCGCCTCATTTACCAAAGGCTCCTCCATGCTAATCTTCATTGATGAGCTCGTGGCACTCTGCAGACCAAACTGCTGGATGAAGTAACCAAACTTCAACAGATTGTTTGCATTGAAAGTGTGCTGGATGAAGATATCCTTGAGAGACACCTTGCCATAGCCAAAACCTATATCTACCTTCGCACTCCACTTGCCATAAGATGCCTTCACACCTAAACGAGCATCAGGCACACCGACACCGGCAGGGAACAGTTCCTTCTCATTAGAAGTGTACACTGCACCATCCATCAGGATACGCCCCGTAGGAGTCACCTTAAACTTAGGCTCGCTCTGGGATGCTGCCTCAGGAGCTGTGGTAACAGTCTCAGTCACAGTAGTAGTAGTGACACTGCCATCTGCATTTGTTGTTGTCGTAGTAGAGACAGTCTTAGTCTCTGCCGATGGCTCAGGCTCCGCAAGAGCCGGCATAGCGCACATACTCAACAGCGCTATAGGAAGAATATATCTTTTCATAAGTCTGGAATTTTAGTCATAGTTATATTAGAGAGTTCTGATAAGGGTTGATTTCCTCACTTGGTGAGAGTAGTGAAATCAAGCTCTGAAGCCTTCACAAGCCCCTTCTTCTGAAGCTCAGCCATCTCCTTGCGAGCCTTCTCAAGCTGCTTCTGGAAGCCCGGGTCAGCATGCAGACGTGCCACTACACCTGATGCTACAAGGCGAGCAGCATCCACATCACTCTGGAAGTGATAACCACAAATCACACGGCTCTCACCCATGTCATAGCCACGCTTCAGAATCTCATTCTGACGGGCCGGATTTAACTCCGCAAGCACAAGAGCAGTAGCCCACCCTATTGAGGTGTGTCCTGACGGATACGAACCATTGGTCGACAACTCAGCCTGCTGAGCCGGATTGCAAGTCTCCTCCTCAAAGAAGGCAAACGGGCGAGTACGCATATAATAGTTCTTAGCATCACGAGTAGCCAAATCACCGGCATCCTCACGCATACCAATCACAAGCTTCAGAATCTCCGGAGTATTCTCCTCATTGATCTCGATACCGAAGGCCTCAGAGAACGCCTCAGGTACACCATTGGCCTCAACATTAGCATCAGCACTCGCCTGATCTCCGCGCGGAGTATTGCGCTGCAACTTACCCCAGTCATAGCGCTCCTTGTCATACAAGAACAAGATAGTACCACCCTCCGGCGGCGGTGGCAACAGATATAGAGAGTTAGCCACATCTCCCTCATTGAGGAAATAGACATCAGGCTTGGTAGAGTGATCCTTACGGGTAGTTGCAGTCTGAGCCAACATAGAGCCGGCACACAGCAAAGCTGCTAAACACAGCAGATTGCGAAGCTTAATTGAGATGTTCATAGTAATTATAATTTAGGTTTATTGTTAAGAGTCCATTTCAGAGAGCGTTGACCAAGTTTGGACTGAGCGACAAATGCAATAGCAACTCCGCGCTATCTACATCGCATATCATTGAAAACATAATTTTGAAAAAATTTAGAAATTTTCACATTTCCAAACTTGATACATGTACTTAACACATCAACAACAAAATAAGTTTGCACACCACAAAAAAAAATTCATCACACCTACAACTCATCGCCCCGAACAAAGCCCATGCACAACACAAAATTGCAAAAAGCAAGCATAAAAATTTGCTTAAAACAACAAAAAACGCTAACTTCGCGCATATTTTAGAAAAAACCTAAAACAAAAGGCCAAGCAAAGACATTAAATATAAACAACCTCCCTCCGGAGATTGGACCGACAGTCCGCTCGACTGCCCTCGCAGTCAGCAACAGACAGCCAGTAATGACTGCCCTCCGCAGTCAATAAAGACATAAAAACTAATAGAAAGAAAAAATCAAAAAACACATAACCATGTACTGGACACTTGAATTAGCATCAAAACTTGAAGACGCCCCCTGGCCCGCAACCCGTGAAGAGCTCATTGACTACGCAATGCGTTCCGGCGCCCCCATGGAAGTAATCGAAAACCTCCAAGAGATTGAAGACGAAGGCGACACCTACGAAAGCATCGAAGACATCTGGCCCGATTATCCCTCCAAGGATGACTTCTTCTTCAACGAGGATGAATACTAAACCCTTTTAGGCTTATAAATAAAAGATAATCAATCGTATAGACAATGCTTAATTTGTTTGTCCGATTGATTTTTTACATTATATACAAACAAATGCGATTTACTACAAATATTCTATATCGCTATAAAACAGCAAATTGCAATTTTGTCAATTTTAGGATTTCAGGGTTTGTTTGGCTAAAATACATGCATTGTTTCTTTCCTCGTGAATACTGAAATATGCTCCTGATTTTATCCTCCGAAATCCTCCTTATGTATAGAATATGCACTGTCATCCTTAAGGAAGAAGAGTATTCCATATCTCCAATCTGTAATCCAAGGTATTTCAATGCTATAACCATGTTCACATCTTGCTGTCGATTGTCATAGAGTGACACTGAGTGACAATTTTATTTGACCCAAAGTATGAAATACAAGAGAGATTTGCGGTAAACCAGTGATAGCGGCACCTCTGAACAGGTGTCGCTATCATTGGTTTGATTCTGATTGCCATCAACTGAAGTTGACGATGTAGGAGTTCTGTAGGACCTCTTCAAGCGACTTGCCGTCAATTTTGACGATATCCCAGACGCTTTCGTCGCAAGGCACCATATAGAGGATTTCTCCCTTAGCGTAGTCGTGGGTGTCTTGGTCCTCAATTTGATAGATAGGGTATCTATCAGCATCTTTTTTGAATTTAAAAACCGGAATGGGGCAATTCTCAGCATGAATACCATAAAAATTACCGTCCTCAACATAATAAAAAATCATGTTGAAATGGCCAACTTGCACATAGGTATTGAAGATCTTCTTTGAGACCGAAGATTTTGTCTCCATGCGATTCTCTGGTTGCCATCCGAGCTGCCAAGCCTCAAGGTTTTTCCCTTCTCCAAAGAAATTGGGAACCACAACCGTATGGTTGCGCTTGGAAAAATTTGGCGGAGTTTGTTTTTTCATTTACTTTTTGTGTTTTGCCTTATTGTATTCGACAATCTTTTGGATTAGGCCGTTGTATTTCGGGTCAATTGAAAGATGATTGTCTTTCTGTCCAGACTTACGACTTACTAATCCAGTAGTTTTGTCTTCAGTAAATTTGTGAAAGTGGGATGAGCCTTCACCATTATTCGCAAAAGGAATGAGATTCCCCTTTGCATCGAACTTTAAGTCGACTTGACCAACGCATTTGTGCTTTTCATAAACACCAAAAGTGGTTATTTCGATAGTTCCGTCCTCTTTTCTATGTGCGCCCAAATAAATTGGGGATTCAGAGTTGGAGTTCACTGGAATTTTTACCCGGTTGTCACTTCCCTTTTGCAGAAGGATTTTATGGCCGTCAATGCGGGTACTCAGCTCATCATGAGTACGCTTATTTTCCGGAACCCCTCCGAGAGCTTTGTTATAAGAATAGTTACCACCCATTTGCAGATCTGTTATTATCGTTATCGAAATAGGTGCAATTCTCTGTGTTCTCTCCGGGAATTTTGGTCCATAGCGCAGGATGTGGAGCGGCTTCAGTTCCGTCCTTATACGCTCCATACCCTTCAGCCATCCTTCGGGATTACCGTGAGTCAACACTCCTACACTGCTGACTGCAATGATGGAATGCTTTGGCCACCCTTCGAGCCAATAATTTTCCCAGTACTCATCCGGGAAGGAAACATTGGGTATTACTTTGTGATCGCGTGATTGGAGCCAAGCTGCCCAAAGTTTATTTAAGAATGAGGAGAACATCTTTTGTGGACGAATCATCTCCATTGTCATGGAAAAATCCATGGAAATAGACACCTTGAATTGAGATAGAATATCTTCAGTTTCAAAAGGGTTTTCGAAAAATTTCCGGATGCGGTCATCGCTGAAATAAAAATGAGGAGCGATGTGTGGTGCGGTCATATTCTTGACACGATGGATTCCACGGATATCCTCCGGTTTCACTCCGGTGTATGATGCCACTATTGGCATCTCGTTTGCGGATGTCATGGTCACGCAAAGCGTCATGAACAATAACGTTGAGTCTGCCTTTTCACGTTCAGTGGAACGTTCTGCGCATACATCTTCCGGAGGCAGGTCTAAAAACGGAAGCTGCGGATTGCTGTTTTTGTCCGTCATAATTTTAAATTTTAAACGGTTTTTAACAATCCTTGCAGAAAATTTGGGTATGACGTTTGCGTATCACGAAATAATTCCGTAATTTTGCACTTGAAAACCCGTCTTATCCCAAATTTCCAAGGATATAGCGAACTCATGGTGCCTCGTTCTCCGCCAAGAGTGAGGCGCCAATTCTTTTTATGAGACAACTATCTCATTCTTCACCTCCTTTCTTTTTTGCTCCAAATATCAAAGTATGATATTGAATCACCCTTTCGTTTAAATCGACGTCTGGCTCGTTAGGGTCGATTGTAGTAAAACGGCCATCGTTATAAGCTTTTCTCAACTTGATATTCTTATGAATGCCTCTTACAGTATTTGCATCCAGTTTAGTCTCTCCAATATTTTTATCCTTTGATACTATTTGAATTGCATCTCGGCGCATTAATGGGAAGTCTAAAAAGCCTAATGATTGAGTTGCGAAAATCAACTGTGAATTTCGCGAAAACTTTAAGAAAAAATCCAGGAGCAAATGTTGTGTCTTAGCTTGCATCCCCGCACCGAACTCATCCAGAGCCATCAGCCAATATCCTTTTATTGCCTTGTAAAAGAGGGCAAGGTGTCTTATAAAACTCCTTGTTCCTTCTGACTGCAATTCATCGCTCAACGCAAATTCTCCCTTTTCTGTTCTGTGGACGTATTTACTCGTCCATTTGGAAAGCGTTTTGAGGTTGGCAATTACATCACGCTCTGATTCCGAGGAGTTCATCTTAATCAAGAACTCACGTGCCTCTTCTGGGATTTGCCTTTTCTCCTCCTCAACTTCAATATCAACAATATTGGAATGAAAGGTTTGAAGCAAATCTATTAGTATTGACTTAAAATTAGAATCTTCTTTTACAGCTTTAGCTACCTCTTGATCAGCCCCGTCAACATCATAAAGTTTGAAAAACTCATATTTAAAGTAGTTCCGGACTTTTGTTAATTCATCGCATGAAATATTTCGTGTGCTGTATGCAGAAAGCACTGAAATATTTGCTGTGGTAGCCTCTTCTATTGACTTGCGTTCTTTTGGGGTAAGAGGCAGCCAAGTACCAAAACGCACAATGTTAACCCCTTTTTCTTCATTAAATTTTCTAGAGTAAACGGATCGGCTATTGTTCCCGTTGTGGTAAATCCTCAGTTCCTCCTCAAGAATTTTTTTCGGGGAGATTGTCAGACGATACCGATATCTTGACTCGTCTATAAAGAAATGTAAGTCGAATTCAGTATCTTTTTGCTTATATTCCGGGTCAAGGGCGAAACGCAAATAATTCAATCCTTGGTCAACATCAGAAGGAATATTAAGTATTATGTGCCTGACAAAATCTAGCGCACATAGGATATTGGTTTTACCGCTTCCGTTGGCACCATACAATAATATTGCTTTCAAGAGGCGGAAATTTCCAATTTGGATAATCCAATCTTCACCATACTGCTTTTCTTTGGAAGCCTCAAATGAGACTCTCAAAGGCTCTCGAATGGAGAAGAAATTGGATATGGTGATGTCTTGTATCATGATTTTAATATTTAATGCTGCGAAGTTAATAGAAAAATTTCACCTACACAAGTTTTCTGTACGTTTTCTACAGAAAAATTGATTTCAGAAGTCTTTTTCGAGATTAAAATGCCATTTCGCGTAGGTTTTAATAGTGTTCCCGGGCTTTTATAATGTAGTTTTTTATAATATGGATTGCTACCAGCGTTTGTTTGACCAATGTTTTGGCAAAAAATCCGGGAATTTGTTTGACCAATCGCCTAAGATAGCTTCAGATAGCGCGGTTTGTTTGGCTAATGGTCATGCAAAATCATTCAACCCGCTGATTATCAAGTTATACATCGATCTTCAATGAGGATGAATACTAACTGATTATCAGTCAGTTAATAGACTGTAAATCAATAAATTACAAGACAATCCACTCTCAAAACAGGGTGGATTTTTTCTGTTTTTACTTACCTAAAATCCTCAATTTACTCCCTTTTCAGACACCCTTGCAAAAAAGGAGAGAAACTTTCTTCCAGAGCAATCATCAGCAAACGTTCCTCCAAGGCCAAGGGGATGAAGTATAGCCGTAGGCACTGCTGCCATTATATTGTCGTGGACGCGTTCATTGAGGATATGGCAGTGCGTCTGTTTTATGTGAGGAGTGGCAAACACGCCCCATGGTGCGGCATACTTACAACAGACACCTCCCTTGACTTCCACAAGGCGTATGAACTTTATGCGATGCGCTGGTCTATCGAGGTGATTTTCAAGGATTGCAAGCAGAATCTCGGCCTCGGCAAATGCCAGTCCCGCGACTTCTCCGCACAGATTGCTCATTCCACCATTGCTTTCCTTCAATACAACATACTCTCCACTGCCAGACGGTTTTCCGGATATGAGACAATCGGAGGGTTGTTCAAGGATGTCTGTCAGGACACGATGGAATTGACCGTATGCCAACGGATCTGGGAAATCATATGCGAGATAGCCTCCGTCATCGCCGAAACTTTCGACATCGGAAACGACAAGGTCATTGAAACCATAGTCAAAGATTCTGACAAACTCTCTCATATATTTAAATTGTGTAGTCGGCTAAACGCCGCTTAACGAACTTGCGAAACTTGAACTTGTAATCGAAAAAAACGTTTTTCAGCAATGTAGACTTGCCCGACTGACGTGGCCCGGTGAGTGTTACAATCGGAAATTTTCGTTTAGATATTTTATCTTAGCGGATATATCTCTATCAATCATTTCTTTGCAATTCTAAAGTATGATTTTATAATTGCAAAGATAGCAATAAAATTCTGATTGAGTCTTGTTAGGAACAATTATTTTTGCCTCCGGCTCAATGTTTCGGTAGCTTATGGTCTGGATTGTTTAGATTCCATTGGGCGACAAGAGCTTCTGCATTGGTCAGTGGGGCTAACTCGGAGTTGGGTTTGTTGAGCCATTCTTTTATTGCATCGCGGATGTCCGGGTGGTCATTCCAAATTCCGTTCTTTTCCTTGTCGTCAATTCCTACTGCTCTCATGATGTCAAGGTTATGGATGCGCTCGATTCGGACTTCGAATTCAAAGTCCTGGCCTAAGATGTGAAAGTGTGGCACAGACAAGGCCGATTTATCATTCTCGCCGCATACGTAAATCTTAACCGGCAAGCTGTCTGAGATGGGATCATCAATCCGGGTTCTTTCCTGTAATCGATAGGTAAGGGTTTCTGCGCTTTTCTCTCTCGTTGAGAAGTCGCTGATATATGCTTTGTCCGGATTCATTGCCGGAGGTGTTGGTGAGGTCTTGAAGGATTCGGTTTAATTCGTCGGCGGTGGTGTGAAGGGAGTATTTGTAGAGGATGGGCATTTCCAGATTGTCGCGGCAATCACTCACTTCCATATCAAGTTGCTCCTGTCTTTTGCGGATACGGGTGAGCAGGTATTGGAATTCTTTTTGGGTGATTTCGCCTTGTTTGAGCCGCTTTTTATGATGGATGCGGATGGGCATGGAGAGGGCTTTGTAGCGCTCCGAGCGAGCTTGGCTTTTTGCGAGGGTCTGAAGCATGCGCCCGATTTCTTCGCGACGGCTTTCCACATAGTATTTCAGAAAGTTACGTTTCAGCTCATCGTTTTCCTTATATGATTTGTCAAGTTGAGCGCGAAGGGACTTCACTTGATCGCGCAATAAACAAAGCTCCATTCCCTGCCGGGAGGCTTCGCGTATTTCAGGTGTGGAGTGTTTCCTGACATAATCAATTGCCTCGCTCAAGTTCATGGCATCGGCCGGAGGTGCTGTTTCTTTATACTCATCATTGACATTGCAGTAGCTTTTCATCACCGACATCCAGCTGGTGTGCAACGGGCATTTGCGGATTAGTTCGCCATCGCGGCCCACGGACATGCAGGAATGCATTCCGGAAAATGGACTGCCGATGAAGTAAACAACCGGATTGCCGTCGGTGTCGCGGCTCCGGGTCTGACATTCCTTCCACCATTTCACCCATACACCAATCTTGGAATATCCCGGCTGCTCTACGGGCTTAATATTCTCGGAAGTCGGGGCATAGAAAAGCGCCGGGGTGTTGATAATCATCTCGGCATTGTCAAGAAATAGCCACACGTTTTCGTAAAACAGATTCCGCGTGTCTTTAGATTTCTCATTTTTATTCAGCATTGCCATTGTGAGTCAGATTTACATTAGGTTGTTTCCCGGTTAGTTTCCGGCGGCAGCCCAGCGGTATTTAGCCAGCAACTTTTCGCGGTCTTCATCGCTGAGGGGTGCCGACAGAGGCAGGATGGAGGTGGACTGTACATTGCGGTCGCATCCCCAGCACTCATAATCTTCATCGATAACGAGGTAGATGTCGTCTGAATAGTCGGCATACTCCGGCATGGGGACATCTCCGTGATATTCAAAATATTTCTGCACTCGCTGCCATCGTTCCTTGAAATCCATCTGTCGATAAAGAATTATTCCCACTTTCACCTCGCAGTGACCGGAGATATATTCCACTATCTCACCCTCTTTAAAACGCATATACGCATCGGGACGGCCATAAAACGGATCGAATCCCAATCCATGACCGGGCTTATAGATTGAGGATGCGAAACTGCGGTCGAGAAGATTGCCCCTGTTGTCGTAGAGCCAGAGATTGGCATAACTCTCCGGATCCATCTCCTGCCCCAACGGCAGACGGGCCAGTTGGAAGCAATATATCCTTTCGCCGCCGGCCAGCGTCTTCATGCGCTCCAAAGCCTCTTCATGAGTCGTGAAATACAGGTCATTCTCATCCACTGTAAAAGATGGATACTCCAGCTCGCAATTAATCAGCAGCCGAAACACTCTCAGCCGAAAAATCGACGGCCCGTCATCCTCTCTCGGGTGAGTGGCGATATATTCAAATTCCTCGTAAGTCATGTTTAGAATATGCTGATTAAAACCAACTTGGAGTGAGAAACTACACTTTTATGAGCGAATGGCATTAGTTTTTACGGGATGAGGGAGATTAGGAGGCGGAGGCCTTCGCCGGCACAACGGTGGTCGAAGGTGTCGAAAATCAGGAGACGCTCGGCCGGGAGGATGCCGGAGAAGGTTTTGTAATGGCGGTCGCCGAGGATTTCGTCGCACGAGGAGCAGACGGCTTTCAGTCGGTCTTTCTTCTCTGCGGCTGCCGCAACGGCATCATATTTGAGGTATTTGTCAAGGGTGGCTTGTGTCAAAGTATAGGTTTGGTTGCCGTCGATGCGCGGGCAGAAGTAGGTTTGCGGTTCATCCTTCCATCGGCTCAGTTCTTCCTGCGGGTACAGGCATGGGTTTGCCACTACAAGCTCGGCATCGCCGCTTTCGCACATCAAGGCCATGAAGCCGCCGAGCGATGTGCCGACTATCACCTCGGGGTGACAGTCAGCAATCATTCGGTTGATGATGGCCAACGACTCGTCGGGGTCAGCCGTCAGTTCGGGGGCAATAACCTCATACCGCCCTTTCAGCTTCTTGGCAAGCTGCTTCTGCTTCGTGCCGTTGCTTCCCGACATAAAGCCGTGTATATACATCAGGTGTTTCATATTTCTTTTGCTTGGTTTTGGTCGAGGAGGAGGTAATTGCCGGCGTTGGCCGTGGTGCGGTGGGGGTAGGTGGCGGCGCGGCATTGCCGGCGGTATTGGCGGGCGAAGCGCATGGTGTGCAGCGAGCCGCTCTGTGCCGGGCATTGGGCGAGGATTACCGTCTGCGACAGGGCTGCCTGCAGGCGGTTACGGGCTACCAGTCGCGAGGGATTGGCCTTCACTCCTATCACCTGCTCTGAGAGCAGTAGTCCGCCGTTGTCAAGAATTCGTTGCTCCAAAATTTTGTTTTCGCGTGGGTGACAGATGTCGAGACCGTTGCCCACGATGGCTATTGTGCCACCTCCGGCGTCGAGACAACCCGTGTGGGCAGCGGCATCGCAGCCGAGGGCTAATCCGCTGATCACCACATATCCTTCTTCGGCAAACCTCAGGCCGAGGTCATATGCTTTGGCGTTGCCTTCCTTGTCGGCTGCCCGCGCTCCGATAATGGCCACGGCCTTCTCCTCCTGCAGCAGGTCGAGGTTACCGCGACAGTGGATAGCGGCCGGGCAGTCATTGCCGATGGCCAACAGACGCTTCGGGAATGAATCGGCTTGACACGATATGCTCACAATCCCCATCGCCTCCTGACGGTCGAGAATGTCGTTGGCTTTGTCGAGCAGCTCCTCAAGGTCCGGGGTCTCGTCAAGTTCGCGCTCGAAAGCCTCAAGCGAAGTCTTGCGGATTTTCGCCACAGGCCACCCGAGCATCTGCAAAGCCATCACTTCGTCTATGTTCAGTTTATCCATTGTTCAGAATTTCAATTAGTTGCGAAAGACTTGTTTCTCTGTGTGGAAATTGCTCTGTGTCAAGGAAGCTCCGCGTTACAGTAATTAAATCGGCATTCAACTCAGCCGGATGTGAGACACCTTTATCGTCCACACACAGACAGGCATGACATCCGGAAAGCTGGCTTCCGGCAATCTTCCAAATCGGCCGTTTCCACTTATCGTGAGAAAGCTCCGGATTATTGTACCACCACTGAAGATACGAGCCAAGTGTTCGCGGCTTGAAAGGCCCGGAATAAGCCAATCCGTTATTGACAGGCACCACAACACCGGCCATCTGCGGCGAGGCAAGTATCCGCTCCCTCTTTCTGACAAACAGCGGAATATTGGAGACAAACATATGCTCATCTTGAGTGAAGTGAAGTTTCCTTTCCATTATTTCTCATACGCCAGATATTCATCGGCATAAGGATTGACGGGAGGATAATGAGTGATAACCCACTTTGCAACAGGAACGTTGTTGTCGATGTTGAATTCGATGGATTTTACAAAGGCATTCATAACTTCGTCAAAACTTATACTTTCTGCTTGCGGATAGTCAACATAGGCCATCACGTCAAGTATACGCATTTCTTCATCCAAATCATTAGCACAGACAAACTGAAGTGTTCCGTTCTCATCGCGAAGTGCTATGATTTTGCCTTCGAACTCATTCTCGTCTCCTCCATACCAAAGACATGGTTGTAAAGTGGTATGGAGGTCTCCAAATAGTTTGATATCCTCTTCATTGTATTCGGGTTGGAAGTCAAACTCGTCGGCCCAATATCCTGACCAAAAACCGACTTGATGCACACCATACTCTTTCAACACTGCAAGAGCACGTTCTGCCATTTCCTTGCGTCCACGCTGCATGGATGCAACCATATCCTTATTGCGCTCAATCAATGATGCGATATCTTTCAATTCTTTCATAGTTGTTCGGTTTTATTTTGCTTACAGAGTAATCCGGGGTTAATCCAACAGTTCGTAGGTGTATGGATTGACTTCGGGACAGTGACCCACACCCCATTTCTCTACCGGGATGTTGTTGTCGACGTTGAATTTGATGGAGTCTGTAATGGCTTGGATAAGGTCACAGAAGTCAATGCGGAGCATGTCATAATAGTCAATGCTGCATCTTTGCACACAATTCTGTGTATCGTTGCGAAGCACCAGTTTCAGTTTGTCTTCCTGTTCGGGTTTGTACTCAATTGCTATCACTTGTCCGTCGGAACAATCGGGGTTACCGCTGTCCTCCTCCCACCAGTCTACTCTGTCATCAAATGTGGGACAAAGACACTCCATCAACTCCATATCTTCTTCGTTGTATTCTGGACAATCCTCATCTTCGCGGTCATACCAGAGAGCTAATTTCGTGATTCCGTAGCTTTGGAAAATATCTTCCAAAGACTTCATCATCTCTGAGGGCATATTCCTGTATGCCTCGTTGAGTTTCAATAAGTTTTCGAGTTTATTATTCATATTGTTTATTTATGTTGTTATTTCCGTTAGTTTTTGCCAAGGCATCCATCTTGGTGAAGGTGGTTGTATATGCCGGGCGTGAGCCGCTGACCACATATTCGTAAAGGTCTTGCAGCAGATATACGATTCCTGCGCCGATTAGAATCGGAGCGGCAATGATATGTCGAGTGAGTCTGACTATTTGTTTCATAACTTGTGCAAAGGTAACATTGACGTGTCTCAAAAAATGTTACACGCATTTATTAATTTCCTTGTCGGTGCCTTTTTCAAAGCGGATAGTGCGCTTGCCGTGAATTTTTCGTACATGGATTGTCTCACAATCATCGAGAGTCTCCATCACATACCGCTCCATGTGTCTGATGACGCACAGCTCATCATCGCATGAATCGAAATCACTCTCATTATTGTGTTTCCTGTCAGGCATAGATGTCTTTGTAAAGCAATTTATCCTTGCAGAAACGTCCAAAGTTTTTTAAGGAGGAAAATAGCGATGACAACGATTACGACGATGGTAGGTGTACACCAATCTGATTCAATGACATACGAAGCTCCAAACGCCACTGCAACCCAGAAGATTACCGATATCAAGCTTTTGAACATTGCCTATCCTAAATTCTTTTCAGTGTGAATGGCATGTCGAGGCTTTCGAACAGCGGCTTGTAGTCGGCAGCATACTCGAAGCCGTGTTCACGGCCGTAAACGGCCAAAGCTTCCGTCAGGTTAAAAAGCAGGTTGGTGGTGTCAGCTATGTCCACATTGAAATGCTTGAGCAGCCTGGCTATATTCTCTATCCCTTTGACGGTGATCTGTTTGCCTTGTTCTCTGCCACGGAGCATATAGTACATGGTGGTTATCTCCAGCAAATCCTTGGTGAGTTTGCTTTCAACTTTCGCGTCTGCCTTTTCGGTAAGAAAGTCGTGACAATTGCTGAGCTCTACTTCACCCATATCTATAATCTCTCCTTCGTCACTATCTTCACCGCACTTAATCAGTGCATCGATATATGGTTGCAATTTACTATTCGGTTCCATAATTATTTCCTTGATTTTGTGTATGATTGTGAATAGGCTTTTGAAAGTTCGGAGGCTTTCATTGTGGAGAAGGCCGTGACGTTGCCGCCATATACAACTATTTGGTCTATTATCTTCTCGCCGTCAATTTCAATAACGGCATCCCGGTCAAACCCCTTGAGGAAGTTGGCAAATTCTCGGACGGTTACAGCATTCTGGACAGTCCCGGCATCAAGATTGACAGTGGTGAAGTGTTGATTTGAGTGACCGGGGTGATGCGTCTCGGGCTCAACGAAAGTCACGCGATTGATGCTTTCCTGATAGACAGCTATATTGTCTGATATCTCAGAATCATTGAGTTGGTCATACAATTCGCCGACGGTAAGCGCAAACTCAGTTCGGCAAGCTATGACTTCGGCATCCTCGAAGTCATCATCTCTGAGATCTGACAACATTTCAAGGAATACAAGAAGTGTGTTCCGTTCTTTGGCAAGTGTTTGGAGTTCTGAATAGGCAGCGTCCTTGTCATCAGTATCAAGATTGGCAACAAGCAGTTTCATAGGCTCATCCGAGTCGTTGAGCTTAACCCAATTATCAACACGTCCGAGCACAATGCGTGCGCCGGGCAGAGAAGTCAGAAAATCCTGAGCCGCATCAAAGCTCACAAGCAAGTCGAGCCGAAGCACCACAGTACCCGTCCGGCCTTCCTCAGCCCTGTCAGCCACCTCAAAGAGCGCATCCTTCAGATTCCACATGGTTTATCCGTTAGAATATTTATATGCCGCGAAGTCTCACAATCCTGGCAACGTAACTGTCAACTGCTTCTCTATTTGTCCAGTCAAGCAATCGGTACTGACAGAACAGCCCTGCCATATCCTGCCACTTCATCATTTTCTTGAGTTTGCTCATAATCTTGTCTTTTTGTTTTCAAGACCAAAATTACTCACTTTTTTGGGTAAGTGAAGTAAAGTGTGAAGCAATTCTTCACACTCTCCAGGTTTTACGATTTATCGTTGCTTGTCGATTTCAGGACCTCATATATGGCAGCCAGTGTCATATATTCTGACATATCAAGGGATTGAGCCTCATTTGAGTCTCTCACCTCCGAGCCGATACTGATACGCGAACTGACAAATCGAGGCAACCGGCTACGGGCAGGCGATGCAGACCGCCTCTCCTGCTCCTCCTTGATAATCCGAGCAATATCCTCAAAAAAGTTATGTTCAAGCACAAGACTGATATTCATCAGCAACTGAGAATCGATGGTGGGGCGGCTGAAGATTTCGTAGATGTTTCGCCGGTCGCAATGCAGCTGATTGGCAAGCCACACGACAGTCTTCTTGGCATGCATCTGTCTGACATGCTCAAACACGTCCTTCACCATCTCCCCCATGTGTACGTTCATAACTTACGATTAATGTTGCATTGAGTCAATGAGTGCATATTACGGTATAAACGAATGAAGATTGATGCTTCTCTGACCCCTTATTAAAAGATCATATCAGATGACATCTTTACCACTCTTTTACCACAATGAGGACACCTAACGCCTTTTGCAATACATTCATCACAGTAATAGGCTTGATACGCCCTTGTCTCATCATTGCAACCATGGAAATTATAGTTCAGAACGCCTGACATTATCTTTCCACAGGAAGAGCATTTTCCTGTACTGTTAATTAACATTTCGTTTTTGATGATATTATGTTTATGCTTTTCTTTTTTAGTTTGCGATTCCATTCGGCATCAGCCAACTGTAATAAGTGATTAGATGTAACATTATTTAGTTCACTGATGATTTTCGGGCCCAATTGTTTGGCATTAGTCATAAAGGTGCTGTCTTTTAGCAGATATTCATATATGCTATCGCAGTTTTTTGAATCAATTCTGGAATATCCCAAAGCATCTTTAGCTGCAAGAATTTGGTCTTTGATGTATTCAAGTGTGGGTAATGAACCTTTCATACCGATAAGTACAGTATGAATATCCGGGTCGTGGTCAATATCGGTCTCTGAGATCATATTGATTTGCATAGGTTTTTTTGGACCATTCAGAGGTGGATTAAAGACTATTTCCCGCGTGTCGTTTTTCAACTTGATTGTGACATCCCCGCTTTTCGTGTCAATGATCAACTTCTCTACATCAGTGACAGGCACAGTTCCGGATTCAGTATGTATCAGTACATGTTCTGCAGTATCTTTTGCCCAATCGTGGATATCTCCTTTGGCGCAAACTTTAGAAAGAAGTCCTAGTGGGATAAATGCCTTTTGGCCGGTGATACGGTCTTGTGTGCCAATGCGACTTGTGAAGATAGAAAGTAGACTATCTTGGTCGAGTACAATATTATCTCCGCTAATATGGCTTAAGGCCGCTTTCTCTGTGGGACAAATTTTATCTTTTCGATAAGGTTTTGACTCAACATCTTGTAAGATGAACTTAACGTATTTATTAAAAGCCGTTCGTTCACTCCTAAAACTCCCTTCTGTATCGGTCCCCTTACGCTTGGCAAGTTCCTTGGCAATGCAGGAGCCAATAGCTGTCAACAGGTCTTCAATAAGATTGCGTTTCGGACCTTTGTTCGAACTAGTAAGGTATTTTTGGAGCAATTCCAATGGCTGCTTTGTGCTGCCGGTATAAATCGTGCTGATAAACTCCCGGTTAATTTTTTGAAGACGGGAAGGGTAATCACTAGCAGACTTTCCTATTGTCAAGTTCTGTTTGCACCATCCCTTGTACTCATCAAAAAGCGGAATCGGTTGATTATTTTTGTTTGACATATTCTTGGGTACTAAAAATACTTGAAATTGTTTAATTACGCCTACCTCCTTTTACGCGATTCGGCAATTTCGTATGGTTTGCAAGGCTGCCACAACGCGATGTTTCAAGAAGAGCAAATTTCTTCCGTACTCAAAATTACGAACTTATAACCGGCTGTCCAAACAGTGTCTAAACATCTGTCTCACTTAAGAGTGTTTTATGAAAATTGAGGTGAAGTTGTATGGTAAATTATTGTATTTCAACATTCAGTCAGGTGTTGTTTAAGTGCGATTGTCTGAAGATTTGTCGGGATTGCACTTTCGCGTCCGCGCAGGAATTGTGATTTTGTCTGATGCCTTGATTGTTGCTTCAAGCGATATTGAGATATCCTCAAAAAAATTATGATGAAGCACTTCGGAAAGTTGTATCAGCAGAGATGTGTCGAGTGTGGAGCGGTGGAAAATATCGTGGATGTTGCGGCGGTCGCAGTTCATCTGCGCGGCGAGCCACGTCACCGTGCAACCTGAGTTCTCTGAGCGCAGCCGTCGATACTCAGCCTCTACCAACTTGCCTACATGAATCTTTACCAAAGGGTTTTCCGGCCACCTATCTTATTCGACCGACACCCTGAATCGAAATTGTTGCACAAAAAAGCGTGGGTACCGTATCATTGCTCGTCCCACGATATGAGGCTCTGGCATGCCCATCACAGTTGGACGAGCAACGCAGAGCCCACGCATATATGCAACGTATTCCGGCAACCCATACTCCTCTCGGAGCGTTCTGTTGCCGGACATTGTGTACATATCCATGAGCATCTATCGTTGCCGCCGCCCTTGACTGTGATTAGAAACTGCCAGATTTCATATCGCCAAGAACAGAAGCGTAGATAAACGCTTTATTCATTATGTCATTGACCCGCCCTCAGAACCCGACTCCGGGCCCTGCAGAGAGCCAACATGCAAATTTACAAAATTCCCTCGACATCATCACAACCCCGGCCCCATTATTTTCAGCCTATTTTCAGCTTGTTGTTGAGAAGGAACTTCATGAAAGGACTTTCGATGTATACTTCCCCAACTCCGATAGCATCTCCTCAATCAAAGATCCTTCTTTAATTATATAATACCTCCATACTCAATCAAAGATTTAGAGCTTGTTTAATAAAAAATGTAAACGTCAGGGTCGTAGATGTGCCTCAGATTTGAGGCAGCAGGTAAAGGAACATAGCGGGCTGTGTGACTGAACCCAAGGCTCAAATCTGAGACACATCTACGACCCTGACGTTTACATTTTTTATTAAACAAGCTCTAAGAGAATCCACCCTAAATTCAAAGTTCGCAAGTAGTATCCAATTGAATATGTTATGGATAGGAGTGTCCGCAAGGACACTGACTTATAGTAACCCCGCACACACGCGGCGATAGCCGTGGGTGTGCGGGGCTGGTTAGACAGTCAAAAGGCGTGCGTAGCCCGCCGATTTACTGCTTGTTAATGTTTTATACGGTAACCTCCGAAACTTGAATTACAAATTTTTCTCAGGTCTCTTATATCTTTGCTTGTAAATTTTGGTGCGATGAATCGAAAATGCAGGTACAAAACAAACTTTAACTTTTGTAGACTAATATTTACATACTATCTTCCGTTATATAATCGAAACAAGTCAAAAAACAGACTTTATTCAACTTAATAACTTTAAGATGTATCAAAATGAATTGCCAATATTAACTACTTGTTGATTATAAAAAAATTACTGTAACTGCCTGATTACCGTTTATCAGTTTTACCGTTCAATCCATTGTTTTAATCTTATGGCAGGCTCACAATGGCCTTTGCCTTCAAAACATCAATCTGTATTGACGATGCCCTCGCCGGGCAACCCTCAACGGGGGCATCTGCAATAGATACCTATAATGCAAATTCAATATGCTGTTCTAACTTCATAGTTTTTTCTACCGCTCAAGGCACATCCTCGCGTGTCGAGGAAGCCACGAGTTCTAAACCATGGCTACACAGTTATAATTTTGGGTTATATACATTAATAATTTCTATCGCCCCTCAGTGGGGTACGCTTCGCTGAGGAGAGAGCGGGGAGATGTCGTGAGACACCTCCCCCTTCTTTTTTCCGGCATATACTCACCTCATCCTCTCCCTTATTGAACCAGCGGGTGCTCCACAATGTTTTAATAATACTATTGACAACAAATCCTATGAAAAACAACAATACTACAATTACAGCCGGGCAGGCTGCTGCCCCCGAGCCTGATATGTATGCAGGCATGAGTCCGTCATATTACTGGTTCTTTATCGGTTTCATGGTGTTGCTGAGCATGTTTGGCTCTTTTGTCAACGATATGTATATCCCGGCGTTGCCTGAGATGACACACTATTTCGGCTGTTCGGTGTCGAAAGTGCAGCTGGGCCTCTCTTTTGGCATGATTGGCCTGGGCGTGGGGCAGATAGTCTTCGGTCCTGTGAGCGATAAGTATGGGCGTAAAGGGGTGCTCAACGCCGGTATGCTCATCTTTGCAGTGGGCGGCACTGCGAGCATCTTCGCCACCAATATATGGTTCTTCGTCGGATGCCGACTTGTGCAGGGTATAGGAGCAAGCACCGGCTACTTCCTGGCACGCACCATGCCGGCCGACGTCAGCTCCGGCCGCGCATTGGCCAAAATCATGGCTCTCACGGGTGCCATCAATGGTGTTGCCCCGGCGTCAGCGCCGGTGCTCGGTGGTCTGTTTGCACATATTTTCGGGTGGAAGAGCATCTTCATCTTCCTCACTTTGATGGCACTACTCATGATTCTGGTCAACCTCAAGGTCAAGGAGACACTTCCTCCGGATCGTCGCGCCAAGGGATCACTGCTCTCCACCTTCGAGGGTTACGGTGCTTTGCTCAAGGAGTACAAATTCATGACACACGTCTCGCTCAAGGGAGCAGCATTGGGATTGCTGTTCGCCTACATTGCCTCGGCACCATTCATCATACAGACACATTATGGCTACTCCGACATCGTCTTCGGTCTATACATGGGGTTCAACGCTTTGTTTGTAGTTGGCGGCTCCCTGGTGGCCCTCAAATTCAAAGTGTTGAAGAAGGCGGGTGTTTATGGTTCATGGGGCCTTGCCGCGGTAATTATCGGGCAGGTAATAGCCCTGTGGCATATCGATAGTTTTTTTGTATACGAAGTATTTAACTGCCTGATGCTATTCTGCTTAGGCTTAATCTTCACCATGAGCAACACGTTGGCAATGAACGAAGGTCGCAATAATGCCGGGCGAGCGTCAGCCATCTTGGGCGTGATGGGCTACATCTTTGGTGCTATCGTCACCCCGTTGACCGGCCTTGGCGACATCCTGCACTCCACCGTCTACGTATATATCGGCCTTATAGCGCTGACAGTGGTCTTCGCCTTCATGTCTCGCCGCATAGCCCCGGAGCTTTCCGGCGCGGCCGTAGAAAAAGGCTAAGTTACAAAGAGAGGAAAAAAACGACAAGACGTCGGCTGCTCGGTGAGCAGCCGACGTCTATATGTCTCTAATTGAGGCTTATTAGCCCTCTGTGATGGCGCCGCTGGGGCAAACCTCAGCGCAGCTGCCGCAAGAGATGCAAGTATCGGGATCGATGTGGTAGATCTCGCCCTCAGAGATAGCCTCTACGGGACATACGGGCTGGCAAGTGCCACAAGCCACGCAGTCATTACCAATTACGTAAGCCATAATAAGAAAAGTTTAATTAGTGATGAATAATGAGATTTATGGGTGCAAAGTTAGAGGTGAATTTTGACACATCCAAATGAATCTCAAACAAAACGCCCAAATTTAGAATCAATCTAAATAAGCGTGTGTCTAACAGGACTCTTATCATCTGAGCTCCGCACTAACGATGTCGGTGAGTTTGTCAGCACCCCGAGGGCTCAGGTGGTCCACATCGTGAAAATCCTCCTCTCTAAAACGCGCATCGGCGTAATAATTGAGGTATCGTACACCTTCCTCCGTGGCTAACTCATTGGCCAGACATATCATTTCCTCCGCTTGCCCGGCTTCTTGGACCTGCCGGAAGGTATGCCACACCGGGGTAGTTAGCAGAATACATTCCACTCCGTGACGGCGACACAGACTGAAAATTTCGCGATACACCTCCATCACCTCGCTTGCTCGTGAACTTGCCGTATAGGTCAACTCCTCTACCCTGGCCGAAGCTCGCGACTCCCATTGGGGCGATCGGTCTGATATATCATACCCCAGGCCGAAGCCAAGTGAGTCGCACTGATTAGTTTGCTCATGGGTCTTGGCCAACACCTGTCGCAGACGTCCGCAATAAGCCGGCCAATCTGTTATCAGAAGGTTATACTTGGAGAAATCTGAATGTAAGTTGAGGTGCATCTGTGTCTTATACTCGACGGCGAGGCGTGCATCAGGGCCGCTCTCAAGGGGCGGCTCGCGGAAGGTGCTGTATGACACTGTGACTATAACCCTCTTCAGGTGAGTACATGCGGGCAGATACTTCTTGAGTAATGCCAGATTATACTCCGCCGTTTGCGACACCTGCGCCAGATTAAAAGTACTGTCAGCAAGCAGCTCCGGGCGCAGCCCGTAATATGTGTGCGATGAGCCGAGAATGAGTGTCGACACATCGCCGGCATACTCGCTCATCCATCGGCTTTTGTAGGCGTACGGATTGTCTACGCGGCGAGCTATGAACTCCCCTACCCCTAATATAATGCATACCAGAGTAGAAAAGATTGCGATATTTATCAAAAAACGTTTCATAGTGCATCAGCCTCTCAAAATTGAAAATAGATGAATGTTGCCGACGGCCCGGCGAATATGAGTACTATAATAAAGGTAATCAGATATATACCCCACCTTAAGGGGCGACAGTGTGCAAAGAGTCCGTTATTGAAGCTAAAAGGGGTCTCGCTCTTGCGGGTGAGTAATTCGCAGACAAGGAGTATTGCGGTCCACATCAAGGCCCACCGCCCTACTGTTGGCCCGGGCACCCACACAAACATATGGCCAATATATCTGAATGTGTCCTCAATATTCTCAATACGGAAAATAGTCCGGCCGATAATGCAGATAAAGAAAGCAAGCCCCATGAGCAGTACTGGCCTGAGAATACCGAGCCTGCTCTCCTTCTGCAGTTTAACCCCTTTCTCTTTGGCCTTGACACTCCGTATAATACCGGGAAGTGTGAGCACTCCGTTATAGGCTCCCCATGCCACATATGTCCAACTCGGGCCATGCCACAATCCGCTGAGTAGGAACACCGTCATAGTGTTGCTGATGGTGCGCCCCACACCCTTTCTGCTACCCCCTAACGGGAAATATACGTAGTCGCGAAACCATGTAGACAATGATATGTGCCACCTGTGCCAGAAGTCACGGATACCCTTTGCCAGTAATGGTTTATCGAAGTTCTGACACAGCCTTATGCCGAACAGGCGGGACACTCCAATGGCCATGTCAGAGTAGCCGGAAAAGTCGCAATACACTTGAAACGTCAGCAGCAGCGCGCCGATCCATAGAGCCAAGGTACCCTGGCTCTCGTACGAGCCTAACACATAGCTAACAACGGGCGCGGCATTGTCTGCCACCACCATCTTCTTGAACAGACCCCAGAGTATGAGTTTCATTCCCGACACACTCAACGAGTAGTCAAACTTGCGATTACGCAAAAACTGTGGCAGCAGATTTGTGGCTCGCTCTATGGGGCCGGCTATCACCTGCGGGAAAAAGCTGATAAAGAGCATGAAAGCAATGCAATCCCGGGTACCGCGCAGGGTGCCGCGATACACATCTATTATATAGCCTAAGGCCTGAAAGGTGTAGAAGGATATTCCAAGAGGCAAAACCCAGTCGAGGGTCACAGCATCGACTTGCCAACCGATATATCCCATCAGGGCAGCAAAGTTATTGCTGAAGAAGTTGAAATATTTGAATACCCCCAATATACCGATATCTGCCGCGACATTAAGCCACAATATCCACTTTGAGCGGCATGTACGCACGCCATACTTGTTTACGAGTATACCACTCAGATATGTGTAGGCTGTCATGAGCAGCATCAACGACAGGAACCGATAGTCCCACCAACAGTAAAAAACATATCCGGCTAACAATAAAAAGATATTCCTTGACCGACAAGACTTCGTTATCAGCCAATATACCAGAAATACGACAGGCAAAAATACCAGAAATTCAAACGAATTAAACAGCACCGATAATTACAAATGTATTATAGTGAGGGCGTATCATATTTTTATCGAGAAACCGGAAAGAGCACAAAATTACAAAAAAAATGTCAATTCTGAAAGTAGGGCTCCAACTTGTGTCGACCACAGCAACCCAAGGTAAGCTGGTTGTAGTTACGGCGTGATTGTAACTCGACACTGGAGAGGGAGAGTAGCGCAATCAGGGTATTTTAGGGGGCTTTTATACTGTTTAACATTTTTTATGCGGCGGTTTGGATTTTTTTTGCTAACTTTGCAGCTGTAAGAATACGAGTCGGCCCAAAGAAAGCATGTCGACCATAACAATCAGAACAGCAGGGGACATATATTAACCTCTAAGCAAACATAACCTCATAACAGATAATTAAAACGCAGCAGCGATGCTGCCGGGAAAGCATTACACAATACAATGGAAGACGAAAAGAAACCCAAACGTCCGCGTATCGGACTGACACCTTCTCCCGCGGCGAGTGCCGACGGGGGTGAAGCGCGTTATGACAAAGCTAATTACTCCGGGGAACACCAATCATATACACCCGGCGAACAGCGCCCCCGTCCGGCCTATAATCAGCGCCAGCAGGGTGGTTATCAGCAGCGTCCTTACAATAATCAGGGGAGCTATCCACGCCCCCGCACTCAGAGCCCCTATACTCAGCAGCGCCCGGCGTACAATCAGCGCCCATACCAGCGTATGGACAATGCCTCCGGTGCAGAGGAGGCTTCAAGCGATAACTCAACAGCAGCTGAGGGTGGCTATCAGCCCCGCCAGTACAATCAGGGCTATCAACCCCGTCCGCGCACTCAGGTTGGCTATAACAACCGTCAGCAGAGCGGCTATGGCCAGCAACGTCAGGGTGGCTACAACAATCGCCAGCAGGGCCAGGGAGGATATAACAACCGTCAGCAAGGCGGCTATGGCCAGCAACGTCACGGTGGCTACAACAATCGCCAGCAGGGAGGCTATGGCCAGCAACGACAAGGTGGCTATAACAATCGCCAGCAGGGAGGCTATGGCCAGCAACGACAAAGCCAGGGAGGCTTCAACAACCATCAGCAGGGTGGCTACGGACAGCAGCGTCAGGGCAGCTTCAACAACCGCCAGCAGGGCCACGCCGGGTATAACAACAACCGTCGTCCTCAGCCCAACCGCTTCCAGCCGCGCCCGGGCAAGCAGTTTATCCCTCGCCCCAAGCAGATAGACTATGTGATGAACGATTTCGACCCCAACGAGCCAATTCGTCTCAACAAATTTATGGCCGGTGCCGGTGTATGCTCACGCCGCGAGGCCGATGAGCACATCGTAGCAGGACTGGTGAAGGTGAACGGCGAGGTTGTCACCGAGCTCGGCACCAAGATCACCGCCGCTGATGTAGTGGAATATGAGGGCAAGGTAGTGACTCCCGAGCGCAAATGTTATGTGCTCCTCAACAAGCCGAAAGACTGTGTCACCACCAGCGATGACCCGAATGGCCGCACCACAGTGCTCGACCTGGTGCAGAACGCTTGCCGCGAGCGCATTTACCCCGTAGGCCGTCTGGACCGCAACACCACCGGTGTGCTCCTGCTCACCAACGACGGCGACCTGGCCTCCAAACTGACACATCCCAAGTATGTGAAGAAGAAAATATACCACGTATGGACCGACAAGGATATCGCCGAAGAGGATATGCAGCGCATTGCCGACGGCATTGAGCTGGATGACGGCGAGATACATGCCGACGCCATCAGCTATGTCACCGACACTGACCGCAATCAGGCAGGCATCGAGATACACTCAGGCCGCAACCGCATTGTTCGCCGCATCTTCGAGGCCCTTGGCTACCGTGTCACTAAACTGGACCGCGTATACTTCGCCGGTCTGACTAAGAAAAATCTGCCCCGTGGCCGCTGGCGCTACCTCACTCAGGAAGAGGTGGACTACCTGCGCAAGGGCGAATTTGAATAATAATGAAAGATATTAAACGAATAACAGTCAAGCAATTGCTCACCGAAGCAGATGCCTTGGTGGGCACAACGGTAGATGTCAAGGGATGGGTACGTACCCGCCGTGGCAACAAGAATGTGCAGTTTGTAGCACTCAACGACGGCACTACCATCAAGAATATACAGATAGTATTTGACTTGAGCCGCTTCACCGACGATGAGCTCAAGCCCATCACCACCGGCGCCTCAATCCATGTGCAAGGTCAGCTGGTAGCCTCACAGGGCAAAGGGCAGAGCGTGGAAATTCAGGCCGAGGAGCTGCAGATTTATGGCACTGCCGACCCGGCAGAATACCCGCTGCAGAAGAAGGGTCACACCCTCGAGTTCCTGCGAGAGAAGGCTCATCTGCGCCCGCGCACCAATACCTTCGGCGCTGTGCTACGCATACGCCACGCCCTCGCCTTTGCTATCCATAAATTCTTTAACGGCAAGGGTTTCTACTATTTCCACACACCCCTCACCACAGCCTCAGACTGCGAGGGTGCCGGCGCCATGTTCCAGGTGACAACTATGCCGCTTAACGACCTGCCCAAGACCGAGGATGGCATGGTAGACTTCACTCAAGACTTCTATGGCAAGCCGGTCTCACTCACCGTCTCCGGCCAGCTTGAGGGTGAGTTAGGCGCCACTGCCCTGGGTTGCATATACACCTTCGGCCCCACTTTCCGCGCCGAGAACTCCAACACACCGCGCCACCTCTCCGAGTTCTGGATGATAGAGCCCGAGATGGCATTCTACGAGATAGCCGACAACATGGATCTGGCAGAGGAGTTCATCAAATACTGTATCACCTACGCGCTCGAGCATTGCGCTGACGATATCCAATTCCTCAACGACATGTTCGACAAGGAGTTGATAGAGCGCCTCAAGTTTGTGATACACAACGACTTCGTACGCCTCCCCTACACTGAGGGCATCAAAATCCTCGAGCAGAGTGGCGAGAAGTTTGAGTTCCCCGTATCATGGGGCATCGACCTGGCCAGCGAGCATGAGCGCTACCTTGTGGAGAAGCACTTCAAGAAGCCGGTAATCCTCACCGACTACCCGAAAGAGATCAAAGCCTTCTATATGAAGCTGAACGAGGATGGCAAGACCGTCCGCGCAATGGATGTGCTCTTCCCCAAGATTGGCGAGATCATCGGAGGCAGCCAGCGCGAGGAGGACTATGACAAGCTCATGGCCCGCATCGAGGAGCTGCATATACCCATGAAGGATATGTGGTGGTATCTTGACACCCGCCGCTTTGGCACAGTGCCTCACTCAGGCTTCGGTCTGGGCTTCGAGCGCCTTGTGCTCTTCGTGACCGGCATGCAGAACATCCGCGACGTTATCCCCTTCCCCCGCTATCCGGGCAACTGCGAATTCTAAGGCCCCACCCCTCGGGCGGCGGATACCTCCCCGAGAAATAACATCACAGTAAAGACGTCCTCACGGATACCATTCGTCGACTTACAAGTACCCCCGGACACCCACGGCTACGCCACGTGTGTCCGGGGGTACTTGTAAAATAAGCCGCTACAATCAAAAGGCCACAGTAAATCGGCGGGCTATGCACGCCTGCCGCCATAGTCACCATACCGCGCACACCCTCGGCTGAAGCCGAGGGTGTACACGGTTACTATAAGTCGGTGTCCTGGCCGGACACCACGCTTTCGTCAACTGATACGGCATGTATACTCATGGCTACGGTAGTATGACGGACATAGTAAGGCGTGCGGAGCCCGCCGAATTACTATACTGAGGTTGTTGGTCGCTGTCGCCACATGTGCGAGTCCTACAGTGACGACCCGGTAAACAAACATTTTTGTGACCGGTGAGGGTCAGTAGGAGAGGAGAGGGTGGTGGTGGGTGCGGAGACGCTGGCGGGCGGCTTGGTTCAGGGCTTCGATTTCGGCTGCTGTGAAGTAGGTGGACTTAAAATGCTCCCAGATGTATTTCACGGCTATTACCGAGGGGTGAAGCATATCATCGGCATAAAAGCGATAGTCGCGCAGGTCATCCATCATAAGCTCGTAAGCCGGGAAGTAGGCAGTGCCACACTCTGTTTGACGGCCAATAAGCTCATCTATCGCCAAGTGGAGTGTAGCCTTCGAGAGGGTATTCTCATGGGCGCCATCCTTGAAGTGGCGAATAGGACTCACCGTAAAGATGACATTCATTGGTCTGCCACGCAGCAGGCAAATATCCCGCAGTAAGCCATTCCATTCCTCCACTATCTCCGCCGTCGAGAGCCTATAGCGCTCGAATTGTGCAGACGGCACCTTGTGGCAGTTGCCCACTATGGATGCAAACTCTGATTCCTCTGAGGGTTGATGGCGGTACACCCACGAAGTGCCGAATGTGAAAATCATCACATCCACCTCCTTCAGCGCCTCCCTGATGTTGGCCAAAGTCTGCCTAAAGAGGGCCTCCGCCTCCTGAGGATCAGGGTGCGAAAACCTTGTTGGCAAAAGCCAACAGCGGGTGCGTCCCTCATGCTCAAACACCGAGCTCTCCGGCAGCTCCATATCCATAGCTGCACGCAGCAGGACCGATATCGATAGCGGGTTATACAATGCCCCGGCCGGATTGACCCGTGCATCCACCCCACTCTCGAGCAACTTCTCGCCGATATTGTCTGTGAAACATGAACCCATCAGCAGAAACCGCGATTGCGGACTCATGCTGATGGGACTCTTTTGCACTGGTATTGCGGTACGGAATATGTCAGTACATTTCATAATCAATAGCTGTCACCTGGAACTCGGTGCGACGGTTTATCTGGTCAGCTGCCTCTTGGTCTTCGGGTGAGAGGGTCTCGATAAACTCCTCAGTGAGCTGTGTGCCCTCCTCAAACTGCGGGAACTCCTTGTTGATTCGTTTTGTCACCGTCTTGGGGCGAGACTCTCCATAGCCTTCATACTTTAATCTGTCCGGAGCTATGCCTGCCTGTATGAGGTAGTCCACCACACTCTTGGCACGACGCATCGACAAGTCCTTGTTATATTCATCCGAGCCTTTACGGTCTGTATGGCTACCCATCTCGATAGTGATGTTAGGATTGTCGCGAAGCATCTGGGCCAGCTCATCCAACGAGGCTTTGCTCTCCGGGCGCAGGGTGGCCTTGTCAAAGTCATAGAAGATATTCTCCACCACGTTAGGCTTTGATATAGAAGATAATACAAAGTCTACACTGTACTCGGCATCCTCCTCGGCGCTGTCGCTCTCAAACTCCTGTTTGACATTCAGATAGCCCTTAGCACCGGCCATCATTACATACTTCACGCCGCGCGATAGTCTGAAGGAGTATGAGCCGTCATCGCGCGCCACCTCCTTCTGGTTGGAGCCATCGTCGCCTACAATACGTATTATCGCATTGGGCACCGGCTCGTCATCCTTGTCTACCACCCAGCCGGAAATGGATATATTCAGCTCCGGCAGAGCGAAGGAATATATATGGTCATAACCGCGAGCATCGCCACGCCCCGAGCTGAAGAAGCCGCTTTCACCCTCGCCGAAAGTGATACCGAAGTCATCGGCTTGCGAGTTCATTGGCTTGCCCATATTCTCCACACTCCAGCGGTGGCCGGAGGCATCAAGGTGCGCCTTAAACAAATCAAGGCCGCCAAAGCCGGGATGCCCGTCGGAGGAGAAATACAAGATGGTGTCAGACCTCACGTATGGAAACTGCTCATTCCCCTCGGTATTAATTTGCGGACCGAGGTTCTCAAGCGAGCCTATCTTGTCCTGCAGGTTTACACGCCAAATGTCAAAGCCGCCATAACCGCCGGGCATATCAGATGTGAAATAGAGGTAACGCCCGTCGGGAGAGACTGCCGGGTGCCCCACGGCCGATATGGTGTCGTTGAGTATCTCATACTTTACCGGTGCACTCCATGTGGCATCGCTTCGCTGCGAGGTGTATATCTCCACCGAAGTGGCCGAGACAGGGTCACGGCGAGCCTTGGTCAGATACATGGTCTGGCCATTGGGAGTGAAGCTTATGATACCCTCATCAAACTCTGAATTGAGCTCACCCTCCACCGGCTCGGGGCGTTGCCACTCACCCTTCTCATTCTTTCGCGACACATAGATATCATTGTTCTTGACACCCGTTATCGGACTCTTGTTGTCGCCGGTGCTCTTCTCGTTAGATGATGTAAAGTACAGTTGGTCCAGACTCTTGTCCAGATACATTGGCGCAAAGTCTGAGCGGCGAGAGTTGAAGAGCTTTGCCTCCTTCACCACATAACGGGTGGTCTTGCCGTCGCGCGCATCAATGGCCTGGCGACATCCGCGGACACCCTCACGAGCCAAAGCATCATCCGGCTTGAGGAGCAGGAACTGTGTGTAGGCATCTATAGCTTGCTGATACTTGCCCTCCGCCTGAAAAGAGCGCCCGAGCCAGTAATAAGCCATCGAGTCGGGATACTCATAGCGTATGGCATTCTGATAAGCCGCCGATGCGCGGGCAGCCTGATTAAGCCGCCGATAGCAGCCGGCCATCTCGTATGCCACCTCGCCACGCAGCGGACGGTCTTCCTTGCGTGTCAGCTTATTATATACCTTGCGATATGTCTGTGCGGCATCATAAAACTCACCACGTGCCGCTTGCTCACGCGCCACCGACAGCTTGGGCGCTTTGCAGCCACCCAAGAGAGCCATTATGGCGATAGCGCAAAACGCCGCCACAATTATGCCTCCGGCACGTATCAACAATTGTCTAACCATACTCATATAACGTACACCCCACACAAAATATTGCAAAGTTTCACATTCATAAGTTTAACGTATAGTGGAAATCGGCATTTTTCTCTATTTAGGCGAAAAATGTGTTCTAAATTTCGGAATTGTTGGTCAGTGATAAACTTTTATGTATTTTCGCGTGTCGTTATTACATGAGCATCTATATGCTCACAGCATCTCCTCTCTACTAACAAGAATGACCCCAAATTATTAACTTATGCGCTCTCTGTATATAACTCTCACTGCTATTTGCTTGGCGTTGTGTTCGACACTTGCCGCTCAGGCGCAAGTGTCGCTTGACTCATGTCGCAACATGGCGCTCCGTCATAACAAGGCCATAATGGTGGCAAACGAAAACATCACCGGTGCCGGCTATGCCCGCAAAGCGGCCAAGGCAGCATATCTGCCGGGCATTGACTTCTCTGCCACTTACATGTATAATCAGCACAAGATAGCGCTGCTCGGAGCCGATGCCAAGCTCCCCACCATGAAATTCAATCCCTCCACGATGAGTTATGACTACAACATACTGACGAATCCGGCAACCGGTGCTCCCATCACCGACCCCAAGACCGGGAGTGTCATACCCACCGAGGTAGCCGTAATCCCCAAGGAAGCAATGACATACGATGTGCATAACGTGGTAGCCGGCGTCTTCACCCTCACCCAGCCGGTGTATATGGGTGGCGCAATACGTGCCATGAACGACATCACCAAATATGCCGAGCAATTGGCCATCTCGATGCGCAACTCAGCCGTACAGGATGTCATATATTCGGTAGACGAGGCTTACTGGCTGGTAGTCTCCCTGGTGCAGAAAAAGAAGTTGGCCGACAGCTATTGCAACCTGCTCGACTCCCTGCAACATAATGTCAACTTGATGTATAAAGAGGGGGTCGCCACCAAGAGCGACTGCCTTAGTGTGGATGTCAAGGTCAATGAGGCTGCCGTGACCCGCACCAAGGTGGACAATGGCCTCTCGCTGGCCCGCATGGCCCTTAATCAGGTGTGCGGATTGCCTATAAACGAGCAATATACCCTCGAAGATGAGACCCTTGAGGACCATCCCTCAATGCCTCTGGATGCCGCCTACGAACCGGCCGGAATATATGCACGCCGTCAGGACCTCGCCTCGATAAGGCACGGCATCTCCATCCTCGAGTCTCAAGAGAAACTGGCACGCTCCGAGATGCTCCCCAAAGTGGGTGTTATAGCTGCTTGGAGCTTCTCCAACCCCAATACCATAGATGGCTTCGAGAAGCGCTTTGGCGGAGGCTTCTCCGTCGGCGCCACACTCACAGTGCCCATTTGGCACTGGGGTGGCAATTACCATAAGCTGAAAGTGGCAGAGTCAGCCACCCGCGCCACCCGCCTGCAACTGGAGGATGCCGAGAGCATGGTAGACCTGCAAGTGAGCCAGGCTCGCTTCAAATACCAAGAGGCTCAGAAGACACTCGACATGACTCGCACCAACTTGAAGTCGGCCGATGAGAACCTCCACAATGCCCAGTACGGCTTCAAGGAGGGTGTACTCACCACCGACGATGTCACCGCTGCGCAGACAGCATGGCTGCAGGCTCACTCCGAGGTGATAGATGCCGAAATCGGTGTGCAGCTTTGCCGCGTGTATCTGAGCAAGGTGCTCGGCACAATGGCTTATTAATTTAACTTGATAACAAAAGAACAACATAAACCATGGAAGAGAAGGATAAAGATAAAGCAGCCCGCACAGAGCAGGCTCCCGTGCCCACCAAAGAACAGGTGAGCAAGCGCGAGAAGGGGCTTATTCTCGCCATATTTATAGTAGTTTTGGCGCTCGCCGCGCTGGCTGTCATCGGCTTCTTGAGCATTAAGCCGGAGCCGGACACAGTTCAAGGGCAGGCGGATGCCGAGGAGATACGCATTTCCGGCAAGCTGCCCGGACGCGTGGTAGACATATACGTGGAGGAGGGTCAATATGTCCATGCCGGTGACACGCTGGTGCACATACACTCCTCGCTGATGGATGCCAAGATGGAGCAGGCCACAGCCATGAAGCAGGCTGCCGCTGCCACTAATGAGAAGGTGGATGCCGGCACCCGCAGCCAGATTATCAACTCGGCTTACTCGGTATATCAACAGGCTCAGACCGCCGAGGAGATTACCCGCAAGACTTACGAGCGCATGGAGAATCTCTATAAGGAAGGTGTAGTCACCGCGCAGAAGCGCGATGAGGCTAAGGCGGCATACGATGCTGCCACCTCCGGCACACAAGCAGCCAAAAGCCAATGGGAGCTGGCCAAGTCCGGCGCCCAGAAGGAGGACAAGGAGGCTGCAGCCGCTATGGTGCGTGTAGCTCAAGGTGGGGTGGCTGAGGCTGATGCCATGCTCGAAGACCAATATCTGTTGGCTCCCTGCGACGGACAAATCACCGTAATATATCCGCATGTGAGCGAGTTGGTGATGACCGGCGCTCCCATCATGACCCTGCAGAAGGCTGACACTTATCTCGTGTTTAATGTGCGCGAGACTCTGCTCAAGGATATCAAGGACGGCACCACTATCAAGGTGAAAATACCCGCCCTCGACAAGGAGATTAAAGCACAAGTATACTACATACAGGACATGGGCTCATACGCCAACTGGCAGGCCACCAAGGCCACCGGCTCATTTGATGCCCGCACATTCCAGGTGAAGGCGCTCCCCACAGAGAAAGTGGAGGGACTGCTCCCCGGCATGAGTGCCCTGTATCAAGGTGTCGACAAAAGATAGGTATTATAAATCTGTAATCGTGTAAAGAAAGAGATGCGTTCGTTCTTCGCCATATTCATGCGTTCACTGCGACAGTTGGCTTCGCGCCCACTGTATTGGTACGCCATGTTTGTGCTCCCTCTCTTCTTGGGGTGGTTCCTCACCTCGGAGATGAACAACGGGTTGCCGGAGAACACCCCGACAGCTATCGTAGACAAGGACCACACTCACCTGTCACGCCAGGTGACACAGACCCTCGACGGCATGCAGCTTATCAAGATAACCGAGGCGTGTGACTCATACTCAGCTGCTATGGAGAGGATGCGCTCAGGCGAGATTTTCGGCTTCTTCCTCATCCCGGAGAACTATGAGGCCGACCTGCTTGCCGGGCGTGCCCCGGTCATCTCCTTCTACACTAACATGACTTACTTTGTGCCGGGCACACTGGCTTACAAGAATTTCAAAACCACGGCTGTCTATACCAAGGCCGGGATGGTGATGCAGGTCATACAGACCGGCACCGGGGCCACTCCTGACCAAATTACCCCCATGCTCAATCCGGTGAACATCGAAGGGCACGCGCTGCACAACCCATGGCTCAACTATCAGTATTATCTGTGCAACAGCTTTGTGCCCGGGGTGCTACAACTCATGGTGATGTTGCTGACCGCCTACACCATAGGCGAGGAGATAAAACGCCGCACGAGCTATCGGCTGATGCAGATGGCCGGCGGCTCCGTGCTCAAGGCGCTCACCGCCAAACTAATGCCACAGACCTTTATATGGTGGGTAGTGGCTCTGCTCATGGAGAGCTGGCTCTTCGGCTACAATCACTTCCCCATGAACGGCTCGCTACTATGGATGACCGTCAACACCTTGCTGTTGGTACTTGCCTCACAGGGGCTGGCCATATTCCTGTTCTGCGCCGTGCCCTCCCTGCGCCTGGCGGTATCGGCATGCGCTCTTATCGGCATCCTGACCTTCTCCATCGCCGCCTTCTCATTCCCGGTGGAGAGCATGTATCCGGCCGTGGGCATATTCTCATGGATAGTGCCTGTGCGCTATTACTTCCTGATATACATTGACCAAGCCCTCAATGGCATAGACCTATACTACAGCCGTTGGTGGTACATTGCATACATTATATTCATCTTCGCACCCCTGCTGCTGATATGGCGCCTAAAAAAGGCATGGCTGAAACCCGTTTATCTCCCCTGACACATTACTACTATGAAAAGAATATTCAATGCCATATCAAGATATTTCAGAGCACTGGGCGAGTCCTTCGCCCTGGAGTGGAAGGCTATTTGGAAGGACCAGGGAGTCGTGCTTTTCTTCCTGTTCCTGCCCCTGGCCTATCCGGTGATCTATTCGCTGATCTATAACCCGGAGCTGGTGCGCAATGTGCCTGTGGTGGTTGTAGACAACGACAAGACTGCACTGTCGCGCGAATTGGTGCGCAACTTCAATGCCACAGAGGGAGCATGGATAATAGGGTATGCGGCCGACATGAACGAGGCGCGTCATGCCATGAATGAGCATAAATGCTATGCCATCATGGAGATACCTCACGGCTTTGAGCGCAATGTGGGGCGGGGAGAGTCCTCCAAGGCGATGCTCTATTGCGAGATGAGTCTGTTGCTGCGATATCGCTCGCTGCTGTTTGCCGCCACAGATCTGTCGCTGGATATGAGTTCGAAGATACAGACAGCTGATATCCAAGACCTTGGCGCCGGCTCTATTATGGCGAAAACTGACCCGATGCCTATTCAGGCCAACTCCCTGGGCAATCTGCAGAGCGGATTCGACTCGTTCATCATGCCCGGCGTGCTGATACTCATCCTGCAGCAGTGCATCATCCTGGCTGTAGGCATGATGGGTGGCGGACGCTTCGAAGAGGCTCGGCAAGGCATTAATCCGGTGAACGCAATAGGGGGCACCACATTCATCAGCATGATAGGGCGCATAGTATGCTACATCAGCATCTTGGCCCTGCCGGTGCTGTGGCTTACACACTTTGTGCCGTTGGTCTTCAAGTTCCCCATGGCGGGAGATATGCTCGACATTTTCTGCTTCCTGCTCCCCATGATGCTGGCGAGCATCTGCATGGGCTTCATAGTGCAATGCTTCACCACGGAGCGCGAGGCCATCATGATAATCTGGGTGGCAACGAGTATCCTGTTCCTCTTCCTTAGCGGCTTGACATGGCCCCGTTATGCCATGCCGGAGGGGTGGAAATTCATAAGTGACCTGATGCCGGCCACATGGGGTGTCAATGGCTTCATCTTGATGAACGCCAATGGTGCGAGTCTGACGGATGTCGCTCCCTTCTATCACAACCTGTGGTATCTGACAGCCGGCTACTTCCTTGTAGCTTGGGCACTGCATCGCTTCTACCTGCGCCCCCACTTGGCACGGGTGGCTCGCCTGGCACGCAGCTGAAAAGTCTGCACAATTTTTTTGAACCATTACCGCCGCGAGGTGTTAATAATAGTGGTCAGCAGACCGCTTATCTCACTATATACTATACTGCTATGAAAGGATTACACACTCTTATGGTCATCGCCTGTATGGGGTGGGCCATCAATGCTGTTGCTCAGACCGACTCACTGCCCGCATCTCAAATGTCGCTATCGACAAATACGGCAGAAGAAATAAAAGCCTCCAAGCTCAAGGAGAGCCACAAGATTTTATATGTTGGCCCAGAGGAGTCTCGGGCTTCGCAGGACTCCATTAATTATTTGATAAACAGTTTTTACGTAGACCAATATCGGCACTTTCAGGACCCTCTTGCCCCTTACTTCCTGCTCATGAGCAAGGATGCAAAGCTGGCTATGGGTGTTGGTGGTGCAGTGCGTATGCGTGCCTGGTATGACTTTGCCGGCTCCATACCTGTCAATGGTTTTATTCCATATATGATACCGGTGCCCAAGGATCCGTCGCAACGGCGCAAGCTGGACGGCACACCTGACGGCACCACCATCTTTATGCGCATTATAGGTCGCAACAATACTCTTGGCGACATCGTGGGATATATCCAAGGTAACTTCCAGGGGGATGGTCACACCTTCAAGCTCAAGAAAGCCTATGCCCAATTCAAGGGATTCACTATAGGTTGGGCACCCTCAGCCATACAGGATGGAGATGCAGAAGCCCCCACCATTGACGGTGCCGGACAGAATGGTTTGTGCTCCGATACCCGAATGTTGGTGCGCTGGGACCATACATTCAAAAAATCGAAGTGGGCTATGTCGGCCTCTGTAGAGATGCCATCCTCATCGAGCGATGCAGACGGAGAACAGACCAAAGCCCTATCCGACTGGTTTCCGGATATAGTGCTTTTCGGGCAATACAATCTGCCACACGATGGACATATACGCCTCACCGGCTTGATGCGTGTGCTCCCATATCGCGATTTGGTAGTGGGCAAGAACCGCAATAATATAGGCTGGTCTGTTCAACTCAGCGGAGTAACATATCCCGTAAACCGCTTGGCTCTATATTGGGTGGCCAACACTGGTCAGGGCTATGAGTCCACTATGGGGGACCTGTCGATAGGCAATTTTGACCTCGTTGCCGACAATGACACCCCCGGCAAGTTGTATGCTCCGATGTCTATGGGTCTCAACGTGGGTGCGAAATTCAATTTCCTGCCCAACCTGTATGCCGGCTTAGCTCTGGGCGAAGCTCATTACTTCCCCAAATATACTGTCAAAGACAACTCCTATAAGTATGGTCTGTATGGCGCCGTCAATCTGTTCTATGAGCCTACTCCGCGTATGCAGGTGGGCATCGAGTACCTGTTGGGAAGCCGCCATAACTTCAACCACGAGCACGCGAGTGCCAACCGAATTGATGCCCTGTTTCAATTTTCATTCTAAGAGCTTGTTTAATAAAAAATGTGAATGTCAGGGCGGTGTATTTTTGAGCT
>JAMPDX010000030.1 GCA_023665425.1 Muribaculaceae bacterium
CTCAAAAATACACCGCCCTGACATTCACATTTTTTATTAAACAAGCTCTTAATCATCACTTAGTGAGTCTGAACTTTCTGTGTGGGAGGGAGAGTTGAGTTGCGCTGCTGCACAGCGTTGTCCACAGCCTTAGCAAGCTCTACAAAAGCCTCGGCACGGGGTCCGTCGGGGAGGTTGGGGTCAGGCAAAGCTGCCGGTATGCCGGTGTCGGCACGTTCGCACACTTTGGCCACCAGAGGTATCTGAGCCAACAGAGGCACATCCAGCTCCTCGGCAAGACGTTTGGCGCCACCATTACCAAAGATGAAGTATTTCTCATCAGGGTGAGGCTCGGGGGTGAACCATGCCATGTTCTCCACTATACCGAGCACGGGCACATTCACTTTATCGTCGCGGAACATGGCTATACCCTTGCGTGCATCAGCCAGGGCCACATCCTGAGGAGTACTGACCACAACTACTCCGCTTATGGCGAGTGTCTGCACCAGAGTGAGGTGTATGTCGGAGGTGCCGGGGGGCATGTCTATCAAGAAGTAGTCCAGCTCGCCCCAATTGGCATCGGCTATAAGTTGACGCAAAGCGTTTGAAGCCATGGAGCCGCGCCACAGCACCGGCTTGTCCGGGCTCACCATGAAGCCTATGGAGAGCATTTTCACACCATACTTCTCGATGGGGACGATGAGGTCTCGCTCACCAACCTTTTCGATATACAGCTGTTCACCCTCAACGCCGAACATTTTGGGTACCGAGGGGCCAAACAGGTCGGCATCGAGCAGACCCACCTTATAACCTTGTGCAGCGAGAGCCACGGCGAGATTAGCGGCTACAGTGCTCTTGCCTACCCCGCCTTTACCGGAACTGACACCTATGATGTTTTTCACTCCGGGGAGCAGCGGAGCCGGCTTGGGAGGAAGTTGCTGACGAGTCTTGACAGAGATATTACCCTTAATCTCAATCTCGCCGGGGAGAGCATGCTCCAGAGCGGCCTCTGCGCTGCGCACAGTGCTCTTGATGAAGGGGTCAGTGGGTTTATCAAATATGAGCGAGAAGGTTACTTTCTTTCCGTCAATGCGGATGTCATCTTCTACCATGTCGTTCTCGACAAGGTTCTTGCCATTGCCGGGATAGCGTACACTCTTGAGTATATCTGTGATAAGTGAAGGATAAAGAGCCATTTTTGCAGGTTTTATATTTGTCGAGCGAGGCCGCGGGGGTATGCGTGATAGTCATCGCGGGGAATGTCGGTCTCGTCGGGGTTTGTGAGTTCAATATTTGAGGGGAGGCGGAAACTGAGGAATTTTATCTGTTTGCCGCGGCCAAGCCATTGCTGCTCGTAGAATGTACGTATGTCGGTGACATAGTCGGGCAGACCGGCGGGGCGGTCGGAATACAGGTCAGATGTGTTCCAGTCAGCCGTTAGGAAATTGTGACTCACCAGCCGGTAGGTAAAGGTATAGAGGAAGGGTGAGTCGGTCTTCAGATGAATACTTCCTCCCTGTTTTAGCACTCGCATATATGAGTTGAGGAAGCGGGCACCGGTGAGGCGTCGGCGCACATGCTGCATCTGTGGGTCGGGAAAGGTAATCCATATCTCGCTCACCTCGTCGGGGGCAAAGAAGGCTTCCAGATTTTCTATGCCGGCGCGCAGGAAAGCTGCATTCGGTATATTCTCCTGCACCACTTGCTTGGCCCCGGTATAAATACGGGCACCTTTGATGTCAATACCTATGAAGTTCTTATCCGGGAAACGGCGTGCAAGCTCTACAGTGTATTCACCTTTGCCGCACCCCAACTCCAGAACAATAGGGTTGTCGTTGCCAAAAAAATCCTTACCCCAGGCACCACGCAGAGGGAAACCCTCCTGCTGCAAGCGGGCAAATGTATATTGGAGCACACAAGGGAAATGCTCCATTTCAGCAAATTTTTTAAGTTTATTCTTTCCCAAGCCTTTGAGAATTTTTAAGTTTATGAGAAAATGAATTAGGAAATGTTAGCGCATGAGCTTGAAGGTGGCTATGTCGCCGTTGGAGAGGTAGATGCGCACTATGTAGACGCGGTCTGTGAGGTGGCCGGTGTCGATGGATGCGTGGGTGGTGCGAGGTGAGTCGGCTATCACTTTAGCACCGGTGGGGTTATACACCTCGATGAGAGATATCTCATAGGGGCTGTCTACAAGCAGTGTTGAGGCTTCGAACCGGCATTTCACTTCGGCCTCATCAGCTCCGGAGATACTTACCTCGCCGGTCTGTGTCTCGGAGACAATTTTGAAGTCCTTCCACTGTGCGGCATCTTTCCATGCGTCGGTAGTGCCGTTAGCTACATGGAGCTCGACATCGGCCTGATTTATGCCGCTGAAGACATCTTCACCGAGTTTGGGTATGTTGGAGTCAAGAGAACTGACATCGAGCCTTGAGAGAGAGGCCATATTCTCCATGGCGCCATCGCCTAAATAGACGAGGGTGTTGCCAAACTTTATGGAAGAGGCTCCGGTGTCCTTGAGTGAGTATGCGCCTATTTCGCTCACATCTTTTGAGAGTGGAGCGACATCATATTTGCTGTCGCCGGCAAAAAGATAGTCAGGAAATGATGTGATGCCCGTCGTCTTGAACAGTACGAACTCCGGGTCGGCAAAGAATAGTCCGCGGCCCAGAGTGGAATTGTTGTTGTTAAGCACAGCGGTGGTGAGGTGTGGGCACTGGGAGAATGCGAAGTCGCCGATGGTGGTCACAGCCGTGGGTATAGTCACACTCTCCAGGCCGGAGCTGTTGAAAGCATTTTTGCCTATTTCAGTGAGGGATGTCGGCAGTGTGATGGAGGTGAGCGATGAGGTATTGGCAAAGCATCCCTCGCCGATAGTAGCAAGTGTGGCAGGCAATGATACCTGCTTGAGGGCGGTGTCGCCTGCAAATGTGCGGGTGTCGAGCTCCTTGAGAGTCGTAGACGCAAGGTCAGCGCTCTGCAGGGCTGTGCATCCGGCCAAGGAGTATGAGCCTAATGCGGTCAGATTTGCCGGCAAGGTGATGGAGGTGAGCTTGTCGCAGCCATACAATGCATTGTCACCGATAGTGGTGACGGTAGCCGGGATAGTCAGTTGAGAGAATTGCATTCCGGCCAATGCCCCCTCGCCTATCGCTGTCAAGTTGGCGGGAAGTGTTATCTCAGTGAGTTTGAGACCCAACAGGGCACCCGAGGGGAGCTCGTTGGCCGCATTACGCATGGGCCCGTAAGTCACGGGGGTGGCTGACTCGTATGAGGTGATAGTGACCCCCTCCAGATTGAGAGATGTCAGTGCCGGCATCTCGGACACAAGGGCATGAAAATCGCGCAAGTCCATGGATCCGGTGAGTGTAAGCCGGGTGTCTGTCTTATCGGCATTGGTCAATAAGCTCTGCAGTGAACCCGGTTTAACGGATAAATAAGCAGCCGAGGCCTCAAACGCCAGGCATATTGCCAAAAGAGAGAATATATATCTAAACTTCATTATATCAGTATTTAAAGAGATAAAGCCATGCTCGGCAAAAGCAGATCGAGTCTAAAGGCTCTAATATATAAAACGCGCACACACGCGTATTTAGTATAAATAATTCCACCTTTTTTGGCGAACCTGAATAGGGTTAATATTATGCAACCGTCCCGCAGTTGATATTCGTATGGCATAAATAACCCCACGAAGCTCGAGCTTGCAGCTCTCGCATATCGTGGGGTTAATATTGTGTAAGCGCTCCGCGCTTGTTTCAACTCAGTACCGGTTGTAAACCTACACTGATAATAGCCAATATGTTTACTTAACGATTACCTTGTGGGCTTTGCCGTTGTTGCGAACTACGTAGATGCCGGGCTGGAGGTTGTTGCCGTCTACGCGAACACCGTTGATGCTGTAGTATTCAGCTACACCGTTCTCTGCCTCAATGGCTGCGATGCCTGTGGGCTCCTGGAATTGGAGGGGATAGATTTGCAGCACGGGAGCGGGATCGCTATTCTTCTTATAGTATGACACGAGACCTACAACATCCTTCTGAGTCTTGCCGGCGGGGATTTCAACACTGAACTTGTTGAACATGCCGATTTCGTCGCTGCCTGAAGTGAGTGTGAGTGCGTCACCGTCTACAGTCACGTCGTGCAGGATGATGTATTTGTTCTGGTCGTTGGCAGTGAGAGTGCCGATAGTGAAGTCAGCGGGCTTAACATCGGTAGTACCTACGGGAGCTCCGAAAGAGGCGGCATTTGCATTCAGTTCGTATGTGCCGTTGTAGATCTGAAATGTACCTTTGAAGCCGCTGATGATGTCACCCTGAGTGTAAGTGGTGTTAACATCTCCATATATGAGGAGAGCTGCAGTGGCATCCTCTACATACATGTTTTTGCCGTTGACATAAGTCACGGTAGCGTTACCTGAATAAGTAAACTCGGTTTTATCGTCATCAAGGCCTGCAACGATGAGCTCAGCCAGAGTAGCCATGGCCTCATCCTTGGTGTAAGTGGCAGTAGCAACGACAGAATTGTTCATACCCTCTTTCACGGCGATAGCCTTAACTGTAGTAGTAGAAGTGAGCACGATGGGAGCCTCATACTTGTCAGAAGCAGCAGTGGGGTTAGAGCCGTCGAGAGTGTAATAGATGTCGGCACCCTCAACAGCAGCGATAGTCACTGCCAGGTTCTCGGTGAAAGAAGTGCCTGAAGCGGGAGTGAATGTGGGAGCAGCCACTGTCTCCTTGTCAGAAGCACCGGTGACGATGGTCAGCTGCTCGATGCGGAAACTGTTTGTCCATGTAAACTCGATAGTTGCAGCATTGCCCTCCCAAGTGATTTGTTTAGCTGTGGGAGCAGTTGCGTTGCCTGTTGACACTGTAGGTGCGGTGTCTTTCTTACCTTTGTCGCCGGTCATGTCGATAGAGAGAATCTCAGTACCTGCAGGAGCAGAGATAGTCATCGTGCTACCCGTGTAAACACGTATAGTGTTTTGAGTCTTCGTAGAGGTAGACATGTTGTAATAGTAGGCGGTGGCATTCTTGGCTGAGCCTTTGTCAAAAGTGAAGGAGAAGTCACCCAGGGTTAAAGCAGTGACATTCTCATAGTGCTTTGCCTCACCATTATCGTTATCGCTGTTGGTGCCGGCGGGACGCTCCTCTTTGAGTGTACCCTGAATATCAGTGGCATCATTGACATTGATTGTGATTTCGGCAGCATTGGCAGCACTCAAACCGAGAGCTACAGCGGCCATTGAAAGTAAAAGTTTCTTCATGTTATATAAATTAAGTTGTTGATTAAAAGACCTATACATGCGGCAAGCACACCGAATTTGTCAAGCCCCTACATACGAGCTATCCGATTGAGCCTGGTTTCCACTTGCAAAGTTAGTAAGATTTTTTATTATATCTTAATTTTTCTTGATTAAAATTTTGTTAAAATTTTACAGTCAAGTGGTCTCCGCGAGGATACCGATTTAAATAACCCCGTAAATACGCGGCATAGCCGTGGGTGTGCGGGGTTACTATAAGTCGGTGTCCTTACGGACACTCATAACCAAAACATATTCAATAGAATACTACCTGCTAAACTTGAATTAAACAAGCTCTTAGTAGCTGAGAAAAATTAATCATCAAATGTATAACAAGGTAAGATTGGAAATGGATGACATAAGACAGTAACTTCAAGAATGGATATTTGCGGAGGGACGATCCGTAAGTAGCGTTGACATGGGCTATTACATCACGTTCATGAGTTCAATTTCAAAAATAAGGGTCGAGCCGCCGGGTATGCCGGGCCGGCTGATTTTACCGTAGGCTTTCTCTGCAGGGATATAAACCTCCCACTTGTCGCCGACATGCATCTGCTGGAGGGTGATTATCCAACCCGTAATCAGGTCGCGCAAACGGAATGCCGGAGCCACGCCACCGCGACTGCTGTCAAACGTCTTGCCGTTGATAGTCTTGCCGGTATAATGCACCGTCACCACGCTCCCACGATTGGGAGTGCGACCTCCCTTGTTTCCCGACTTCAGCACCTTATAGAAGATACCGCCATCAAGAGCCTTAATACCCGGTTCCTGTGCTTTGGCCTCCAGCCAAGCCTTGTTCTTCTCAATATACTCCTGCTTTGCCATAGTTAGAGCTAAGTGTCTTGTCAGACACCCTCCTCGGGTGCAAAATTACTAAATTTCCACCATTGGTACAATAGTTCTCAGCTTAGAACCATGAAAACGGACCGGAATTGACAGAGTTTCTTGAGTCTGCATCGCGGTGTGGCGAATGTCAATTCATCGGGATGAAGCATCGGGCCATTCCTCCATGTCTTTCCTACTCTTCCTAATATCAGTTATTTTGACTAATTTTGCACTCCGAAATACGAAACCAAAAGATTGCTTCATGATAAATCCGTGGAAAGAGTTAGAGTGTGTCTAATAAAAAATGTTAACATTAGGGTCGCAGATGTGCCTCAGATTAGGGACTGCAGGTGAGGGAACATAGCGGGCTATGTGACTGAACCAAAGGCACAAAGATGAGGTGCAGCTGCGATACCCATGCAAAATTATTTTTTAATTTATCAATATAATTATATTGTTTATGATTGTTAATTTACATATTTTTAATTTCGGGTACGGTGTCTTTTTGGCTGCTTTGACTTATCTTGTAGGGAGCATAGCGGGCTATGTGACCGGAAAGATGAGTCAAAGCAGCTCAAAAATCCACCGCCCTGATGTTAACATTTTTTATTAGACACACTCTTATGAAACCAATGCGTAGAGTTGACCATCAGAGAGATGTCCAATGGGCGTTGGAGGTCTTCGACAAGGCTCCATATATCACATTAAGCATGACACGTTCCGATGGGGCTCCTTACGGAGTACCTTTGAATATTGTCCGAAAAGATGACAAGACATTCTACTTTCATTGTGCCTCAGAAGGAGAGAAGATTGACTGTCTTAGACATAATCCGATAGTGAGCCTTTCGGCTGTGAGCAGATGCACTCCGAAATATGAGGAAGAGAAAAACAATTTTACCGAATATTTCAATTCGGCTATCGCGCTTGGCAAAGCATTGATTGTCGAGGACAATATCGAAAAGATTGAGGCGTTGCGACTAATATGTGAGCGCTTTCTACCCAAATACATGGAGCATTTCAATGAGGCCATCTCCAGAAGCCTTGACATCACAACAGTCGTAAAAATAACATTGACAGAACCGCCGGTAGGCAAGAGCAAACCATGAAGAATTTATTAACGCTGATAAAAGTTTGGCTTGCGTCCTTGTCTTACAGGACAGGGATTGCAGTATTGATAGCCTGTGTGACATTTTATATTATCTCCTTCGCGCAGATGCTGCTGCCGATTTCAGTAGTGGCAAAAGGGACACTGTGGGTGATATTCTTTGGCCTTGCCAAGACCGCCCAATATTCGGCATTGCTGATACTTGGAAAAGCCGGAATTGATAGCCTTCGAAGACGGTTCCGCCGAAAGCCTGTTGAAGATGCGAATTATACATCTTCGGATGAGTGACGTTGGATAATCCTGTGATTACTCGTTTTGAATATTTTTAGACCTTATATGCTGTTGTGGAGTTGTAGATAGAATCAATGGCACGGTTTCAATAGTCACGGTGCTTGTGTCAAGGCCATACGTCTCTTGCTCTGACAACGACATCCAGCGCATACGGTCATGCGCCTTCAGTAAAAAACGCTCCCATCCTCCGCAGGAACTTG
>JAMPDX010000031.1 GCA_023665425.1 Muribaculaceae bacterium
GGACTTCACTCTTGACAACGACCTCGCATCATACTTTCTCGGTGTTTGTCAGGACCCCTACTTGGTGCCTGACTTAACCTATATTATTCATACCCCCTCTTACCGGGATGTTAGACGGAGATGAGGGGGAACATGGGGTTGGGGTCCATGAGGAGTAGGGGAGTAGTGGGTGTGAAGTAGATTGAGCCGTCGGTGGCTTGTATGGGGGCACCGTATAGGAGGGGTAATGTGCGGAGTGCCCATTCGTCTTCGTCGGCACCGAACTGTTGGATAGTGGTGTACATGTCAGGTATCTGGCTGTAGTATGATACCATCTGTTGGCGGTTGCCGGTCTGCTCCATTAAGGTGAGTCCGAACCAAATTGCGAAGGCGTTGCACCCTAAGGCTATCACCATGCCGGAGATGTTGCGCCAACGCCATGAGAGGGTGTGCAGTATGGGATTATGTGCGAAGTCGAAGGCTAAGGCTATGATAGCAAAAAATTCGGCATACCATCCACCGCGGCCTTCGATACCTCCAATCATGGTGAAGCAGGATGATACTATTGCTGCGGTGGCGAAGATGAGCCAGCGGGTGTGCAGCAGGCGCGAGAGGCGATGGCGTATCCACAGGTATATGACTCGCAGCAGCAACAGCACAACCATCGGTAATACTTTGATTATCATCATCAGCGGGGACAGGTCGGGTGGGTTGCCCGCCAGTGCTCGGTTATAGCTGGCGGGGGAAGTGATGCAGAAGATTGCTCCGGCCAAGATAGCTATGACCCACCATTTTTTTGCTCCGGTAAGGTGTATGCGCCGTTTGTTTATGTACCAAAACATCAGCAGTCCGCACCCCAATGGGAAGCCGAGGGCTTCGTGTGTGGATGTGGCAATAAAGGCCAACGGTACGCCCCACAGCCAACGGCGTGAGGACATATCCTTATGAAAGACAACTACTAATACTATGGATATGAGTGCTGTGCCCCACACATAGTTGAAGTGGCATACATAATATGTCATATTCCACCATGGGAGAGCCATTAAGCTTACAGCTATCGTTATAGCAGAGATGAGCGGAGCTTTCTGTTTGAGTGAGCCGAGTTTAAATATGCCCCACATAGTCAGGAGTACTGCCGCTCCGATGGCCAAGGCTACCAGCCAACGGGGAAATACTCCCAATAACAGAGGAGAAAACAAGTCTCCCATACGCGCATTAATATGCAGCCAGTTTGTCCAGGCGTACCTCATGCAGCCGTATAGCCCGCCACCGAATGTATCCTGCAATTTCACCACTGTCATGATATCGTCGCCCAAGAGTGGTGTGCATAAGGCCCATATACACCATGCAGCTGCAAACAGCAGTATGCTGTATATCAAGGCTACTCTCACGCCGCGGCCTTGCGATGTCCGGATATTTTTCATATTTTTAAGCAGTTATGGAGGTGTTTATAACCGAGTCATGCCGGGGAACAGTTTGCGGGCATTGAGGTCAGTTTGTGTCTCAACCTCTGTCAGTGGCAGGTAGAGCTCTTGCGCTATCCTCTCTGCTATCAGGGGGATATATGCACTCTCATTGCGAGAGCCTCTGTGAGGCGTGGGGGCCATCCATGGCGCATCTGTCTCCAAGACTATATGGTCAAGCCCTATGGAGTGTAGAGCTTCGCGCAGTGCCGAGGCATTTTTGAAGGTCACGACACCACCTATGCCAAAAAACGCTTCCGGTATTACCTGCTTAATTTTGCTAACACTCTTGGGGCCTTCTGTGAAACAGTGGAACACAATGGCCGGTATCTCCGAGGTGTATTCTTCTTTGAGTATGTCGAGAGTGAGGTCCAGAGCGCCCCGTTGATGCAAAATCACAGGCAGGTTTAGATCGCGAGCCCATCCGAGTTGAGTGCGAAAGGCTTCCTCTTGCTCGGAGCGCATACTGTCGTCGTGATACAAGTCCATGCCAATTTCGCCAAGTGCAATCACTCCGGGTGCAGCCAGATAAGGCTTGATAGTTTCCAACTGCTCTTGCCAGTTGTGCTTCACCTCTGTAGGATGCAGCCCCATGGCAGCGAAAACATTATCGGGGAATTGGTTGCGCAGGTCCAACAGAGGCTTAATGCTGCCAGTGTCGACATTTGGGAACATCAACGTGTGTACACCTGCTTCGATAGCTCGTTTTACAGTAGCGACTTCCTCTGCGGGGTATGCATCACCCATATATAAGTGTGTATGAGTATCGGTCATTTTGCGCGTCGAGCTAAGTCCAGTGCCAAATTGGTTAAAGTCTCGCGGTGCTCCTCCGGCAATTTTAGGGTGCTGAGAGCCTCAATAGCCTTATGGGTGTAGTCTTCGATGGCTGCATGGCATACTTGAGGTATATCCATCTCATCATAAATTTTGCGGACAGTGTCAATACGCTCTTGTGTAGGAGGTAGGGAGAAAGCGGCGCGCAGTTTATCAGCTCCCGGCATATCTAAAGCAGTGAGGGTCAAGAATGTCTTTTTTGCATTAAGTATGTCACCACCTATGGGCTTGCCAAACGTCTTGGGGTCACCATAGACATCGAGCCAGTCATCCTGAATTTGGAAAGCTATTCCCAAGGCCTCGCCGTAAGTATACCAGGCGCCGATCTCATTGTCATCGGCACCTGCCGCGATAGCGCCCAGGGCGGCCGCTCCGCCAAGGAGGACCGAGGTCTTGAGCCTTATCATCTCCAGATATTCGGACAAAGTCACATCCTCGCGTTGCTCAAAGTCCATGTCATATTGCTGCCCCTCAAACACCCCTATTGCTGTGTCATTAAACATTCGGAGCGCTTTGGGGAGCCTCTCGTCGGGCAAAAGGAGCAACTGATTGTAGCACATCCCATAGAGGGTATCTCCACTTAAGATAGCAGTGTTAACATCCCATTTGGCATGTACAGAGGGCTTGCCTCGACGGGTAGGGGAGTTGTCCATCACATCATCATGGAGCAATGTGAAGTTGTGAAACATCTCTACGGAGAGAGCTGCTGGCATAGCCTGTTGGGGCTTTAAGCCGTAGGCAGTGGCAGCGAGGAGCGCCAATACGGGGCGGAGTCTCTTGCCACCGGCCTCAAGGCCATAGGCAATAGGTTCATACAAGCCTTTGAGGGCTCCTGAAGGCATGGGGAGCTCTGCTATGGCATCCTCGATAAGTGTGGCGTATTCTGATAAGAGGTTCATTGCAGGAATTCAGTAGGGTTAGAAGTTTGAGAGAGTAGAGTGGCGAAGAGGGGGTCATAATCGGGGAGGGGAGCACAGACGTCAATCTCCTTGCCGGAGACGGGGTGTGTGAACTGTATGCGTTGTGCTCTGAGGGAAATTGAGCCTGACGGGTTAGACCGTTTAGCACCATACTTCAAGTCCCCCTTTATGGGATGACCTATGGCCGACAGTTGCACGCGTATCTGATGTTTACGGCCGGTGAGCAGGTTGATTTTAAGCAACGAGTACCTTTCACCGCGAGCGAGTACTTGATATTGGAGCACACCCTTTTTAGCCTTGTCTGAGGGCTTGAAAGAAGCATAACTCTTGTTATTGCGCTCCACGGTTGTTATATAGTGAGTCAGCGTGTCGTAGTCCTTCTCCGGCGCGCCCTGTACAATAGCCAGATACGTTTTATGAATGTGTCCGTCGCGGAGCATCTTGTTGAGACGCTCGAGCGCCTTGCTCGTTTTGGCAAAAATCACGAGGCCCCCAACGGGTCTGTCTATACGATGCACAACGCCGCAGAAAACATTTCCGGGCTTGGCATACTTCTCTTTGAGGTAAGCTTTGACAGACTCAGAGAGCGGGGTGTCACCGGTCTTGTCGCCCTGCACAATTTCGCCTGGCGCCTTGTCAACAATAATTATGTGATTGTCTTCGTAGATTGGAGTCATATTAAACAATCTCAAATGAAATGGCGGAAAATAAAAAAGGCCTCGGTTAAATTCCGAAGCCTTTGTGGTGGCGGGGACAGGATTCGCACCTGCGACCTTTGGGTTATGAGCCCAACGAGCTACTACTGCTCCACCCCGCGAT
>JAMPDX010000032.1 GCA_023665425.1 Muribaculaceae bacterium
ATCTTGGCCAAGCCGCGGTCGTTGATGAATATACGCAGAGGCACAATGGTGTAGCCGGGATCTTGCGAGGCTTTGATGAGCTTGGCTATCTCGCGGCGCGTGAGCAGAAGTTTCCGGTCGCGACGGGCGGAATGATTATTGTAGCTACCATAGAAATACTCGGCGATATAGGTGTTTTTAGCCCACACTTCTCCCCCGTCAATCACACAGTATGTGTCTACCAATGAGGCTTTACCATTGCGAATCGACTTAATTTCAGTGCCTGTGAGGACGATTCCGGCAGTGTAGGTGTCGGAAATCTCATAGTCGAAGGTAGCTCGTCTATTCTTTATATTGATTTGATGCTGAGCCATAAAAATTACATAGTATTGACCGATGGCATAAGCCACTCAAGTATATAGAAAATAGCCATAGGCACGATGAGCATGAGCATAGTCATTAGTATAGCCGCGGGAGTGTTCTCGCTCTGAGGTAAACGCAGATATTTGATGCCTTTCACCATAAGATAAGCTGCATAAATAGGAGCTACCACAAATAGCACTCCTATGCCCGGCACAAGCTCAAAGATACTCAGAGCCAACGCCAACACACTTAAGCATGTCATGACATATACACGGCCAAATCTCGTGTCGATCTTCACCCGAGCCTGCACAGGCAGGAAAATGCGCGCAAGTGCCACCACGACAAAGTATCCTCCGAAACCGGCTACAAATATCGAGATGGCTATCTGCAAGGTGTGAGTAAGCGTAGCTGCAGGAGGATAAATCATCGAGGCAAACTGAGCTACGGCCATAAAGGCGAGCAACGGGAAAAAGAGCTGACGTGCAAATATGTCGGGAGAGTAGGCTGCGTTCTTTATGCGTTTCCACCCCGACACCGGGGCTACCAGAAGGTATAAGAATCGCCAAAGCGGGTGAAGGCGACCTCCATCGGTCTTCACAGAGTTCTCCCCTCTTTCCTCTTGATTTTCTTTTATATTTGGTGTGGTTGAAATCATTATTTACTTGTGGCTTGGAAGCTGCAAAATTAGCTATTTTGCACGAGATTTGCAAACAATTATCGGCCCTCATTAGTTAAAATAATGAAAGCTTATTTATATACTATGAAGAATCTGGAAAAACAAGCTCTTGATTATCATGCCTTGCCGCAGCCGGGTAAAATCGATGTTTTACCTTCTAAGCCTTATGCCACTGCCTCCGACTTGTCGCTCGCATACTCGCCGGGCGTGGCTTTCCCTTGCTTGAAAATCAAGGAAAACGCAGCCGATGTGTGGCATTATACGTGCAAAGGCAATCTCGTGGCAATTATCTCCAATGGCACTGCAGTGCTTGGGCTGGGCAATATAGGACCTCTGGCCGCGAAGCCTGTGATGGAGGGTAAATCTCTATTGTTTAAGGTGTTTGCGGGTATCAGTGCCTTCGACATTGAGGTCGATGAGACTGACGTGGATAAATTTGTAGCGGCGGTCAAGGCGATTGCGCCCACCTTTGGAGGCATAAATCTTGAAGATATAAAGGCTCCGGAATGTTTTGCCATTGAAGAGAAGCTAAAGGGGGAACTCGACATCCCGGTGATGCACGACGACCAACATGGCACGGCAATTATCGCAGCTGCCGGTATGCTTAATGCTCTTGAGTTGCAGGGCAAGGAAATCGCTGATGTGCGCATGGTGGTCAACGGAGCCGGAGCGGCCGCTATAGCGTGTACTCGCATGCTGGTGAGTCTGGGATTGAAGAAAGAAAATATAGTGATGTGCGACTCTAAGGGGGTAATACGCTCTGACAGGTCTAATCTCTCTGCAGTGAAAAAAGAGTTTGCTACTCAGCGCGATATTTCCACTTTGGCTCAAGCCATGGAAGATGCCGACATTTTCCTTGGTCTCTCTGTAGCAAATGTGCTTACACCCGACATGCTTAAGTCTATGGCTCCCAGGCCTATTGTATTTGCCTTGGCAAATCCCGACCCCGAAATTGATTATGACAAGGCTCGAGTTGCCCGCAAAGATTTGATTTTCGCTACAGGCCGGTCGGATTTGCCTAATCAGATTAATAATGTACTCGGCTTTCCCTACATATTCCGCGGTGCTCTTGATTGTCATGCAAAGTGCATAAATGAGCAGATGAAGCATGCTGCGGTATATGCTATAGCTGCCTTGGCAAAGGAGCCTGTGCCTGAAAAAGTGAAGGAAGCGTATGCTGCCTCTCGCCAACTTGAGTTCGGGCCTGAATACATTCTACCCACTCCTTTTGACCCTCGCCTGCTCACAAGCGTATCTCCTGCCGTAGCAAAGGCAGCCGATGAAAGCGGTGTAGCGCGCAATCCCATCGAGGATTATGAGGCGTACGCAGCTCATCTCAAGAGCCAAATGAACCATGAGAATGAGATTTTCCATTGTGTGACGGGTCACATCAATGGTGCATGCAACGTGTAGTGATTAATTACTATGCACGTTTATAGAGAAGAGCTTAGAGGCGTTAGCATCAGTGATTCTCTCCACTTCTTCTATTGTCATGCCAAGAGTGTCGGCAACCACACACGCAATGTGCGGGATGTAGGCGCTCTCGTTGCGTTTGCCTCTTTTCGGCACAGGAGCGAGCCAGGGTGCATCTGTCTCAAGCACAATGCGGCTTATCCCGATTTCGAGGAGTGCTTCTCTCAGCGAAGCGGCACTCTTGAAAGTCGCTACACCTCCGATGCCGAAATACGCCTCCGCGACTACGCTGCGTATCTTCATCACGTCCTCCCGATTGCCTGTAAAGCAATGAAAAACCATTGATGGAGGCAGCTCTCCCCTATTTTTTGCTTCTTGCAATATTTTCAGCGTGTCGGCTAAGGCTTCACGTTGATGTATGATGATTGGGAGGTTTCTATCATGAGCCAATTTTACTTGATAGGCAAAGGCTTCTTTCTGATTTTCGTAGTTGCTAAAATCTTCGTGGCAGTCCAGACCAATCTCTCCGACAGCTACAATGGGCGTGCTGCCGACAAGATTAAACATTTGCTTTAACTCATCGCGCCAATCAAGCTGCACCTCTGTGGGATGCAAGCCGATGGCTATAGCCGTATGGAGTGGATTATCTGCATGTAGCCTGAGGAGTTGAGGTATCGACTCGATATCCACGCCGGGCAGAATCATGAGCGTGACACCGGCATCTACAGCACGCTTCACGGCAGCATTTGTCTCACCGCCGGGATAATCATCTATTAGGTAGATGTGTGTATGAGTGTCGGTCATTGCTGGCGTCCTATAAGTTTTTCTGCAAGATTTCTAAGAGCCGTCGCTCCTTCTGTAGATATTCCTGACGGAATGGCGTTAAGAGCTGTCTCGGTGTAATAGGCCACCGTGCGTTGGCACAAATCCCTCATGTTGATGCTATCATAAAGTTCTCTCACAGTGCGGATTTTCATGTCATTGTCGGCAATCATCATTGCTCTTTTAATATCGGCAGCTATCGGAGAAGAAAGAGCTGTAAGCAGCAGAAAAGTCTTCTTATAATTGACTATGTCGCCACCTATGGGTTTGCCGAATATCTCCGCGTCGCCATATACGTCAAGGAAATCGTCTTGCACCTGAAAGGCAATTCCCAGATTCTCTGCAAAATGATATATACTCTCGGTGTGCAACTGAGAGGCACGAGCCACCAAAGCACCTATCTTGGCAGCGCATGCAAGCAGGGCGGCTGTCTTGAGGCGTATCATATCAATATATTCTTGCAAATCCACATGCTCTCGGCTCTCAAAATCAATATCAAGCTGCTGCCCCTCATATACCATCATTGCCGATGTGTTGAAGCAATCAAGCACCATTGGCATAACATCCCGCGGGCAATCTGCCACAAATTGAGTGGCAAACGTGAGCATGGCATCTCCACTAAGGATTGCCGCATTTACACCATACTTAGCCATCACTGAGGGGCGGCCGCGGCGCACTGCGGAATTATCCATCACATCATCGT
>JAMPDX010000033.1 GCA_023665425.1 Muribaculaceae bacterium
GCCCAGCAGCGTCAGTGGCTTTCACAATGTAGAGGCCGGCGGGAAGGCCTGTTGCAATAGTGGCAGCGGGAGCATCTACATTCAAGCAGCAAGTGCCGGTCATGTCGTAGACTTTCACGTTAGCCGCTTCACCTGTGAAGACGAGTGTACCACCCTTGGCAACAGCTATTTTGAGCTCTGTTCCGGAAAGTACGGGCACGTTGTTGACCTGCTTTACATCAAAGATATAGGAGTAATAGTCTATACCGGCGTTGAGATCCCAGTCGTTTGTAGCATTGGTCACTATTGTGCTCATGTCGGGAGTGGTCACAGCCTGAGCGCCGAAGCAAGGCACATTTTCCTGAGGGACAAAGGTCTGTGTGGCATTGTCATATACCTCCATATCGTGATACATATTCTCACGCACCCAAGAGCCGATGGCCGGGCAGGCCTGATCCATGTATTGTTGCAAGTCTTGATATGTGCCATCGGGCAAGCGGAATTCTTGCTTGAGCACATAGGGCGAAGGGTCGTAGGCAAGAAGGATACCATTGTCGGCAATACCGCACACTGTGTGGCTAAGGTCGTTTTTGTCTACAGAATATCCTGAGCCATCAGCATTTATAAGGTAAGGAGTGTTGGTGGTTACAGTCTCGGATACCGACTTGCGTGAGGTAGTGGCATAGGTCTTGCCATCGGCAGACAAATATACATTGTTGAAGATAAATTCTGGGCTTGCTTCAACGGCATCGAAATAAGCACCTGCAAAAGCGTTATACTGCACAGCCCAAGCCTGATAAGCCTCTTTGTAGAGTGCCATAGCAGCGTCGTAGGCATCTATCCCTTCGTCGCTGATGAATTGTGATTCTTCTGGCATGGAGTTGTAGTCCCACACACCGGTTGCGGAGCAGTTGTTTTCCCACTCGGTGTACGCTTCTTGATATTCCTTTATCTCATCTTCGGTCATATATTGCTCAATGCTGGGCTCAGCGGGGCCGTCATCGCCCGGGAATGGGGGGAAGACAATGTGGTTGGGGTTGATGAGCTCCGACTGTACCAGATTGTAGCTCCAATCACCCTCGGCATTGCGTGTGTAGACTATAGGCTGCATGATGTAGCCCTGATAGTCGCGGATTTGACCGGCGATTACATTGCCATCATCAGAGATGCTGATAGCAGTGATGTACTGCGGAGCGCGACCGGTGAAGTCGGTGTCGGGGTGAGGTAGAATCTCGGGCTTGGTATAGCCATTACCGCTCTTGTACCACACGCATGGCACGGTGAGAATATCACTGCCCAGCATGTCGGCACCGGTATTCCACTGAGTGCCGCAAATCACAGAACCATCGGGAGTGATTGCGTTGGCCGATCCTTGCGCTGAGGCATTTTCCTGAGGCAGAGCCTCATACTGGCCATTGATGAAGATGGTAGCGGGAGAGGAGTAGCCCGATTTGCCCACAAAGGTACCGTCGTTGGCTACACAGTTGCCATTGCCCACCATAAAGGAGAGGGTGTAGGAGCCATCGTCGCAGAAGATGGAGCGATGCCCGGTCTCAGTGTCGATAAGCACTACTACGGCATCCAGCTCGCTCACGATATACCTGCCATTGGGGGAAATAGCGGATATAAACATATCCGGCAACACGGTAGGCATAGCCATTGCGGAGCCTGCACATAGAGCAGCAGCGCAAATTAGTAAAGATTTCTTCATATATTAAGGGAGATTAGAGAAAAATTCGGTAGTGAGAGTGTGTCGAATAAAACTGATTTATTCCTCGGTAGATGAGGCCGGAGTCGGCTCTTCTTCAGCCGCAGGAGCGGCAAACTCAGCAGGAAGCTCCGAAGGTTCAGTCGGGTGCGACGACACCGTTGTTGTATCAGTTGAAGCAGTATCAGGGGCGGGTGTCGGGCTTTCGACCTTCTGATTTTTTCGCGAAGTAGGCACAATCGACACCCAAGGCACGGAATACCCTTCTTGAAGATTCACCTTTTCATCTCGACGACTCGGTGAGACAATCACAGGCATACCGGGTTTGACACGTTGCACCAAGTCGAGAATATGCTCATTGGTCACCCTGATGCAGCCATGGCTGCATCGAGTGCCGATACTCCAGGGCGCACGCGTGCCATGGATGCCTATCTGTGAAGTGCCGGGGATGCGCAGTCTTATAAAACGCGGACCAAACTGGCCTTTTACCTTGGAGACCTTGCCATTGTCGTCGCGGAAGAGCCAATCGGTGCTGTCGTAGATACCCTCTACCGAGAAGAAGCCCTCGGGAGTGCGAGAATCGCCCTTTGAGTGCTTGGTGCCATATTTGCGTGCGCAACCTATGCCATAACGCAGAATTTCCCTGCCATACTTGTCGTAGAGAGCAAGATGCATTGCTTCCTTGTCTACTATGATAAAACCATCTTTAGCAGTATTAAGCAAACGCATGGCATATTCAAGACACTGCTCGCTCATGCGTGGCAATATTCCCTGATTATATAATGCTGCATCTGGCAGTGAATTCATAAGCTCAATGGCTTCATTGCTTGTGGTGGCCGTATAGTGAGGAGCAGGCTCCGGCTCCGGCTCAAGTGCCACTGCGGTATCGGCCACGATAGTATCTGAAGATGCCACAGGAGCATATACTTCGGAATCATTGGCCGTTTCAGAGACAGAACCCGAGCAAGATGCAAAGACAACACTTAGAATCAGCAATATGGAATATAAAATATACTTCATAATGAAATTTTAGATTCAGGAGGAGACTCTTGAATTATTTCAATAGGCAAAGTTAACGATTAATCCCGAATATCACAAAGAATCTCGCGAAATTTCCGCAATTTCTGCGATAAAATAGCACTTTGTCCTTTAGAGTGTGTTTGAATATGAATATGAAGAGTTTTTTCTTTTTCGACGGTGGCTTCACTTTCTCATTTTCGTGACATTGAAGTTGGCTAAACTTTTTTACGTAAACTTAAAAGTTGTCTAAACTTCATTATCTTTGCCAGAAAGTGGTGGTGAAGAGCACAAGCACGGTATATAGTTCAAGACGCCCTACGAGCATTACAAAAGACAATATCCATTTGGCGGCAGCCGGGGTGGTAACCCAGCTCGTGGGATTGCCTTGAAGGTCTACTCCAAGGCCGGTGTTGGAGATTGATTCCAGCACGCCTATGAATGATTGCTCTACTCCTACCCCGATGAGCATAAGCACAATGGCTGCCACTATTATGATAAGCACATATAGCACAAGAAAAATCATGGCTTTCTGCACGATTACATCAGAAGTACCCCGGCCATTGATGCGGATAGTGAGGACAGCGTTAGGGTGCAGGATGCGATAAAACTCGTTGCGGATGTTCTTAAAGCAGATTACTATGCGGTCAATCTTGGCACCGCCACTAGTGCTTCCCGCACACCCGCCTATAAACATTAGTGTCACTATCAAGATTATCACGGGCGCACCCCAGGAGGCGAAGTCCGGCTCTACGAGCCCTGTGGAGGAGATTACGGAGATGGCTTGAAAGAGCGGATCGATGGTCACATCTTCTATGTTGTGCGCCAATCCCATGCGCCACACATTGAAGGCCATGATGGCTGTAGCGCCAAGCACTATTGCAAAAAACCATTTAAGCACGGTGCCGGTGCGAAGTATCTTAA
>JAMPDX010000034.1 GCA_023665425.1 Muribaculaceae bacterium
CGCCCATGTCGTTAATGAACCACTGGGCGAGGTAAGAATCCATTGCGATATAGAAGCAGATTCGGGGCATACAGGATTGGTTTTCTACTTGCAAAGTTACGAAAAATCCGCGACTTACACAACATAATAGCCTATGTATTAGGGCGGTACGCAACCATTTGCAACCAAAAAGTGAAAATATTTTCAGATTCAACCGTTACGATTATCGTTAAAGTTCAGTTGACACGCTGAGGGTGTCAACTGAAACGATGAGAGTAATGGTCAGTTGAGACCCTGAGGGTATCAACTGTTACCCTTAGGGTAATGGTTGGAAAAATATTTTCTCTGAATAATGACGTGCAAACCCTTATCCAAGTTAGCCAAATCAGCCATGAAGAAAACGAGCTGAAATCAGTCGTTTGCAAGCCACTATATATGTCCTTTCAGCGACATCTATGCCATACCCGCTGTGTATGGCATCCACCATGGCTTGAGTCTTGACATCATTCTGATTGGCAACATTCAGGCCGTTTTCTCTCATTCTCCTCTCGAAATTGAACTGATTTCTCGCTTTTCTCGCAGTGTAAAAACCTGTATCTGCCTCAGATATGTCAGTGGTCAAGCTGCCGTCAGGCATCAACCACTCGGTCACAAGCTTGCCATTTACCTTCTTTACGCCGTATGGTTGCGGATCCATAATCGAGGGCGTGACACTCTGTGCCGCGTAAGCAGAGGCTGTCTCTGTCGACGCTTGTGTAGGAGTAGACGGCGGTGTCAGCCCCAACAGCTTTGTCGGTGTTCCTGCAGCTTGAGCCATAGTCTTTCCGGCCTTGGCTCGTTCACGGCCTTTGGGTGTGTTGGACTCTACCATACGTCGCACTTGTTTCTTTCTTGCATTAATGCGGTTGTTAAAGCCCCATACACTCTTTTGCATATTGAAACGTGCTTGCATCTGTTGTGCCTTTGTCCATGTCTGCCGCTGAGGTTGCATCACATTACTTGGCTGTTTTGCAGTAGAAGCAACTGATGGTGCAGTACCTGGGGCTTTGCTTGCAGGCTTCGTACGCGCGTTAAACTCGTCCCATGTGCCGAAATCATCATAATCTCGGCTCAACGCATTGTAGAGTTTGCGGCGGCTGCTCTCATCATTCATCTTGGCATTAAACTCGTCCCATGAGCCAATGTCGTCGTAATCGCGGCTCAATGCGTTATATAATTTCCTGCGGTTATTCTCCGTGGTTGTCATATCTATTGTTCCGATTTTTCGGTTGCTCTTTGATTATCTTGCAAATATTGTTACCAGCCTATATGCTTCTTGGTGTTCCTTTTTGGAGTATACTGCGGTTTGCTGGTTGTGGTCTTGGATGTGGTCTTGGTACTTTCGCCACCCCATGCATCCTTGCTCGTTGTCGTACTTGTAGATGACTCCACGCCTACATCCAATATCCACCCTCGGGCATTAGCATGTGAGAGTGCCTGCGGTTTTGATTTGGCATTGATCGGATGCACTTCGCCCGTCTGTGGGTCAGTGGCCAGCCATACATTGTTTGAGCTACTACTCATAGAAGTTCGTCCACCGGAACGTACTGTTGTAGCCGGGCGGTTTGCCCTGTTGGCTTGCGCCTTGTTCTTTTGTACCGTTGAGTTCTTAACCGCCAAATCTGCTTTTATTAATTCTTCAGCATAATCGGCTCTGATTTTTTGCTCCCGTGCCTTGGCCTCTTGCTCGCTGAGCTTGCCCTGGGCTATCTCATACTTGAGGTCTGCAAGCTTCTCATCTCTGTCAGCCTTCGCCTCTGCTCGCTTCTCACTCGCCTCGCGTATGGCATCCTGCAACGCATCGCGCTCCATCTGATAATTCATCTTGAAGATGTTCAAGCGGTTCTCTTTATCCTGGTCCTTCAGCCGGCCTATCATCATGGCATAGTTGAAGAACTTGTCATTATCTGCCTCGCGCTCGGCCTTGTCTTTGTCAAAGCGCGCCTGCGCCCTGGCCGACATGCTATTGCCTGCATCATACATATTGGGAGCGTAATTATGTACTGCTACCATATTGGCAATGCTGCGTGCTACATCAGAGACGCCGCTAATAATCCCCTCCGCCTTCTGCCGACGACGCAACTTCTCAACCTCCTCTTTGCTCAATGGCTTAAACTCGTCACGGCGTGCTTCGAGCCATTTTATCACATCAGCATAGTTGTCTGAGGCAAACTCCTCAGGTACTTTCCTGACAATAGATGATGCCGTGATTGCTGCATTATCTTCGTTATCTTCGTTATCGAGAGCTGAGGTAGTCTGTCCTCCGTTATTCGTTTCAAAATGAGGCATCTTTAATGACTGTGTCACCCCATGCCATGCCGGCTGTTCGGGTTGACTCGTCTTTATATCATGCAACATATCATGACCCGTCTTAGGCATCTCAGCACTTGTTGCAGAGTTTGGATTATCAGCAAGCACTATCTCCGGCTTCGCATTGGTTGTGGTATTCTCCACACTATTATTCAAATCAATTGCCATATCACCAATCATTAAAACATACCACCCAACGAAGCACCGGCATCAACCATCCCTTGAGTGGCCTGAGTCATGGCTTGCGCTTTACCCAACTCAAAAGAACGCATCTTGTTGTTCAAATCTGCTTTGGTGTTCATATACTGCGACTCTACCTGGTCCTTGCGGCGTTCTCCGTTGACTGCAATCTGCGATGTGGCGTCCGCGAGTGCCTGGTTGCTGGCGGCTTTGGCCGCTGCCACACTCTCCTCAGTGCCACCCATCACGGCCTGCGCACCAGCGGCCTGCTGATTGCGCTGACGGATATTCTCGTTAGTCATTGTGAGGATGCGCTGCGCGTCTGCACGCTGCGTGGCATCCTCATTATATCTGCGGTCATACCACGACTGATTCTCTTGCATTTCACTCTTTACTGACTCCTTGGCCTTCTTCATGGCCTTCGAGGCACTGATACCGCCGAAGATGCTTGCACCGATACCCAATGCCCCGCCTATTGCACTGCCTAATATGCCCATATATGTCGCTTCTTAGAATTAAAAAGTTATATTTATGGAGCAAAGATAAAGAGCTACCTTTGCATCGTATCTTTAACTTTTTAGTCATATGGCACAAGGAAGAAAAACCGGAGGCCGACAGAAAGGCACTCCAAACAAACCGAACCCGCTCAAAGAACAGCTCCGCGCCAATTCAATGGCCTACTTTGAGCCTAACATCACATTAGACGATGAGGAAGTTGCCGCCGCCGTGCACATGCCACTTGGCTCTGTTGTCTCACGCTTTGACCTCGACATGGCCATGATGGAGCCGAAAGACCGCGCCACAATCCAGGAGAAGCTGCTGCGATACCACACACCGCAAATGCAGTCCGTCTCTGCCGAGGTTTCGCTCTCTGATGATACCACGGCCACCATCGCCGAGCGGCTCGCAAATCTCGCCACGGCCAACGACAACTGACCGTCTATTTTTGTCTACTTATAGACCGCGTGCCGGGCATCTTGCTCGGCATTTTTATTGTTGGAAATTATTTGGAATTATTTCCCCATTTATACCCTTTATTTCGGAATTAAAGGGTATTCTTTCCGAAGATTTTGTTA
>JAMPDX010000035.1 GCA_023665425.1 Muribaculaceae bacterium
ATTGAGCAGCATTTTGGCGTGACTATCAAGTGCAATAGTGCCTATGAGTATTATATTGATGCGAGCGAGACCATGCAAGATGAGGCATTTCGCTCCTGGGTGCTTGATTCTTATGCGTTGCGCACCGTGTTGACCGACAACAAGGATATCAGCTCGCGCATACATGTGGAGGCTGTGCCATCGGCTCGCGACTATCTGTCGCCGGTGCTGAGTGCCATCAGAGAGAGCCATAGGGTGATGTTCAGCTATGCTCCGTTCAACCGCAGCGGCAGCGATGATGACATACTTTTTGAGCCTTACTTTGTGAAGCTCTTCGACCGGCGTTGGTACATGGTAGGCAGGCGTGTAGCCGACAGCGCCCTTCGCACTTATGCTCTTGACCGCATCACGGTGCTTCGAGTCACCCCCGAGAGATTCAATATGCCTGAGACTCCCACAGCAGGTGAGTACTTCTCTGAGCTCTTCGGCATAACGCAGAGTGGTGCCGAAGCTGTGGAAATTAAGCTGCGTGTGGAGGCGGGATATGCCCGCTACTTGAGAGCTTTAGCTATGCATGAGAGTCAAAAGGAGGAGGTCTTCGACACTTTCTCCATCTTTAATTACCGCATGAAGCTTACCCCCGACCTTGTGCGACATATCCTCTCTCTCGGTGCTTCGGTCACGGTATTGGCTCCTAAGGAACTTAGAGCCATGGTGGTCTCGGAGCTAAATAATACTATCAAGAATTATGAATAATCCATCGGAAGGCACGCAAGATGCCCGTTTGCAAGAACTTAGCACCGTGCCGGTAGGGCGGTTGCTTTGGAAGTACTCACTTCCGGCAGTAATTGGCATTGTCGTAACAGCTCTTTACAACCTCATCGACTCCATAGTGATAGGGCAGGCCATAGGCGACCCCAATGTGATTGCAGGCATAGCAGTGACATTTCCGGTAATGACCCTCTCAAGCGCACTGGGCATGCTTGTAGGTGCAGGAGCTGCGGCACGCATATCTATCGTGCTTGGACAGAAAGACTCGGCAAGAGCTACTCACATATTGGGCAACTCCTTGACTTTGATGCTGCTCATAGGTGTGGCTTACATGATCACATTCTACATCTTTATCGACCCGATATTGCGCGTGTTTGGAGCCTCTGATGCCTCAATAGTGTATGCTCGTGAGTTCATGCACTGGATATTCCCCGGCATGGTGCTGATAAATATCACATTTTCCTTCAACAACATAATGAGGGCTACCGGCTATCCTCGTAAAGCAATGTACACCAATATGCTGGGGGCGCTTCTTAATGTAATCCTTGCACCTCTGTTTCTTTTTGGCTTCGGATGGGGGATATGGGCTGCCGCGTTGGCCACCGATATCTCAATGGCAGTGACAGCCTTTTGGGTGCTTTCTCACTTCTGGAACAAGAAGAATACCATTGTCTTCCGCCATAATACTTTTGGGTTGCGTTGGCGCATCGTTAAGTCAATAATATTGATAGGCATGGCGCCATGCCTTATCAATCTTGCCAATGCTGCCATAAATGCGATAATGAACGGCAATCTTCTCCACTATGGCGGCGATAATGCCATTGCGGCAATTGTGGCTTTTAACCGCTATGTCACCATCTTCGTATTTATCGTAGTGGGTATATGTCAAGGTATGCAGCCGATTTTGGGCTACAACTATGGCTCGGGTCGATACTCACGATTGTTCCGCACTCTCACTCTGGCTGCAATCTCGGCCTTGATAGTGACAAGTATCGGCACAACTATAGCGCAGCTTTTCCCCCGGCAGATTGCATCGCTGTTCATGCAAGATGAGCAACAGATACAGGCAGCAGTGAATTGCCTTAAAATTACTACAATCAGTTTCTGCATAGTGGGTTTCCAAATAGTGTGCACTAATTTCTTTCAGAGCATTGGCAAGGCTCCAAAAGCCATTTTCTTGTCGCTGACGCGTCAAATCATCTTTATGGTGCCTCTGATTTTAGTGCTGCCTCATTACTTCGGTCTCAATGGAATATGGGGTGCTTTCCCGGTGAGCGACACCGTCTCGACATTTGTGGCACTTGGGCTGCTTTGGTGGCAGATAAGGAAGATTAAGGCACTTGCGAGGCAGCAAATTAGTCCGGACGCGTGAAGAGCGTAAGCCGCAGGCTACCATTGTCGGAGAGGCGCAAGTCGGCATTATCAGTCTTGATTAACTCAGCCATTCTGTGCAAAAGTTGTTCGCGCTCCATTCCTGTGTGAGCAGATAGAAATTCTATATGGGTGTTGTAGGTCGTTGATAAGGCTCTTCTTTCACCCAGTCCAATCCAGAGCTTCCGCAATAAGGCTTGCAGCTTGTCGCTGTCTGTGTCTGTTACGATAACACCGGCTCTTATCTGAGCCTTGAAACTCAGATAATTGAGATAATTGTATAGAAAAATTTGGTGTGATCCGAGCAGACGCAAAAAGTCTTGCTTGCCTATCTTCATCAAGCTGAGCCGGGAGCCGGCATAGACATCAGCATCGTAATTAGTGTATAGACCCATGAGCCTATCGGCCATAAGCATGGTGCCCGCGCCTACGCGTTGCGACATCAGCATTTTGCCTCCACACATTGAGCGGACTACGCGCGCCTCACCTTCAATAATTACGCTCAACTCAGCACATGGGTCGCCTGTCTTAATCAAGTGATACCCTGCCTCGTACTGCGAAAAATCAAGTATCAAGTGCTCTATGGCTTCATGCATGAGCTCGTAGCTCACCCCATGGAATAAGGGGAGCTGCATAAGTGTCTGAATCATCGATGGCTCTTCGCTCATAAGCTGCTGTTTTTCTACCAGTTAAGCTCATCAATAGGGAATATTGGGCCCTCTGTACATACACACCGATTGCCTGTGATAGTGTTTTCCACGCAGCACAAGCATGCCCCAAGGCCGCACGCCATATGATTTTCCAGACTTGCCTGCATGGGAATAGAATTTTCACGGGCTATCTTTGCTACCGCCTTCATCATGGGGGTGGGTCCGCAGCAGAAGATGGTGTCATAGGTTTTATGCATGACATCATGATTGGTCACTAATCCGGCACCCCCCATGGAGCCATCGATTGTGGTAGTGAAAACCTCGCCATGTTTTTCAAACTCCTCAGCCAACTCCAAATCTGCAGCGGAGGCACCGCCAAGGAGCAGGGTAGGGCGCAACCCTTGAGAAGAGAGACTCCGGCTGAGGTAGAGCAACGGAGCAATCCCTACACCGCCTCCCACAAGGAGATATGAACCTTCCGGCTTCTCAATCGTGAATGAATTGCCCAGAGGAAGAAGTATCTGCATTTCCTCTCCCGGATGCATATTTACCAAGCGCTTGGAGCCTTTACCCACCGGCTTT
>JAMPDX010000036.1 GCA_023665425.1 Muribaculaceae bacterium
GTGACATCCACATAGATGCCGGGGCGAAACTCATCGAAATATTCGTTGGCAAAGGGGCGTTCCGTAGCCTTATTTTGCGTCACCTCCCATTGCAAGGGGGTGAGTCTGTCTCTCAGTTCAGTCTTCTTCTTTCGTTGTTTTAGCTGCCGTGCTTCAGCGAATAGCTCGCGGTTGATGTGGCAATACCCGCCAGGATTCTTATCAAGATAATCCTGATGATATTCTTCGGCCGGATAAAACGACCGGAGGATGCCTACTTCAATGGCAAGTGGCTCTGTATATCGGCGCTGCAATGTAGCTACATCGGCCTCAATCACGTGCAAATCAGAAGGGTCAGTGTAGTATATTCCGGTGCGGTATTGCGTGCCGACGTCTCCCCCCTGCTTGTTCAGCGCAAGCGGGTCAATGCTCTTGAAGTATAGCTTGAGAAGGTCGGTGAGACCCACTATAGTATCGTCGTAGACTATGCGCACTGTTTCGGCAGCCTCGGTTTTACCGGTGCAAACCTCCTCATATGTGGGGTTTACAACTGTGCCATTGGCATAGCCAACCTCAGTGAGCGCCACACCTTCCACGAGGGAAAACAGATGCTGGGTACCCCAGAAGCATCCCCCGGCCAAATATATTTCCTTAGTCATTGTGGTATAATCATTAATTTATCTATTGAACGCTTTAGACACTCTATTTGTTATAACATCAAGATGATTAATGCTTCCGTTCATAGGATTCTTGATGCGGCAGGCAAGTGCCTGAGGTATACGCTCCCAATACTCATATCAGCCGTATTGGTAATCTGGTTGTTGCACCGTGTGAATATTCACGATGTGATGAGAGTGATAAGTGGAGGGTGCGATTTTTTCTATATCGCCATTATGATGATTCTCACCATGATGTCTTTCATTATAAGAGGTATACGCTGGGGTATACAGCTCCGCGACGTGGGAATACCACCCATTTCGCCGGTGGCTGAGAGCGTGTCGATATTTGGAGCTTATGCCATGAATCTGTTCTTTCCGTTTATTGGTGAGGCTTGGAGGTGCGTGTATATGTCTCGGCACACGCGTACTCCTCTGACTACCATTGTGGGCACCGATCTGGGCGATCGCATAAGCGATGCCGTGGTAATACTCATGCTTGTGGTTCTAACACTCTTGGTAGCTCACCCTGCTATGATGCGTTTCCTCGATAAGTACAGTATGGGTAGAAATATTACCGATGTACTCTCATCTGCAGGTTTTTGGATAGCAGTTGTGATAATACCGATCATCGCTATAGTTGTGATGTATCACTTTCGGCGCGTTAAGGCTATAGCCAAACTTGAGGGTGGGATGGAGAAGATGTGGCATGGCTTTGCTATATTGTTTCACCTCAAGGGTATAGGCATGTACATCATTCTTACGTTTGGAATTTGGGCTTGCTACTTCCTTGAGACCTATTCTTGCTTCATGGCTTTCCCGTTTACGCGTGAATTAATGCAGCAACCGGGCATGGCGGCGGGATTTCTGCCGGCACTTGTAGTCTTTGTGTTCGGATCGTGCAGTGTGGCCGTGCCTTCCAATGGTGGCCTTGGACCTTGGAATATTGCGGTGATGTTTGCTCTCTCACTTTATGGTATAAGCGAGGCGGAAGGAGCAGCCTACGGACTTGTGGTGTGGAGCTGCCAGACACTCATGATTATCCTTCTCGGCTTCTTTGCAATGGGCTACATATCAGTGTCAAAACACTCGCTCCACAAAATCGTGGCCACCGCGGGCGGCAAGGAAGCCTGTGAGCAGTGACAACACTGCATAGATGAGCAGCGTAAGATGCCTCCCGGAAGTGAACAGAAGCAGGTTCTCATGCGAGAATGTAGAAAAGGTGGTGAGTCCACCGCAGAAGCCGGTGGTGAGAAGCAGCTTAGTGGCCGGCGACATGCTTACTCCTTTGTCGGCCAAAGCATAAAGCACTCCTATGATGAAGCATCCTAAGATGTTGACTGCAAATGTGCTGAAAGGGAATTGTGTGCAACCTCCGGAGTTTGCTGCCTTGACTACAAGTTTATCTATACCCATCGACATGGCATATCGGCACACACCACCTATGCCACTTCCAAGGAATACGCTCAAAATGAGTAGTAATTGATAGTCCATTATGCTTGTTAGACTTCTTATTTACTTTTAAGCCAAACAACCCCAAGCTATTGCCTCACCGATCAAGGCCACCACTCCTGCTATACAGAATGCCAAGGCTATCAATGATAACGTGGCACCTGGACGCGGCAATTTTGCACATACAGTCAACGCCATAAGTTGGCAGAAGGCTGCCATGAAGAAGCAGAAAATGTCGATATAGCTCCACCACACGGTGCGCAAAGTGAAGGTGGCACAAATCACCGCAATTATCAGCACAAGTGCCACCCCGGTGAATAGGCGTGAATTATAGAATTTCATAATAAAGTGTTCAGTTATCTAAATAGCTTTATGCCGTAAGGCTTGCCACTCTCGCCCCACACTACGGCAAAGTAGAAGCCGGTGGGTAGCGAAGAAATATCGAAGGTAGCCTGATTGGTTTCTCTGAATTTTTCACCATACACTTGCGAGCCATCGAGGCTGTAGACACGCACCATGCGAGCCTGTTCTGGCAGAGTGATTGTGTAGTGTCCCAAACCATGCCATCTCACTGCCGGCTCTCTCACCACCAAGCTTTCCTCTATGGCAGAGCGGTCGCGCTCATATTCGTGACGCGTGGCTGCGATGAAACTATCGTAGAATTCAAATGGTATATCTTCAATCTCTTCGTCGGTAAGACGTGGAGGATTGCCAAAGACAGCCATCTCCCCTGCACTGAGTATCTCAGTGGGGAGCAATCGCCAAAGCTGCCTGTTAGGCCCGTCAAGGCGCATGCGGTAATAGTCGCCGCGCCTGCCATGCACAGCCACCGGGTAGATGCCTTGCGAAGATATAAGCCCTAGTGGCACTGTGCCCTTGAGGGCAAGCTCATCATCTATCAGCGATTCCCATTGATCGGGATAGTAGAACTCCGATGTAGAGGCCGGAGCATCATAGGTGCCGGCGGTGTAGGCCAATTCGGCCATAATCTCATCGGTGGTGAGATAAGGGTCGGTGGCTTCGTAGTGCGACTTCAGTGCAGAGGCAATGAACGTGGGTATATCTTGCCACGCGGCAATAGCCTTTTCTGGCACTGTGCTGTCGTATCTAACATTCTCGATGTGCATGGCATAGAGCTTGAGGAGCTGACGTGTGGCATCGCCCATTTTGTCGGGATCGAAGTTCTCGGTAAGTGAGTAGCCAAGTATTGGGTATGCCTTGT
>JAMPDX010000003.1 GCA_023665425.1 Muribaculaceae bacterium
TTAGTCCATGGTATCTCAACCTGCCTTCATGCTACCGGAGTATGAATTATATAGGATAAACACATAGGGAGAGAATTTGGTTCCCTCCCTATTGCTCTATATTGTATGCATAGATCATAAATCTGAGCCCAAAACACCGGTTTTGATTTCTCCGCCGGACTCAATATCTATATTGCGCTCTACACGTTTACCGTAACCGAAAGTGTAAGTGACTCGTAGATTTATTTGACGACCTATGGTAAAACTTGTCTCGTGACTTTCATATACTCCCCCATTGAGGTAATGTTTGCTTTTTGACTTTCTATTCAGGAGACCATCAAATGAGAGGTTTACATAAAATTCACCGTTGCCGTATGTAGCACCAAGATTAAGGGATTGTGCATACCAGTCGGTGCCGAGACCTCCATCTGAGATGTCCTTCTGTGGAGTGCTGTAATAGGCATTAATGCTAAAATTACCAAGCTCATAGGAGGCATATGCTCTTAGTCTGGTATGGAACAGACTGCGAGCATAGACTCCACCGACCTCACTATATAAAAATACCGGCTGAAGCATGATATACAATCTTTCTTTTAACAGCCTTAAACCACCATGTATATTGAGGGTGTATGAATTCATTGTTGAACCATTAGCGTATGTCCTTATTACACCTCCCATATTGGACGGGGCAGCTTCATATATGGTAAACAATTGATTTTCTTCACGGATATATGAGAGACTTGCATTCATGGTAAACGTCCTGGACTGCATCCAAAAGTAATTTATATCTGACATCCAGGTGCTGTTATTTTTCAATTCTGAATTTGCCTTGAGCCAATTTAATTCATCTTGCCTAATAATCACATCACCTGACTGAGAAGCAGATGGTTGTGAGCTAAAATGGCGCACAAATGCAGTTAACGATGAACGTCTGTTTATATTCCAAATTAGAGTCAAAGATGCAGCAGGCTTTACGCTGAAATGAGTATCCGTGCCATACAGATGCCAATAATCCAGTAACAAGCCGGGGTCTACTGACAATGAGAACTTCTCGGCAAGCACAGTTCTATATGACACGCTCACGTTTGTTTGTCCTCGCCACTGTCTCTGATGTGTGTTTGCCGAGCCGGTATAAAGTGTTGAATACCAGTTCATGCTTGTCCCGGCATTGAAAAACAGTGCCATTGTCCCCGGTTTTAATATATATGCTACCATCTCGGAGAGAGAGGCAGAGTGTACATCTTCTCGTGTGCCATTCAGGATGGGCGTCAACTCCCCATTACGATAGGTAGACGAAGCATCGTTATGCGCGTAAGAATAAGACCAGAAAGTACTTGATGAAACCTTATCAGTAAATGTATGAGATAGATTACCGAACATTTGAGGCGATAGAGAGCGTGATGTTGTAGAGGTGCCGGAGCTGTGAGAGCTGAACAAATTAGGAGTCCATGAATCAGAATTCTCCATGCCGCTGCCCGGATTATTTGTCCTTTGCAGACTTATGGTATTCGCAAATTTAGTCTTGGGAGACACATAGCGCGCATTGAGTGACACGCTTAAGTTATCATACCTGCTCCATGAATGACTCGAATAATCATGGTCTATATCCTCATAATAACGATTATCATAATATATCCCCTTATACGATTCGGTGCCCAACTGCGAATTGCTGTGATTTCGTCTATATCCATATTGGGCCAACAAGCCGTAGGTCATCTTCTTATACACCAGTTTGGAAGCCACATCGTATGAACCTCCTCCCGGCATATTTTGTGATGCACTGAGCTTGGTGATACCACCCACTTCATATTCTGGCATTATGATGTTGACAACAGCCTGCGCTCCATTATACTTCGGATCAGTCGGGTGATCAATATACTCCACCCTATTAGTCTGTTTAGCCCAGAAAGTAGAAATATCTATACCCTCGGCAAGCACGCCATTAATGTATACGGGCACTGTATTACCTTGTACATTCTTGATGACACCATCTTCCACCACCAGTAGTGGTATCTTCATACGTTGTATTAGAGATGCAGGGTCGGTAGCTAAATTCTTCTCCTGCTTTGTAGGCAAGAAAACTGCTTTATTACCTTCTATCCATGAGCGCTCTCCCACTATTACAAACTCCGCCAACTCATGGTTGACAGCTATACTGTCTGCCGTCTCCGCACTGATGGTATCTGTCGGCTCAGCTGCTCGGACACTAATAGCCGTTAACAATACTAAAAGACTGATATACTTTTTCATAGTTTTATACCTACGTGTTTATTTACCTAATTCCAGTTGATTCTTCACAAGATTATACTACGTCCTTGCTTTAGAAACTCTTGTATTCTTTCTGTTTGTTTCATATTATATTGTGTTTTAGTTAATCATAAATATCGGCAACGCATTCCGGGCAAGAGTAATCGCTCAGTTTAACCAACTGATTTACGTCCACATACTTATCAGATAATGCATTGTATATGAGCGTCATGTCTTAGCCTATCGGCAAAGCTCTATTGTAAAAGCTTAGGATACGAGTCATACGGTCGAATAATTAGTACGCAAATTTATATTTTTTTAATCAATCCACAAAGTATTTTGGCTGATTCTTTCAGAAAAAAATTACATTTTTTAAATCTTTCTTTAAAAAGTTTTTAATTTGCGAATACCACCCCTAATATTGTGTATATTGTATTAGTATTCAACTTACCTTCAAATAATTGTCTATTCAAGTTTGCAAGTTAATGTGGAAAACATTTACAAGCAGTAAATCGGCGGGCTACGCGCGCCTTTTGTTTGCCTACGCAACCACGCACACCCACGGCTGCTGCATCATGTGTACGGGGTTACTATAAGTCGGTGTCCTTGCAGACACTCTTAACCATAGTATATTCAATTGTAGCCCGCGTAATTAGTGCTTGTTTATGTCATATAGGTTAAGTTACAAAACTTGAATGAGACTTGAATGAGACTGAAAAAATTGTGATATATTACTATAATTTGAATTTTTTATGCTAACTTTGTAGGTTGAATTATTGGCGGGTAAACGTGTTAAGCACCTTCCCTCGCCACAACATACTGATTGTTAGATGATTGAGAAGATGATAAGCCATTCACAGTTGAGGCATTTACGTCCCCTGCTTGATAAAGCCAAGAAGGTGGTGCTCACCTGCCATGTGCGCCCGGATGGCGACGCCATAGGCAGCACATTGGCAATGATGCATCTACTGCGAACACGAAATATACAGGCTCACGTGGTCACTCCGGACACTCCCCCGAGTGTGCTTGCTTTCTTACCCGGCTTTAACGATGTGGTGCCCTTCACTCGCTATGAAGAGTATGCCGGTCGTTTGTTTCAAGAAGCTGATTTGATTATCGGGTGCGACTTCAACACTCCTTCACGTCTTAGTGACCTGGAGAGCACTTTTACATCTGCCAAAGCACATAAGGTGATAATCGACCATCATGAGGCTCCCGACACATTCGCTGACCTGCTTATAAGTTATCCGGACATGTCGAGCACCTGCGAATTGATGTTTCGACTGATATGCGGCATGGATATGTTTGAGGAGCTGGCACACTGCAAGGATGCTGCCACATGCCTGACTACCGGTATTATTACCGATACACGCAACTTGAGTGTCAACACCAAGCATCTGGACTTGTATGACATAATGAAGGAGCTGCTGAAGCTGGGTGTCAACAAGCGGCTGATACTCAAAGAGACGCTTGAGACCAAAAGCGAGAATGCCCTGAAACTCACATCCTTCGCCCTGTGTGAGCGTCTGAAGGTATATCCCAAGCATAAAGCCGCCGTAGTGTGGCTCAGCCGGGAAGACCTCGACAGGTATGACTACAAGAAGGGTGACACCGAGGGGCTGGTGAACCAAGCACTGGAACTCCGCGGTGTAATATACGCTATCTTCATGCGCCAGGAGAAGGATAAGGTGCGTCTCTCCATGCGTTCATTGGGGTCCTTCCCCGTGAGTCGTATATGCAGCGAACACTTCGGTGGCGGCGGCCATATTCAGGCTGCCGGCGGCGATTTTGAGGGTTCTGTGCAGGAATGTATCGAGGCTTTGGAGGAAATAATGCCACAATATGACAAAGAGGCCCATAACGCCGCTGTCAAGCTTCAAGAACAAGGTTATCTTTTTTAAACGATTATGTACAACAAATTTTCAATACTCATAGCTGCCATAGGCCTTATCATAGCCTCTGCCTCATGCAGCAAGACAAAAAGCTACTCCGAGCTGCTGCGCCAGGAGGAGAAGGCTGTAAATTGGTTCATGGCTCAGCACGAAATAGTCAATGAGATACCTCAGGACAGCATCTTTGAATACGGAGAGGATGCTCCTTATTACCGCATGGATGACGATGGATACATCTATATGCAGGTGATAAATCCGGGCAACCTCAGCAACAAGGCACAGAAGAACCAAATGGTGTACTTCAGATATATGCGTACCAATATCGAGGAGATGTATGATGGGCTTAATCCCACCCCTTCCGGCAATGCCAATAATGTGGGCGCCGACAATGCCACTTTCTTCAGATTCGACAATACGGAGCTGGCATCTTCGCTGGCCTATGGCAGCGGTATTCAGGTGCCATTGAAGTATTTAGGCCTGGACTGCGAGGTGAATATCGTAATCCGCTCATACTATGGCATCCAGTCTGAGATGGGTGCTTGTCAACCCTACTTGTATAATATCCGGTACTTCCCGGCTCAATTTTAGAAATTGTTAATGTTATGTCACTAATAAAGTCAATATCAGGTATACGCGGCACAATAGGTGGCCGCCCCGGCGATGGCCTGAGCGCTGTCGATATAGTAAAGTTTACATCAGCTTATGCTGCTTTCATAAAGAAAAATACTACTAAGACCAACCGTACTGTCGTAGTGGGAAGGGATGCGCGCCTGTCAGGAGCCATGGTGGACTCTCTGGTGTGTGGTGCCCTCACAGCCATGGGCTTTGATGTGGTGAATATCGGGCCGGCCTCCACCCCCACCACCGAGATTGCCGTCACTGAGGAGAATGCCTGCGGAGGCATCATACTCACTGCGAGCCATAACCCAATGCAGTGGAATGCTCTCAAGCTCCTGAATGAGCATGGCGAATTTCTCAATGACGCAGAAGGCAAAGAGGTGCTTCGCCTTGCCGAAAATGATGACTATGAGTATGCGACGGTCACTGAGTTGGGGCATGTCTATACCAACAACACATACGTTGCCAAACACATCGACAAGGTGCTTGCTCTCTCCTTGGTAGACCGCGAGGCTATTGCCGCTGCCAACTTCACTGTGGCTGTGGATGCTGTCAACTCTGTGGGTGGCATTATCGTGCCAAAGCTGCTGAAGGCTCTTGGTGTAAAGAACATTGTAGAGCTCAACTGCGAACCCAATGGAAAATTCGCACATACCCCTGAGCCTATACCCGAAAATCTCACTCAGATTAGCGACCTGATGAAGAAAGGTATTGCCGATGTGGGATTTGTGGTGGACCCCGATGTAGATCGTCTGGCCATCGTAATGGAGAACGGCGAAATGTTTGTGGAGGAATACACACTGGTGGCGGTGGCCGATTATGTACTCTCACAAACCCCGGGTAACACTGTGAGCAATTTGAGCTCTTCACGTGCTCTGCGCGACGTCACCCGTGCCCATGTCGGCTGTGAATACAATGCCGCTGCTGTTGGTGAGGTTAATGTTGTCACCAAGATGAAGCAGACAGGTGCTGTGATAGGAGGTGAAGGCAATGGCGGCGTGATATATCCTGCCAGCCATTATGGCCGTGATGCCATGGTGGGTATCGCTCTGTTCCTCACCCTGTTAGCCAAGAGTGGCAAGAAGGTGACAGAGCTCAAGGCCGGCTATCCGCAATATGCCATCGCCAAAAATAAGATACAACTCACACCCGAGATTGATGTCGATAAAATCCTTGCAGCTGTCAAAGCCAAATATATGGCCGAGGCTGACTACAAGACCGGCGCGCTCACCATCACAGATATCGACGGTGTGAAAATAGACTTCCCGGAGAGTTGGGTGCATCTGCGCAAGTCAAACACAGAGCCCATAATCCGCATCTACAGCGAAGCTCACACGTCGGCAGAGGCCGAGAAACTTGCCGAAGATATCAAGGCAGTAATAGCCTCTCTTGCTTGATTTAACCCACCAAGAGCTTGTTTAGAGCTTGTTTAATAAAATGCACAGACTCCACAAGGCATGAAAAAGTTTTTTCTTAACGCATTATCATCATTTGTCGGCGCATGGGTAGCTATTGTGCTCGCGGGCATAGTAGCCGTGATTATCATATTCGGCGTAGTCGGAAATATATTGGGGAGCAAAGCACCCGGTCTGGATGACAAGGGAGTGCTTGAGATATCCCTTTCCGGCACTTTTGTAGAGCGTGATGATGCTTCAGACCTTAACGTAATAAGCATTGTGACTCAAGACTTGAGTACTTCTCACAGTCTGGAGACATTGCTTGTAGCCATCCATGAAGCGAAGACCAACGATAAGGTCAAGGCTATCTATCTGGATTGCGGGCAGGTATCAGCCGCTCCGGCCACTCTACAGGCCATACGAAGCGCCCTTGCGGACTTCAAATCAAGCGGTAAGAAAGTCTATTCATACGCCGACAATATGAGCCAGGGAGCATATTTCGTCGCTACAGTGGCCGATGAGATATCGCTCAACCCGGCCGGGTCTGTGACACTCTCCGGCTTGGGGGGCCAGAGCCTCTTCTACAAAGAGCTGTTTGACAAAATTGGCATTGAGTTTCAGGCGGTGCGTGTAGGCAAAGGCAAAGCCGCCATTGAGCCATATACACAAGACTCCATTAGTGTGGTGGCGCGCCGGCAATCCATGCAGCTCCTCGACACCTTGTGGTATCAAATAAAGTCGGATATAGCACAGTCGCGCAAGGCGCTCACTCCGGACTATATTGATACTCTTATCAACAATGACTATGTGTCTCTAAAGTCAGCCGAATATGTACACAAGGCTCACATTGTGGACAAACTCGAGTACCGACATCAGTTTGAGGAACGTCTGTCCAAAGCTATTGGTCAGGATGGCGACAAACTTGAGAATTGTATCTCGCCGGAAGAGTTGGCACTTCAAGCCCCGACAGAGACACCTCAGGCCGAAGACCAGGTGGCGGTGCTCTATGCCTGCGGTGGCATTGACGATGTTATGGGTGGCGGTGGCATAAACTCCACAACTCTTGTCCCGCAGATATTGGAGCTGGCACATGATGATAATGTCAAGGCACTGGTGCTACGTGTCAATTCGCCGGGAGGTTCTGCCTTCGGCAGCGAGCAGATATGGGAGGCTTTGGAGACCTTTAAAAAGACCGGTAAGCCCTTCATAGTCTCTATGGGCGACTATGCAGCATCGGGCGGCTACTATATATCATGCGGCGCTGACCGCATCTTCGCCAACCAGTTGTGTATCACCGGCTCAATCGGCATCTTCGGTCTCATACCGAATGTAGCCTCCCTTATGGACAAGCTTGGCATAAATGCTGAGATGGTGGCCACGAACCCCAATGGTGTGTTCCCGGCTATCGTACGGCCTCTCACTGAGCAACAGCTTGAGGCTATGCAGCAGATGGTCAACAATGGCTATGAGCTCTTTGTGAGCCGTTGTTCGGAGGGACGCCATATCGACATCGAGAAGATTAAGGAGATAGCTGATGGGCGTCCTCTGCCGGCAGCTATGGCCAAGAGTTATGGGCTGGTGGATGAGCTCGGCGACTTAGACCAAGCAATCTCTTTTGCAGCCGATAAGGCCAAGCTGAAAGACTATAATCGTGTGAACTACCCGCAGACTTCGATGACACTCGTAGCCATGTTGAGCAACCTGCAACAGAGCACCTCTCAAATGGCCCGGCTTGTCAGCCTTTTCACATGTGGCGATGTACAACAATATAGCGAGACAGCCCGGAAGATACTCTCCGGCCTCACAGACCATAAGCTGGTGCGTGCCGAGATGTCACCCTTCCGGATTTCGCTTTAGTCCCCCTATAGAGTCCTCCATATAATTAGACACACTCTTAACAACAGATATTCACGAACAAGTGGCTGCTCAATTTAAATTTAACTTTATGCCGAGCGAATTTTTGAGCAGAAGATGCCAAAAGGCGCCGGGATAAAGGCCTCTAAATACAAATGAGCATAGCCACATAAAGTTTAATTTAAATTGAGCAGACACTTATATGCAGCAAGCACAGAGAACAGCATTGTCCAACGTCATATCATACGTCCTCACACCCCTCTCGTGGCTATACGGTGCGGGTACATATCTTCGTAATAAATTTTATGACTGGGGTTTATTTCATTCCACATCGTTTGATGTCCCGGTAGTATCAGTGGGCAATCTCACTGTTGGAGGCACCGGCAAGACCCCTCATGTAGAATATATCGTAGACCATCTCGCCTCTGCATATAACATCGCGGTGCTCTCTCGCGGCTACAAGCGCAAAACCAAGGGCTTTGTCATGGCCGGCTCAACATCTACCCCTGACACTATCGGCGACGAGCCATACCAGATATACCGCAAATTTGGATTTCGCGTCAAGGTAGCTGTCTGCGAATCACGCGCTAAAGGTATCCGCAAGCTACTGGAGATAGACCCGAAAATCAATCTTGTCATCCTTGATGACGCTTTCCAGCACCGTAGGGTACAGCCGAAGGTCAATCTGCTGCTCATAGACTATTCGCGCCCGGTAGAGACAGACCATTTGCTCCCGTTAGGGCGCCTGCGTGAGAGCAAAATGGCTCGCTATCGTGCCGACATAATTGTGGTGACCAAGGTGCCCGATGGTAAACGCCCATTTGACTTCCGCGTATATAAGAAAGACCTCGACCTGTGGGATTACCAGAAGCTCTTCTTCTCCCGCATAAAATATGGGGAGCTTGAGCCTGTCTTTGAGAAGGAGAACCGATATGCCCTGCGTATGGATGAGCTCCGCGAGAGTGACGCTGTACTCCTCATCAGCGGTATTGCAAACCCCAGGCCATTCATACGCCACTTCAAGAATTATCCTTGTAGAGCCAAGGTGGCACACTTCCCGGACCATCACGACTTTACCCGCGCTGAGCTTGAAGAGATTGCCACCCGATTTGATGAGATGAAGGGGTCACGACATATCATTATAACGACCGAGAAGGATGCTGTGCGACTCGCACATAATCCCTACTTCCCCGAGCACCTCAAGCCATATATCTTCTATCTGCCCATCACAATAAGTATGCTTGAAGGTATCGAAGGTTCCGACTTTATAGGAGCACTGCGCAATGCTATAAATTCGACAACGCCGGGAAATAAGTCAGTAGAACAAACCACAGCCGCAGAAGCTGACGATGAAAACCAAATAGATGAGTAATTTGTTATATTTTATAGTCTGAGCAGCAAGTGGATGTTCTATCCTTCAAAGATAAAAGTGATATAAATTTATATAAGGCAGACAATCCTTAAAACCCAAAAATACTATGTTGAATAAGATTGAGAAAGCAGCTGAATATATCAGTTCGAAAGTTGAAAAGATGCCTAAAATCGGTATTATCCTCGGCACCGGTTTAGGTCAGCTTGTAGACCACATCAAAGTAGTAGCAGAAATACCATACAAGGACATTCCCGAGATGCCCGTCTCCACAGTAGAGGGACACAGTGGCAAACTCATCTTCGGATACCTCGGTGAGAAATATGTGATGGCAATGCAGGGTCGTTTCCACTATTATGAGGGATACGACATGAAGCAGGTCACATTCCCGGTGCGCGTTATGCGCCGCTTGGGTGTTGACACTCTGTTTGTCAGCAACGCCTCCGGCGGTATGAACAAGGATTTCCGCGTGGGTGATATCATGATAATCACAGACCACATCAACCTCTTCCCGGAGAACCCTCTGCGTGGCAAAAACTATGAAGAGCTCGGCCCTCGCTTCCCGGCAATGACAGAGCCTTACGACCATCACCTCATCAAACTTGCTGATGAGATTGCAGCTGAAAAGAATATCCGTGTGATGCACGGTGTATATGTGGGAACCCCCGGCCCTACATTCGAGACTCCCGCCGAGTATGAGTATTTCCGCATCATCGGAGGTGATGCCGTGGGTATGAGTACAGTGCCCGAAGTCATCGTAGCCAAACATTCCGGCATGAGAGTCTTCGGCGTAAGCGTAATCACAGACCTCGGTGGAAAGGACATCAAGGAAGTGCCCTCACATGAGGAGGTGCAGAAGGCAGCTGTCAAGGCTCAGCCCTTCATGACTGAAATCATGACTGAACTCGTGGACAGACTCTAAGAGTGTGTCGAAGACCCCATCTCATAAAATTTTTAAGGCTTAGGGGTCGCAGTTTTGGAGCTATTTTTGGCCTGTAGGCGAAGGAGCATAGCGAGCTATGTGACTGAACCAAAGAACAAAAAGGGCCCAAAGATGCGAGATAAAAGATAACTTTGCTACTAAAATAGCCTTACAAAGAGATTATTAACGTAAATAATTAATATTTAACAAATACCCGGGAATCTTGTAAAATGTTTTAAAGTTAGTAGCGGTCCGGTTTTGGCCGATGATTTTCGCCAAGTCTCGTCAGTCGCAATGCCCGCATTGCTCCATCCTCAACTTGCAAAAATCCTTCGCCCAAAACCGCCCCTAAGCCTTAAAAATTTTATAAGATGGGGTCTAAGAGCATCTCATTGAAGACAAAAATGAAAGAAACAGAAATATCGCAACTTGGAGAATTCGGCCTGATAGAGCATCTGACGGCCGAATTCCCATTAATAAATGCATCGAGCAAGAAAGGAATAGGCGATGATGCCGCAGTGCTTGATTATGCCACCAAGCGCGTCCTCGTCACTACCGACTTATTGCTGGAGGGTATACACTTCGACCTGAGATATGTACCCCTCAAGCACCTCGGCTATAAGGCTGCTGTGGTAAACTTCAGCGACATATATGCCATGAACGGCACTCCAAAGCAAATCACCGTGAGCATAGGTGCATCTGCACGCTTCACTGTAGAGCACCTCGAGGAGCTGTATGCCGGTATCCGATTGGCTTGCAAGAACTACGAAGTTGACCTTGTTGGCGGCGACACTTCTGCTTCTGCCTCGGGCCTGGTGATAAGTATAACCTGTCTGGGGGAGGCTGAAGATAAGGACATCGTATATCGCTCCGGCGCACAACCCACAGACCTGATATGCGTCAGTGGTGACTTAGGCGCTTCTTATATGGGCCTGCAACTGCTTGAACGTGAGAATTCTGTAGCAGCCTCAGCCGGTAAGGATTTCCAGCCTGACTTCGCCGGTAAGGAATACATTCTGGAGCGTCATCTCAAGCCGGAGGCTCGCCGCGACATCATTGAGACTCTTGCTAAGGCTGGCATTAAACCCACCTCGATGATGGATGTCAGCGATGGCCTCTCAAGCGAACTGCTGCATATATGCAAGGCCTCAGACACCGGCTGCCGTGTGTATGAAGACAAGATACCTATTGATTACCAGACAGCGGTGATGGCTGAAGAGTTGAACATGAATGTCACTACTGTGGCACTCAATGGAGGTGAGGATTATGAGCTATTGTTCACCGTGCCCCTGGCTCAGCATGACGCCATCTCAAAACTTGAGGGGATAAAGGTAATAGGCTATATCACACGCCCGGAAGCCGGCTGCGCTCTCATAACACGCGACGGGCAAGAATTCCCGCTCAAAGCGCAGGGATGGAACGCTTTCCCCGGTAAAGAACAAACCCCCGACTCATAAAAAGAATCAAGGTCTTATAACTTATTCAAGTTTCGCAAGTAGCATCTAATTGAGCCCGTACACACGCGACTATAGCCGTGGGTGTGCGGGGTTGGGTATGCAAACAAAAGGCGTGCGTAGCCCGCCGATTTACTGCTTTAGATATTTTAGAGCTTGTTTAATAAAAAATGTGAATGTCAGTGCGGTATGTTTTTGAGCTACTTTGACTCGTCTTTCCGGTCACAATGCTCGCATTGCTCCCTGCAAGACGAGTCAAAGTAGCCAAAAAGACACCATGATTTAACATTCTTACATAATTCATAAATTATCTTTTTACTTCATTGAGAGTCTTGTTTCCAAAAATTACCGTTATGTCTCGCAGCTGCACCTCATCTTTGAGCCTTTGGTTCAGTCACATAGCCCGCTATGTTCCTTCACTTGCAGCCTCAAAGCTGAAGCACATCTGCGACCCTGACGTTCACATTTTTTATTAAACAAGTTCTTACATGCGGCGGGTTGTCAGCTGAAGAGGTGTATCACTATATCCCCTTCGTATGACAGCTCGCCGCTTGATGCCATTTCATCAAGTGTGCGGCGTGTCTGCTCCACGCTTTGGCTCGCTATTGAAGCCAGGTTTTCGAGTGTGCTGTGCAACTCTACACCCTGAGTATGGCGGTCTATCAGCCCTTCGCGGAGACCTTCTATCCACACCCTGAGCCCGGCGCCATAGTCCATGCACAGACTGCGGCGCGCCCTCTGTGCATGAAAGCTGAGATAATTGATGTAGTTCAGCAGATAAATGGGGGCCGACTGCAGCAGTTTGAAGTATTGGCCCTTTGTTATAGACATATAGCTACCCTCGGTAACGCATGTGACATCATCTTGAAAGTGTGTGTACATACCAAACAGGTTTGCAGCACACAGTGCGCTCCCCGGGCCCAAATATGTGCATAGAGCCACCTTGCCACCGGCAATGCCCATATAACAACGCACACTGCCGGAAATAATAAATTTGAGTGCACTACATTCGTCGCCGACTTCAGCTATACGGTCGCCGGGTCGGAATTTTGCAAACTCCACCTTTGTCTTGGCAAGGAAATCAGAAATTTGATCGGCTGATGTACCTTGAAACAAAGGCAATACTTGAATTGTCTCATACATCGAAGGCATAACGAAGCGATTAGAACAAACTGTATTTGGGTAATATAACCGAAAATTCGGGTTGGCTAAGATTGGATATTGAGCCACTTAATTGTGCAAAAATATAAAAAAAAATTAAACTATCCAAACCTATTTAAGTACTAATTTAAGACAAATCAGCGTAATTTCGCATAAATTAGCACTTTGCAATTTTCTAATGCCCCGCATGAATACAATAGGACCTGTTTAATTTCGAATATCTATAAAAACAGGACTATGAGTCAATATTTTATTTGCTTAAAAATTGCGCATGGAGCAGCTGCAAAGCCTCCTTCATGGCGGCGCTTGGGATAACAGCGGTCATGGCAAAGCCGGAGGAGCCCTTTCCGGATGCAGCTATAGAAATGCCGGCGCGGCTCAATGTGTGCAACATTCTGTCGCCTGCAGTTACATCTGACTTGAGATTCTCACCTACGAGTGTGACGGTACTCATGTCAGTAAGCAGATTAAGCGTGGGGAGTGTGTCCGGATTACCCTCGCCGCTCATATCCTCTCGCAGCAACTGCATGGAGCGCTGCGCATCGGCTGCCTTAAGCACTATAGTCACGGTGCTGTCTTCTTGTGGCAGGCAGACACTCAGAAGGATCTCCACACCCTTTTTAGTAAGCACATTCAGAGCCCTGTTACGCAGTTTCTTGGCAGGAAAGGCATCGGTAGGTGTAAGCTCCATGATGGCCACATCGGCTATGGATGTCACTCCTCTAAAAGGCTGGGGCACAGGAACACGATGCTCATCTGTAATCAGTGTGCCCGGTGCGGTATGGTTGAAGGTATTGAGTATCTTGATAGGTATGTTCTTGTGGAATACAGGATAAATCGTGGGTGGATAAATCACCTTTGCTCCGAAGTTGCATAAATCCATGCTTTCGAGGAATGAAAGATGTGGTATCACAGTGGCATCCTTGATAATACGTGGATCAGCGGTCATAAATCCGTTGACGTCGGTCCATATCTCAAGGGTGTCAGCATTGACGGAGGCAGCTATCAGAGCCGCAGTATAGTCGGAGCCACCTCGTCCGAGGTTGGTGATATCACCGTTGTTGCAATCAGAGGATATAAAGCCGGGCACAACAGCTACTTTGAAGTCTTTGCCGGAGAATGTCTCTTTTATCAGTTTGTCAGTCAAATCGGCTACCGCGATATTCTTGTCAAACCACTTCTCGGTCTTTATAAAGTCCGGTGAGTAGAACAATTGTGCATCCTCAATTATATGGCTTACTAACAGCGAGCTCATACGTTCGCCAAAACTTACCACGTTGCACATTGTTTTCTCAGACAGATCTTCCACCAATTGAATACCGAGATAATATTGACGGAGGCGCTCCAGTTTGTTGAGCAGTTCATTCCAAACCGCCGCACGTTCATCTGAAGGCACCAGATTATCGCATACTGTGCGATGACGCTCCACTATCTTGTCGAAGATATCCATCCAGCCTTCATCACCTGCAACGGCTAATTTGGCTGCATTTATGAGCATATCGGTCACACCGCCGAGAGCTGAAACTACCACAACCACCGGCTCAGTGCGATTTTCTACTATTTCCTTAACATGAGTGAGGCTCTCAACTGTGCCTACAGAGGTGCCTCCAAACTTGAGTACATTCATCCTATTATGCTATGACAGTGCAAATCAAATGCAAATTTAACATTTTTCACTGACTTCACAAAATCAAGCTGAATATCATGGCATCCTGATACTCACCTTCGCGACTTCCTGCAAGATAATCAGTCAATGTGGCAATATGTTGATATCCGGCTTTATGAAACAATCCTGTCGAGGCATTATTGTAGCGAGGCACTGCTGCCAACAATTGATGTAGTGTGAGATGTCTGCGGCAGTAGTCCTCTAAAAGGCGAAGGGCAGCGAGGGCATAGCCATGTCGCTGCTGATGAGGGCCAATAAGTATGCCTACACATGCGCGACGATGACGTACCTCAACATTATATAAATCAACAAGCCCTAAAGGCTCCGTATCATCAATTCTCTCTATCATGAGTCGCAACTGGCCAGTGCGATACGGGTCTGCCTCATATTCCTCCAGATAGCGCATCAAGTTATGATGTGAATATGGCGCCAATGTGGCAGATGCCGGCCAATATTGCGAGAGGTTCTCCCATTCGTAAAGAGTCATAAGGTCAATCTTCTCCAGGGCACGCAGACGTATGTTGGTATCACTGAGCATAGAGGGCTAATTAGAGAATGTTGACGAAAATGGGATACGCTGCTGGATGGAGCGCCCCAAGGTTAACTCATCTGCATATTCCAACTCAGAGCCGACACTCACGCCGCGGGCTATCACGGTCACCTTAACGGGCAGGTCGCGCAGCTTTCGGAATATGTAAAAGCCGGTGGTATCACCCTCCATGGTAGGGCTCAGTGCCAAAATCACTTCTTTGATATTTTGATCCGCCACCCTCGACACAAGTGATTCTATCTCAATGTCTTGAGGAGCTACACCATCAAGGGGAGAAATCAGTCCACCGAGCACATGATACAGCCCGTGGTGCTCGCGTGTGGCTTCGATGGTAAGCACATCTTTGACATTCTCTACCACGCATACCACAGACTTATCGCGGCGCGTATCGGAACAAATGGGGCATACGTCGCTCTCGCTAACATTATGGCATACAGAGCAATAGCGCATCTCTCGACGAAGCCTGATAATTGACTCTCCGAGGCTCTCGGCCATTTCTGCCGGCTGCCTGAGCAGATGCAATGCCAGACGCAATGCAGTCTTACGCCCTATGCCCGGCAGACGTGAGAATTCAGCCACTGCATTATCCAGAAGACTTGAATTTAAGGACTCAAACATAATACAAAGTTACGGAAAAATTTGATATGACGCAAAAATTGTGTAAATTTGCAGTTCAAGAAAATATTTTCGTGTATATTAAGAGTCCGTTTCATCGGTTATGAAAATCAATAGTGCGGAATATTTGATCAGTAATGCCAAGGTGGCCCAATGCCCGGCCACCGAGGTGCCGGAGTATGCCTTTATCGGTCGAAGTAATGTAGGCAAAAGCTCTCTCATAAATATGCTAACCGGCCGAAAATCACTGGCTAAAACCAGCCAGACACCCGGCAAAACATTGCTAATCAACCATTTCTCAATCAATAAGGGGCAGTGGTATATCGTTGACCTCCCCGGCTATGGGTACGCGGCCAGAGGCAAAAAGCAGCGTGATGAGATACGCAAAATCATTGAGAACTATGTGCTGGAACGCCCTCAGATGACTCTGCTATTTGTGTTGGTAGACAGTAGGCATGCCCCTCAGAAGATTGACTTGGAGTTCATGGAATGGCTCGGCGAAAATCAAGTACCCTTCGCTATCGTGTTCACTAAGTCCGATAAACAGGGGCCACGTGTCACTGAGTCAAATATAGCTACTTACAAGCGAGAACTGCTGAAACAGTGGGAAGAATTGCCCCCGATATTTATCACCTCGAGTGTTAATGCTACGGGCCGTGATGAAATCCTGGACTACATTGACAGCATCAATCAAGAGTGCGCACAAGCTCGTAAGGAGTCCGAAACCGATGATACCCTCAACGACACACCCTCAGAACCATCCTCACCTGATACACTAAAAAATACTAAAGATGAGTGACGTGCATAAAAAGAGAGTTACACTATTAGTGCCGGCATACAATGAGCAGGACGCACTCCCCCACTTCATCAATCGTGTGAAGGAGGTGATAACACCTCTTGAAGATCGTTACGACTTTGAACTTCTCTTTATTAATGATGGAAGTACCGACGACACACTCTCTCTGCTTAAAGCCATGCGCCTGAAAGATGCGCGAGTAAATTTTCTGGATATGTCGCGCAATTATGGCAAAGAGGTGGGTATGTTGGCCGGCTTTGACCATGCCTCCGGCGACTGCGTGATAACTCTCGATGCCGATCTACAAGAGCCTCCGGAGATAATACCACAAATGTTGGCCAAATGGGAGGAGGGATATGATGACGTGTATGGGCGGCGTACAGGCACCAAACAGAAATTTCTTAAGCGCACCACTTCTCGCCTGTATCATAAGCTCTTGGCCGGCATGAGCCGCGATGTAGATTTTAACGATAATGCAGGAGACTTCCGCCTGCTCGACCGTAAGTGCATCGATGCTCTCTGCCAACTGCGTGAGTCACAGCGTTATACCAAAGGACTGTATGAAGTGATGGGGTTCCGCAAGACTCCGGTAGACTATGTGGTTTCAGAGCGCGTAGCCGGCAACTCCAAGTGGAGCGCCGGCAAGCTCATAAGTTTGGCTATAGATGGCATAACGTCGCACTCCGTAGTACCCCTCCGATTAGCCTCATATATGGGATTAATAGTCTCACTTTGCGCATTTATATACCTTATGGTGGTGATAATCAAGGCTCTGATATGGGGGGATGCCGTCCTGGGCTACCCCACTATAGTATCTCTCATACTCTTCATCGGAGGATTTATTCTCCTCTCATTGGGTATCATAGGCGAATATTTGGGGCGCATATTCATGGAGACTAAAAACCGGCCTATATATTTCCTTAATTCTATAAACGACGAAGATGCTGACAATAAACATTGATTTGTGCATCCTGACTTGACATGAAGCAACAGTTAAATAAGGCAATCAACGGCAATTCTCGCATGAGCGAGATACTGCGGTTTGGCATGGTGGGTGGCTTTGCAACCGTACTCCAGTATGTCATCTACTTAGTATTCGTAAAAGCTGTGGGTGTACCAGCCGTGGTGAGCACAATGATAAGCTACGCCATAAGTTTTATCTTTAACTTCATTCTATCTACCCTCTTCACTTTCCATACCAAACCTAATGCCAAGAAGGGGTTAGGGTTTACAATCAGTCATCTCATCAATATGGGATGCCAGACCGGTTTCGTAGCTATTTTCAAAGGGTTGTTAGGACCCGAGCTTGCACTGCTGCCCGCCTTGGCGATATGCATACCTCTCAACTATATCCTGGTACGATTTGCCCTGACCAACCATCGCTTCGAGTCAAAAAAGAAGACAGGCAAGTGATATTTACTAATGAAATATAAACAGGCCCCAAGTCATGGAATAATATGAGTTGGGGCCTGATTTAATAGTTGTAGAGTCCGGTTCAATCGGGATATACCGTGGGACAATTGGGGGCAGAAAGCACTTTGAGGTAGCGAGCAGCCACTATACGCGCTTCCGGTAGATTCATGAGTAAATAATTGCCACAGTCGCGTGGTGTGGCTCCCGGCACTATTCCCTCGTATGTACTGACAAACTCAAATACTTCGCGCAACAAGGGGATTATATCGCTACTCTCGAGATGCCCTTTGAGTATTAGATAGTTGCCTGTGCAGCAACCCATCGGGCCCCAATATATTACCTTCTCAGACCAATCAGGATGATTTCTCAGGTAAGTGGCAGCCAGATGCTCAATGACGTGGAGCGCCGAGATGGAAAGGGCCGGCTCGCGGTTGGGCATTGTCATGCGACAGTCGAAGGTTGTGAGCTCATAGTCGCCAGCCATGACATCGCGTCTGCTGACATACACGCCGGGCATCAGTGTAAGGTGATTAATAGTGAAACTTGGTATCTTCTCCATAGCCGGCTGTTTAAATCTTTTGTAATATGGCTGTCAGGGCCCCGAAAGTCTCCTTGGGAGCATCACTCCAGAAGCTCTGATACTGGCTAATGTTCTCCTCCTCACCGGGAGTGTCGCTTATGACTCGCAGTATATTGAAGGGCACTCCGCGCAACACACATACTTGAGCTATGGATGCGGACTCCATATCTACGGCCATCACATCCGGGAAGTGAGAGCGTATCTCCTTGACTTCCTGAGCTTGTGAAATGAACTTATCGCCGGAGCAAATCAAGCCGAACTTTGTCTTGTCACCGGCCGGCATGAGCTCACGCGCAATATCTATTATCTTCTGCCAGGGCTTGAGATACAGTGGGAATCCGGAAGCGGCACCATACTCTGTGCCGGGTCCACACCACACATCATGATAAGCCACGGCATCAGCCACAAGCAAGTCGAGTACATGTGTTTGGCCAGCCCCTCCGGCTACACCGGTATTGATGATATAGTCCGGGTGGAAACTGTCGAGCAGAGTCAGTGTGCCGATAGCAGAATTTACCTTGCCTATGCCGCAATGCATAGCAATAATCCCGTGGCGACCCAAGGTGCCGGTATGAAACTTAAAACCGTTTATTTCAGTAGGTTCTTGAAGATCTTCAAGCAGCGGAAGGAGCAGGTCGAGCTCCTTGTCCATAGCCACAATTATGCCTATTATCATAGTCTCATCACTTTTCTGAGCCCCATGCAGGGCCGCATAATAATCTGCAAATTTACGAATAATTTGTAATTTACACAAAAAACAACTAACTTTGGCATAAAATTGACAACATAATGGATACCTTTCAGATATGGGGCAATGCATTGAGTGAGCGTCAGGCTCGGGATTTTGCATCTCGACTTGATGATGGGCAACTGATGATTTACCCCACCGATACTCTATATGCCATAGGCTGTGATGCACTGAATACTAAGGCCATAGAGCACTTGTGCCGCGTGCAAGGGCTCAATCCGGAGAAGATTAGCCTCTCAATTATTTGCCGTGACATATCGCAGGCTGCGGAATACGCGCGTATCGACAATAAGGGGTTTAAACTCCTTAAAGAGCACAGCCCGGGGCCCTTCACATTTATTTTTAAGGCCAACAGCACACTGCCCAAGGCATTCAAGGGGCGCAAACAGGTAGGTATTCGTATTCCTGATTGCGAGGCCCCCAAACAGATAGTCGAGGCTTTGGGGCGCCCGATACTCACTGCCAGCATCCATGCCGATGAGGAGGACTACACTATAAACCCGGAGCTGATAGCCGAAAGCTATGCATACAAAGCTGATTTCATCCTTGTCGGTGACGAAGCTGTTGCCGAACCTTCCACCATCGTGGACTGCTCAGGCTCAGAACCTGAAATATTGCGCCAAGGTAAGGGCCGGCTCAGCTTATAACCAATGATATAGGTTGGGTTAAAGTCGCGGGATAAAAAGTTGCTCTGTAATTTTTGATTATGGAAATTTTTCTGTAATTTTGTTGTCGAATACAACTTTCACTCTATTAGAGGCGTTATATCTGGAGTTGAGAGTCATTGGCATAATTGTCACATATCCGGCAGCGCAACTCATCGCACAGCCCACAGTGGCAAGCCGCCAATGCAACCTAAAAAAATAACCCAAAACACAATACATTAAAAATCAAAAGATTATGTCAAAAGTAACAGTTGTCGGCGCCGGTAATGTAGGTGCTACAGCAGCCAACGTGATGGCCATCCGCGAGGTAGCCGATGAGGTAGTAATGATTGATATCAAGGAAGGTGTGTCTGAAGGCAAAGCCATGGATATGATGCAGACTGCCAACTTGCTGGACATGAACACTCGTATCACCGGTGTCACTAACGATTATGCCGCTACTGCCGGCTCAGACGTTGTTGTCATCACTTCAGGTATACCCCGTAAGCCCGGTATGACCCGCGAAGAGCTCATAGGAGTGAATGCCGGTATCGTTAAGCAGGTGACTGAGAGCATCCTGGCTCACAGCCCCAACGCTGTAATAGTATGTGTATCTAACCCCATGGATACCATGACTTACCTCATCCATAAGATTTCCGGTCTGCCCAAGAACCGCATCATCGGTATGGGTGGCGCACTCGACTCAAGCCGCTTCAAATACTATATGAGCAAAGCCCTCAACGCTAACCCCAATGAGGTGGAAGGCTTCGTAATCGGTGGCCACGGCGACACTACTATGATACCTATGAAGCGCTTCGCTACTTACCGCGGTATCCCCGTGAGCGAGCTGCTGTCTGCTGAGGTTCTCGACAAGGTTTGCGCAGACACTATGGTGGGTGGTGCTACTCTCACCAAGCTGCTCGGCACAAGCGCATGGTATGCTCCCGGCGCTGCTGCAGCTGAGGTAGTTGAAGCTGTAATCCACGACCAGAAAGCAATGATCCCCTGCTCAGCTCTGCTCGAAGGCGAATATGGCGAGAAGGACCTCTGCATCGGTGTGCCCTGTATCCTCGGCAAGAACGGTATCGAAAAGATTTGTGAACTCAACCTCAATGAGGAGGAGAAAGAGCTGTTCGCAAAGAGCGCAGCCGCAGTACACAAGACAAACGCTGCTCTCCCCTGCTAAGCAATACCCGTTGCATCAAACTGCAATAAGGCTTAATTAATAAACTCCAACACTCACCGCTCCATGGAATGAATACCTTTCCTTGGAGCGGTGTCTTATCAGGCAAAGAACCCTTTTCCAAACATTTTACCACGGAAAAGTGTTTTGTAATAAAATGTAAATAGACTATAATCTACCTCAAATGAATATAAAGACAATTTTGATATGCGCATTGGCCGCATTAAGCTTATGTTGGACTTCATGCACTAACAATCGTGCCAAGAATGATTCCATTGAAAAAGCTGACTCTTTGGCAGCGGCCGCTATGGGACCCACAAAGAGTGCTGACACTATTCCATATGAATATTTTGAGGAAGTGCCTGTACCGGTTGACGGCGAAACAGACCCGAGCACAATGGAGGCGATAAACGGCAAGATTCCCTTCGTAGTAGACTTCTCAGCTACATGGTGTGAGCCATGCCAAAGGCTGAAGCCATACTTCAAGCAATATGCTGAGACATTCAAAGGGCAAGCTAAATTTGTGACAGTTGATATAGATGAACACCCGGAGTTGGCAAAGAAATATGGCGTTGAGGCAGTGCCTACTGTGATAATCTTTGCTGACCAATCAATGACACAAGAGCTCTTTAGAGTAACAGGCTTTGCACCACAACAGATTGAAGAAGCTCTAATGGATAATCTTTAGCGGACTTAATAGCTCTAATGTAAATCATATCAATATGACAACAATATGACAACACTAAAACAACTTAATCCTACAGAGATAGATGGTAAACTAATTGATATGATCGGCAATCAATGGATGCTGGTTACATCAGGTAACGTCGACTCATTCAACATGATGACAGCCTCATGGGGATTTTTGGGATATATATGGGGATTTCCGGCAGCAATGTGTGTAGTGAGACCCACCAGATTTACAAAAGAGTGGATCGATAAAACTAACTCATACACGCTGACATTCTTCCCCGAGAAATATAAAAAGGTGTTACAGAAATTAGGCACAATGAGTGGTCGCGACATGGATAAGATGCACGACTCCGGCCTCACACCCATGCAACTTCCTACCGGCGATGTTGGATATGAAGAGGCAACATTGACAATCGTCTGTCGTGTGGCCTATTCACAAGAGATGACAGAAAGCTCATTCCATGACAAGAGTATCATGCCCCGTTGGTACCCCCTTGGGGGCAAAGACCTGCACACTATGTACATAGGCCAGATCACAGCCGCCTTCCTTAAGAAAAGTTCCCTCTTCTGACCCATTACCATCACTCGCAATACTCCGATCCGAAATCCTCATATCCATACAATAAGCCGACTTTTATTTTTAAGTCGGCTTTTTAAGGTTGATAGCCCAGCACCGACCGAACATAGTTACATCAACCGTCATACACCCGCACTCTTTTTTGTTTGCAGTCGCGGCGGGTTTGTAACTCGACGCAGGTTTTGCAAGTACTCCGTTAATAAATCCGGAGACACAGGCGTCGGATCACAAACCCGACGCAACTACAAGTTGAAGTGGGGTTGAAAGGGTAGGCATATATGCGATGTGGGGAAAAACTTTAGAGGCGAATACCGTGTGTGGTATTCGCCTCAGAGTAAGTATGTCTGTGGGAGGACAATCGGAGTTGTCGCTCCTGAGAGGTATTACTGGTTCTGCAGTTTGAAGGTTACGGGGAGTGTGAACTGTGAGCGTACTGCAACACCATTGTTCTTACCGGGTTGCCATCTGGGCATCTTGCTTACTACGCGAACAGCTTCCCTATCAAGCTCCTTGTCGACACCACGCGCTACCTTGATACCGGTGATTGAACCGTCCTTCTCGACTACGAATTGGACGATAACTTTACCGGAGATACCGTTCTGAGCTGCAAGCTCAGGATAACGTAGGTTCTTGCCCAACCAGCTTGAAAGTGCGCTCTGACCACCGGGGAATGATGCTTGCTGCTCTACAGCGGTAAACACCTTCTCGGGTTCGGGCTGCTTAACAGGCTCAGGCTTCTTTTCCTCCACTACTGTGGGTTGAGCTACGATAATCGGTTGAGTTTCGATTTGAGCTGAGAGGCTCTTCTCACCTTCTACATTCTGTACACCTACTGTAGACTCATCCTTCAGGGTTTCATCTACATTCTTCATTTGCTTATCGGGGTCGGGCTCATCTTTGAAGACAACATCTACAACAGCCTGCTGTGCGATAGCCTCTTCAACCGGAGTAGCCTCCTCAATCTCGGGTTCAGGAAGATCAATGATAGGCTCATCTTCCTCCTCGATTTCTACTTCAGCTGCAGCTTGCTTTTGCTCGCGCATCTTCGCTGCACGTGCAAGAGCCTCTTCTTCAGCTTTCTTCATATTCTGATAAGAGATATAGCCCCACACGGAGATACCTACGACTACTAAGAGTACGATAATACCAATAATAGCCCAGATGTGGCGTTTTCCGCTCTTTTTACGTAGCTGATATGCGCCAAACTCCTTGTTTTTGCCTTCAAATATCAGGTCGCGCCATTGTTTCGACGTTAGATTTACTCCTTCTGCCATAATTTCATTTAGTCATTTAATTGGTTAATAAATCTAACATTCATTATTTATGACGACGTTGATAATCTTCGAGAAGGGCCTTGTCCTTAGCATCGAGCTCACCCATCTGATATTTTGCAATCTGATTGATTTGCATTTCATCGAGCAGGGCAACAAGAGAACCATAGTTGGCGGCGTCGGTAGACTTGATAATGATTACAGGTTTGTCTGTAATGTTCTTGTCGTCACGAGCCTCAGCAGCTAATTTCTCGAATTCCTCTTCGGTAATGCTCTTGTTCTTGAGCTGCTCTTTCAAGGCATTAATCTTATCGAGGGTAGCTTTGTTACGCTTTTCGATGTAGGCACGAACACCGTTTGCGCCCTTTTCGAAAGAAGTCTTAACAATTTTCTCCTGGCCATCGGGGAGTGTTACGGTCACCTTTTCGGGGTCATTGGGGTCGATATTCAAGATATTGACACCTTTGATATCCTCGGGAGCACCTTCATAGTAGTATATTTCGGGCACGATATGACCATTAACAGAGTCTACATCCACGCCATTGGCTGCACGCTTGGCATCGATAATGAAAGTGATACCACTATCTTTGCTTTCCTCAGCCTTCTCAGTATTTTCATTCTGTGCGTTGGATGGGAGTACGATGTTCATGGTTTGAGTCTTGATCATCGTAGTACAAAGCATGAAGAATGTTATGAGCAACATGTTCATGTCAACCATCGGGGTGAAGTCCACACGGATGGTCATTTTCTTCTGGTGGCTCTTGCCTTTGCCATTGCCACCGCCATTTTCAATCTGTGCCATCTGTGATTATTCCTCCTCTGTTTTAAGTGCAGTCACCAATATGAATTTGTTCTTATCGATAGTCTGCATGTTATCCATTACCATGTGCACTACATCAAACGATGTATTCTGGTCGGCCTTGAGGGCGAAGCCCTTACCGGCCATCATATTATCTGTCAGCTTCTTGTTAGATGAATTGACAGCTGCCTGTATCCACATCTGGAACTCTGTCATGCCCCTTTTGCTTGAACGGTAAGCATCCTTCTCTTCCTGAGTCTGCTTCTTGGTGGGGATACCGGTGTGGTGGCCGAGATCCTCTTCCTTGCCTGAGATCCAAGCGTCTTGTTCTTCAGGTTTTGCATCCAGGAAGGCCGGGAGTTCATTGAAGGGAACACCGAAAGAGCCTAATTTGCCAAATGCTTCTCTTTGGTCGTCAGTAAATTTGACTTCCTTTCCGGTCTGCTGAGTGTAAATACTACTCATGTTATCCAGAAGCTCCATACGCATTTTCTGGTTGGATTCATTCTGGGTGGTGTCATTGTGCATTGTCAGCCAGATTTTACCCTGGGGATTGACAAGGATTTCCACCACATTCGTCATTGGCATCTCTTCCTGCGAAACTGAAGGAGGAGTACTGGGCTGGAAAGGCTCCTTAGCCAAGAACGTAGAAGTCAACATGAAGAAGGTCAGCAGAAGCACAGTCACATCACTCATCGCGGTCATGTCGATGAATGTGCTCTTCTTGTTTTGTTTTACTCTTCCCATATTGCTATTAACTTAATTTGGTTTATGGTTGTAGTGAATACTTTACCCGCTGATTAGTGAGTAGCGGAGAATGTAGCTACGATAGAGAAACCAACTTCGTCGATAGCGTAGGTAAGGTTGTCGATTTTGTTTGTATAGAAGTTGTAAGAGATAACGGCGAGGGCACCGGTTGCGATACCGGTAGCGGTATTGATAAGTGCCTCAGAGATACCTGTTGACAGCTGAGTAGCGTCGGGAGCACCGGAGTTAGCAAGAGCCTGGAATGATTTGATCATACCGAGCACAGTACCGAGAAGACCGACGAGAGTACCGAGAGTAGTCAGAGTAGCCACGATGGGGAGGTTTTGCTGCAGAGAGGGCATCTCGAGAGCGGTTGCCTCTTCAACCTCATTGCGGAGGATAGTGAGTTTCTGCTCCTTAGACAGGACAGTGTTAGCGTCCATCTCTTTGTACTTAACGAGGACAGCATGAACTACAGCTGCCACAGAGCCGCGCTGCTTCTTGCACAGGTCCATAGCCTGGTCAATCTTGTTAGCTGCAAGGAGCTGCTTGATGTTGAGTACGAACTTGGGCACAGAGCCTTTGCCTTTAGCTGAAGACAGAGCAATCCAACGCTCGATAGAGAGTACGATCACTGTGAAGAGCAGTGTGATAAGGATAGGCACGATAAAGCCGCCCTTGTATACTGTACCGAGATAGTTGAGGGGATGACCGTTTACAGGATCGTTCTCTGAGAAGTTAGTCTCAGCACCCATAACGAAGACGAACAGACAGATTGCCAATACAGCACAAGCGATGATCACGAGGATAGCGCTGCTAATGCCTTTGACATTAGATATCTTCTGTTCCTTTTTGGGTTTGGGGGCAGCAGCCTTTGGAGCTGCCGGCTTGGGAGTTGTAGCTTCCATAAAGTGTTAAGAATTAGTTATTTATTAATGTTTTTTAAGTTATTGTTTCAGGTTTATATCTCCTAACATGAGGCTTGCCGCGAGAAGATTAGAGGGCGGCTGATGTTTATCAATAGCCTACACATATAATACGTATTTAGCCTAAAAATATTATGCTGTCTAAATACAACTTTGCAAAATTAGTGAATTATTTAGATATAGCCAATGAAATCACCGATTTTTTTGTGTGTTTTTCAACATATTTTTACATCTAAAAGCATGCGATGATGAAAAATGCCCGGCGAGGGGGTCCTCGTCGGGCATCTCTATCTTTTACCTATATTGTCAGACTTTATTTTAAGGCTGACTGTTGGTCAGGCTTACTTGTCACCTTTGATAGCTGCAATACCGGGCAGGGTCTTACCTTCGATAGCTTCAAGGAGGGCACCGCCGCCGGTAGAGACATAACTTACGGAGTCTGCCATGCCGAATTTGTTGATGCAAGCCACGGAGTCACCACCTCCCACGAGTGAGAATGCACCGTTTTTGGTAGCCTCTACAATGGCTTCGGCTATAGCTCGTGAGCCGGCTGTGAAGTTGTCAAACTCGAATACACCGGCCGGGCCATTCCACAGAATTGTCTTTGCGGGCAGTATAGCATCTCTGAATGCCTTGCGTGTCTCGGGGCCGGCATCAAGTCCCTGCCATCCGTCAGGTATGTCGTTTGAGGGGCAAATGATGGTCTTGGCGTCGTTGCTGAAGGAGTCAGCAGCCACGCAATCTGTACCGAGCACCAGGTTTACACCCTTTTCTTTTGCCTTCTTAATGATGTCGAGGGCGAGCTGCAGCTTGTCTTCCTCGCATATTGAGTCACCAATCTTACCACCCTGAGCCTTAGCGAAGGTATAGGTCATACCACCGCAGAGGATGAGATTGTCAACCTTGTCCATAAGGTTTTCGATGATACCAATCTTTGTTGACACCTTTGAGCCACCCATGATGGCAGTAAAAGGACGCTTGATGTCAGAGAGGATATTGTCTACAGCTTTAACCTCTTTCTCCATGAGGTAGCCGAGCATCTTGTGATCATTGTCGAAGTAGTCGGCAATTACGGCGGTGGAAGCGTGGCGACGGTGGGCTGTACCGAATGCGTCGTTTACATATACATCGGCATAGCTTGCAAGCTTTTTGGCGAACTCTTTCTGACGCTCTTTCATCTCCTTTTTGGCTGCATCGTAGCCGGGGTCGTTTTTATCGATACCCACGGGCTTACCCTCTTCTTCGGGATAGAAGCGGAGGTTTTCGAGCAGGAGCACTTGGCCGGGCTTCAGGTTAGCCACAGCCTCATCTGCCTTCATGCAGTCGGGCACGAAAGTCACATCTGTGCCGAGTGCTTTTGCCACATCATCGCGTATCTGGCCGAGGCTCAGCTTCATATTCACTTTGCCTTTGGGCTTGCCCATGTGGCTCATCAAGATAAGTGAGCCACCATCGGCGAGGATTTTCTTCAGGGTTGGGAGTGCACCGCGGATACGGGTATCATCAGTGACATTGCCATTCTCATCCAGGGGCACGTTGAAATCTACACGTACAATCGCCTTCTTGCCGGCGAAATTGTAATTATCAATATTTACCATTCTAATATATAGGTTTGGGTTATGTAGCTGAAACGGCTACTATGCATAATTAATATCATGTTCGGTTTGCATCCGCTCACTATTAAACTAACTTTCAAGATTGAAAATTGTTCGCAGCAAGGATGATTATCCGTACCTTTCAATGTGCGAAATTACAAAATCTTTGCGAGAATTCAAAATCATAAGCCCCCTCTGTTAAAAAAATTTATGTAAATTTGCATCTGTTATAAGCATGTGACCCCTCCGGTCTAATATCTTTACGAAACAAGCTCTAAGCTCCATGGATAGACTTAAGAATTTATATTACAAGCACTTCGGCTGTGAGCCGGAAACAATAGCGCCAATACTCGGCAGTGGCTCTGACCGCACATATATGCGTCTGAGCTCACCATCAGGTAGTGCAATTGGTGTTATAGGCTCAGACCGCAAAGAGAATGACACCTTTATATATATAGACAGAAAAATCAGGGAAATCGACCTTAACGCTCCGGAAATATATTGTGTGAGTGAGGATGGCATGGCGTACCTGCAACAAGACCTTGGTGATGTCTCGCTTTTCTCTTGTCTACACACCGAACAAGCAGATGTATATATTAAGGAGGTGATGCGCTCGCTTCATAAATTACAGTTTGATTTAGATCTATGTCCCGCCAAGTTGTATCCCGTGGAGGCAATGACATCAGAAGCAGCGATGTGGGACCTTCATTACTTTAAGTACTGTTTCCTCAAGGCAGCCGGTGTCAATATCGACGAACAGTCACTGGAAAATGATTTCGCGCATTTAATTAATGACCTGTGGCACGACAGCCTGCAGGGGCTGATATATCGTGATTGTCAGAGCCGAAACATTATGATATGTGAAGACAAGCCTTGGTGGATAGACTTCCAGAGTATACGCAAGGGGCCGGTATTGTATGATGTGGCCTCCTTCCTATGGCAGGCACGCGCCGGGTTCTCTGCTGAGGAAAGAAAACTGTATGCACAGGTTTACTACGACAATTTGCCGATTGCCAACCGCCCCTCATATCGAGAATATGAAGATAACTTGCATAAGATGGCCTTGTTACGCACTCTGCAAGTGCTTGGTGCATACGGCCTGCGGGGGCTCACTGAGCACAAAGCACATTTCGTGGTCAGCATACCGGCGGCGTTAAATAATGCTATGGAGCTTATGAGCGGGGGTATGGAGAAGACTTATCCAGAACTTTACCGCACTCTTCGACAGGCTACCTCACAGCAACGTTTCCAGCCGGTCAAATTTGATGGCCGCCTACATGTGCAGGTTTTCAGTTTCTCATATAAAAAAGGTTATCCCGAGGATTTGAGCGGCAACGGAGGTGGCTTCATGTTCGACTGCCGTGCCATGCACAATCCCGGGCGATATGATGAGTATAAGCAACTCACAGGGCGCGACACTCCCGTCATTGAGTTTTTGGAGTACCGTGGTGAGGTACAGCCTTTCTTGGCAGCCGCTCAAGCACTCACCTTCCCGGCCGTGGAGCGATATATCAGCCGTGGCTTCTCATCATTGCAGATAGGCTTCGGGTGCACCGGTGGCCGTCACCGTTCGGTGTATTGCGCTGAGCATTTGGCCACAGCGATTGCCAAAAAATTCAAGGGACAGGTAAGAGTTACTTTGAACCATCGTGAACAAAATATATGTGAGGAATTATGAAAGCATTTGTATTGGCAGCCGGACTTGGCACACGCCTTAAACCATGGACCTTGGCTCACCCCAAGGCACTTGTCCCGGTGGGAGGAGTGCCCATGCTGGAGAGAGTAATTCGCCGTCTTGAGTCTCAGGGATTTGACTATATAGTGGTCAACATTCATCATTTTGGCGACCAGATTATCGACTTCCTTAACTCCCGGTCTTGGCAATCACAAATTCTGATCAGTGATGAGCGGGAGCAATTGCTTGATACCGGGGGGGCACTGGTAAAGGCTATTCCGCTGCTCTGCCGAGATAACGAGCCATTTCTGGTACACAATGTTGACATACTGAGCGATGCAGCTTTGGGCAAGCTAATGCAAGCTCACACGGCAAGCGGCGCAGACGCTTCATTGTTAGTAAGCGGGCGCAAGTCGAGCCGTATGCTCCTATTTGATAACAAAATGAACCTGCATAGCTGGAAGAATCTAAACACGGGTGAGACAAAAGGTGAGCAAGGTGAGTGGACTATCGAACTTGCTTTCAGTGGCATACATGCAATATCACCTAACCTGCTTCATCAGATGGCTCAAGAAGGCCTTCCGCCGGTATTCCCAATCATGGATTACTATCTCAGTCACACGCAAACAAACACCATTAAGGGAGTACAAAATCCCACAAGCCTGCAGCTTATCGATATCGGTAAACCCGAAACTCTCGAGCAAGCCAACAATTTAGAGTGTAAGTAGCTGAGAAAAATTAATCATCAAATGTATAACAGTAGATAAGATTGATTTGAACAAAAATTTCACTTTCTCTTAGGCACTTTTCGCCGTCTTCATCAGTCGCTTAGCTCGCTAAGCTCCTTCTTCAGCCGACAAAAATCACTCGAAGATAAAGTAAAATTTTATGTTCATTAATTTTTCTCATCTACTTATCTAATTTTTAGGAATATGATAAAGGGAGCATACCTTCTCAGGTTGCTCCCTTATTCATCAGTATTCTTAGAGCGAAAGTTGTACTCACTCTAACTGACCATTTTCACCTAACATTATTTTATGAAGATTTTCTTGTTGTTCACAATGTAGACACCGGGTTGCAGATTATTCAAATCTTTGGCATTACGTTTCAGTATCTTGCCATCAATTGAGTAAACATTGAAGGGTGCATTTTCAACATTTATATCAGCGATACCGGCAGTGTGAGCATCATTTGAGAATGAAGATTCTTCACCTGTAGCATAAACCGCCGTCACATTGTATCGGTGATTGTTTGTATCAATATCTGTATAGACTGTTTTGTCTGCAGGGACCTCGACGAGGAATTCTCCATCGCGATATACATTCCACGAAACAATTTCCTTGCATGAGCCGGCTATAAAGTTTACATCATCGAGCATGAACAGATGGCCGTCACGAGTAATTACATGGAAAGCGAAATACAATGCACCCTCAGGGAGCTCTGCCTCAAATTTCTTCCAGTTATTATAATTGGATATTTTGAATTCTTCAACTTTGACAAAATCTTCCGGTTCTTTACCTTCCTGTGAATAAAGCACTTCAACTATTTCATCGCCATAATCAGGAATCATCTGCTTGGCATAGAATGAAATTGTCTGACTTGTGCCGGGAAGCAGCGTTGAGATTAACCAGTCGTCGTTGCGTTCCATAGTGGGACTAACCTTTGCGGCGAAGCAGGCTGCATATTGATTGCCGGAATGAGGATTTGCTTCAACATTGTTTGCGGGTACACCTATGGAAGAAGGATTGAAAATTGTGAACGCTTGCGGTGCACCTTCATTGGGATAGTCAGCATCTCCCAGGCCGATAACATTTGCCTTATCACCGTCATAGAGCTGCCACTCGCCCATATTTGTTATAGTCCAGGGGGAGTATGATTCAAAGTCTTCAACTATTTCTTCTGTATAGAACTCTGAGGGAGCTGACCATGATAGGAGGTTACCATCCTGCTGAGTCACAGTGAGATTTTCAGGTGCTGATACTTTCGGCATACCTACGGTAAGCTGCTTTGTCACCACATTGTTTTCGGGATTTTCATCTCCGTCAAATATGATTTCAGCCTGCACATTCATGTGTTCCGGAGCGCCGGGACGCACTTCATATTGGAAGATATGCCGGTCTTTGGCCATATACTCCAAGTCATTACCTGTCTTTTCCTCAATTTTCTCTCCGTCGACATAAACGGCAATCTTATAACCGGAGGCTTTCTGCAGACCATTGTTTGAGACTTGAGTGATAAATTGTGCAAACTGACCGTATCTAACCGGTGTAGTGGGAACAGAAAGGTCAACTGACATATCCTTCTCCACTGCATTCTGTATGCACACATTATCAATATACATAATGCCGTAAGTATCGTCTCCGGCCACATATCGCATTACAATGCGTGTGTATCGCTCATTGGAAAATTCGCTCAGATCAATTTTTGCATTGCTCCAGGTACCGTCATAAGACTGTTCACTGAAAGTACCGGCCAAGCTTTGTGTTCCGTTAGGTTTGATGACATAAATCTCAAACTTGCCGCCACCGGTGATTTTATAGTCGAATGTCATGTGCAGTTTTTCAGCGCCTTTGGTGCCGAGCTTAAGTGTTCGGAGCTCCTTGTATGCATTGTGATTGTTGCCGGCATAATACCAGACGAAGCAAGTACCATCGCCATCTGAGGAGTCTCCTTGAGCTGTATTGAAATCTACATTTGTGTCGCCGTCATAGTAATAAGAGGCTGAACCATCGAAGTTTTCGATAATCGGCAACTCGTAAGGCTTACCGACAATCAGAGGGGTAGTTGAGACACCACGGCTTTGTCCGGCACGGTTCACAGCTCGCAGAGCGTAGATCAGCATACCCTGATCGCCCTCATCTAAGCCCGGAGTGGGAACGAATGAGAATGAAGTGCCTGTTACATTGCTCATCAGCAAATCTCCGACCATGGAGCCGTCTGAGCTATATATATTGTATGTCAGTTCGTCGGGATTAATATATTTGCCGTTCTCTCCAACAGTGGGGGCATTCCATTTAATAGCAATCTTATCTCCTTGCTCTTCAAGCCAAGCTGAGAATGTGCCGGGAACATCAACGCCTACAAAAGCGGAAGTGCTCAGAGCATCACCGGCACCGTTATCATTGAATGTCTCCACACGGAATGTGTGAGTGCCGTCTGCACTTACATTTACATCCATACTAAGCTCAGCACCGGGCATGGGGGTATTGATACTGCCGGAGAGTGTATTGTCTGTATAAACGTCAATCTTGCTTAATGAAGTCAGTGCCTCACCACCATGATTTACTGTCGGGGCAGTGAATTTTACCTTAGCCTGAAGTTTACCATTGACATCGGGTACTATTTCAAGGTTAGTGACTGCACCCGGAGCTTCGGGAAGGACTCCTTGCGAGAGTCTTATGTCGTCAATAATCATCGAGCCGCTTGCATAATCGGAAGTACACTGGAAGCCAATGCGGATATTTTGATCCTTTGTGGGTGTGATAGTTGCGGTATATTCCTTGAATGTGCTTTTGTAAGCCATATTTGTTTTGGGGATAAGCTCTTGATATTTAGATACATCAAGACCTTCGCCGAACATCACTCTGAGGAACATGTCATTGTAGTACTCTGTGCAGCGAGCTTTGAAAGTCAACTCATAGCTTCTTCCGGCCTTCAGGCTGATTTCCGGCGTGAGCATCCAGTCATCAAAGTCAGAGTCGGAGTAATCCTCTCCGGTGCTGACTTTGGCCACACCATTTGAACTGTCGTAGGAATTTGTATCCCAGAACCATGTGTATTTATCCTTGTTATTATTGAGGACTTCCATGAGGTCGATGTTGCCTTCTTCAAAGTCTTCTGAGTAAGGAGGCTCTACGGCATTGCCCACAACATTTCCGTTTGAAACCATCGACATACCTTTCAGGTCACTATTCGAGGGGGTCACTTCGTATGTGTACAGGCGCAGGGGGGCATTTTCAGGTATGATATCGGTAATGCTGTAATCTCTTGTATTTTCTGTTACAACGTAACCGTCAGGCATTCTTACAACCTTGAAGGAGAGGTCGCCAACCCAACCATTGTGGCTACCTGTTTCGTTCACAGCCCAAGATATTTCTGAAGTGTTGCCGTTTTTGACATAATCAACATTTTTCATCACCGGAACGTCAGGACCGGCCCAGAAAGCCTCGCCAGCAGTGGGAGAAGCACCTACACTATTCTCCACCCAGACGTCAAGTTTGCAATCGCCGGACTCAACCGTAATCTCTTTTGAAACAGTGGAGCCGGCTGCTACACGTTCTGAAGCAAGCACTTCACCGTTTGCTGAAATATAATATGTGACACTGGTAAGATCATCACCATCGTATGTATAAGAAGGCACTGTGAAAGAAACTGTGCCGGACAAAGAGCCACCGGTGAATTCTACTTTCAGGTCTTCAATAAGCCCCGGGGCTTTGTCTTCGGCGCGGGGGGCCATAATCTGCATATTAAGTATCTGCGCACGATCAGGGATGTCGGTAATTTTTGTGACTTCCGCTGTATTTACATTGACAGTATATAGCACACTGCGACCATACGCATCGGCGGCTGCCCAATAGAAGATATCTGAATGTTGGTCAAACTCACCTGTCTGCTGGAGCACACCTGAATATCCGGCCACTTTGATTCCGGTGTCTCCTATGCGTGTATATTCAGCATTCTCCTTGTTAAATTTATAGAGCACACCATCTTCGCATATACCATATATTTCACCGGCTTTGTTTACACCAAGGGCTGCCACCATTAGCGGAATGCGGCCAATACTTGTTTTCACGGGAATATCGCCAGAGAAATCTATTGTCGCCAATTCCCATCCGTCTTGATTGTCTGTGAAGAAAGCTCCGTAGCATATATTGTTGATTCTGTCATAAGCAAGGTCTGTAGCACAAAGTCCACCATTGTTTGTTGTGACCTGTTTGTCAAGAGTCCATGTGTCAGTATTCCAGACAAAATATTTGGACATGATAGACCCCATCCCCATGTACCAGTATGTAAGGTGATACTTGTTGCCAATCTTAACGGCGCCGCCGTTGCCCTGCATATTTTCTGAAGTTGCAGAATGAAGCAGATTAAGTGTGAAATTTTCGCAAGGATTAAATTCATAGGCTCCATATGCCGAATAGCGTCCGGTCCAGCTGTCAGCACCGACTACGTTGCCCCAAATCTCCGGAAGTACGGCATTTTCGGGTCCTCGCTGAGGTTTGCTCCACTTAGGACTTTTGTTGACTGACATATCCCTTGCCGGAACGGTGGCAACAGCCCCGCGATGAGCTATTTTAGCCACTGCGGGATGTTCTGCAAGAAATTGGGCATTTGCAGACTCGCAATGCTGTTCGTCGGCCATCAACGGGAAATCAACAGTCATTCCTAAAACAGTCATCATGACTATTAAGAAGATACTTTTTTTCATGTTGATAGAATTATATTCCATGCCGCTATGGAGTTAGTTATAGTTTATAGGCTTAAGATGCGGCTATTCTCCACGAATGGAAATCTTTAGCCAATTTTTCTGCTTAAAATTAGTTTTGGAACTTCACAAAGCAATCTTTATTTGTGTGAATTTGATTTTTGGTTAAGTGAATTTGTATATGCCGGATGTGAATTTGCACTGTCGGATTGGTTCTCAACCATTAGTTGCTCCATTTTTAATATTGCATTATGCACATCATTGCGGGTCACCGGTTTCAAGGCCGAATATACAACTTTCAGATTATTTGCCTTGGCTATTAATTCGGAGTCTTCGGTAAACAAAACAATGGAATTGTCCACACCCAAACGAGACATTTCGTTGGTGCTAATTCCATCGGAAAGATGCCCCCCGCTGATAATGAAATCCGGGTGTGACTCTTGGAGTATGCGCTCCATATCCATTATATTGTCGGCCTTGGCCACAAGCCTATAGCTCGGCCTTAAGTCCGAAATTGTCTTCTGTAGATAGAGAGATGTAAGATATTCATCCTCAAATAGGGCATAACTCAAATTCATATCTATAAGTGTCTGTTTTTACAGATGCGAATTTAAATCCAAGATACCCGTTAAACAACAATTAACAAGTGAATATGCGATTTTTAGTAGTTGAATGTGGCTATTGAAAAGGTGAATTTGCAGTTAACGACCCAGCCATTTCAAGAAACCTTCGCGGTTGGCTGATGATACATATACATCTTCTTTCAGATTGCCGGCTTTAATCTTGACATGGAGTCTTTGACGGAAAAATTTACTTACAGAAGCAATTGCATCAATTGATACAATTACACCGCGTGTGAGCCGATTGAATTTATCCTGCGGCAAAAGCTCTGACAGCTCTGAGAGATTCGTAATGTTAATCATGCGTTTTGAGCCGTCGTTTAAGAAAGCAAAGATATAGTTGTCCTCACTTTTGAAAAATGCAACATCCGACAGATTAATATAATTGTAACGGTCGCCGGTTACGGTAAGGATGCGCGTTGTCGGCTTCTTCTCTATCTCGGATATGATTGAATTGATTTCAATTTTGTTGGCAGAGCCTTTGCTATAAATAAATTCAAATTTGTCTAAGGCGTGCGACAATTCTTTCTCATCGATAGGCTTTAACAGGTAATCCACACCGTTTACCTTAAAGGCTCTGATAGCATACTCATCGTATGCTGTGGTAAATATAATGGGTATAGTTAAAGGTAAGGAATCGAAAATAGCCCAACATTTGCCGTCGTCAAGCTCAATATCCATAAATACCAAATCTATATTATCATCTTTTCGCAGACAATCAATTGTATTTTTTACAGAAGTAGATGTAAAGGCGAGTTCGAAATCATGGCGTAACTTGGATACCATATTTTTAAGATTTTCAGTGGCATACAAGCTGTCTTCTACTATTGCATATCGTATCATATATGAATGGAATTAATTTTTTATTAAACAAGCAATTAAAGATATGGCAAATGTACAATGTAAGCGGTGTCTGTCTTTTGCTTTGAGATCGTTTTGCCATGTAAATTATATAGTTTGGTCAAATATGTTAACCCAACACCGCTGCCCGTTTCTCTGTCAGGCTTGATATTTTTAGGATGAAGCGGATTGGAGACGGTCAATCCGTCTTCTCCCATATCAATGCTCACTGTCATTGGGCTGTTTTTACTTATCACATTATGTTTGGTTACATTCTCGATAAGCAACTGCAGACTATATGGTATCATGTCGCGGCTCAAATATTTATCGGGATTATTGATTTCTATCTTGAAACAATCAAGATAAAGCATTTTCAACACCTCTACATAGGAATCGAGAAAGTCCAGTTCATCTTTAACGGAAACTATAGTATTGGCACGACGAGACATTATATATCGATACATACGCGACAATGAGAGCAGAAAGTCGCGAGATTTCTCTACATCAAGGTGAATTAACGAATACAAGATATTCAAGGAATTAAAGAGAAAATGCGGATTAAGCTGCGCTCGCAACACATCGTATTCAAGCTGGGCTGCCACCCTCTGCACCATTTGGTACATGCGTTCCTGCCTTTTGTAGTTGACAAGGAAAAAAGACGACTCGTTTATGAGGAATATCATGACATTTATAACATACGCCTGAAGCCATAATACTTCCCCGTCTTTGCCGAATATCTGACAGATTAACAAAAAAATGCTATTGGTGATCAATGGAGCAAGGAATGACAGAGTTAAGTCCAATAACACTCTGTAAATCTTGTTTCTTCTCCATTTGATTCCATAAACAATAGTTGTATTCAGTATAAACAGCATGAAAATCATCAGACCGTTTATAGCAAAGCCGATAATAAAGTCTGTGAAATTTTCGTATGCGAGCAGCTTGCCTGAGTACAGAACGTTAACCACTGCCTGATACCACAAATAGAATATCAGTACACCCAGCAGATACAGGAAACAAAATTTTCTTTTACTCATAAGGGCTGGCAAGCCGGTATAAATTCATATTAGGCTTAATTATTATCTCTGCGCATTTATAAATTCTGTGATTAGGTCCAGAGCTTCGGGGGCGATGGTCGTGCTGATTGTTGAGTATTCAGTGGCCATACCTGTTACAGATGGCTGCAACAGGTGATTGAGGCCGTCCATTACAACAATCTTGCAATCGGGGTTTACATCGAGAAGTTGATGCATAACCGGCTCATTGATAGCCGGTCGCACTTGAGTGTCATTCGCGCCATAGATTATCAGCATCGGCAGGCCTTTGACTTTTGAGATAACAGTGGCAGGGTCAAAATCCAGGAAAAATCGCATCCACTTACCTGCTTGGGTGGCAGCTTGATTCAATAACATTTGCCTTTCTTCCTCTGTGGCATTAGGGTATGTGGTGTGCAACTGGTCAACAAGAATTTCCTTTCCGTTCAAGGCAGGAGCACCGACTGTTATTATGAAATTGGGCCCCAATGTCGGTTCATCTGTTGCGGCTGTCATAAAGGCAATCGTGCCACCCTCGCTGTGTCCATAAACTCCGATATTTGTATAGCCTTCGTTTCGCAGAAAACGAATTGCACCTTCGGCATCTTTGGCCAAATCTGATGTAGTGGCATTGTCGGGATTCCCTACGGAGCCTCCGACACCTCTGTCATCATACCTCAAGGAGGCGATACCATTATTTGCCAGCCAGTCGGCTATTACTGCAAATGGCTTGTGGTCAAAAAGTTCTTCATCTCTGTTTTGTGAGCCGGACCCGGTAACCATGATAATTACAGGAGTAGAGTTGGGGGCTTTGCGAGGCAACGTAAGGGTGCCGGCAAGAGTGACACCCTTCTCCAGACTCTGGAATCTCACTTCGCGAGTATCATAGTCGAATGGCGGGTGTGGTGTCTGAGGCCTGTCCCTTAACAGTTGACCCCTCTCCAATGTTAAAGGCAAATTAAAGCCCATTTGTGAAAAGGTTCCAATAAGCTTGTCTTCCCGCGCACCTGCGCTATAATTCACTCCCAATTGTGGTATATGCAGTGCGATAGAGTCAGCTGAGATGAATGCAAGTTCAGCGGGGATACCTTTTGCATTCTGGTCAGGACTGTCAAGAGTGACTACCGGGGGCTCATCATCACTTATGTGCAACACAAGAGACAATTGTTGTTGGCCAACTTTGAGTATCCCATGCCAAACTCCGGCAAGTGGGACGCCGGCGTTTGCAGACATCCCAAACAATACGAGCAGTGCGAGGATTGAAATTTTACGCATAATGGGCCTTTAAAAGAGAGTTAATGGCTTGTCTATTAACCACCAAAGTTGTCGTAGTGGATGCTTTCAGGCTCGACACCTAAGGAATATAGCATCTTGTTTACGGCATTGCTCATGGGGCCGGGGCCACACATATAGTATTCGATATCTTCGGGAGCCTCGTGGTCTTTGAGATATGTATCATACATCACCTGATGTACGAAGCCGGGTGTGTATTTCACCCCGGCAGCATCGGCAGCCGGGTCGGGACGGTCGAGCGCCAAGTGGAAGTGGAAGTTGGGATACTCTTTCTCCAGCTCAAGGAAGTCATTTAGATAGAAGACTTCGTTCAGGGCACGTGCGCCATAGAAGTAGTGCATCTCGCGGTCGCGGGTGTTGAGGGTCTTGAGCATGTGCATAATCTGGCTGCGCAGAGGAGCCATACCGGCACCGCCACCCACCCAAATCATCTCTGCTTTTGAGTCAAAATTGGGATGGAAGTCGCCGTATGGGCCACTCATTAATACCTTGTCGCCCGGCTTGAGGGTGAAGATATATGAGGACGCAATACCTGGAGACACCGGCTGGAAGCCCACTTGAGGCTTGGGTTTGAACGGAGGAGTGGCGATACGCACTGTGAGCATAAAGCGGTCACCTTCTGCCGGATAGTTAGCCATTGAATATGCACGGACAGTAGCTTCCTTGTTAACACACTTCAAGCTGAAAAGCCCGAATTTTTCCCATGCTGGCAGATATTCGTCGCCTATGAGAGACTTGTCGATGTCCTTATCATAATCCATGGAATATTCGGGGATCCGTATCTGTGCATAAGAGCCGGGGATAAAGTTCATGTGCTCACCTTCGGGCAGCTTGACGATAAATTCCTTGATGAATGTTGCGACATTGCGGTTGCTGATCACTTCACACTCATACTCTTTGACATCGAGTGCTGCTGCGGGTATGCGGATGTCCATGTCACTCTTCACTTTCACCTGACAACCGAGACGCCAGTTATCTTTTATCTGTTTGCGAGTGAAGTGCACAGCCTCTGTGGGTAACATCTCACCACCGCCGGAGTCTACCTGCACACAGCATTGGCCACAGCTGCCCTTACCGCCACAAGCGCTTGAGAGATGCACCCCAGCGTTTGCAAGGGTAGTAAGCAGCGAGCTGCCGGAGTCAACGTCGAGCTCCTTGGTGCCACGATTGATGTCTATCTTAACCTTGCCGGTAGCAACAAGAAATCGGCGTGCTATGATGAGTATGGCCACAAGCACAAGTGTAAGGGCGGCAAAGAAGCCGGCCGCAATACCCACGTTTGACCATATAATCTGAGTCAATATACTGTATTCCATAGTCTATCAGAGTTTTATACCGAGGAAGCTCATGAAAGCTATGCCCATGAGTCCTGTAACAATGAATGTTATGCCGATACCACGCAGTGGTTTGGGAATGGCGTTATAACTGAGGCGCTCGCGAATGGCTGCGATACAAGTTATGGCAAGCAGCCAGCCGATACCCGAGCCGGCACCATACACGGTAGCTGTCCATGCATTGCTGAAGTCGCGCTGCTGCATAAATAGAACAGCTCCAAGGATAGCACAGTTCACAGCGATAAGGGGCAGGAAGATACCCAACGAATTATACAGGCTCGGCGAGTATTTCTCTATCACCATCTCTAACAGCTGTACCAGCGAGGCGATAACGGCGATGAATATTATCAGCGACAGGAAACTAAGGTCAAGAGCCTTATAGTCTGCACCAAGCCACTCCATGGCTCCGGGCTGCAACACGTATGTGTTGAGGCACCATGTCACAGGCAATGCTATGATGAGCACAAAGCTCACTGCGATTCCCAAGCCAAATGCAGTCTTCACATTCTTGCTCACTGCAAGGAAGGAACACATGCCCAGGAAGTAAGCAAATATCATGTTGTCGATGAAAATCGACTTTATGAACAGATTTAGATTTTCCATAACTTAAGCGATTTTCAAGGTGACTAATCTTCTTGCAATTCTTTGTTATATGAACGATGCACCCATATAATGCACCCCACAATGATAAGAGCCATGGGTGGGAGTATCATGAGTCCATTGTTCATATATCCAGCATCATACCATGATTGAGGTACAACCTGATAGCCCCAAATTGTGCCGGAGCCGAAGAGTTCGCGGCAGAAGGCTACTATAACCAATATGATGCCATAGCCGATACCGTTGCCAACACCGTCGAGGAATGAGGGCCACGGGCGGTTGCTAAGCGCGAATGCCTCCAAGCGCCCCATTAAGATACAGTTGGTAATAATCAGACCAATAAACACAGAGAGCTGCTTGCTAACATCATAAGCAAATGCCTTGAGTATCTGGTCTACTATCACAACTAAGGCAGCTACAACCACCAGCTGCACTATGATACGTATGGAGGATGGGATAGTCTTACGCATGAAGGAGATGATTACGTTGGCCAAGGCCAGCACGGCAATAACGGAGATAGTCATGACGACAGCCGGCTCGAGCTTGGCAGTGACAGCCAGCGCTGAGCAGATGCCTAACACCTGGACAATCACCGGGTTCTCCTTGGAGAACGGGTTGAAGAATACCGATAAATTTTTACTTGCCATAATCTATTTATTTGTCCAGTTTTTTGAGATATTCAGTATAGGGAGCCAGGCTTGCGCGGAGCATTGCATCCACACCCTGCGAGGTGATGGTGCCACCACTCACGCCATTGACGTACGAGCCCTCCTTGGGCTCCTGTCCCGGCTTGCACACCTTCACGCTCAGGAATTTTCCCCTGTCGGAGAAGATGTCCTTCCCTTGAAATTGGTTGCTGAAGGCCGGTTTTTCAATTTCTGCCCCAAGACCGGGAGTCTCACCTTGATGAGCAAAGTAAGCGCCATAGATGGTATCGCCATTTTTATCGAAGGCTATATAGCCCCAGATAGGGCCCCATAGTCCGGCTCCATATACCGGCACCACATACTTGAGACCGGCATCGGTGAGACATTCAAACACGGGGAGTTTGCGCTTATCCTGAGGTTGCTTTATCTCATTGCTCATATTCATACAAGCTTCGAAGGCGGCATCGGCATTATCATTCACGACATTGCCATGATAGTCTACAATATAGGCCTTCTTCACATGTGTATCAAACAGAGTTGAGACATCCTTGCCGTCGCTGCTGATGAGGGCTGCGCGGAGTATTTGGGATTTAGTATCATTAGCTGCGTTCTCTTCCTGTTGGGGGTGAAGACTTTGATAGACTACCGAAAGTACTATACCCACCACGAGCACAAGAGCTACAGCATATATAAGTGCGTATATATTGCTTTGCTTTTTCATAATCACAAAAATTAATTATTTGACAGCAATGCGTTTGGCACGCGCGCGTATATTGGACCTCACTACGCACCAGTCTATGAGCGATGCAAAACTATTCATGAGCAAGACTGCCAGCATGGCGCCCTCAGGATAGCCCGGGTTATAACAACGTATTATGATGGCGAGGGCGCCTGTCAGGAAGCCGTATATATACTTACCGGCCTCGGTGCGACACGCGGTGACCGGGTCGGTTGCCATAAAGACGATGGCAAAGGCGAAGCCGCCGAGACAGAGTTGCTGCCATGGGTCAAGATATGTGGCAGGGAACAAGGGGGATGCATAGGCGTTTGCAATCACTGACATCACAAGGCCACCCACAATGCCGCTGAGCATAATCTTCCATGATGCCATGCCGGTGCACAGCAGGATAACAGCTCCTATGATGACACACAGGGTTGATGTCTCGCCCCATGAGCCGGGAATAAAGCCAAAGAAGCTGTCCATGAAGGAAATCGGGTCACCCACTACATTAGTGATATGGACCTGAGTCGGGTCGGCTGCCGAGGCCAGCTGGCCAAGGGGTGTAGCGCCGCTGAAGCCATTCACGGCAGTGTCTGAGCCCAAGGATACAAATACTTTGTCACCACTCATCTTTGACGGATAAGCGAAGAAGAGGAAAGCGCGCGCCATGAGTGCCACATTAAATATATTGTAGCCGGTGCCACCGAAGACCTCTTTCACAAAAATCACGGAGAAGGCGGTAGCAACAGCAAGCATCCATAGGGGGGTGTCAATAGGGCAAATCATAGGTATGAGAATACCGGACACCAGAAAGCCCTCTTGTATCTCATGCCCTCGAATTTGGGCCACTATAAATTCTATGCCGAGGCCCACAAAGTAGACCACCACAATCTGAGGCAGGGCTCGGAGCAGGCCATAAATAAACAGCCCAAGGATGGACGATGTGTCTGCACCGGTTGCCAAGGCATGTTGATAACCAATATTATACATACCGAACAGCACACATGGCAACAATGCCAGCACAACTGTAATCATGGTGCGTTTTGAGTCATTGGAGTCATGGATATGCACACCCTTCTTGCTCGTCTCATTGGGAGTGTACAGGAAGGTGTAAAAGCCGTCAAACACCGAATGGAGCTTCGAGAATTTTCCACCCGGTTCAAACTGCGGCTTTATCTTGTCTAATTGACGTTTCAGTAGTTTCACTCGTTTATAGTAGTTTGGTGAAGAGGGATGATGTCATTCATCCCCCGTAAGTTGACTTTTAGGATAATTCTTCTCTGAGCTTGTCAAGACCCTCGCGCACTATTTGCTGCAATGGCTGTTTGGATGTATCGACAAATTCGGGCAATGCAAAGTCCTCAGGGGCAACTTCATATATACCGAGCTGCTCCATCTTCTCGATGTCGCCGGCTATGATAGCCTTGAGCAAGAATTCGGGATAGATATCCATCGGAAAGACTTTGTCCATTTCGCCGGAGAGTATCATAGCTCTCTTGCCGCCGCGCAAACGGGCATCGTATTTATATTTGCCTTTGTTACCGAGCAGGGATGACAGGAAGGTATGTTTCACACTAAAATGCGACGGGCTCATAGTAGCCCATCCCATGAATTCATCAGCCTGATCCCCCTCAGCAATAAGGGTCACCTGGCGGTATGGCCACCTCAGGAAGTCGGATGCGATATTCACCTTAACTCCGGTGAGCACATTACCGCTGATTACACGGATATGCCCCTTATCTGTTGGCATCTCGCCCTTGAGCAGGGAGTCGAGAGCAACACCTATGCGGGTATTAATGAAGTGGGGATTTATCGCCATATCTCCGCATACATTGACACAAGCAGTGGCATCCAAGCGGCGAGTGGCGAATAGCTTACCGATGCGAGCCACGGTACGAGAATCCACAGTCCATACTACCTCCCCCCTATTCACGGGAGCGATCTTGGATATCTGCACACCCACGTTGCCGGCGGGATGCGGGCCGGAGAATTCATATACCTTGGCTACTTTGCTCGAAAGAGACATATCCTCAGACACACTCAGGAAAACATTACCGGATGTGAGCTTCGAGAGCACTTCGAGGCCTTTCTCGTGCATGGCATACATATCGTTGGTAAGCAACGGGGCTGCCAGAGGAGCGGAGTCAAACGCGGTGACAAATATATCGCGAGGCGCAATACTCGGGTCGGGCACTACATCAAAGGGGCGCTGACGCAGCATGGCAAACAGGCCGGATTCGCACAATATATCCAGAATAGTCTGCGGCTCATTAGTCTCGATAGAGTCACCTTCCGGGCCAAAAAGTAAATAGTCTTCATCTCTCGGCACACCGCCGGCCTTATCGGCCTGTACTGTGACAGCCATGATATGGCGGCGCTCACCGCGTCTCACCTCCTGTACAATACCACAGACCGGAGAGGTGAGTTTTACACGTTCGCTATCCTTGGATAATAACAACGGGCTGCCGACAAACACACGGTCTCCCGCTTTGACTACACTTTTCCACTTATGCCCCGGGAAATCATCGGGGGTAACACCAAATATATAGGACTCATTGTCGTCGGTAAAAGTATCGGCGGCTACACCTTGCATGGGGATATCAAGTCCCTTCTTTATCTTAATAACATCTGCCATAAGTAATTGGAATAATATTTCTTCGAAATATGGCGATTACATCACTCAAATAATTTCGCAAAATTACATTTTTTTAACAACTCATGCAAATAATTGTTCATGTTTCTTAACACAATATCCCCCAAAATTTCTATTGCGAGGTGTTATCCGCTTTAGAAATTTTGGGGGATAGTATATCGGAACTATTATTGTGGTCTATCAGAGCTTCTTGATGATATCTGCGATTGCAGTGTCGTTGGGGTTAAGGTCAAGATACTTCTGGAGATATTCGCGAGCCTTTGCCTTGTCATTCTCCTGAATGTAGTTACCGCCGATAAAGCGATACATACTGGAGACATCGTAAGTATTATTGGCTGTCAGACCACCGTTAGCATCGACAAGGGCGAGAGATTGGAAGTAATTCTCGGCAGCTTTGCTGTTGTCTCCCTTTGCACGGTAGATGTCACCCAGACGCTTGGGAACGAGATACTTATAGTTGTCAGCCAGGTGCTCAGCAGCCTTGTTGATGGCATTCTCGCTCATATTCAAGTATTTAGTCTTGGTAGCATCATCAATGCCCTCAGTGCTTGCTGCATAGTAAGCATAGTCTGAAAGGGCGTTGTAGTCAGAAGCTGAGGCCTCTGCGCCGAGGAGCTCAATGGCTTTGGCCATAGAGTCAGCAGCCTTGGGATAGTTGGATATTTCCTTTGACAAATACAAGCGTGCAGCCTCCTTATACATGGCGGGATTATCAGAATAGTCATTAATACCGGTCTCGAGGACGGTGAGAGCATCCTGAGTACGACCTGCCTTGAGCATATCGCCGGCTATGGCTGAATAGTCGCCATAAGCAAAGACATTCTTGTCATTCTTGAGTTTGAGCAGTTGCTCACCAAGGGTAAGCGCATCGGGGCGGCCGGCACGGCTTGCAAAGAGGTATTGCAGACGTCGAGCGGTAAAGTTGTCGGGGTCTTTGGCTAAAATAGCAGTAGCCTCATCATAACCCTTGTTGAAGTCCTCTACGAAGTAAAGCATAGCCAAGTATCTTACTTCATCTTGAGCGAAGTGGTTGGGGTTCTTCACCAGCTTGCCGTATTGAGCGATGGCGTCCTGCACCTTGCCGCGTTCATATAGACGCTCTGCAAGTTCGCGCTGACCAAGTGCTGAGTTAGGATTGTTTTGCAGCAATGTGTTGAGCTGTGCAATAGCCTCATCAAAACGATTTACGGTGAAGAGCTTGTCAGCATACTTGATATAACCTTCAGCAGCTTTGGGGTTGACACGGATAGCCTGTTCATAGTCGTTGCAAGCATCTCCCACCTTCTGGCTGTCACCATTGGCAGCATCAAACTTCATATCTCCGATAAACATATAGAAGTCCTGGTCATTGGGAGCCCACTGAGGTTTGTTTGAGAGTGCCTGCTTCTGCACCAGCTTGTTGCCCTTCTCGATAGCCTTGTCCATCTGCTTGGCATAGATAGTGGGATTAACGTCATAATAAGCGCGTGCTACAGCGGCATAAACGCCGGCATCCTTGCCACCCAACTTCTCGGCCTTCTTGAAGTAATCTTCAGCGGCTTTGCTGTCGCTGTTGATAAGCTCGATGTTGCCGAGACCTACATAGTTGAAGGGGTTATCGGCATCGGCAGCCAGACCTTTGTTGAAGAAAGAGAGCGCATCATTCTTATATGTATTGGCATCGGCAGAGCCGGTACGCTTGGCGCTATAGTAGCGAGCCAACTGTATCTGTCCCAGATAGAAGTATGCCTCAGCCTTATTGGTGTCAGCGTTGTTGAGATTGCGAGTAAGCAACTCCTCGGCATCGGCAAATCTATCTGCCTTGTAATATTCTACGCCGTCTTTGTACCCCTGTGCCCAGGCACTGAGCGCAGCGGCACCGGCGAGTGTGAGGGTAAGTAAGAATTTGAACTTCATTGTATTATCGTGTTAAATATTATTTCTTGTGTGATAAATGTCTATCTGCCTGATCTGAGTCGTGATTGACGCAATCAAACCTGCGGTTTATATTATGACAACGTAAAAAACCACAGGTTTAGTGCCTACTCAATTTAAATTAAACTTTTTGTGGCCAAGCTCATTTGTAATTGGAACCATATGCCCTAAAGTTCAATTTAAATTGAGCAGCCACTTATTTGCTAAAACCATTTTTATTTGGTACTCTTGTGTTAATTTTATTGCAGCTCAATCACTCTGGTGGGCACTTGATAGGGTAAGATGCCGGTCATCAACAATATCTTTTGGCCGATAAAGCCGGTGACGAAGGAATAGAATGAGTGACCTACAGAGTTGTTGGCAGCTGTGGATATCATATATACAGTACGCATCAAAGGGTATTGGGACTTACCGGTATATTCGTCTCCATAGATGCTCCGTTGGTCAGGCTTATAGCCCACCACATCATCATCTTTACGCACCTTGAGCACCTTGACCTGATCTGTAAAGTTTATGACAAGGTCATCAACTGTCTCATCCTCCAGATGGCTTATGACATTGCTGTCAATCTTGTCCTTATTAAGATCCTGCTTTACGCGCTCCAAGTTCTCGCCCAGCCAGCTCACACTGATGAAGCCGATAGCATTCTTGTTATGAGCCACGAAATCTATAACGTCCTGATTGCTCTTCTGGGCATATACATTAGAACGGAATTCAGCACCCTTAGGCAAGAATTTGCTTTCGATATATGACACATTAGCTGAACCCAGGCGGTCAAAGACCACTGTGATGGAGTCCTCGGGATTACCGGCCAACTGGCGCCACAAATCCACCTTGCCGGAGAAGATATCCTTAAGGTCTTGTATGGTGACCGTGTTCACCGGGTTATCTTTATTGACAATAAGCGCTACGGCATCGATAGCAATCTCCTGCTGACGCACTATGCGCTTATTGTTATCCTTGATGTAATCAATCTGTGCCTGCGTGAGAGGCTTGCTGGTTATGGCTATTGTGCATGAGTCTTTGATCAAGCCGTTGATGGCATCCACCTCACTCATATATGACGGAATGACATAGGAGCCGGGATACTGATACTCAAAAACCTGTATCTCTTGCTCCATAAAGCTCTTGAAGCCCTCATCAGCATAAAGCTTGACATTTCCCTCATTATACTTCTGAGTGGAATGTCGGCAAGCACATACCCCCAAAAGCACTGCACATAGCGATAAAGCGTATAGTATCTTCTTCATTTCTTGGGTTTTATACAATTATATTAACAATATGGCCATTCGAGCTATACCGAAGGGCTCTCTGAGAGCCCTTCTTTAATACTGTCGCTGCGAGGGCGGTGTGATTATGTGTCTCAGGTACTAACTCCAACCCTTGTACAGACGATATCCTCGCCATATACCATAGACTACAAACAGGCATCCCATAGCTATTGCTATGCCCTCGGGCAACCAACTCTTGAACACGCCACAAAGGCAACATACGCCTACACCGACGTAAATGAGTATCATGAAAATACCAAATATGATACGGGCACTGCGAGGAGTACCGTTGACGTTGTTGACATTTGAACTCATAGTTATATTTATTTAGAGGTTGTTAAATAAGTTTTATTATTTAACAAAATTGGCTAACGTTGTGTTCATATTTATGAGCTCGTTTTTTTAGTTGACGATGTAAAATTAGCAAAAATATTGGATACAGAAAAATTTTTGTAATTTTGAGGTCGCAACGTTTCCGGGCGAGGATACTTATATAATTGATTAGCAAAGGAATAAAAGATATGAAGAAGATTATAATAGTTGGAGCGACATCAGGCATTGGCAGAGCATTGACCGAGGCTTTGGCCTGTCGGGGAGTGCGTGTTGGCATCGCCGGCCGGTCAGCCGACATGCTTGAGGAGTTGTCCCTGAAATATCCCGGGCGGATAGTATCCGAGGTGATAGACATTACCAAGCCAAGGGCTGTGGAGGCCCTACAGGAGTTGATAGGACGTCTGGGTGGCATGGATATTTACATTCATACCGCCGGAATAGCGCTGCGCAACCCACAGATGGATCCTGAAAATGAGGTCGCGGTGGCAGAGACCAATGCTGTGGGACTGGCAAGAATGTGCTGCGCGGTATTCAAATATTTCATGGAGACAGGCCTTAGCGGTCAAATAGCCGCTGTAAGCTCGGTGGCCGGCACTCGTGGTATCGGCGAACTGGCAGCATACTCGGCATCCAAGAGTTTTGACGCCACATATCTCGAGGCTCTTCGGCAATTGGCTCATGCCAAAAGTCTTGACATCTCTATTACTGACATCCGCCCCGGGTGGATACGTACTCCGCTCGTAGACCCGAATAAGAAATATCCACTTGAGATGACCCTTGATCAGGTTATCCCGCAAATACTCAAAGCCATTATCCGCCGCAAGCGAGTAGCCGTAATCGATTGGCGTTGGTCAATACTGTGTAGATTATGGCGACATCTTCCTGCAACTATCTGGCAAAATATGTCCGGTTTCGGACTTTAATATTCAGGCTTTTGCAAGTCGTTTAAATAATACGATTCGTAGAAAATCTCTAAAAAAATCACATCATCTTATTTTTTTTGAAAATATTTGCTTAGTATTAAAAAAAATATATTAACTTTGCCAAATAACGACACATCAATAGCATATGAAGCTGAGCCTATACAATAATATATTAGATACAGATAATAATATTTTGCTTGTTTACAACGCGTTGTCCGATAAGTATGTAGCTACTTCCGAGTATATAAGCTTGGCAGAACACACACATCCAGAACTTGTAAGCAACGAGGCACTGCGTTCAGAGCTGCTGGATATTGGCTTTTGGGTTGAAGACAGTATCGATGAAGCCGAACAAGTAAGAGAATTAATTCAAAAGCACGACCACTGTCTTGACACATTTCACCTACACATAAACCCCACTGTGGATTGCAACTTCAGATGCTGGTATTGTTATGAAGACCATAAGGCCGGTTCTCGCATGAAATCTGAAACCGTCAGTGCAATCAAAAGGCTTATTGAGCGAAAAATCGCAGATACACCTGAGCTGAAAGTTATTCATTTATCCTTCTTCGGTGGAGAGCCTCTTATGGGGTTTGAAAATGTAGTAAAACCCTTGATGTTAACAACTAAAGCGTTGTGTAAGGCTCACAATATATTACATACGTTCCATTTCACAACAAACGGATATCTGATAAACGAGCGGATGCTTGATTTCTTTGAAGATTATGGGTCAAGTTTTCAAATCACGCTCGATGGCTATCGCGAACATCACGATAAAGTGCGAAAAACTCGGAGTGGCAAAGGGAGCTATGACCAAATTGTCCATAATATAATTGAGTTGGTCAATCGCCAATGCAGCGTATTAGTGCGCATCAACTTCACAACTGAAAACATAGATAGTATTGCTGAAGTAATGAACGACTTCAGGAATCTGACATCCGAGCAGAAACAGTACACACGATTTGATTTACAAAGAGTATGGCAAGACTCATGCGGAGAAATAGATGAGCGAGTTACAGCCATTGTCGCTGATTATCAGCAAAAATTGCGCGATATGGGTTTTAATGTCTCATTTTATCGCACTCATGATGCTGTGCGCAGCTCCTGTTATGGAGACAAACGCAATTATCAACTCATCAATTATGATGGGGGTGTTTATCTATGCACAGCTCGTGACTTTGACGATGCTCATCGTGCCGGCACAATCAACTCAGATGGTACAATCGAGTGGCGCAACAATGCACAAGAATGTCGACTATCTGCCAAATTTTCAAAACCTATATGTCATACTTGCCGTATCGCTCCAATTTGTGGTGGCGGATGCTGTACTCAAGCCTTAGAACATCCGGAACCTGACAAATGCATATACGGATATGGCAATGAGCAGTTGGATGCAATAGTCGCAACTCGTTTCGAACAACTATATATGTTAGATGGTTCATCTAATATACACTCACTATGAACTAAAATAACAAAGAGCCATGACACAGAAAAACAGAATACATCGGTTTCTCAAAAACGAGTTAGTATCCAAAGTTAACAAACAGCAGTCATCAGTATCATTTGGCAATTCAAAAGAGTCAGAAAGCGAAGGCTATAACGAATACAAATGCAAAAACGCAGCCCTTAGGGGATGCGGTTCTAACTTCCGGAAGTGTACCAATGAGTTAGACAAATGCAAGGAGTCTGCCAACACACTTGAGTGTACTAACAAGTCAATATATTACGATTCCAACTCCTAACCCAAATCTAAAATGCAGATTATAACCAGCATCGAGCCAATAAATATGTATAACATTAATCATTAAAAATCATGAGTCAAAAATCAAGAATTCATGACTTTGTCAAGAGTCAGCTTGCCGAAGCTTTCACCGAAGGGAAAGGCACCGTGGTCTTTGGAGCAGGTCCAAATTCGTTAGACGGGACGAACGAGTATGCGTGTCAAAACTATTCAACATTAGCTTGTGATACAAATGCAAGTTCATGTGTAAATCACGGAGTATGTTCATTTGCAAAGAATGAATACAAATGCACGAGTCTCGATCCGCCAAACCTTAACGTCACAGTCAGCTGTGGCTCTAATCGCCTTACAACCTGCAGTGGGACCAACTCGTTTTGTCTATAAGTAGCTGAATATCTACATACTACAAAACAGTTACCTTTAAACGTAAAAGATCAGAAGTTTAGAGTTTAAGGGATATCAATTCGGTACTTTTATCCTAAACCTCTAACGACTAAATTCCTAATCACTGACTTATCGCAAGTTGATAACTTGCGATAAGTCGAATAATTTAATTATTAGGTGTGTTCTAATTAACAATAGATTGGATTTTTTCGCAATAACCTGGATATCAAATATTTACAAAACTAAATTCGTGAATATAAGTTAGTTACTATCAAGGATTTATGAAATTATTGCCGTATCATTGTTCGTCAAGAATTAACCTTAATACGTAATCGCTTTAATATATGGACTCAAAATACCTTCAAGCAATGAAGCATTATCTATTAACAATATTTAGTATTTTATGCGGCATACAGTGTTGTATAGCCAATGTGACCGGGCAGATAGTCAATGATCAACAAGAACCGGTGCTCGGGGCCTCCGTAGTCCTCTTATCACTTCCGGACTCTATATATGTTGCCGGTGCAGCCACATCCGCAGATGGATACTTTGAGATTGCAAAAGATATTTCTTCAGAACCTTACCTGTTAAGGGTTGAGGCATTTGGATATAGCACTGAAATGCTGAATGTGGATGCACACACCAAAATGCCTATGCTCATAAATCTCAAATTGGGGTCTACACAATTGGCCGAAATTGTAGTGAGTGGCAAAGGCCCAATGACAACACAGGAGGCCGGAAAATTTATTTTTATACCAAACAATTTAGCAGATGACGTACCCTCAGCACGAGGTTTGATGGATTATGTGCCATTAGTAACTTGGAGTGACCGTGATGTATCCATATATGGAAGAGGATCGACAAAAATTTATCTTAACGGCAGAGATCCGCATTGGGAAACTATAGAAGTGTCCGCAATGTTGCGCACACTTGATCCCCACTACATTAAGCGTGTGGAGGTAATAACAGACCCCGGTGCTTCAGAGCAGGCCTCTGCATCCATCGGCATTATCAATATAATCTATGACGACCCAAAACAGGGATGGAGAGGGAATGTGTTGGCTCATTCTTACTTAAATAACGACAATCCAGCAGTATGGCCAAACTTGTGGTTGAATTATGAGAAAAACAAGTTTAAAACAAGTATTAATCTTGAGTACGCATATAGTCATAATTACTCACACTCATCCACTGAATATAACTACTTAGATTTACAACGGTCAGTTATTAATAATACTAAAGCGACCTCATTTGCCAACTCGCTTAAGGGAAAGCTGAACATGAGCTATGATCTGACCGAACGTAGCGTCATAGGTGCGGCAGTATCAATAGGCACACAGCGCAGCCATAATAAAACCGTAGTAAGTACAATCACAGAGTCCGAGAATATGCCGGAAGAAAAATCCGAAATGGTTCAGACTACAGATATTCATCCTGATAAGCCATTTCTGAACGCATTGGCCTATTATACCCTGAACATTGACAATCGAGGCAGTATGATTGATGTATTAGCCGGATACACACAATCGGCAAGTCATACCGACATTAAAAATATCTTTTCGGGTGTAAATGCACCTCAGCTGCTTGAAAATGATGGATATAGTTTCTCGGCTAAGGCTGACTATATACAAGTTCTCAACCCTCGCACAAGATTGATGGCCGGCCTATATTTTCAAGACACACATACCAAAGATGTCCAAACGTTGGAAAATGTATATGACAATTTCAAATATACAGATCGACAGATACAAGGTTATGTCCAAGTCTTCAGAAGATGGAGTGACTATGTGAGCATGAATGTAGGTTTGCGTCTTGAAAACACACATACGTTAGGCACACAGTTGGCAGACAATATGCGCAACAAACGCGACTACACCGATTTATTCCCTTCATTTTCAATTGCTTGGAATATCCCGAAATGGAATCAGGGAGTTTCGTTTTCATACGAACGCTCCATTACACGCCCCGGATATGGTATGCTTAATCCATATAGGATATGGTCATCCGACAACTCTTATTCAGTAGGTAATCCATATCTAAAACCCGAATACGCGGACCGAGTAGCATTGAGATATTCTTTTTTGAATAAATTCATGATTGGTACAAGCTATATATATCAAACACAGCTCACCAATGCGTATACCGTCAACACTACTGAGGGTATAAGTGTGTCATCATTCACTAATTCCGGTCGTGCTAATTTTTTTAATTTTTACGCTAATTTTGAGTCAACCATTGGTGCTTTTTGGCGTATAAGTGCAGATGTTTCGACATCATATCGTAATATAAAAACTCATGCCGGGGGACAGAACGTCCACACTAATGCATGGAGCCTTTCGTTATCACAGAGCAATACTTTTATTGTTTCGCGCAAGCACTACCTTCTCGCCACATTGCTTCATAAGCTGAGTACCCCGACAAACTACGGTTTATACAAAGAAGACTTGAGATACTCTTTCATTGCGGCTATACAGAAGAGTTTTAGTTTTGGTCTGGATGCGTCAGTTGAATGTTCAGTACCGGTAACAGGCTTTAAAAAGGCTCGCTCATTTGAATTGTCAGACTATTCATATCGCATTATTGATTATAATCATCAATACTCAATACACTTAACCCTCTCATATACATTCGGAAAGAGTCAAGTGAGAGGTGCCCAGGATCGTCTGAACGAGCTACATTCAATACAGTAAGGTCCAATATCATAAGTAGCAGTTCAAATTAAACCACTACTTTAAACTTAGAGCTTATTTAATAAATATGATTAGCTTGAATACTATATAGTATTCATTTAAGTTGAACAGACACTTACTCATTTGAAACGTATACATTCATATCAGCAGTTAGAACATTCAGACTGTGGCATCACATGCGTTAGGATAATCGCACGATATTGGGGCAAGCGTATCTCTACGGAATATGTCCGTTCGTTGTGCGATATGTCACGATTAGGAGTCACGATAAGCGATGTCGTGGCTGCTTTTCGCGGACTCAGTATGGAAAGCGTAGCTGTGAATGTACAGGCTCAAAATGTACCGCAGATGCCTCTGCCGGCTGTTATATGTTGGGAGCAGAGACACTTTGTAGTGCTGTATAAGATATCGGGAGAAAAATTCTATATTGTAGACCCGGCGCAGGGTAAGCTCAAGTTCGAACGTGAGGAGTTTTTTCGTTCATGGTTTTGCGAAGCTGACAAAGGGGTAGCTATTCTTGCCGACCCGACAGATGAGTTTGCTGCTCGCACGTTTAAGAAGCCGCGCACTAATTGGCGCCTGCTGCGGCTCATCAGCACCATGCTGGTTCAACATCGCTGTTCTTTCCTCATTGTGGTTTTATTGAGTATTGTGGCCTTACTGGCAGACATCGCCATGCCGTTATTGTTCCAGCACACGGTAGATGAAGGCATAATGGGCGGCAATATTTCTCTGGTGTGGATTCTGATTTGCTCACAACTTCTCGTCTTTCTTGGTAACTACATAGGGAGCAGTGTCTCTCAGATCTTACTCACAAAGTTGGGTTTGAAGACCGGTATCGACATGATGGATCGCTACCTGCGAAAGTTGGTGCGGCTGCCGATGCTTTTCTTTGAGAAAAAAGTAAATTCCGACCTGATACAAAAGGCCGAGGAGCATACACGTATACGCTCATTTCTGACTTCTATACCCGAGACATTCTTTCTATCCTCTCTATCGTTGGTTGTATTTTCCGGCATGCTGATTTATTTCAGCCCTCTGATTTTTTTGTTATTTTTGTCTGTCACAGCACTTAGTCTGGGATGGACGGCACTCTTCTTGAGGAGACGTCGCGAGCTTGACTATGCCGCAACTTCTTCCATAGCCGAAAACAGAAATAATCTCTATGAGCTCATCTATGGTATGCCGGAGGTGAAAACCAATAATGCCCAACATATTAAGATAAATAATTGGATGAAGGTGCAAAACCGCATCAATTCTTTATCAGTTAAAACCACTCTGTTAGGCCTATATCAGAGTGGAGGAAACACTTTCCTCAGCAGGCTGAAAGAGATTGCCGTTACCGGCATATGCGCCATGTTGGTGATTGAGGGACGTATGACTATTGGGGAAATGATGACAGTCAGTTATATAATCGGGCGATTAGGTGGTCCGATGGACACCCTAATCAGTGCTGTTGAGCAAGGACAAAGTGCCTCAATGTCATATTCAAGAGTGGAAGAGATACTCAATAGCGAAGAGACTATAGGCACGGATAAAGCTCCGGATGAGAATGCAACGGCAGTACATTTCAAAAATGTAAGCTTCAAATATCCGGGTGCCGGCTCTCCTTATGTCCTTAAGGATCTCAACTTTACTATTCCAAAAGGCAAAGTCACTGCCTTAGTAGGAGCAAGCGGTTGCGGTAAATCCACATTAATCAAGTTGCTATTGGGGATGTTCCCACCACACTCCGGGTCGATTACTGTCGGCAATAATTCGTTGACCGAGATATGTCATGATAAATGGCTCGAAAAGTGTGGAGCTGTATTGCAGGGAGGCACAATCTTTTCGGGTACATTATTATCAAACATAGCCTTATGTGATGAAGCACCGGACCTGGAACGCGCTCGAAATGCGGCCAAGACATCTTGTCTGCATGATTTTATCGAAGGGTTACCAATGGGCTACCAGACACGTGTCGGTGTGGCCGGGGTGGAGATGAGCGGCGGACAAAAACAACGACTCATGATAGCACGCGCCGTCTACAAAAAACCCGACTTGCTGATTTTGGACGAAGCGACATCCAACCTTGACGCCGGCAATGAAGCGACGATAGTAAACAATCTAAATAACTTTTTTCATGGCCGGACGGTGGTGATAGCAGCACACAGGCTATCTACTGTAAGTCGAGCGGACAATATTTTGTTCATTGACAAGGGGCGTATAATTGAACAAGGTACTCATGATGAACTCATAGCCACTCGCGGCTCCTATTATAATCTTGTAAAGAATCAACTCGAATTAGGCTCCTGAAATACCCTTTCAAGATGGCTGGATTTTTGGTCAATCATGTGTTTAAGGGCGAAAAGTTTGGCCGGGTAAGGATTTTTTTGTAATTTTGCAGCCGTATTTGGGGTAAACAACTGCGATGTCGACCCGCAAGTACACCCAAAACAAAGTACAACTCATTCATTTTTAAGTAATTATTATTTATGGCTACTAAGATTAGATTGCAGCGTCACGGTCGTAAGGACTACGCTTTTTATCCAATCGTTATCGCCGATAGCAGGGCGCCACGTGATGGTAAGTTTATTGAAAGGATAGGTTCATATAATCCGAACACTAATCCTGCTACAGTAACACTGAACTTCGAGCGTGCTCTGTATTGGGTAGAGGTAGGTGCAATACCTACAGACACAGTACGTTCCATTCTTTCTCGCGAAGGCGTGATGCTGATGAAGCACCTGCGCGGCGGTGTTAAGAAAGGAGCGTTTGATGAGGCTGAGGCTCAGCGTCGTTTCGATGCCTGGAAGGCACAGCACGACAAGGCAGTAGAAGCCGGCAACGCTAAGAACGCAGCCAAGAAGGCAGAAGATGCAAAGGCTCGTTTGGAGGCTGAGGTAGAGAAGAACAAGGCAAAGGCAGAGGCAGTAGCCAAGAAGAAAGCCGAAAAACTCGCCGCCGAAGAGGCAGCAGCCAAGGCAGCTCTCGAGGCAGAGCAGGCAGCAGCTGCTGAGGAAGCTCCTGCAGCCGAGTAATCCATGTATTCAATCCGATGTGTCACCAATCGACACATCAAGGCTCTTCAAAAGCCCCACAACTATAACACAGGCATCCCATCCCGGCGATGCCTGTGTTTTTATTCCCCCCTTCTACGTCCTTTGTCTGAAACGGCACCGATTTATTGTGAAAATTCTTCAATTGTTGTGGTGTAGCGCGGTTGATGCGCCTATGCTCACCAACTGCCCTATCCATCGACCAAAAAAATCAACACCGCAACAAGTTGTATCTCAATATATTAGGAATTAATCGCAAATTTATTGCGATTTTTTTGCTTAAAAATTTGGTCAGTTAAAAAAAACGCCGTAATTTTGCAGTGTCGAAAGGGAAACACAAAGCCCTGAAGATTAAAAACGGCGAATTAGTGTAGCGGTTAGCACGCCACCCTCTCACGGTGGAGACTCGGGTTCGAGTCCCGGATTCGCTACCAAAAAAAGGCTCAGCTCTGTTACCGCAGGTTGGGCCTTTTTTATTAAATATTCAAGTTTGTCAAGTAGTACTCTTCGAGTCTGCTATTTTTAAGTGTGTCCGCATGAGCACGTTTTTTAAGTGTGTACACATGAGCACTGACTTACATATTAGCTTATTTGCAAAACTTGAATTAAAGTATATCTAAGACAACATCTCGCTATATAATGTCCACTACCCCATTACTTGATCGTCTTGACGGCCTTGATGCCCGCTTTGAAGAGGTGGGCACTCTCATCACTGACCCAAGTGTCATCGCCGACCAGGCCCGCTATGTGCGTCTAACCAAAGAATATCATGACCTCAACTTAATCGTCAATGCCACAAAGAAATATCGAAATCTATTGTCGAGCATTGACGAGGCCCAGGAGTTGCTTTCTTCCGGCGAGCAGGATGAAGAGCTGCGTGCTATAGCTCACGAAGAGCTGGAAGCAGCCCGTAATGCCCTCCCGGAGCTCGAACAAGAAATTAAGTTGCTGCTGATACCGGCAGATCCCGACGATGCCAAAAATGCTATAGTGGAGATACGTGGTGGCACTGGTGGAGACGAAGCAGCCCTGTTTGCCGGTGACCTCTTCCGCATGTACCAAAAATTTGCCGAACAGAAGGGTTGGCAACTTGCCGTTACCAGCTTTTCGGAGGGTGCCAGCGGTGGCTTCAAGGAGATTATCTTTTCTCTCTCCGGTGCCGATGTATATGGCATAATGAAGTATGAGAGTGGAGTGCATCGTGTACAGCGCGTGCCGGCCACTGAGACTCAGGGACGTGTACACACCTCAGCAGCTACAGTAGCCGTGCTGCCGGAGGCACAAGAGTTTGAGGTAGAGATACATGAAGGTGAGATAAAGTGGGATACCTTCAGAAGCGGCGGTGCCGGCGGCCAGAATGTAAACAAGGTTGAGAGTGGTGTGCGTCTGCGTTACAACTGGAAAAATCCAAATACCGGACAGGTAGAGGAAATCCTGATAGAATGTACCGAGACACGCGACCAGCCCAAGAATAAGGAGCGCGCCCTCTCACGCCTGCGTACATTTATATATGACCGCGAACATCAGAAGTATCTCGATGATATAGCTTCGCGCCGTAAGACCATGGTATCTACCGGCGACCGCTCGGCTAAGATACGCACTTACAACTATCCGCAAGGGCGCATCACTGACCACCGCATTGGTTATACCATATATAACCTGCCTGCCTTCATGAACGGCGACATCCAAGACTGCATAGACCACCTCATCGTAGCCGAGAATGCCGAGAAGCTCAAAGAAGCCGAGCTATAACATAATAAAACTTCTCTCCCCCTCAATTATATTAAGTAGCAGTTCAAATTAAACCACTACTTTAAACTTAGAATAAATATGATTAGCTTGAATACGCTATGCTTGTTCTTTTTGGTTGATTTCACCTTGTCACTCAGTCGCATAGCTCGCTATGTTCCTTCGTTCCGCGGCGAAATCGACTCAAAAATAACAGCGCATATAGTATTCATTTAATTTGAACAGCTACTTATCAGCAAAAACTATAATCCTCATATATCATGACTCGTCAGCAACTTATTGAGAACATTAAAGGCCGCCGCTCCTTCCTTTGCGTGGGCCTGGATACAGATCCGGCAAAGATGCCAGCACACATCCGCGAGGGACAAGACCCCATTTTTACTTTTAACAAGGCTATAATTGATGCCACAGCCCCGTATTGTGTGGCATATAAGCCCAACACCGCCTTTTATGAGTCTCAGGGACTCAAGGGCTGGGAGGCTCTGGAGCGTACAGTAAGGTATCTCAAAGACAACTATCCTGATCATCTTGTCATTGCTGATGCCAAGCGTGGCGATATCGGCAACACATCAAGGATGTATGCCGCCACCTTCTTCGATGCCATGGGTGTGGATGCTGTCACCGTGGCGCCATATATGGGTGAAGACTCCGTGACCCCATTCCTCGGATATGATGACAAATGGGTGATACTGCTCGCCTTGACAAGCAACAAGGGAAGCCATGACTTCCAATTTATCAAGGGAGAAGATGGTAAGCCTCTGTGGGAGCGTGTAATCCGCACTTCAGCACAATGGGCCGGTGAAGATAAGATGATGTATGTAGTGGGCGCCACCCAAGGAGAGATGTTCAGCGAGATACGCCGTGTGACACCCAAATCATTCTTGTTAGTGCCCGGTGTCGGCGCTCAGGGAGGAAGTCTTGAGCAGGTTTGCAAATATGGCATGACTCCTGAATGTGGTCTACTTGTGAACTCATCTCGCGGCATCATATATGCAAGTCAGGGCACTGACTTTGCCGAAGCTGCCGCTGCCGAAGCACAAAAATTGCAGCAACAGATGGCTGCCGAGCTCCAAAAGATCGGGCTCGTGTGAACTCTTTGCATCCATAAATGTTATAACACTGTATGTCTTTCATTCAATGGAGACATGCAGTGTAATTTTTATTGACAATTAATACTATGAAAGTAAAGAATTTTCTTGCCATGCTCATGGCATCAGCACTGCTGGTACCCGTTGTCACCGCTTGTGACGATGACGATGATGACTATAGAGTAGATAATGGTTATTCATCCGGAAAAGTTGAAATCAACGATGTTGACTGTGTGGCCGGCAACTATACCGGCTATTCCGGTTGGGACGTAGACCGCCAGGCATTCGTTATCCCACTGACTTATAACTTCACTTATAACGGCACAGTCACTGACGGCTACTTCCTGCTGCGTTTTGTAGGCGCCATGCCTAAAGTGGGTGACAACCTTGCAGCCTCCGGTCGCAATCTCACCCTCACAACAGACGGAGTGAACAGTCTGGCATACCGGTCCGGCACTGCAATTGTTAGGTCAATAGATTTGAAGACTAATCGTATGACCATAGAATATGATGACTTGGAGATGGGAGCACTGCGTCCCGACCCGAATGCCTCCTTCGCAAATGCCGGCTCATACGAGATAGACGGCTGGCAGACCATCTCGTTCGACTTCTCCACCGGCCCCGGTGTCCTCTAACCTATCTTATTCGGACAACTTTGAATAAAAAGTGTTAAAGTTTCAACCTTTTGCGCTCCCCGGTGTTTTAGTAATAAACAAAGCGAGTTATAAACCTCTTAATTTGTAAATATTATGAAAGCATTATCAATTATTTGTTACATCATTGGAGCCATCTTGTTAGCAGCCTCATGCTTTACTCATGGCGTAGCACTTACTTGGTGGCTTGGTGGAGCTGCAGTTGTATTGCTTATCTTAGGTTGCATATTCCAATTCAACACTAAGAAGAAGGATGTCGACGAGCTCATCAATGCCGAACGCAACGCACATTTCAATTCATAAAGGATGTGCGTATGAGATAAGACTACCTACAAGAGTATGGGATAGACAACATTCCACTCCTAACCATTTACAAAGTCGAGTCCATTCAAAGTCCTAATAAAGGGTTTAGACATTATTGATTACAGTGGAACTCGCGAGCCCGAGACGGTCCCCGTCTCGGGCTTTCTGTATATACACGCAGGCAATAATGAAGGCATAATAAAAACATTGAAAATTCAGTTAGAAAATGCAGATAATTTTGCATAGGTCAAAAAAATGGATTAAATTTGCAGCGGAATTGAGAAGGTTTATCTCCCCGTTCCATATCTCTCTCACAATCAACTAAAATTATTTTTACCATATAAAAACACATTTGCAATGCAAAGAGACAACACTGTTTTTGACATTATCGACCGCGAGCATCTTCGTCAGCGTCGCGGCGTGGAGCTGATTGCCAGCGAGAACTTCGTGTCAGATGAGGTAATGCGCGCTATGGGCTCATGCCTTACCAACAAGTATGCTGAAGGTTATCCTGCAAAGCGCTACTATGGTGGCTGCCAGGTGGTCGATGAGGCCGAAAACCTTGCTATAGAGCGTGCCAAGGCTCTGTTTGGCGCCGAGTGGGCCAACGTACAGCCTCATAGCGGTGCACAGGCTAATATGGCCGTATTCATGGCTTGCCTGCAGCCCGGTGATACTTTCATGGGTATGGACTTGAGCCACGGCGGTCACCTCAGCCATGGTAGCCCTGTAAACTTCTCAGGCCTCATGTTTAACCCCATCTCATACACAGTAGATGCCGAGACCGGCCGTGTGAACTATGAGGAGCTGGAGCAGAAGGCTCGCGAGCACAAGCCTAAACTCATCATCGCCGGTGCCAGCGCTTATTCTCGCGAATGGGATTATGCACGCATCCGCAAGATTGCCGATGAGATTGGCGCTATCTTCATGGTAGATATGGCTCACCCTGCAGGTCTTATCGCTGCCGGTCTGCTTGAGAACCCCGTGAAGCACGCCCACATCGTCACTACTACTACCCACAAGACTCTGCGCGGTCCCCGCGGTGGTATGATTCTCATGGGCAAAGACTTTGACAACCCCTGGGGCAAGAAGACTCCCAAGGGTGAGATCAAGAAGATGAGCGCTCTGCTCGATTCTGCCGTCTTCCCCGGTGTACAGGGTGGCCCGCTCGAGCACGTAATCGCCGCTAAAGCTGTTGCCTTCGGTGAGGCTCTTCAGCCCGAATGGAAGGAATATGCCCTTCAGGTGCAACGCAATGCCGCTGTAATGGCTCAGGCTCTCGTAGACAAGGGCTACAAAATCATCTCTGATGGCACTGACAACCACTGCATGCTGGTAGACCTCCGCACCAAGTTCCCCGAGATGAGCGGTAAGAAAGCTGAGCGTGTACTCGTGGAGGCTGACATCACTGCCAACAAGAACATGGTGCCCTACGACACTCGCAGCCCCTTCCTCACTTCAGGTCTACGCTTCGGTACCGCAGCTATCACAACACGTGGTGCCAAGGAAGACCTCATGATTAAGATCGTAGACCTCATCGACCGCGTACTCTCAAATGCTGATGATGAGACAGTCATTGCTCAGGTACGTTCTGAAGTCAACGAGATGATGAACCAGTATCCCATGTTCGCATGGTAATATAACAATTACGGAACTTTAAGGCCGGGCCCCCACAGCCCGGCCTTTATTCCCTTATGTAAACCATAATTTGGTAAACATTTCAACCCCCTTTTCATAAATAGAAATGAATAGATTACCTAAAATATTCATGGTGACCGGCATAGGCACCGATGTAGGCAAGAGCTACGCTACCGGATGGCTGGCACGCGAACTGGCCAATAGCGGCCGCAATGTCATAACGCAGAAACTCATACAGACAGGCAACAAGGAGTATAGCGAAGATATCGATGTGCATCGCCGGGTGATGGGCATTCCGATGCAACCCCGCGACATTGACCACACCACCGCACCCATCATCCTCTCCTACCCTGCCTCACCCCATTTGGCTGCAGAGATAGATGGTATCACTGTCGACTTTGAAGTTGCAGCCCAAGCCACTGTCAAGCTCGCCAAGGAATATGACACGGTAGTAATCGAGGGGGCCGGAGGCGCGCTGGTACCCCTTCACGATGATTATTTGACAGCCGATTATATGGCTGAGCATGGATTGCCGACGGTGATTGTGACTAATGGCCAGCTCGGCTCAATCAATCACACATTGCTTACACTCGAGGCGCTAAGACAACGTGGTATTGACATCGTGGCAGTGGTTTACAATCCTCATTTCGATACCGATAAAATCATCAGCGCGGACACACGCAAATACTTAAATACTTATCTATCTAAGCATTATAAAGATACAGTGTTTATAGAAATGCCGCCGACACTTTGAAAAAGCCGGCCATTTAGATTGATAATCCGATTTTTTTTGTAACTTTGCAGTATGGTAGACCAAGCAAATCCCACATTGAGCATTACAAAAGATGAGTTGGCGGAGTTGCCCATGGTGCAATATAATGCCGGGGCAACAATCATTGACTCGATTATCCATCTTGATAGTGCTATAGAGCACCTACGCAACGCGCGTATCATAGGCTTTGACACAGAGACCCGTCCATCTTTTCGTAAGGGACAGAGCTTCAAGGTTTCCCTTCTGCAATTGGCTTCTCCGGAGCGTTGCTTTCTGTTCAGGCTCAATAAGTTGGGATTGCACCCCTTGCTGCGCGAGCTGCTCGAAGACGCAAATCTGCTAAAGGTGGGTGTATCACTGCGCGATGACTTTAACTCGCTACACAAAATCAGCCCACTCTCCCCGGCGGGATTTGTAGATCTGCAGCAATACGTCAAACAATTTGGCATTATAGACAACTCTCTGAGCCGCATCTATGCCATCCTTTTTGGTAAAAGAATATCAAAAAATCAGCGACTTACCAATTGGGAAGGGGAGCGACTCACTCAAGCCCAAATCAACTACGCGGCCTTCGATGCAATAAGTTGTATTCAGATCTACGACTATCTTGAGGCCGGAAATTTTGACCCTACCCAATCACCATATCAAGTAATTCCGGAAGAAGAAAACACATAAATAAGTACCCCAAAATGTCAGACAAGATTACCAACTCCCACTCTGGGAAATCGGGCAAGAAACCATATATCATAGTTGGCGCCCTGTTTATATACATGCTTGTGATGGCGCTATATAACATTGATACTGTGACAGTGTATCATGACTATCTACGCTACTTTGGCACCCTGGGAGCCGAACTTGTGGTACTTGTCATCCTCTTCTTCGTGCTTCGCCGCCGCGAACGCCTCAAGCGAGAAAGGGAACAAGACCTCGCTCAAGCTGCGAAAGAACGGCAAGAGAAATAGCCCAATTTCGAAGAGGGGGAATGCCGCTCGACATTCCCTTTTATTATAGCCCTATCGGAGCGGGTGAGTGGCTATGATGTAAATGGGGCGGAAAGTGAGCGTGTATCTCCCTCTGTCGTTCATCGGATAATGTGCAATAAACTCGCGCAATTCCCCTACTGCGGCTTTGCGGCTGCCGGATGCGGTGACGCCGGTGAGTTGCAGATGCCGGAGTGCGTCGAGGGGTGTGGTGAACTCCAGGACTACCTCCTCTTGCTTAATAGTCACATCCTTGAAAAAATTTGTCACTATAGAATTTACTTCCTCTATGCCAATGTATTGCAAATGATCAGGGCGCAATATTTGCAGCTCGCTCAAGTTGCCGGGAGCGAAGGTGGAGACACAAAGTATACCCTCATCAGCAAGTGTGCGCGAGCAGTGGGAGAAGAAAAGTGGAAGGTTGTTGAACCACTGGATGGTGCTGGCTGAGAAAATCGCATCTATTCTGCCCGCATTAAGATTGGCCTGCTCTGCCATAAACATCTCGGCATCGCAAGTATGATAATGTTCATAAGGTGCCACATCAAATATGGGCAACTTGCAGAGGTCAACGAAATGAGCATGGCGAGCTCGAAAATACTTGCTCCATTCGCGGGTGAAATTGCCGGTGCCACAGCCTATCTCAATAACATCTCCGCGCTTAGCTCTCACACGGCTCGACATGAGTTGCGCCAAGCGTTGAGCTATAAGTCGTTGAGCATGCGAATGGGCATCATACGTGACAAGGCTACGGGTAAATCTGCGGCCCACCTGCTCAGTATCAACAATGGTTTGGCGAAGAATAGACTGAGAATCGATGAAATGTTCCCCTGCCAAATGGTGTATCAGGGTATGTCCTTGCCAGGCATTTTCTTGATTTTGCGGTGGAAAAATCTTGTCGTTGGTGGCTATGAACGCGGCATCCCATTTTATTAAAGAGGGCTGAATGGCATGGTCGCGGACAAAAAGTAATTCCTGACGAAGATGGGCCACATCTTCAATGCCGGCAAATAAGTGCGCACATTCATTATACGCTTGTACGCCACCGCACATTCTGACTCTAAACTTGTGCAAATTACGGGGTATCAAGGTATTAACAGTACCATCGAATATCATGGGAGGGATGCCACGGAGCTCATCGTATGGAGTGGGAGTGCCATTAATGGCGAAGGCCTTCGTGGGTATCAGCTTGTGGCCGATGATATTGCAGGTAGCCCACACTCCGAGCGACCATGCATACAGATAGATTGTAGCATAGCTGTTTACCTCATTCAAATCGGGAACATGTTCATCAAGTCCGTAAATGACGGCGAGATCCCAGCCCGGCATACCGAGCCCGACAAAGGTGCGTGCATCGCTCCCCCAGCCGGCGACAATTAATATAAGTCGGTCTGAACCGGCCTTGTGCAAGAACTCGATTTTCATATCTCTAAGCAGCTAAGTGCGTTAAGTGTATTATTTATATCCTCATCCGTCATGGCAGCACTTACGCTGAAGCGCAGCCGCTCGGTGCCGGAAGGCACTGTGGGGCGGCGAATAGGTAGTGCAAGAATACCCTGCTCTTTAAGCGAGGCCGACATACGCAAAGCCCGTTCGTTGCTGTAGGCCATAACCGGTATAATCTGGGAGGTAGAGACGGAAGGCTCACCGGTGATCTGCTCCAAACCCGCGCGGAATTTATTTGATAGATTTGCCAGATGCTCCCTCCGGTCATTCATACTCACAAGTTTACGCATCACAAAGTGCGTATATGCCACATTTACAGGTGGAATTGCTGTAGAGAATATAAAGCTTCGAGCGCTGTTTATCAGAAAACTTTTCAATTCGGCGCTTGTAGCAGTGAATGCTCCCATAGAACCTACTGCCTTACCAAATGTGCCTATCAGCAAATCTACTTGCGGAAGGAGTCCAAGCTCCTCACACACGCCGAGCCCACGGCTACCTCGCACGCCAAGAGCATGTGCTTCATCCACATAGAGCATCATCTTGGGGAACCTCTCTTTGAGGATAACAATATCCTTGAGTGGTGCTATATCACCATCCATGCTGTATATGCTCTCCACAACGACGAGCACTCGCTCTGAGACGTCATGCACCTTCTGCAGTTCACGACTCAGCGAATTGACATCGTTATGCCGGAACCGGCGACAGGGCACTTTGGAGAGACGGATGCCATCTATTATAGAAGCATGCACCAACTTATCTGACACTATTGTGGTGCCGGGGATGGCTAATGCTGACATACACCCCACGTTGGCATGATAGCCGGAATTAAACAACAATATCTGTTTACCATACATTTCGCCTAACCATTCTTCAAATGTCTGGTATTCAGTTTGTTCTCCACAGAGCAGACGGGAAGCGGCACTGGTGAATTTCAGGGATGGATGGTAGGATAAAAATTCATCGACGATTAGAGGGTCGGAGGCAATCCCCATATAGTCGTTTGAGGAAAAATCCAATATACCTGCTGCGCGTTGTGGGGGAATATGCCGCAGGCGCCCTTCTTGATTATAAGCTTCTAATATCTCTGAATATGAACTCATTAGCCGGCAATTTGCTCATTAACAAGTTTGATGAGTGTTGTAGCAAGCTTCTCCACTTGCTCATCGGTGACAGCCAAATACGGGGGCATAATATATGCATTATGACCGAAGGGGCGTATCCATACACCCTCCTCCACGCATCGCCTCTGGAATGAGCCGAGGTCTACCGTTCCCTCCAACTCGATGACCCCGATGCCGCCGAGCACACGCACATCCTTCACTCCGGGTATATCACGAGCCGGAGCGAGGAGCTTCTTCATAAGTGCCTCCACGTGAAGCACTTTAGCTCGCCAGTCTTGCGACAATAACAGTTGTGTGCTTTTAAGAGCTACAGCGCAGGCAAGCGGGTTACCCATGAAAGTGGGGCCATGCATCATACACCCGGCTTCGCCTTGTGATATAGCATCTGCTACACGCTTGTTCGTAGCTACGCCGGCAAAGGTCATATAGCCGCCGGTAATAGACTTACCGAAGGTCATAATATCAGGCTCTACCCCGGCGTGTTCCCAAGCAAAGAGGCGCCCGGTACGGCCAAACCCGGTAGCTATCTCATCAAATATCAGGTATATACCCAAAGCATCACACTCCTTGCGCAACTCACGTAGATATTGCGGATGATAAAAGCGCATACCTCCGGCGCCTTGTACTATGGGTTCGAGTATTATAGCAGCCAACTCATCAGCATGCTCATGCAGCAATCGGCGCATGAGCTCGAAATCTGCCGGGTCCCATTCATCATCAAAGCGGCATTGGGGTGAGGGGGCGAAGTAGCGTATAGGCAAAGCTCCGCCGAAGACTCCGTGCATACCGGTCACCGGGTCGCAGACACTCATCGCATTCCAAGTATCGCCATGGTAGCCTGTGCGTATGGTGGCGAAATTGGTACGCTTGGTGTTATTTTGAGCTTGCACGGCCATCTTCATGGCTACCTCGACAGCGACACTGCCACTGTCGGCATAAAAAATGTAATGCATTGAAGGAGGCAGTATTGTAAGCAAGAGCTTGCCAAGCTCGATAGCAGGCTTATGGGTGAAACCGCCAAACATAACATGGCTCATCTCTTTGAGTTGCTCTTCGATGGCCTTGTTGAGCTCGGGGTGATTATACCCGTGTATCACACACCACCAAGAAGACATGCCATCTATTAGCTCAGTACCATCCTCAAGAGTGATAACACATCCATGCGCCTCCCGCACCTTGTAAGTTGGGAGTGGGTCATGGGTGGATGTATAGGGATGCCATAAATGTTCGCGATCGAAGTTATCGTATACTTTGTCTGCGTCTATTGTATTAGGTTTCATCATTTCATTCTTCAAAGCGGTGAAGTGTTAACTTACCATCAATCATGCGCGCATACGTGCACGCATCTATCCATTCACCAAGGATATAAACCGTTGCTCCTCCCGGGATTGTCTCTTCAAGCTCCAGATGCCTGTGCCCGAAGATATAATATTCTATATCAGGATGTTGGGCTTGATACCGAGTAGCAAATTGCACCAAGGCCTCCTCACCTTTTCCGGCATATGGTTGCGGCACAGGATGTATTCCCCGGTTCTTGCTGCTCCATCCGTAAGCGAAGGGGATTGTCCACCGAGGATGTATCCATGAATACATCTTTTGGCATATTTTATTGCGGAACATGCCACGGATAAATCTAAACGTGCCGGACATTTCTCCCACGCCATCGCCATGAGTTATAAAGCATTTGTGCCCTTGTATCTCACGTATAAGCACACCGTCCACCACTTCAATACCGAGTTCTTTCGGCAGGTAGTCGAATATCCATATATCATGATTGCCGATGAGCCATGTAATCTTCACGCCGGCATCGGAGAGCTCGGCAAGTTTGCCAAAAAAGCGCACATACCCTCGCGGCACAACATACTTGTACTCAAACCAATAGTCGAGAACGTCGCCTACAAGATACACGGATTCTGCATCATGCTTGATAGAGTCTAAAAAGCGCACAAGTCGCTTCTCTGCCTCGCGAGGATTGGCATAATACTTAGCCCCGAGATGCATATCGCTCAGGAAATATGTTGCTCGTTTTTGCAACTAACTATCTATCCTTTAAGATATTACAAAAATCCAAGTTCCAGCTTGGCCTCCTCGCTCATCATATCTTGATTCCATTCAGGCTCGAAGACGAGTCGCAGATCTACCCCCTTTGTGCCTTCAATGCCCAACAGTTTCTGTCGCACATCCTCAAGAATGAAGTCTGCTGCCGGACAGCTGGGTGCTGTCAGGGTCATATCCACATGGAGTAGCTCATCTTTCGGGTCGAAATCTATCTTATATATAAGGCCCAGGTCATAGACATTCACGGGAATTTCAGGGTCATATACGGTGCGAAGCACATTTATGGCCTTACGGGTGATGTCCAGCTCCTTTTGCTGAGCAATAGTCTGTTGTATATCAGTATCTTTCTCTTCCATTATAGTGAGATTATATCCGGTTTTTGAAATACAAAATTAACAATTTTTTTGTCAATTTTAGTCTATCTAAAAAAAAATAATTATCTTTGTGTTCTAAAAGAGAGCGAATTCTTATCTGTCCTCTCTCAGTCTTGAATATCTAACTATTTAATAATCAATCTATGAGAACTTTCTGGAGATCCACAATCGTGCTATGCGTAGCTATGATTTTAGGCTGTGCTTCTGCAAGTGCCCAATTCCGTTTCGGTATCAAAGCCGGTATTAACCTCAACAGTCTGCATTTCAGCTCTTTCAAGGACAACTTGCAGCCGGACAATGGTTGCGGCTTCACCGGTGGTGTCATGACTGAGTTTCAGGTGCCGGTAATTGGCCTCTGCTTTGATGCTTCTCTTATGTACTCACACATGTCTGCCGACACCGACATAGCATATCTCAATGAGGACGGCCAAAAAGAGGGTTTCCTCAAACAAAAGAAAGACTTCCTCGAAGTTCCCATCAATATTAAATACAAACTCGGGCTCCCGGTAGTTCATCCATTCATCTTCACCGGCCCCTCTTTTGCCTTTAAACTTGGCAAAAATGACAATATTCTACATACAAAAACATTCCAATGCGCTTGGAATGTAGGTATCGGCTTCGAGCTCGCAAACCATCTGCAGTTAGCCGGTTCGTATGGTTTCGGTGTCAACAACATCATGGAGCATGTCACCGGTTGGGAAGCAAGCAACGACATCAAGCTCAAAAACAACTACTGGACTATTACTGCGGCTTACCTGTTCTAAAGCCCGTCAAAAATCGAATAGCAGCCCTCACGCAGTCTAATCGTGGGGGTGCCACCTCATAACTATGAAAAAATTCTTTATAGCATTATTGCTTACTCTAATGTTCATCCCGACGGCATTCGCTCAATTCCGCTGGGGTGCAACTGCAGGTTTTAACTACGAAAAATACCATTTCAAACAAGACCTCATAGGCGTTGACCCGTCTGCCGGTTTCTCTGCCGGTATCATCGGAGAGCTCATGTTTCCCGGCGTTGGTATAGGTATAGACTTCGGCCTTAACTATCAAATGCATGGCTCAAAGCTACATCTGGGCGACCAGAAGGTTTGGGCCGCTGATGGCTATGGCACAGAGCAAAGCACTATCCACCTGATACAAATACCTATAAATGTAAGATTTAAATACACCAGACTCAACGGTGTGGAAAAGACAATTGCCCCACTTGTATTTGTTGGTCCGGTTTTTAATATTCACTGCGGCAACAATAATTTGCCCCCTCTCGAATACTCAAGCGGCTCAATTGGCCTGCAATGCCAGTTGGGGGCCGAGCTTATGCAACAGCTTCAAGTGAGTGCCGGCTACTATTGGGACTTCACCTACGAGGCTCGCACCAAAAAGCTCGAGAACTTTAGCGAGCATCCACAGGGCTGGCAAGTTAAGGTTTGCTATTTCTTCAAGAAATAACGCGAGCTACTCCTACGCTGACACATCTTGTTGAATACTTTTTGAGCACCCGTCACCTATGACACGATATGCCGACGTCATCTTACCATTGCCCATATATGCCTCGTTCACTTACGAGATACCGGTGCAGATGCAGTCAGACATACGTATAGGCTGCCGAGTGCTCGTGCCATTTCATAAATCCGGGTGCCAGACCGGTATCGTCGAGGCTATTCACACTAATAAGCCGGCAAATGGTGTTGAGACGAAGCCTATTGTATCTCTGTTAGACAAGGAGCCGATACTGCGCAATCCACAACTCAAGTTTTGGAATTGGATATCAGAGTATTATCTCTGCTCACCGGGCGAAGTGATGAAGGCGGCTCTTCCGGCTGCTCTCAAGGTGGAAAGTGAAAATTGGCTATCCCTCTCGCCCGATATTGACCCTGACGATATCACAAACCTATCTGACGCTCAGGCAGCCTTATACGCTTATCTTAAGCACAAAAAGAAAGCGAGGATAAATGACATTGAGAAGGATATAGAGATACCCAATCACCGCCTCGTAATCAATAGCCTGATTGAGAAGGGTATTGTGCAGATAGCCGAGAAGGTGGTCAATAAATATATCACCCGTAAGGTCACATTGGTGTCTCTCTGCAGCGAGCGCTCTGACACACAGGCTCTCCACAACTTTATGTCGCAGGTGAACCGTTCGCACCAACGCGAAAAGCTACTTATCTGCTATCTTGATATGTCCGGCTGGCTGCAGACCGACAAGTCACTACTGAAGGTTGAGAAGAAAGCGCTGCTTGATAAAGCGGGTGTATCTCCGGCGGTGTTCAATGCGATGGTAAAAGCAGGTATCTTCCGCGTGCAGACCCTTAAGATAAACAGATTCTCACCTATCGATGGTATAAAGACGAGGCCGCTGCCACAGCTCTCGGAACCTCAAAATGAAGCTTTACGAAAAATTAGCCTCTCAATGTCAGACCACACTGTCACGCTGCTCAGAGGTGTTACAAGCAGTGGCAAGACCGAAATTTACACTCATCTGATACAGCAAGCTCTTGACCATGGCGACCATGTGCTGATGCTTGTGCCGGAAATAAGTCTGACCACTCAGCTCACATCGAGACTCAACCATATCTTCGGCGACAGGATGCTCGTTTATCACTCAAAGTTTTCTGACTCAGAGCGAGTTGACATCTGGCACCAGGTGAAGAACAGTCATTCCCCGATACTTATCCTCGGAGTTAGGTCATCAATCTTCCTCCCTTTCCCCCGTTTGGGGTTGATTATTGTAGACGAGGAACATGAGTCATCTTACAAGCAATTTGACCCGGCACCTCGTTACAACGCGCGCGATGCGGCAATAATGCTCGCCACAATGCACAGCGCAAAGGTCTTGCTCGGGAGCGCTACTCCTGCCGTCGACACTTATTACAAAGCACAAATAGGTAAATACGGCCTCGTGGAACTGCTCACACGATATGCAGATGTGGCTTTGCCTAAGGTATCTATTGTAGACATGACGCGCCGTAGGAAAGACAAACAGGCATCCGGCGCATTCTCCACCGACTTACTTACCGCCATACGAAAAACTGAGCAAGAGGGCAAACAGGCCATAATATTCCAAAACAGGCGAGGATATGCTCCCGTAGTCACATGCTCACAATGTGGCTGGACACCACATTGTCCTCACTGTGACATTTCGCTTGTGCAGCATCGCCGCGAGGGGTTGCTCAAGTGCCACTACTGCGGTTACTCCATGGTGCCTCCTGCCCTGTGCCCTGCCTGCGGCTCAAATGCCATCTTCTCCTTTGGCTACGGCACTGAGAGAATAGCTGACCATCTGCAAACACTCCTACCGGAGGCTCCAATTGCACGCATGGACCTCGATACTACCCGCGCCAAGGATGCTTATCAAGAAATAATTGAGAAATTTTCAAAAGGAGAAACGCGTATCCTCATAGGTACCCAGATGGTTACTAAAGGGCTCGACTTCAAAGATGTGGTGTTGGTAGGCATCATCAATGCCGACACGCTCATCCACTTCCCGGATTTCCGTAGTAATGAGCGGGCATTTTGCACGCTCGAACAGGTAGCTGGCCGGGCAGGCAGGCGCGCTGACAATGGTCGGGTCTTAATCCAAACAAGCAATCCGGACCACCCGGTTATCAAGTCAGTTCATAACCATGACTATACCGGGTTCTATAGCTCGGAATTGCAACAACGCCGACAGTTCGTATATCCTCCATTTGCCAAGATCATCAACATCTACCTGCGCCACAAGAATGAGCAAACACTTGAAGCCATCACTGCCGGCTACGCAGCTACCCTCCGTCAATATTTCGGCTCACGACTCCTTGGTCCGGACACCCCTTCCGTATCCCGCATTGCCGGCTACCACATCCGCACCCTTATGCTCAAAATTGAGCCTCAAGCCTCAATGACCAAAGTCAAACAAATCCTCCGTACCATATACGCCCAAGTAGCCGCTACCCCCGGCATGAAATCCCTCCACCTACACTATGACGTAGACCCCTCCTGATAACACCTCCCTCCATTGTAGTCAACACCTCCACCCTATTTATAGTCGCGTCGGGTTTGTAACCCGACGCCGGTAGCCCCACATACGCAGCAAAAGCCGTAAATGTTTGTGGTAAGGAAATAGACAAAAGTGGTATCCGCCAAAACACCACTCGCATACTAAAGCAACGTGCTAATTACATTACACATTGGCTTGCGCCTGAACTACGCTACTCTGCCGAATCAAAATTCCTAACTTCCTATTACTTAAAGCAATCCCCACAACGCGCGATAGACGGCAGTCATGATGCGTTGTGGGGATATGGTATCCTTGTCGGTAAACCCGACTTGATATTGCTTATTTTATTGCCTTGTGGAGGATGGTGGATCCGTCAGCGAGTGTGAAGTTTATCAAGTAGACACCGGTGGGTAGACCAACGAGACTTGCTTCAGGAGTTGTGGTATGTTGCCCATAAAGCAGGCGACCATCATAGCTATATATGGCTATCTCGGCGATATCAGCTCCACGGAGTGTTAATACATCGCCATTACGCATTATCTCCGGCACTGCTGTTTCATCTGCTATTTCATCTATTCCTACCGGCAGTGTGCCATATGTCACACCTTGGAAATACATTGAGACAGGGAAGTCCCCCTGTTGATCTTTGAACACAGCATCCGGTACCCTTATCATAATTTCATGCTCGCCGGCAGCCACCTCGCCTATGTTAAAGATACGCGTCGGAATTGCATCTCCGGGGCACCAGTTTGACTTGTTAACCCAAGTCAATTCAGTCTTTGTTCCAATTCCGTAGATACCATTACTCTGGGTGTTGACATATCTGTAAGGTTCGCATGATTTGTTTCCTTTCCAAGAAGCTATGATCTCACCATCGAAGTAAATTAGATGGGTGCGCGGAGTGTATTCTTCTCCGCCTGTATTAGCACCGTGGTTACTTATTATAAGAGTGATATTGCCATCTGAGACGCCACCTTCGGGCACTGTAAACTTATAAGTCTTTGTAGCAGTACCAATTGTATCTGTGCCGGCCTCCGAATAGTTGTTCATATTATGTCCCTTAAATTCAGGCTTCTTCATGACAATAGGCACAAGCACATGATTATTCACCAAAGCGGCAGGAGAGTCATAAGAGGTGAAAGTAAGTGTTCCAGCAAATACGTCATTGCGGCCTTCACACCCTTTCACCTGCTCATTTGCGGCGTATGGTACGCCAAACACTTCATATTCCAACCATAGGTCATACTTTGCACGCAGATTTTTATCACGAATTATCATGCTTATCAAGTCAGCATCATAGTGATAATTTACATGGTCGGGATAGAGATTCTTATTCATGAATGGTGTGATAAATCTTGCTATCTCAATACGTGTCACCTCCTCAGGCTTGTAGCTGCTTTGACCTTTGGGTACAAGGGCAATTGAGATGTTACCAATGCGGTCATAATTATCACACAACGCATTGATTGTAACATCCATGTCGACCTTTTCTCCAAACCAGTTAAGAGCCTCGTCTGACAATGGTTTTGCATATAGATAGTTTGCATGGCGTGTAAGGCCGTCGTTCATTTCCTTATCGAAGACGGTGCCATTGTAACCATCATAAAATACGGCCTTGTCGAACGGCCTGTACACACGATAGAAATCGGCAGATTGCTGCGCTTTCATATTGCCACACATAAAAACTGCCATTAACAAAGAAAGGTAAATTCTCAACATCGTTATATGTAGTTTAATTATTCGCAAAGTTAGTAAATTAATTCTAACCTTGAAATTTTTGGTACCTTCTATTTGTAAACAGCCGCATTATGGAGTTTGGCGTGTTTACGTTGGCTGTTTATACTGCAAATAGCCTCAAGAAGAACTTGAGGCCATTTGTATCGTTTGGGATTTGTTTTTATTTTTAGACAATCACTAAATAGTTGGATTGTCTGCTATGGGGTCATTTAACCGAGCATACCGAAGAAACCATCGGCGGCTGCTACATCGCTGACACAGTAGATAGCGCCGTAGATGCAGCTTACCAGACCAAGTAGAATTATGCCGAATGTGCAAATCCAAAGTGCTACACGCTCTGTACCGGCACTCCTAAAGGAAGCAATCTTCGCATCATCAGGACTAATCCACATCGCTTTAACAACGAGCAGATAATAGTACAAAGATATGATAGTGTTTATCAATGCTATCAACACAAGGATGTAGAGGGCAATGCTACCGGTCTCAAGTGCGCCGGTGAAGATAAGTATCTTAGAGAAGAAACCGGCGAAGGGAGGTATACCGGCCAGCGAGAAGACGGCGAGTGTCATGGCAAATGACAGCCAAGGGTTTGTCTTGTGCAACCCCCTATAGTCATCCATGCTCACCATGCCAGTCTTATTCTCAATAGCTTGGATTACTCCAAAGACGCCGAGGTTTGAGAAGACGTAGACCAAAATGTAGAATATCATTGAGGCCATACCCAGGGTGTTGGCGGCTACGATACCAAGCATGATATATCCGGCTTGTGATACAGATGAGAATGCCATAAAGCGCTTCATGTTGCGCTGGCGTATTGCAAACAGGTTACCAATTGTGATTGTGATGATAACCAGGGCATACATCATCCACTCCCAGATATCTGAGTAGACAGCACCAAAAGCTTGGCACAATACTACCAGGAAGGCAAATGCTGCCGAGCCTTTTGAGATTACTGACAGATATGAGGTGACTGACGTGGGTGCTCCCTGATATACATCGGCTGTCCACAAGTGGAAGGGCACGAGTGAGAGTTTGAAACCGAAGCCGGCGATAACGAATGAAAGAGCTACTATGAGCAGTGCACTGTTGCTGCCGGACATCACTGAGCTTGCGATATCGGAGAAGTAGAGTGAGCCACCTTCGCTGAGTGCATATACAAAGCTGAGACCCATCATCATTACAGCTGAGGAGAAGACTGCTGTAAAGATGTATTTGATAGCTGCCTCGTGGCTCTCATATTTGTTCTTGTTGAACGCTACCATTGCTGCCAAGGGCAGAGATGCGCTCTCAAGACCAATTATGAACAACAGGAAGTGACGTGCTGAAATCATCAGATACATTCCAAAGAGTGTGACCAGGATGAGCTCGAAGAACTCTCCACGTCGTTTGCTGCCCTCCTCTGAGTCGACCCATTTAACAGCCTGCAACAAGACAATAAATGTACCGATGTTGAGTATGGACTTCACACATGAAATGACAGGTGAGGTCTCGTACATGCCGGAGAAGGCTGTACCTGTACAATTGCAGAAGAATCCGTATATTGTAGCTGCACCGAACAGAATGAGTGTCAGCGGTGTGACAAACTTGCGCTGTTTCTTACCGCAGAAAGTATCGAATAAGAAGACGATCAGGAAGACTGCCAATACCAGCAGTTCCATGCGCATTGTGAAAAATTGAGAATAATTAATTTCCATGTCTTTAGTATTCAATACCGGGGGTTAAATTACTGTTGTAAGGTTCTCGATGATAGGACGGAAGCTTGCTGATATTGTCTCACTGATCCAATTGGGGAAGCAACCGATGGCTGCGATGAAGACAATCAGTGTGACAGTAGACAGACGCTCCCACCATGTGGCATCAGTAAGCTGACGATGATGCTCATCCTGTACGGGACCGAGCAGAAGCTTACCAACAACTCGCAAGATGTAGACTGCGGTGATGACGATAGAGCATGTAGCGGCTATCACGAAGATGCGGTGGAACATGTCTGCATCCTGGAATGAGCCGAAGAAGATTGTCATCTCAGCTACGAAACCTGACAGACCGGGGAGACCAAGTGAGGCGAAACCGGCTATCATATAGCATACACCAAGATAAGGCATGATTTGCATCAAGCCGCCCATCTTGCGAATATCACGTGTATGTGTACGACCGTAAATCATACCGATAAGTGCAAAGAAGAGGGCTGTCATCAGACCGTGAGAGAGCATCTGCAGTATAGCACCTGTCATCGCGGTGGTGTTGAGCATCAATATTGCGAAGAGCACCATACCACAGTGAGAAACTGATGAATATGCGTTGATGTACTTGAGGTCTGTCTGTACACAGGCACTGAATGCGCCATAGACGATACTGATACCGGTAAGGATGATGAAGATCCAAGCCAACTCGTTGGCTGCTTGCGGGAGTAGATAAATTGCGATACGGAAACATCCGTAACCACCAAGTTTCATCAACACGCCGGCGTGGAGCATTGATACTGCTGTGGGGGCGCAGGCATGGCCGTCAGGGCTCCATGTGTGGAAGGGGAACATGGCACCGAGGACACCGAAGCCGACGAATGTCATGGGGAAGAGGAAGTATTGCCATCCGGCAGAGATTGCACCATTGTGGGCGATCTCAAGAATATTCCATGTATGAGCGGCGCCATCGGCACTCGGACCTGAATGCCAATATATACCGAGCAGACCGAGCATCAAGAAGGCGGAGCCACCCATAAGCATAAGGGTAAGCTTCATTGCTGAATACTCCTTGCGGCCTGTGCCCCATACACCGATCAGCAGGTACATCGGGATAAGAGCCACCTCATAGAACATAAACATTGTGAAGATGTCTATACTGATGAAAAAGCCGAATACACCCATAGAGAGTAGTGCAAACCACAGGAAGAAATTGCGGGGCAGAGGATCTATCTTCCATGAGGCGAAAGTACCGGCGAAGACGATAATGGATGAGAGCATGAGCATAAGCACTGAAATGCCATCCACACCCACTGCCAGATGGATGTTCAAAGGTGCATACCACATCCAACTGCCTTGGTAGAGCATTTCGTCAGCCACACCGGCTGCTCGTTGCCCCAGAAAGTCAATGCAAAGGTAACCGGACAGAATCAGAAGCGCGACGGAAAGTACCACCATCACGGCGCGTATCTGTTTCATATTGCGGCTTATTGCCAATCCCAGAAGCATAAGCATCGGGATAATGACAAACCATATCAATATATTTGAAAGTATCATAGATAAATGCTGATTTTAGGAGGTCTTCTGATTCGTTTATAATACAACCCACATTGTGACAGCAGCCAAGGCTATTGCACCAATGAAATACCACCATACATAGGCTTGAATATTTCCGCTTTGGAATCCGCGTATTGCGTAAGAAGTCTTCTGAGTAACCTTGGCGAACATATCCATTGTGCCATCGATAATATGACGGTCAAACCAGGCGATGCTTGCACAGATTACACCAAATATCACTTTGTGTGTCACCCACATATACATCTCGTCCCAATAGAAACGACGGTGAGCGGCGCGCCACAAACCGGGCCATACGGCGGCAAACTTGTCGGGTAAGCTGTTCTTCTTGCGATACATAACTGTGGCGAGCACTATGGCAGCTACAGCTACTATCAATGATGGAACGGCTATTTGCAGCCACTCGATGTGAATATCGTAGGATTCATGGTTCCAAGTAACGTAGTGTCCAAAGGGTATGAAACCGGCCACGCAGCTCACTGCAGCAAGTATAATGAGCGGGAGGCTCATCTGCCAGGGTGCATCATGTGGCTTGTGGTGTTTATAGTTGGGGTTCTCGTCCCACCAGAAGATGAGATAGTAGAGGCGGAACATATAGAAGGCTGTAAGACCGGCAACACATGTCATCCATACACCCCAGAAAGGACTGTAGGCATACATAGCTGCAAGCATTTCGTCTTTTGAGAAGAAACCTGAGAAGGGGTAAATACCTGCAATGGCGAGACAGCCGATGAGGAATGTCCAATGTGTGATAGGCATGTATTTTCTCAAGCCACCCATTGCAGTGTAGTCATTGGAGTGTACCGCATGGATCAGAGCACCTGCACCAAGGAAGAGCAATGCCTTGAACATGGCATGTGTAAACAGGTGGAACATTGAGGCCATGTAGCCGAGTCCGTGATGACCGGCAGCGCCCATGCCGTCGCCTGCACAACCCAAAGACACCATCATGAAGGCTATCTGTGATATAGTAGAGAAGGCGAGCACACGTTTGATGTCAACCTGAGCACATGCTACGATTGCAGCATACAGAGCGGTGATGGCACCTACCACTGTAATGAAGTCCATTGCGAATGGTTCCAGAACATAGAGAGGGAACATACGTGCCACCAGATAAACACCAGCTACTACCATTGTTGCGGCGTGGATGAGGGCTGATACGGGTGTAGGACCCTCCATAGCATCCGGCAACCATATATGCAAGGGCATCATTGCTGACTTACCCATACCACCGGTGAAGATGAGTACCAAGGCCCATGTTAGTACTGAACCACCAAGGAAGGTAGCTCCACCTGTGCTGGCAAGTACAAGTTCGGGCTGACCGGGAGCGGTGAGGTCAATGAAGTTGAAGGTCGGCATGTAATAGCTCAACACCAAAATACCGATAAGCATACCCAAGTCGGCAAAGCGGGTAACAATGAATGCCTTCTTTGAAGCAGACACTGCTGAGGGAAGCTTATAGTAGAAGCCGATGAGCAGGTATGAGCTGACACCCACGAGCTCCCAAAAGATATACATCTGGAAGATGTTTGTGGCAACAACAAGGCCAAGCATTGAGAAAGAGAACAGAGAAAGGAATGCGTAGAAGCGCTGAAAACCTTTTTCTCCTTCCATGTAACCCCAAGAATAGAGGTGCACGAAGAATGAGATTGTGGTTATGACCACAAGCATCATCGCACTTATGGGGTCGAGCAAGAAACCGAGCTTCACTACAAGGCGTTCAGTAAACTGGAGCCATGTAACATCAAATACTTCGAGCTGTTGACGCACACCATCCACGATGAAGGCTGCATCACCGCTGAAGAAGTAAGTGAGGGCCACTGTGTAGCTCAGCACCATGGTGGTACCCATACCGAGGATGCCGAGGATACCGGCGAGCTTGTGGCTCATCTTCATTCCGAGAAGTCCCAAGATAAGGAACATCGTAATCGGAATCGCGAGGATTAAAATCGGAAGTGTGATATCCATATCTTAGAATTTCATTTTATTTGTCTCGCGGATGTCAACATTCTTGACGGCGCGATAAATGTTAATTACTATTGCTATTGCAAGGGCTGTCTCTGCTGCGGCAATACCAATAGAGAAGAGTGTGAAGAACATTCCCTCTAATGAGCCGGGGAAGAGAAATCTATTGAAAATCACAAAGTTCAAGTCAACAGAGTTGAGCATTAACTCCAGAGAGATCAGTATTGCAATCAGATTTTTTCTGGTAATAAAGCCGTAGACACCGCAGGCGAACATAAGCAGGCTCGGCACCAGATACATTATCATAGTCAAATCCATAGGTCTACTCAATTATTTTTCGCGGGCGATAGTCACACCACCTATTATACATGCAAGTAACAACACACTGACTGCCTCGAAGGGAAGCAGGTATCCAAACTTGTCTGTGCTCAGCATTTTTTGTCCAATGGTGTGCATGTCGAAGGTATCAGAGCACAATACAGTAGAGAGGCTCAACCCTTCAGCAAACTGCATATTCCATAGTGCAAAGCCCAACAACAGCGCTCCGAGCACGGAGGCGCTTATGCCCATGAGGAACCGATGAGGGCCGGGCATTGTTGAGTCATCGCCGGGACGATGGGTAAGTAAGATGGAGAACACAAACAGAACCAATATACCACCTGCATACACGGCTATCTGAACAGCTCCCAGGAACTGGTATCCCAATTGGAAGTAGAATACTGCAGTGCCCAAGAGGACGAAGAGCAGATAGGTGGCTGCACGTAGTATTTTACGGGTGGTGACAGTCATCACGGAGAAAATGATGATTATCAGCGACACCACGAAATACAATACGATATTTCCTATAGATTCCATTATGTAGATTATTTATTTTCTGTGTTAGTGGGCTGCGCTTGGTTGCCTTCGGCAGGCTTGGTAGCGGGTGCGACATTTGCTGTGGCAGGCTTGACTGAGGGCGCGGGGTCGGGCACTTCAGGCTTATAGTTGAGGAGCTTCACAAGTGAATTGCGTGTGAACACTGCTTGCTCAAAGTCATTGCTGAATTCAAGAGCATTTTGCGGACATGTAGTAACACACAACATGCAGAATGTGCAGCTACCCAAGTCATAGAAGTACTTGTCAAGCTTGCGCTTCTTCTTGCCATCAGGGAGCTCCACCATTTTAGTTGTGAGCTTGATGGTGCCGTTGGGACAATTCATCTGGCAAATACCACAAGCTATACATTTGTGGCGTCCCTCAGCGTCATACTTGAGAGTTAACTCAGCACGAAAGCGATCTGAAATCTGCAGTGAGTCGCGATTTTCAGGATAACATTCGGTTACTTTAGGTGTCACAAGCTCTTTAGCTGTAACTTGCATACCGCTTACGAGGCTTTTGAGGCCATCACCTAAACCCGAGAAATATTCTTTTATACTACCCATTGAATTTTGTTGTAGTTATTTGTTCTATTTGATTGCCTTAATCATAAGGTCATGCACTTGTACACATGGTCACTGCTGGCTCAGTTGTAAATATGCTGACTTTGATTATTAGCGATAAGGATTTACTGTTCAACTTGGCCTCCGAGGATGTCGAGAAGCTCAGTGGTGATACTTTGTTGTCTAAGTTTGTTATATTCAAGCTGCAGAGACTCCAATAGCTTCTTAGCATTGTCGTTGGCGCTTTGCATGGCCATGATGCGCGCTGCTTGCTCTGAAGCTCTGTTTTCGATTGTCACCTCCTGCATTGTGCTCATCACATACATGGGGAGAATTTCATTGAAGATGCGATTGGCATCCGGCTCGAATAAATAAGGTTTGTTGGCATTCTTATTATCAGCTTCCTCTGTGAGTTTATCTGCTTGTATAGGGAAAAGCTGATTATCAGTGACACGTTGACGGCTGAGGGATAAGAAATGCATATAAACTACATGCACCTCGTCGAGTTCGCCTTCGGCAAATTTCTGCTCCAGGCCTTTGGTAAAGTTGTTTACCACATCACCCTCCATTTTGGAATCAATACCTTGTTGCAAAGGAGCTATTGCTATTTCAGCTGACTCAAGCTTCTCCACGGCACGACGCATCTTTTTGCCTATAGGATAGAGCTCAAAGCTGACACCTTGACCTTTGTATTGGTCACGCAAATGGTTGAGTGTGATGATTAGTTGCTTAAATATATTGATATTATAAGCGCCACAAAGTCCATCGTCGCTACCGAAGACGAGGATAGCTATCTTCTTCACCTCAGGACGCGCCTCAATCAGAGGTGATGAGAACTGCGCATCGGCATCCAGGAGATGCCCCATTATGGACTGTATTTGAGAGCGATAAGGCACAAGACGTTTGAGCGCCTGCTCGAATTTACGTACCTTGGCTGAAGATATCATCTTCATGGCACCCGTAATTTTCTCGCTGGAACTTACCGAGCCTATGCGCGTCTTTAATTCTCTTAATGTAGACATTTCCTAAATATGGTGTTGTCAGTTTATTATTTAATTATTTGTTATCGGCAGGGCAGTCAAGTCCTGCCGACATTTATTTTCTGAATGTTAATATTTGCTTGTGACTTCAGCTGCACATTTGCGCAAGAGGTCTTCAACTTCGGGCGTCAGTTTGCCTGCCTTGAGAACATCGAGCACCTCTTTCTGATACTTAGCCTTGAGAAGCTGCAGGAAGAGTTCCTCAAACTCATGAACCTTATCAAGGGGTACATTTTCGAGCAGACCATTCACACCGCAGTAGATCACTGCTACCTCATCTTCTACAGCCCAAGGCTTATACTGGGGCTGAACGAGCAGTGCCTGGTTCTTACGACCCGTATCAATAACCTTGGCAGTCACCGGGTCAATGTCGCCACCGAACTTGGTGAATGCTTCGAGCTCACGGAACTGAGCCTGAGCAATCTTGAGTGTACCGGCCACCTTCTTCATAGACTTAATCTGAGCGTTACCACCTACACGACTCACAGAGATACCTACGTTTACTGCAGGACGAATACCTTGGTTGAAGAGCGCTGTCTCCAAATAGATCTGACCGTCAGTAATTGAGATAACGTTGGTGGGGATGTATGCGGAAACGTCGCCTGCTTGAGTCTCGATGATGGGTAGTGCAGTGAGTGAACCGCCACCCTTGACCATGGGTTTGAGAACCTCTGGAAGGTCATTCATCTGAGAAGCAATCTCTTGGTTGTCAATGATTTTAGCAGCACGTTCCAAGAGACGTGAGTGAAGGTAGAATATATCACCGGGATAAGCCTCACGACCTGAGGGGCGCTTCAAAATAAGAGATATCTCACGATAAGCGACAGCCTGCTTAGAGAGGTCATCATAAACGATGAGGGCATCACGGCCGGTGTCACGGAAGTATTCGCCAATAGCTACGCCGGCAAAGGGACTATAGTAGCGCATGGAGGCAGAGTCTGAAGCTGTAGCTGCTACGACTACGGTATAATCAAGTGCACCATTCTTCTCTAAGGTGTGTACTATAGAGGCTATAGTAGAAGCCTTCTGACCTATGGCTACATAGATACAGTAGACGGGCTTGCCGGCCTCATAGTTCTTACGCTGATTTATGATGGTGTCAATAGCGATAGCGGTCTTACCAATCTGGCGGTCACCGATGATGAGCTCACGCTGACCACGACCGATAGGTATCATTGAGTCGACAGCCTTGAGACCTGTCTGTAGGGGCTGGTTCACAGGCTGACGATAGATAACGCCGGGAGCCTTACGCTCGAGAGGCAGGAGGATCTTTTCTCCCTCGATAGGGCCACGGCCGTCAATAGGCTCACCAAGGATATTGATAACACGTCCGAGCAAACCCTCACCTACGGGAATAGATGCAATTTCGCCCGTGCGGCGCACCGACATATTCTCAGTAACCTTATTAACACTATTGAGAAGCACAACGCCGACATTGCTCTCTTCGAGGTTGAGGGCGACGCCTTTTACGCCGTTTTCAAACTCTACGAGCTCGTTGGACTTGACATTCTCCAAACCATAGACGTGTGCGACGCCGTCGCCCACGGAGAGGACGGTGCCTACCTCCTCAAATTTCGCCTTGGAGCTGACATCGGCCAATTGCTGTTTTAAAATATCAGATATCTCGCTGGGGTTCAGCATCTTCTTATTTATTGTTTAAAAGAGTTAGACGTAGTTGTTCAAGTTCGTTGCTGATGGATGCATCCATTCTTACTGAGTCAACATCAATGACAAAACCACCGATAATCTCCGGGTCAATGGAATAGGTATACTCCAAAGTGTTGCCTTTGAAAGACTTCTGGACAAGATTAGTGAGCTTCTCCATCTGAGTCTCGCCCATTTCGGCAGCAGTAGTGATGTGCACCATTGAAATATTATTGGCAGTACGATAAATATCGCGGAAAGCCAATGCCATTTCATATGCATACATCTCGCGCTTATTATCAAGGATGAGACGCACAAATCCTTTGTAGGCATTCTCCAGCTTGTCGCCGGCAGCTGATAGGAGCAGCTTGCTCTTGTCAGCATTGTCAATAAAAGGATTTGCGAGAACCTTGCAAAAATCAGGATTGCTTTCAAATGCAGCCACCACAGACTTCATTTCTTCGTAGACCAGAGGAGCAGTGCCCTCTTGAACTGCGAACTTATAAAGTGCTTTGGCATATCTTTTGGGGATTAGACCGCCGTTCATTACCTTGGTTTAGTTTTTGTTGTTTCTGTCCGTCGGAGTCTCCTCCGACGGACATTCACTCAGTGTATGGATTAGTTTTTCTCTATCTCGTCCAGCAACTTGTTCACAAGCTCCTTCTGTGCCGCGTCTGATGCCATCTGTTTGCGCACCATCTTTTCGGCGATTTCGATGGAAACCTTGCTCACTTCGTTCTTGAATTGCAGTTCAGCCTCTTTGCGTGATTGCTCAATTGAGACTTTAGCCGCATCCATAACCTTCTTAGCCTCTACAGAAGCCTCATTGCGTGCTTCTTCTATAATCTGAGACTTGATTTTGGCTGCGTCACGCAATATTTCGGCCTGCTGCTTTTTAGCCTCAGCTATGTATTTTTCGGCTTCTTGGCGAGCACCTTCAAGCTGCTCTTTGGCATTCTGAGCATACTCTACACCCTTATCGATCAAGTCTGCACGATCTTCCATGCTCTTGATGATTACGGGCCACGCCCACTTCTTGAGAACCAAGAAGAGGAGCACGAATGCCACGAACATCCAAAAAATCAAGCCAAAATCAGGCGTGAATAGTTCCATGAGTCAACGTTAGAATTACTGGATGAAGATAGCGAGAGCAGAAACAATCACAGCGAAGAGGGCAACACCCTCCACGAGAGCTGCGATAACGATCATGTTGCTTCGGATGTCACCTACAGCTTCTGGCTGACGAGCGATAGCCTCCATGGCTGATGCACCGATCTTACCGATACCGATACCTGCTGCGATTGCTGCTACACCGGCGCCGATTGCGCCACCGAAGTTTGCAAGAGCTTCTGCTAAAATCATTGATAACATAGTTGTACTGTTTATTTAGTTATTAATATTTATTTTTATTGTCAAATAGGAGGAGTGTTTGTTAAATGAGGAGATGTAGTAAAAGTTAATGTCGTGTATCTGATTGTTGATTTAATCTGTAACTATGAGTAACTTGTATTCTACCGTATTGCTCTGTGTCACATATAAATCAGTTTAGGCTGCCGGGTTATTCTGCTCTGTTGCTTCACCGGCTTCAATTTTCTTGGGGTGCTCTTCGTGCCCATCCTCCTGTGCAAGGGCAATGAACAGGGTGGAGAGCATGGTGAACACATATGCCTGGATGAAGCTAACCAAAACATCGAGAGCAAGCATAAATATTGTGAAGGCTATTGAGACTACTGTCACACCGCCGGCAGCTGCCATACCGAAGGCACCGAAGATGAATATAAGCAATATCAATGTGATGACAATCATGTGACCACCCATCATGTTGGCAAACAGACGGACACAGAGTGCAGCCGGCTTGGTGAAGATACCGAATATCTCAATAAACTGCATAATAGGGAGCGGGCACTTCAGCCAAATGGGCACATCGGGCCAGAATATTTCTTTCCAATAATGTTTCTTAGCCTTGACGTTTGTCACAATAAATGTCATGACAGCAAGCACAAGAGTTATTGCGATATTTCCGGTGAGGTTGGCACCGCCGGGGAAGATAACTATCAAGCCAAGCAGGTTCATCACAAGAATAAAGAAGAAGGCTGTCATCAGATATGGTGCAAATCGAGGTGCATTTTTACCCAATGTGTTCTTTACTACACCATCGTAAACGAACTCGACTATCAGCTCAAGGAAACCGTTGCCTTTGCGAGGTGCTTTGAGTGGGTTCTTGCGGTACCAGCGAACTACTGACATCAGCAACAGAGTGACTACGATTGCAGATATGAACAAGGCAAGTACATTCTTTGTAATGGAGATATCCCAGGGTTTGTACTCGGTATAGAATTTACCGTCTACATTATCATAACCCGGTACAAAAACATCGGTCATTGCTACATGTTCAGCTTTGGCAATGGAGTCAGCCTGAAGGGCAACCTCAGTGTTTTGCTTGCTATCTATTGGAAGAAGCTGCACCACCTTATCTTTGTGATTGCCGACTTTGGCAATCATAAAAGTGTATTCCTTATCACCCTTCTTGATATTTACGGGCACAGGCACCAGATGATGCTCCTTCTTGCCGGTCTCTAAGTTTTCTGTCTCTACAAGCTCAGTGAGCTTAGCAGATGAGAAGGAATGCCAAGTACCATCTTGAGCACGTACAATAACAGGCAATGGTATGCGATATTGGTGTACAAAAGGCACTTCCCAACCATAACCGTCACCGAGGTGTTCAAAGATTATCTCTTTGACATCGATACCCTCCTTTTCTTTCTCCTCGGCATTGGCGATAGCCGGCACTACGAAGCAGAAAAGCAGTAATATGGGGAGTATACTATTTCTGATAAATTTGCTCATCACAAGTAAAATTAATATATGCAGACCGAGACAACATTATTGTCAATATCGGCAATACCACCTTTCACTTCCTTGGCGTGCTCCTCTCCTTGTTCATCCTTATAGATAATCTTGCCGGGGACAAGAACTGAAATGAGGGATGCGTGATTCTTCAGCACAGTAAAAGAACCGAGCTCTCCGGGGAGAGTAACTTGAGTCACTTGTCCCTGAAAAAGAATCTGGTCTGCTGATATAATATCAAGTCTCATGTGGGAGGTATATCTGTTTTATTGTTTTTTTTCGCTCAGGTGCTTACTTGTCTTAAAATTTTCATTTCATAATCCCGCGTGTCCCTGTTTGTTTCTATTGCTTTTATCAACTCAGTTTTCTTTGTCTATTAGTTTTCTTTGTCTATTAAACAACTGACATAGCAATTTGAAATTTACAATTGTAGCAAGATTGGATTCCGAAAGTTAAAATTTTTACGACAAGCTACTCTTATATTCAGTATTATCATCAAGCCGTTTAGATTAGCTATCCGATTGGGCTGAAATGCGAAGAATGTTATATTATTGTCTCTAATGTCCGGCAAGGTTATTTACTTTACCTCTTCGAGCATCTTCTTACCCTTGGCAATTGCCTCGTCGATTGTGCCAACATTGAGGAATGCTTGCTCGGGATATTCATCGAGCTCACCACTCAATATCATCTTGAAGCCGCGAATAGTCTCGGCGAGGGGTACCATAACACCGGGGAGGCCTGTGAACTGCTCTGCGACGAAGAAGGGCTGGCTCAAGTAACGCTGAGCACGACGTGCACGTGCTACTACCAACTTATCATCATCACCAAGCTCATCCACACCAAGGATAGCAATGATATCCTGTAACTCGTTATACTTCTGGAGAAGCTGCTTAACCTGCTGAGCAACATTGTAGTGTTCCTCACCGATGATGTTGGGGTCGAGAATACGGGAAGTTGACTCCAGAGGGTCTACTGCGGGATATATACCGAGCTCAGAAATCTTACGTGAGAGCACTGTAGTGGCATCCAAGAAGGAGAATGTGGTAGCCGGAGCAGGGTCGGTCAAGTCATCCGCAGGGACGTAGATAGCCTGTACAGATGTAATAGAACCTTGTTTTGTAGAAGTAATACGCTCCTGGAGGATACCCATCTCTGATGCAAGGGTGGGCTGATAACCTACTGCTGAAGGCATACGACCCAAAAGCGCTGACACCTCAGAACCTGCTTGTGTGAAACGGAAGATATTGTCGATGAAGAGAAGCACATCCTTACCACCTCCGTCTTGATCACGGAACTGCTCAGCTACAGTAAGACCGGAAAGTGCCACACGCAGACGTGCGCCCGGTGGCTCGTTCATCTGGCCGAACACGAGGGTGGTCTGAGATTTGGCTACCTCGTTAAGGTCAACGTCAGCAAGATTCCACTGCCCTTTCTCCATACCTTCGAGGAACTTGTCTCCATATTTGATGATACCACTTTCGATCATCTCTCGGAGCAAGTCGTTACCCTCGCGAGTACGTTCACCTACGCCGGTGAATACAGAGAAACCGTTGTGACCTTTGGCAATATTATTGATAAGCTCCTGAATAAGCACTGTTTTACCTACACCGGCACCACCGAACAAACCAATTTTACCACCTTTTGAATATGGCTCAAGCAAGTCAATCACTTTGATACCTGTAAAAAGGATTTCAGTTGAGATAGCCAAGTCATCAAAAGCGGGAGCCGGCTGATGGATGGGACGCATGTTCTCACGCTTGAGGTCAGGCAGACGGTCGATGGGATCGCCTATTACATTAAGCAGACGGCCCTTGACCTGATCGCCGGTAGGCACAGCTATAGGATGACCAAGGTTTTCAACCTTAACACCGCGGCGAAGACCGTCGGTACTCTCCATGGCCACACAACGTACGGTGTCTTCACCGATGTGCTGTTCCACTTCAAGGATAAGTGTTTCGCCATTGTCGCGCTCAACTTTCAGAGCGGAGTATATGGGAGGGATATTGTCTTTACCACCCTCGAAGGATACGTCGATGACAGGACCAATTACTTGGGTCACAGTGCCAAATTTAGCGCTCATAAATTTCTTTGAATATGATGTACGTGTTAATATTTCGGTTAATTAGTCTTTAAGGGTCGAATTAGAAGTGCCAACCCATTGTGGTACAGAGGGCCATAAGCACAAGGTTGCATAATGCAATGGGCATGAGATACTTCCATTCGAAGGCGAGCATCTGGTCGATACGTATACGGGGGAATGTCCATTTGAACCAGATAATCACAAATGAGATGAAGAAAGCCTTGAGCACAAACCATACTGTGCCGGGGATATAATCCATAATGGCGTTGAAGCCGTCCCAGCCGTTCACGTGGAAGGGCATCCAGCCACCGAGGAACATGAGTGAGCAAATACCAGAGACGATAAACAGGTTGAGATATTCAGCTAAATAGAAGAAACCGAAGTGGATACCGGAGTACTCTGTATGGTAACCGGCAGTCAACTCATGTTCTGCCTCAGGAAGGTCGAAGGGACCACGGTTAGTCTCTGCTGTGGCTGCAATTACATATATGATGCAAGCAATAATTGCGGGGATGTGACCGGTGAAGATGAACCAACCTCGATTCTGTTCTGCAACGATCTCAGTGATGTCCATTGAGCCTGCGAAGAGCACCATAGTGATGATTGCTATACCGAGTGACAATTCGTAGCTAATCATCTGTGCACCTGAACGCATTGCACCGATGAGGGTGTACTTATTATTGGAGGCCCAACCGGCAAGTAAGATACCAAGGATACCTACTGAGCTGACCGCCAGAATGAAGAATATACCGATGTTGTAGTTGATAATCTGCATTCCCTTACCCCATGGCAGGCAAGCGAGCATTGTTACAGATGAGGCAATCACCAGATAGGGAGCCAGTTTAAAGAGGAATTTGTCTGTACCTTTCAGCGGGATAAGCTCCTTGAGAAGGATTTTGAACATGTCGGCAAAAACCTGCAACAGACCCCATTTACCCACACGCATAGGGCCGAGGCGACATTGGAACCATGCGCACAATTTGCGCTCATATAATATATAGAACAGTGCGAGCACAGTGTATGCCAAAAGCACACATACGCCTATAAGGATACATTCCACAAGCACGGCAGCCCATTCAGGCATTACCCCAAGCAGCAGATTATTTATCCAGTTTGTTACTACGCTGAAATCAAACATAATTTCTTAAGATAACTATTGATATTCTTGAGTTAGTTCAGTTATAGGTTATTTTAAGGGTGCTCACCAGCCCAGTCATAAGTCGTATAGAGTTACAATTTGGCAACTAAGTGAGCCGGAGAGGATTATCGGTCAATGTCAGGAATAACGAAGTCGAGAGCTGCTCCGATAACTATGAGGTCGGCAATCATGTTGCCCTTACATGTAAGGTCCATTACACCTACAAGGTTGAAGCAGGGGCTCTGGAAGTGCAGACGATAAGGGTTCTTGTTGCCATCACTCTCAATGTAGACACCGAAAGCACCGCGGCTTGCCTCTACCTGCTGATACCAGCGGCCAACAGGAAGCTTGACAATCTTGGGCACCTGTGCGCGAATCGGGCCTTCTGGGATACGGTCTACGAGCTGCTCAAGAATCTTCACACTCTCTTCAATCTCTCGCATACGCACCATATAACGAGCGAAGCTATCGCAACCGTCTTCGAGTACCTCTTGGAAGTCTACATCTGCATAGCATGCATAAGGATGCTTCTTACGGGTGTCGCAGCTCCAGTTTGAGCCACGTCCCGAAGGTCCGGTGATATCGTAGTTGATTGCATCTTCTTTAGTGAGGATACCAACACCCTTCATACGATTGCGAGCAATAATATTGCCGGTAAAGATTTTGTGATATTCTTTTAGGCGCTCCGGCATAATTGCGCAGAACTCTTTGACATCCTTCACGAAATCAGGGTGCAGGTCGGCGATTACACCACCTATCACATTGTAGTTCATACTCATGCGAGCACCGCAAGTCTTCTCGAAAATGTCAAGCACAATCTCACGCTCGCGGAATCCATAGAAAAAGCAAGTGGTGGCACCCATATCCATTGAGGTACAACCGAAGGCAAGCAGGTGGGAAGAGATACGCATGAGCTCATCCATCATTGTACGTATTACCTGAGCACGTTCGGGCACTTCAAGCCCCATAGCTTTCTCAATGGCCATACATAGGCAATGACGGTTCATATGGGCTGACATATAGTCCATACGGTCAGTAAAGTGAAGTGTCTGAGGATAAGTGAGACCCTCGCTCAACTTCTCGATACCGCGGTGAATGTATCCTGATACCACATCAACCTTTTTAACAGTCTCACCGTCAATAGCAGCGCGGAAGCGCATTACACCGTGGGTCGAGGGGTGCTGAGGGCCGATGTTAACCACATAATCATTATCGCCAAAGACTTTGCCTTTAATCTTCTTGATAGTGCCATCGGGTTGCTCCTCGAGTGTATATGTGTCGTCCTCGTGCTCTTCATCCTCCATACGGATAGGATTCAGTTTGGGGTCAGCATCATAATCCTTACGTAGAGGGTAACCTACCCAATCATTACGCAGGAAGAAACGACGCATATCAGGATGGCCGATAAACTCAATACCGTAAAAATCGTATACTTCTCTCTCCTGGAAGTTAGCCACCTTCCAGAGGTCAGAGACGGAGTGGATGCGCGGCTGCTCACGGTCAGCTATTTGGACCTTGACAGAGAGCATCTGCCAGTCATGAGAAGTAGAGGTGAGGTAGTATATCACACCGAGGGACTCCTTCCAGTCCATACCGATAACGGCAGAGAGGACATCAAAGTCGAGCTCGGGATCTTCCTTAAGAGCCTTTGCAAAAGCGTGCCAGTCCTTGTCGGGGACAGTGACAAGTAAAGTCTGCCCTTCCTCGAAGGTAGCTGACGGGCATATTTTGCTGAGTTTATCTTGAAGAATAGCCATATATTTATGTGGTGGATTTCCTTATTTGTTATATATCTGGTTTGTACCTTGATTTAGTCTTGGGCTTTTCGGTCAACATTTCGGGTGGCTTAATACTAATTAATTATTGCTGTCTGCCGATGCCTCAAAGCGAGCAAGTGACCAAGGATTAAATTTGTGTCAGTGCTTAGCTTTAATTAGTATTTACCAACCTCAGATGCATTCTGACGGAAGAAGTCTTCGATTTTTTCTTTGCGATTTTCGCCTCCGAAGAATTTCTGCACTTTGATCTTGCGCTGCAGCTGCATCAGGCCGTAGAACATAGCTTCCGGACGCGGGGGACAGCCGGGAATATATACATCTACAGGTAGAATCTGTTCTACGCCGGGGACTACACAATATGAGTTCTTGAAGGGCCCGCCACTGACTGCACAGCCACCACAAGCGATAACATAGCAAGGTTTTGCCATCTGCTCATAAAGGCGACGGAGCACGGGCGCCATACGGTGCACGATAGTACCCTGTACCATAATATAGTCAGCCTGACGGGGAGAGTTACGAGCCACCTCAGCTCCATAACGAGCCATATCATATCGAGCAGCGCCGAGACACATAAACTCGATAGCACAGCAGCTGGTACCGAAACAAAGGGGCCACAGAGAGTTTGCTCGACCCCAGTTGATGAGTTGGTCCAACTTTCCCACCACGACATTTGCGCCGGTAGCATTAAGCTCTTCGACCAAGGACTCAATATATTCATTGTCCTTGAAGTCTTCATGCTTCATATCACGAATATGTGGATTTTTTACTGCCATTTGAGAGCTCCTTTCCGCCAAGCGTAAGCAAGGCCTAAAATCAATATAAACATGAACACAGCTATACTAATCAATCCGTTGGGACCGAGGGCGCGACAAATCACTGCCCACGGATAAAGGAAGACAGTCTCAACGTCGAACACAAGGAAGAGGATAGCGAAAAGATAGTAACCCACCTTGAACTGCAACATGGAGTCGCCACGAGTAGGGATACCACACTCATAGGGCTCGGACTTTTTAACAGAAAATGAGAGCGGAGAGATTAGCTTAGCTATCAGAAGGGCAGCAAATACAAGACCAAGACCCGTGACTACAGCCGTAATCGCAAGGTCGCCATTGCTGATGCCTAACAGTAGGTTCATATAAAGTGTTGAATATTAGTTATTTAATTCGTTGTAGTAGATTTAAGAGGGTAAGAGTGCTCCTCGATTTCTGTTCGCAAAGTTAATCATTTTTTCTGACATGCAAAACATTTTTAACACTTTTCTTGAAAAAAATATGCCGTGAAACATAGCTCAAACACGCCTCCGGGAATTTTGGCAGATTCTAATTGTAGCGAATCTCTTTTCAGATGTTAGTGCATATAGAGTGCGACATGCATAATATGGACAAAAGGCGAGCAATGAGCGGCATTATGCCACTATTGTGACTTAATTAAATCTCCTTTGGGCGCACAGTTCTTTCTTTTGTCTATATTCATAGGTAAGGATGGACTAATATTTTGACCTTGCTATAACTTAAAGAGCAGCAAATCCATCCCCAAAAAGATAGATTTGCTGCTCCTAAAATAAAAATGTGGCTATCTGATGGTGTCTTGGCCTACTGTGTCTGTGGCGGCGACATTGAGACCGGGACGGTGAGCAGACAGGGCATTAAGATAGAGGGAGAAGTAATGAAACAAAGTATCATTTTGCACTTGGGTAAGATGATAATCCATCTCTGCCGGGTACTTCTTGTTTATCTCCATCATGCGCTGCTCGAGGCCGGTGCTTAAAGCGGCCACTCTGTCGGTAGAGTCGTTCACACTTATATTATTAAGTGAGTCAGTGTATGCGGTGTATGTGGCCAATATCTCTTCATACATTTCATCCACCAGGCGTGTGTCGACTTTGCTCTCTTCTTTCTTTCGACAACCTGCAAGTGAGGCTGTTATTGCGAGTAACAACGTAATTTTCATCAAGCTTCTCATTGTTCCAAGAGTTTTTCTTTTAGAAATTTACCGGTATAAGATTCGGCATTTTGAGCTACTTGTTCCGGTGTGCCTACAGCTACAATCTTTCCTCCGGCATTTCCCCCCTCGGGGCCTATGTCAATAATGTGGTCGGCACACTTTATCACATCAAGGTTGTGCTCAATAATCAAGACTGTGTGGCCCCGCTCTACAAGCGCCCTTAAGGATTTCAGCAGAGTACTTATATCATTGAAATGCAGTCCGGTAGTAGGTTCATCAAAGATAAATAGCGTTGGCTCGCTTTTCTCTTGTGAGAGGTAGTAGGCCAACTTGACACGCTGATTTTCGCCTCCGGAGAGAGATGATGAATTTTGGCCCAACTTGATATATCCCAGGCCCACATCGGCCAATGGCTTGAGCTTGCGCACAACACGCTTATCTCCAGCTGTGCCCGACTCATTGAAGAACTCAATAGCTTGATTGACAGTCATATCAAGGATATCATCAATATTCTTGTCACGATACTTTATATCCAAGACATCCTGCTTGAAGCGCTTTCCGTTGCATGAAGGACAAGGCACGGAGATATCAGCCATGAATTGCATTGGGATAGTAATAATGCCCTCACCTTTACACTCATCGCAACGGCCACCATCTGTATTGAAGCTGAAGTAAGACGGGGTGAAACCGAGTTGACGCGCGAGAGGCGTCTCGGCGAAGAGGCGACGTATCTCGTCGTAAGCCTTCAGGTATGTTGCAGCATTGCTGCGGGTAGAAGTACCGATCGGATTTTGGTCAACAAACTCCACATGTTTTATGGCATCCAGATCACCTGAGAGCCCTTTGTGGGTACCCGGTGCATCTGTCACTTCATCGAGTCGGCGCTTGAGGGCCTTATACAGGATATCCTTAACCAATGTGGATTTGCCACTGCCGCTGACACCGGTGACCACGGTCATAACTCCGAGGGGGAAACGGACATCCATACCTTTAAGATTGTTCTGCCGCGGGCCTTGCACCTCGATAAATTTATGCCATGGCAGACGAAATTTGGGCACCGGGATGTCCAGTTTACCACGCAGATATCGCAGAGTATAGCTGCCGGCATCAGACACTTTTTCATTCAACGCATCTTTGATGGGGCCGGCATACACCAGATTTCCGCCCAAGCGTCCGGCATCCTTACCTATATCTATTATATAGTCAGCCATGCGCATTATCTCCTCATCGTGCTCCACTATCACCACGGTGTTGCCGAGCTGCTGCAGCGAGCGGAGCACTTTTATAAGGCGGTCAGTATCGCGCGGGTGCAGACCTATTGACGGCTCATCGAGGATATATAGCGACCCAACAAGACTGCTGCCAAGGGTTGTGGCCAGATTGATACGTTGACTCTCCCCTCCGGAGAGAGTTGACGATAATCGGTCGAGGCGCAAATAGCCCAGCCCAACATCTTGCAGGAATGAGAGTCTGTTTCGTATCTCCGTGAGTAGACGCTCTGCTATGAGAGTATCATTGTGGTCAAGCTGCAATTGCATGAAAAACTCACGCAGGTCATCAATTGACATTGTCACCAATTCGGTGATACTTTTGCCCCCGACCTTAACATATTCGGCATCAGGGCGCAACCTCTTGCCCCCGCAGGTGGGACATGTGCGTTTGCCGCGATACCGAGCTTTCAGCACTCTATATTGTATCTTATACTGATTTTGGTCTACCCAGGCAAAAAAGCCATCAATACCATACCAGTCGCCACTCTCGTAAGCCTCATGCAGGGTATTGCCAGAGTTTGCGCCGTGCCACAGGAAGTCTTTCTGCTCCTGGGTCAAATCGCAATAAGGGGTATGGATGGGGAACTTATACTTCGCTGCCACGCGTATCAGGTCTTGCTTACACTCACCCATCTTTTCGCCACGGAAGCACTGCACGGCATCTTCATAAATACTCTTTGTCTTGTCGGGTATCACAAGGTCCTCATCAATACCCATCACCTTACCAAATCCCTCGCAGGTGGGGCAGGCGCCGTATGGATTATTGAAATTGAACATTAGGTCTGTGGGTTCGCGAAACTCCATACCGTCGGCATTGAAGCCCCCGGTGTACTCATAGCTGTGCACCCCGTCATCCTCCCATGCCTTGACAATACACTTGCCGTCACCCTCATACCAAGCAGTTTCGATGGAGGATGCCAAGCGACTTTCCTCATCATGGTCATCTGATATAGCAAGGCGGTCAATAAGCAGGTTGAAACCTTTTAGATCAATCTTCTTCCGGGTGAGGATATCCGATATGTCTTCAAACTCTCCGTCATGCTCCAGACGAGAATATCCCTCCTTTAGCAGAATATCCAATTGCTGAGCGTCGGTGCGCCCGTAGGGGATTTGCAACGGCGCAAGTATGGCAATACGAGTGCCAACAGGGAGTTTGGTGGTAGCCTTGGCTACAGTCTCGGGAGTGAAGCGTTGCACCCTAACGCCACTGACAGGGCTTATGGTCTGCCCAACTCTGGCGAAGAGCATACGCAGATAGTCATATATCTCGGTAGCCGTGCCGACGGTGCTTCGAGGATTACGTGTGTTAACCTTTTGTTCAATAGCAATAGCCGGCGGCAAGCCTTTGATATAATCACATTCGGGCTTGTTCATACGGCCCAAAAATTGACGGGCGTAAGCCGACAGAGACTCCACATAGCGCCTTTGTCCCTCAGCATAAAGGGTGTCGAATGCAAGCGAACTCTTGCCACTGCCACTGACACCGGTCACCACAACCAACTTGCCACGAGGTATCTCCACGTCAACATTCTTGAGATTATTGACGCGTGCTCCCTTGACAATTATATTTTCGTTATTCTTCATTAGCAAATGTTGTTAAGTGATGTTCAGAAAGCACCTGAACCATTTACAGCAAATGACACCCCGGACACAAAGCCACAGTTACAAGGCCCCAAATGTAGCCGGATATGTCTGCTTCAATATATAATTGAGTCCGCTCCAAAAAGCGGACTCAATTATATATAGTTACTTACTCTTGAAAGTGCTTACACACTTAGAGCAATGTTACGCTCATTGGCAATGCGACGCATATTCATCAGTGCATAACGCATACGCCCGAGGGCTGTATTGATACTCACACCGGTAGTTTCAGCTATCTCTTTGAAACTCATGTTGCGATAATAGCGCATCATAAGCACTTCTCGCTGGCTCTCCGGGAGTTCCTCCACAAGCATTCGTACGTCATCTTTAATCTGGGCATCAATCAAGATATCTTCGATGGTATCCTCGCTCAGCTCTTTGCGATTGAGCAGGTCGACATCATCCATGTCGCAGCTTTGCAGGTTCTCCGACTTCTCCTGGCGATAAAAATCGATTATAAGATTGTGCGCAATACGGGTGATCCACGCAGGGAACTTTCCGTTGTCAGTGTACTTTCCCTTGCGAATATTAGTTATTGCTTTGACGAAGGTGTCTTGGAAGATATCATTTGCCACATCCTCATTCTTGACGATGCGTAGTATGTAGTTGAATACTCGGTCCTGATGTCTCTGGAGCAAAGTATCAAAAGCGTCATTATTGCCTTGTGCATAAGCTTTTACCAACTGCTCGTCGGTCATGCTTAACATATTTACCATTCTATTTCCGTTGTTTTGTGAAGTAGATATGTACTATAGGCTAATGTTGTTTTAAGGGTTAATTGATGTTACTATAAATGACTTTATTTTTCCGAATACAAAATTAGTACTTTTTGCTCTTATAGCCAAATATTTTTAGCAAATATTTGTGAAAAAGACTGTACTTTTCTTAACTACAGCACAATAAATCCTTAATTTGTCAGTTGTGTCTTTAGAAACCCTTTATAGACTATGTCGGCAATTAATAATCCGAGGCACGGCGGCCATAATACCATTGCCATGCGAGCAGCGAGCCTGTTTGCTATTTTCTGTATTCTCGCTTCCATAGCTATGGTGAGAGATGGCAGGCTCTTTTCATTCTCCATCGGCAGCAAATCGACAGCATTTGCTGACAGCACTGCCGCAATGCTACATGGCTCCGACTCTTATACTATCCATACCGACAAGTTAGACAAAGGCATCATCGGCTATGCCGGGCCGGTACCTTTAAATATCTACATAACAGATGGGCGTATAGACTCTGTCCGCGCTTTGCCCAATACCGAGACACCGAGTTTTTTTGCTAAGGCCTCTGCCCTTCTCTCTGCCTGGGATGGCATGACTGTCGAAGAGGCTCGCAATAAGCAAGTAGATGCTGTAAGCTCAGCTACCTACTCCTCCAAGGCTATAATCGGCAATATGCACGCCGGGCTTGATTCTATTGCCAATTCATCCAAAGAAAATGACTCTGCCGGAGACGATGTCAAGATAGGATTTATTTGTGCGCTTTTGGTGGCCTTCGCTGCTGCAATCTTACCGCTATTCATCAAGAATAAGTGGTATAGAATAGTGCAACAGGTGCTAAATGTTGCCGTGTTGGGCTTCTGGACCGGCACATTCCTCGACTACACAATTTTCTTGAAAGTATTTGCTAATGGCATACCGTTTGCCTTCTCATCCTTGTTGATGATATTGCTGTTTGTGGTTGCCTTTTTATACCCCCTGTTTGGGCGCAGCAGCCATTATTGCGCATGGGTATGTCCGTTGGGCTCACTACAGGAATTGTGTTCACATGTCCCACTCCCAGAGTTGCATTTATCAGTCGGCACTGTCAAGGTGCTCACCACTGTTCGCAATATTTTATGGTGTCTGTTAATCATCAGTTTATGGACCGGCTTATTTGCATCATGGATTGATTATGAACTCTTTACAGCTTTTATTGTGAAAAGTGCATCCACTGTGGTTCTCATAGTTGGCGTCTTGTTTATAATATTATCATTGTTTATTATGAGACCCTTCTGCCGCTTTGTGTGCCCTGTAGGCTCTCTCCTCAACCATTCTGAAAATCGTAATTAGGGCCTGTTTAATAAAAATCTCTAAGCATCTCTCATGAAAGCATCTAACTGGATAAACATTCTGCTGGGAGCCGGCATCGTGGCTATGGCCGGGCTATTAGTAACCAATAGCGCAGCCCTCAGCAATGAGAATACACAAGAGGAGCAAACCTCTTCAACTACAAATCAATCAGCAATTGATTGCATCATGACTCGCAGCAGCGTGCGCACATACACTGACAGGGAGATACCCGACTCTGTGGTGCAGACTTTGTTGAAGGCGGGAATGGCTGCCCCCACGGCTATGAACAAACAACCATGGCAGTTCGTCGTAGTGACCGACCAAGCCACTCGCGATGCCATATCCGAGACTGACGATGCCATACGTTCCAAAAACGCAGCGGTGGTGATAGTGGCATGTGGTGATCTTGAGAAAGAGGGTGACGGCCCGGGGGCTGAGTTCTGGATTCAAGATGTGAGTGCAGCCACAGAGAATATTCTGTTAGCTGCCCATGCACAGGGCCTTGGCGCGGTGTGGTGTGGTATTTACCCGATTTCAGCACGCGTTGAGAACATCAGCAAGATACTCGAGCTACCCGAACACATTATCCCCCTCAGCGCCATCTGCATCGGCTATCCCGACGGCGAGCAACGCCCCAAAGACAAATGGAACCCGGAAGCCATCCACTACGGCAAGTTCTAACCTTACCAAAAAAAGGTAAATTCAAGCTTCGCAAGTAGTATCTAATTTAATATGTAGTCCATAGATTTACAGTTTGTTAATATTTTACACGTTAACTTGCGATACATGAATGGGTAAATAATAAAGAGCGAGAAGGTGCAATCCCTTGGGATTAGCACTTTCTCGCTCTTTATTTCTATAATCGCAGCGGGTTATAACCTGACACAAGTCTTTCCGTAGGACTTATTTCTTAAACGGAGGTGGGGTGCCGGGGTCTTCGTCTGATGTAGACTCGGACTGGGGTGTTGTGCCGGAGTCATTGGCTTCACCATTGGAGAGCTTGGGAGTGTCGTTGCCGGAGACTTGTGATTCAGCGAGTGTGCCGTTGGCTTGTGAGGCTTCACCCTGCTCAAGGAGCTTTTGATGATGGCGTTCGAGCACCATGTCGGTATTGGACTTCCATGGGCGAGGACCGAGTACCGACTCCACATCATCATGATAAATTACCTCGCGCTCAATAAGCATATCGCGGATCTTGTTGTGCTGCGTGGCATATTTGCGCAGTATCTCTTTTGCACGCTCGTATTGCTCATTGATGATACGTGCCACCTCCTCATCGATTATCTTGGCTGTAGCGTCGCTATATGGCTTGTGATAGCCATACGCTTGGCCGGTGGAGTCACTGTAATTGATGTTTTTAAGCTTATCGCTGGCTCCGTAGACCATCACAATAGATATGGCAATCTGAGTGGCACGCTCCATGTCATTGCTTGCGCCGGTGCCTATGACGCCGGTAAATACCTCCTCAGCAGCGCGTCCGCCAAGCAGTCCGCATATCCGATCAAGTAGATACTGTATAGGATGATAATAGCGATCTTCTGGGGCATACATGGCGTATCCGGCAGCACGGTTGTGAGGCACTATGGTGACCTTAACCAAGGGGTTACCATATTCAATCAGCCAGTCTACTGTGGCATGGCCTGCCTCATGGGTGGCAATGGCATTCTTCTCCTCATCAGTGTAGACAATAGACTTCTTTTCAAGGCCACCTACGATGCGGTCTATAGCTTTGCGGAAGTCCTCCATGTCGACGCTCTCGGCATTATTGCGAGCTGCTATCAGGGCTGCTTCGTTGCAGACATTTGCCAGGTCAGCACCGGAGAAACCGGACGTCTGACGCGCAATAGCCTCAACGTCAAGGGAAGAGTTCACCTTGATATTACGCAAATGAACATTCAGAATTTCGATACGGTCTGTGAGCTCAGGCAAGTCTACATATATCTGGCGGTCAAAACGGCCCGGACGCATAAGGGCTTTGTCAAGCATATCAGCACGGTTGGTGGCGGCTAAAATGATAACACCATTATTAGAGCCGAAGCCATCCATCTCGGTGAGCATCTGGTTAAGAGTGTTCTCGCGCTCATCATTTGACCCCATGCTTGGGTTCTTGCCACGTGCTCGCCCCACAGCATCAATCTCATCAATAAAGACTATACATGGAGCCTTCTCTTTAGCCTGCTTGAAGAGGTCACGCACACGCGCTGCGCCCACACCGACAAACATCTCCACAAAGTCGGAACCACTCATGGACAAGAAGGGCACATTTGCCTCGCCTGCCACAGCTTTTGCCAATAGAGTTTTACCGGTACCGGGAGGGCCCACAAGCAGTGCACCGCGAGGTATCTTGGCGCCCAACTCGGTGTAGCGTTGCGGGTTCTTCAGGAACTCGACAATCTCCTCTATTTCGACTTTAGCCTCGGCAAGACCGGCCACGTCCTTAAATGTAACATTAGAGCCACTATTCTTATCGAAGACCTTGGCCTTGGATTTACCCACGGAGAATATGCCTCCGCCGCCACCTCCGCCGCTCATGCGGCGCGACAGGAAGTACATCAACAGCACAAAGAGCAAGATGGGGCCGAAATACCATAGCACCTTCATCAGGTCTGATCCGTTATGTACATTTATTGTGATAGGCTCCTTGCCATCTGCCTTGAGGTCTTGATTGATACTCTCAATCTGCTCTTCATATTTCTCGGCAGATGTGGCTTGGGCCTCCACTTTGGCATCGACGTCTGTGCGACCACCATCAAGTTTAAGGTCCTTGGCTCCTTGTCGGGTCAGAAGGCCTATAACTTCGGCGCTCTCGCGATTGAGCGTCACCTCTTCAATATACCCCTTTTTGGCATATTCGGTGAACTTATCAATCGACACCTCTTTGATTATGGAATTGTCTTGAAACTTATATAAAGCTATCAGAGCGATACATATAAGCACGTAGAGCCACAACATATTGAGGTGTGGCCTGCGGTTTACAGGTCGCTTATTCTGATTATTATTGGGTCGCGGGGTATTAAATCCTGGAAGCATAGACGATTATTGTGGTTCGAATAAATAAAGAGAGGATTCTTATTGCTGATTGAAAAAAGTATCTTTTTAGACACTTTTTTCAGCGGCACCTTTTCGTTATCGTTTATTAATCGATATCTTTTACTTTAGATATAACGCCGTCGCACCATAATTGTTCAATATCATAATAGCTTCTTGCATCTGGGACAAAGATATGCACCATTACAGAGCCATAATCTATCACAATCCATGTGCTATTGCGGTATCCATCATAATTAAATGGCTTCTGGCCGGTCACCTCCTGCACTTGCTCACGCACGGAGTCGGCTATGGCGCTCACTTGTGTAGGAGTACGCCCTTCGCATATAATGTACGCTTGGACATTGGCAGTTTCCAAGTTTGATAGATCTATAATTGTAATGTCTGTGCCTTTTTTATCCTGAATGGCGTTGACTATAGCATTCTGCAACTCTTCTATTGGTGGAAACTGCCGTTGGCTATTAACCTCGTCGAATAGGATACCCTCATTGTCGCTTTGTGTTAATACGCCGTTATCTTGTGTATCTGTCTTGTCAGGAAAAATATTCTCCTCGTTCATTGTAATTTTCTGATCTATGTTTTCCATTTTAGACTCCATATGTAGGTAAGCAGCAAAAGAATTGCTGCTTATTAGGGTCGGATGTATATAAACGTGAAAGCACCCTCGGTGTAGGTATAATGCTACACCGGGGATGTATTAGAGTTATTCGATTGTCGAATTAGAAGGGCAAGTCACCATCAGCATCAGCCGGGGCTCCGGCAAATGGGTCAGGCATTGCGGGTGCCTGAGCTGCAGGAGCTTGTCCTATAGGCTGGGTAAAACCGGGAGCGGGTGCGGCCGGCTGACCGAAACCGGGAGCGGGTGTCATTGCCTGTCCGGGCACGCCCTTCTCTGCCTTCCAACCATGAATATCGGTGTACCAGCGGCCATTAAACTCACGGCTCTCTATGTCAAATGAAATTGACACTTCATCGCCTATAGCCAAAGGAAACTGATCTACACGATCTCCAAAGAAATCAAATTTCACTTTGCGAGGGAATGAATCATGTGTCTCCAACACATACTCCTGTTTCTTCCACGGGCGGCCTGCCTTGCTTGTTCCTCCCTGAGGGGGGAGCACTGCTATGATTTTTCCGGATACTTCCATTAAATATTTATTATTTGCGGATTAAACATAAATCCGCTTTCGTAACTGCAAAGTTACAAAAAAAATTTGACTTTCACAAATAGTGATTTTGCGAGACTCACTCTTAGTCGGCTTGTCTCTTGATAAATCTGACTGCACACCAGTTGTCGCGCGATTTTTGATCTACCTTTTTCAAGCCATGCAACTTGGCTGACTCCTCCAACAGAGGTACATCCTGAGTATAAAATCCGCTGAGTATCATGGTGCCCCCCGGCTTGAGGGCAGCGGCATACTCGCGCATGTCGGCCAAAATGATGTTGCGGTTGATATTAGCGAGCAGTATATCTGCATGCATGTCGGGATTGGCATCCATAAGAGTAAACTGCGTTAACGCACGCGCATCGCCATGTATAAGCTTTATGGCAGATGCATCATTCATAGCTGCATTCTCTACAGCGTTCTGCCAGGCGCCCTCATCTATTTCAATGCCTGTCACAGGATTGGCACCCAACTTATATGCCAAGATAGCTAAAATACCGGTGCCGGTACCCATGTCAATCAAACTCTTATCTCGGGGAGCCAGCTCCAACAGATACTCGATTATCAGGGAAGTGGTGGCATGATGGCCGGTACCGAATGCCATCTTCGGATCTATCACGATATCATATTTGGCCTCGGGCACATCCTTATGAAATGAGGAGTGCACCACACACTCGCCTCCCACCACTATGGGCTGAAAATAATTCTTCTCCCACTCGGCATTCCAGTCTCGCCCCTCTACGCGTTCATCGCTTACGGTCACTTCTATCTCAATGGGGAATTGAGCTATGATTTGCTCCACCACTTCGGGGTCAAATGCATCAGCTGCGATATAAGCTGTAAGGCCCGTCTCATCCGGAACAAATGATTCATAGCCCACATCTGCCAAGTCTGACGCCAGCAGGTCGGTTATTGTCTCACTGCTCTCCTTAATGTCTATACGTAATTCTTGATAATCTGTCATCTCTTTTTTCTCTTGAAAAACGAAAAAACGTTTTTACCTGTCTTGAATAATGAGAAGCCTAACATGATATAGTCGGCATAGCTCAGCCCCTTAAGCAGGGTGCCGACTATAGGGGATGCAAAACCGGCGGCGCCTCCCCCACCCGACTTCTTGCTCCATGGTGCATTATTCAATGTGGCATGACAGGTATTTACCAACTTTTCTTTGCAAAAATCTTTCTGCAAAGTGGTCAGTGCTATCTGATAGCGTAGCTGGTCTATAGTATATCCTTGCTTCTTAACTGGCTCATCGGCCAGGGCCATGACGGCATGTTGTTTCATCTCTTTGTTCATGACTGGGGCTCTTTTGGTTCTTGACTTTGACTTTTGGGCCTCTCGATTTTAGGACACATCAACTTGGTAAGCAATTTGGCTATCGGATTTACAAGTATGTACTTGCGCAATACAATCATTAGCACCACAAGCAGGAGCATAATACCGGCCACACAAAGATATGCCAACCATGGCTCCAAGAATGTTCCAAACGCGCATACGGCAGACATCGCCAGCAATACTATGATTAATGCTCCTATAAGGATACATATTAAACCTAATGCCAGACTCGATAGCAGGATGGTACTCTTCTCCGCCACCTCAAGACGTATGCAGTCTGTCTGTAACTTCAGATAGCGCTTACCTAAGGCTAACAACTCCTTTATTTGGTCCATAAAAGACTTTTTCATACTTGTATTTCAATAGCTTGTTTATTTAGTGATGATAAAATATAAATTGGTAAATTTTGTATGATGATTAAGATTACTAACTTGGTATTTTTTAATCATCACTTAATTGGTCAACACCCCGTCATAAGGTATTATGATCTTAATACATACATCACTCCGGAAAGCCCGAAGCTGAAACGCATCGCAGCCTTCCGGAGCAAATATGTTCTGCGCTATTTTTTTTCGTTTTAAGCGTTATACGCTTTTACTTCTCGATTGTGCCGGAGAGCTCTGCTACGAGCTGGTCTACTTCTGAGTCACTGATTTTCACACCTTTGCGGCGAAGGATACTGCAGATTTTGGAACGCAGATCATCTCCCTTTACAGGTGCAAAAAGTATGGCAGCGCTTGCACCTACGATTGCACCGCCCAGGAATGCATATAGTAATCCGAGATTTTTCATATCGTTTATTTGTTGTGAGGCGTAGTTATTACATCACCTCTTGTTATTGTAAAATTGCGGGGTTTAGCCCTCGATTTGCTCCTCGATCTCGTCTACGAGTTCCTCCATTTTGCTCTTCTTCAAGCAAATACCTTTTTCGCGAAGAACCTGAGCGATTTTTGAACGGGTGTCTGTACCCTTCTCGGGAGCGAAAAGAAGACCTACTGCAGCACCGGCAATGGCGCCACCTACTACTGCGCAAATTACGTGAATGGGTTTCATAATTCTTTTGTTTTTTATTTTATTATTAAAATTTCTCTACTTTATACAGCCAAGTCGATTTGCTAAGAATTAGTCTCGGCCATCTCTATAATGTCCGTTATTTATATATATAACGTCTGTACACCTACTTTAGTTTGCTTTTGTTTGTAAAAAACTTTTGCATGCAACCCTTTGCGGTGCTGGCATCATTTATCTTTACGATATCTGGGCATTTTCACTATTTCGCCGGTGTCATCTGAGAGTATGTACATTGGCTCAAGATACTCATAATTTTTGCCGTCAGCACCCGTGATTGGTGTGACCATAACATTTATCCATTGTGCTACACCATTGGCAGTCTTGCACAATACTTTACGACTCCTCCCCTCAGGGAAACCTTCGGCCACGAGGTAACCCTTCACTCGCCAAAGTTTAAATTTATTTGATTTTATAGGGGAACCATCTTTCGGAGGATTGATGTCCTTAAGTGCAGTCGGTAATATATTCAGCTCACCTCGTTCATAGTACATTGAGAATGTATTCATACCCCATGCATTGTGAAACAGGTAGCCGCTCGGTTTGCCAAGGGTGTACCAGGGTAAGCTATTCTCGGTTGTCAAATCATAATAAATGGCGGTCCCGGGCTTTTGCGACAAATAAAGGTGTGAAATATCCTCATATTCATCGCATATCTTGCACTGCCAATACAGGCTCGACACCAAATTTATGAAGGTTGCCACCATTATAACAGCGCAGGTAGTTAATTTAATTCGCTTTCCGGCGTTCGGCAACAGGACTTTGGTCAACAGTATTAAACCGGGTATGGAGAAAAGCATCGAAAACATTGCAATACGCGGCACCCAATAAGTGCGTCCTACAATATATATATTGACAAGGAACATCACGGCAATACCTATGAGCATATTGCGCATATCCGTACTGATGCGAGCTCGTATCTTTTTGACAATTACCGATATCAGCAAGAGAGGAATATACAACAAGGTGATATTGAAGTATGCTAATGTTTCGAGACTGAAAATGCGGTCGACCATAAATGGGCTGCCGGTAGATTCCATCCTCTCCCATGATGATGGTGAGCATATCACCAACGCAGCCCCACACATCCATATCAGCCAATACAAAATTTGTATTCTATTGACCCTGAATTTATTGCAACATAGATAGACAAACATGCCACTGCCTACTGTCATGGCAAAGCCTTCATGCCAGGCACCACCAAGCAACATCAATATGCAGCCGGCAATATTGGTCGGCACAGACTTCATCGTCAGTCGCCCGGCCATATATCCCACACATACAAGAGCCAAAGCTCCTCCCCACAGATAATTTACGGCAAAGGCGCCGGTAAACATAAGGTCGTACCAAGGCAAGCAGAGTACCATAAGAGAACCGCATATAATGCGTGATCGGGGTCCTCGCAAGTCGCTGCTGACATATCTGCCGGCAGTAAGAATAAGGTACACCGCAATACCTGACATTAGTGCGAACAGGAGTTTTGGCAACAGTAATGCCAGAGTCAGTAATTTATCCCCGAAGCGTCCGTTATTGTGCAAATAATGGTCTACAACAAACGAGTAAAACTCACCTGCTGAGGGTAGTCGTACATCTATCGCTGATGCTTTATCATTAGACTCAACACCTGTTTCTACTTGGGGTATGACACGATAAGGCAACCGGTAATACAGGTCATCATGATTATATGGTGTGAGCCAAAACATGATGACACACACTATGCTACACAAGTATATATATAACCTTGATAATCGCTGCATGGAATTACAGACTGGGCCACCTTATGCAGCTCTTAGAGCTTGTTTAATCGCGACTGAGTGTGAGGGCTACGGAGGCACGACCGAGACAACCGGGTATCGGTGGAGCAAGCTTGGACACTTTGGCACTAACCCTCTTGACGGCCTTCCATCGCAGTAGCACCGCATCAGCTATGTTATACACCAGATGCTCAAGCAATTGACATGGCTTATTAAACTCATCACAAGCCAGGGTGAACAGATCCGCATAAGAGACCGTGTCGGTCAACTCATCAGTTATGCAACCTGAGGGAGGGTCAAGTATGAGCTCAATATTTAGCTCATACTCAGCCCCTACTTTTCGCTCTTGGTCCAGGACTCCATGGTAGCCATATAGTCGGACCTCATCGAGCGATATGGTCATTTGCGCATTATTTGCACTCACAACCCTTCACCGGTATTTTGTCAATACGGCGCTGGTGACGTCCACCCTCAAACTTGGCCGCCAGATATGCATCCACCACCTCTTCGGCAAGCTTCTCAGTGATAAAGCGTGCAGGCAATACAAGCACATTGGCATTGTTATGCTCTTTTGCCAGAGAGGCCAAGGCCGGCTGCCAACACAAGGCTGCGCGTATGCCTTGATGCTTGTTCAAGGTCATTTGGATACCATTGCCAGTGCCACACATACAGATACCGAAGTCACACTCGCCATTCTCAATAGCCAAGGCTGCCGGATGGGCATAATCAGGATAGTCACAACTCTCCTCGGAGTAAGTGCCAAAGTCCTTTAGTTCATATCCTTTTTTCTCAACATACTGCTCGAGATGCTTCTTGAGTGCATACCCGGCGTGATCAGATGCAAAAGCTACTTTCATGTTATTGATTTTTATCTCGACACAAAATTTTGTCGGTATGAATTTATGATGCAAAGTTAGCATTTTTTCAGGAAATTTTTGTAATTTTGCAGCGCAAAAAAGTGTGTTACGCTGATTTTCAATAAGAAACAGCCCGACACGCTTTGCACTTGTACACTATATTTATCTGGAAACTAAGCGTTTATACACATACGTAACTATGAAACTTAAATTTGGAATCGCAAGTAGCAGTCTGTTGTTACTATTGGCATCGAGTTGTACCACAACCAAAGATGTGCAATATATCCAAGATTTAACGCCCGATATAGTAGAGGCAACCATGGAAAATTCCGGCTTGCTGATTGAACCGGACGACTTGCTTAATATTGTTGTCACTACGAAAGACCCCGAGCTCGGCACTCTGTTCAACCTCCAGCCCGGTACTTATACCACCGAGTTGAACGCCAACAACACCAATACGCGTGCCATGGACAAGATGGAAATCGGATACCGCGTAGATGAGCAAGGTAATATAGTATTTCCCCAACTCGGCACCCTCCATGTGGCCGGACTCAATCGCCGCCAACTTGAGAATATGATTAAGCAACGCCTCATCAAGGAAGGGCTGCTTAAGGACTTCTCGGTGGCCGTATCATTCCAGAACTCTAAAATATCCATCCTCGGTGATGTGGCACGCCCCGGCAACTTCGACTTCAAGGATGACAAGTATACTGTGCTTCAAGCTCTGGCTGATGCCGGCGACTTGAATATTACAGCAGAACGAGAGATACTCGTGGTGCGTGAGAAGAATGGCCAACGCAAGCTCTACTCCATTGACCTTAAGAGCCGTTCACTCTTTGACTCCCCGGCATATTACCTGCAGCAGAACGACGTAATATATGTGCTACCCAATGATGTGAAGGCTTCTCAGCGTGACCTGAACTCCAACCAGTGGCGTCAGGTAAGTACATGGATGGGTCTGGCATCATTCGTAGCTTCTATGGTAACCGTTATTGTGGCCCTTACTAAAAAGTAAAAACAATCAAAAACTAAAACCTGTCCACACATTCTCCTTGAATTTCCTAATATTTCCTAATATTAGGTCAGACTGGAGATTACGTTAGAACATATACAGAGCGTTTATTGTTGTAAGTAATCATATCGCGCTTGTTAAATAATCTTAACATTAATACTGAGATTAACACTATATTATAACTGAAATTATCGAGTCCCATATAATGGCTAAGAACGAAGAATTAACAGACTATAAAGAGGCGGAAGTCACCAGTTCCGACGCATACTCCATGGCGGAAATGCTACGCATGGCATGGCGCGCCAAATATTGGATTATCCTGTCGATTATTATTTGCATGGCAGCAGCTTATTATGGATATAAACGACATGCAAAATACTATGGAGCCAACGCTGAAGTAATGCTCATTTTTGGCAACGATGAGTCGTCGGCCGCTTCAAACGCCCTGCGCAACATCGCCGACATGACCGGTATACAAACTGAGGGTAAGGTCAACTTTTACAATGAGTTGGAGGTAATGCGTTCTCCGGAACTGCTTACCTCAGTAGTAGAAAAGCTCAACCTCACAACAGTGTATACCACAGAGGGATTCGGCCATGAGATAGACCTGTATGGCGATTCTCCGGTCAACGTTAACTTCCTGAGCTTGGAGCCGGACTCCACCGCATCATTGAGACTGTACAAGACCGGTACCGGCAAGCTTATAGCTACCAATTTCGTACTCAATGGCAAGCCGCAGAAGTCAGCTCCACTGCGTATTATCCCCGGTACTGTGGTTGAGACTCCTATAGGTATGTTAGGCATCTCGGCAACCGCCTCGTTCGACTCGTTCCCAAAATATGTTGACGTAAACAAGGAGTCCGTCAAAGCTGTTGCTAACAGACTTGCCGGCAAAATTATCACCACAAAGAAGGATAAAGACAACACAGTTGTAATAATCAACTATGAGGATGTGTCTCAACAGAGAGCCGTAGATATCATCAATGGCCTCATCAAGGCATACAATGACTTGTGGGTGAACGAACAAACCCGTAGCGCCGCCACTACGTCAAACTTCATTAATGAACGTCTGGCCATCATTGAGAAAGAGCTTAGCAACATTGACTCCAATATCTCACACGTCAAGAGCCGCAGCCAGGTGGCCGACATCCCCAGTGCCGCCTCTTCCTACTATGGACAGACCCTGAATTATGACACGCGAGCCTTTGAGGCCAACACCCAGCTACAAATAGCCACATACCTACGCGACTATATCAATGATAGCTCCAACAAGGAGTCTCTCATCCCCTCCAACACCGGTACCAGCGGAGCCATTGAGTCTCAGATTCAGGAATACAACAAGCTGCTGGTTAAGCGTGACCAGTTGCTGCAGAACAGTAGCGACAACAACCCGGTGATTGCGCAAATGAACTCTGATTTGGTCAAGAACCGTGCACTCATCAATTCATCGCTCAACAATATTATTTCGACTTACCAGATTGAGGTAAACAGAGCTCAGGGCCGTAAGGGCGAATTCTCCGGCAAGGTTAGCGCAATGCCCCAACAAGAGCAACAGATACTCTCCATAGAGCGCCAGCAGAAGGTTAAGGAGAACCTCTACATATATCTGCTGCAGAAGCGTGAGGAGAATGAGCTGAACCGAATGGTAGAGGTAAACAACACTCGTATCTTGCACGCAGCATACGGCCTCGGCACAGACACCACCGCACTGTTCAAGGCCCTGTTGATTGGCTTCGTTATCGGTTTGGCACTTCCTCTGATTATCATATTCATCATCCTCAAGATGGACACTAAAGTCAGCCGTAAGACTGACCTTGCAGGGCTGTCTATACCCTTCTTGGGTGAAATGCCAATGAGTCAGAGTCGTCGCTCATTAAAGCGCTTCATCCGCCACCTGTTCAATCCCGGCTCACGTAAGGTTACCGACCGCGAGTTGAAGCTTGTGGTGCGCGACCGTTCACGCTCATACATCAATGAGGCTTTCCGCATGTTGCGTACTAATCTTGACTTCCTGTCTCATTCCAATTCCGGGTGCGAAGTGATAATGCTCACCTCCTTTAACCCCGGCTCCGGTAAGACCTTCATCGCCGTAAATCTGGCCAAGTCTCTGCAGTTGAAGGGGAAGAAGGTGCTTATCATCGACATGGATATGCGCCGCGCATCACTCTCAAACTTTGCCGGTAATCCGGCTCAGGGTATATCCTTTTACCTTACCGGTATGACATCTGATATCGATAAACTCATACGCATCAACAACCGCAAGACAGGGCTTGATGTGCTGCCGGTAGGTGCAATTCCTCCCAACCCGGTAGAGTTGGTACTAAGTAACCGCTTCCAAGACGTGATAGCAAGCCTGCGCCAAAAATACGACTATATAATACTTGACTGTCCTCCGTATGACCTTGTAGCCGATACAGCCTTGATATCACGTGTGGCTGATGTGACACTCTTCGTGGTACGCGCCGGCCTTTTCAACAAATCCGATATCAAGGACCTTGAAGATATTTATCAGGAGAACAAGCTCCCGCACATGGCCATTATCCTCAACGGTATCAATCCCAAGGACTCTTATTATCATCATCGCTACGGATATAGCACTAAGAGTTCGAACGGCTATTATATCATGGATGACGAGAAAAAGGACCATAAGTCGGCATACGTTGAAACAACAGACGAAACAAATTCTGATTTCTAAGAGTCCATTTCATTACAGACACTTACGGATATGAATATTGCAATTATAGGTACAGGATACGTTGGGCTCGTCACCGGCACATGCTTTGCCGATATGGGTATCAATGTGACATGTGTGGATGTAGATGCATCCAAAATTGAGGGATTGAAGAATGGTATTATACCTATCTACGAACCCGGTCTGAAAGCTCTTGTACTGAAAAATGCAAATGCCGACAGATTGAAGTTCAGCACCTCATTAGCCGATGTCATTGACTCTGTGGAGGTCATCTTTATAGCTGTGGGTACTCCCCCCGATGAGGATGGCAGCGCAGACTTGCATTATGTACTTGATGTGGCTCACACCATAGGCAAGCTCATGAACGACTATAAGCTGATAGTCACCAAGAGCACTGTGCCGGTAGGTACAGCAGAAAAGGTACGCCACGCTGTATACTCCGAGCTGGAGCAACGAGGCGTGGCCCCCGGCAACACCTATGGTATTGACTTTGACATAGCCTCTAACCCGGAATTTCTTAAGGAGGGTGCCGCTATCAAGGACTTTATGAGCCCAGACCGTGTAGTGGTGGGAGTTGACTCCCCGAGGGCACGCAAATTGATGCAAAAGCTGTATCGCCCGTTTCTGGTATCTTCAGACCGCATATTGTTCACAGACATTCCCTCTGCCGAGATGATCAAATATGCTGCCAATGCTATGCTCGCCACCCGCATATCATTTATGAATGAGATAGCCAACCTTTGCGACTTGGTTGGTGCTAATGTCAATATGGTGCGCAAAGGTATCGGCTCAGACCACCGTATAGGCACCAAATTCCTGTATCCCGGATGCGGCTATGGAGGGTCCTGCTTTCCTAAGGATGTAAAGGCCATAATCCACACAGCCCGTCAAAAGGGATATGAGATGCGTGTACTCACTGCCGTTGAGGAGGTTAACAAGCACCAGAAACTGATACTCTTTGACAAACTAAAAAAGCACTTTAACGGCGAACTCGCCGGCAAACGTGTGGCTCTGTGGGGTCTTGCCTTCAAACCCGAGACAGACGATATGCGCGAAGCCCCCTCACTCGAACTTATAAGCGCCATGCTTGAAGCCGGAATGAAAATCCGAGTCTATGACCCTATTGCTATGGATGAATGCCGCCGCAGAGTGGGTGATAAGGTGGAATACGCACGCGATATTTACGACGCTGCATTGGAGGCGGATGCCGTGATGCTTGTCACTGAGTGGAAAGAATTCCGAATGCCCTCATGGGGTGTCGTATATAAATCTATGAACACTGCCGGCGAGAACCATCCCCCGCTCTTTGACGGCCGTAATATTTATGACCGTCCGGAATTGGAGTCAGCAGGTTTCACATATTATGGGCTGGGAAAATAAGAGTGTATCTTGAGTTCTACAAGCCGGACTGAGCAGATTGAGCTTGTCTATCTTCTTTGAGCTTTGTTAAGCCGACCGTGTAATTATTTTGTCAGCCTCATCTAAGAGTGTGTCTAATAAAAAATGTTAACATCAGGGTCGCAGATGTACCTCAGATTTAAGACTGCAGGTGAGGGAACATAGCGGGCTATGTGACTGAGCCAAAGGCCCAAAGATGAGTGCAGCTGCGAGACCCGTGCAAATTTATTTTATAAGTTATTAATATAATTATATTGTTTATGATTGTTAATTTACATATTTTTAATTCCGGGTACGGTGTCTTTTTGGCTGCTTTGACTCATCTTTCCGGTCACATAGCCCGCTATGCTCCCTGCAAGATAAGCCAAATCAGCTCAACAATCCACCGCCCTGATGTTAACATTTTTTATTAGACACCCTCTAAATATGAAATGACATGAAAGGTATCGTACTTGCCGGTGGTAGCGGCACTCGCCTATACCCCATTACAAAAGGGATTTGCAAGCAATTGCTCCCCATATATGACAAACCGATGGTCTATTACCCCATCTCGGTGTTGATGAATGCCGGCATACGTGATATCCTTATTATATCTACTCCGGTGGACCTGCCGGCCTTCAAACGACTGCTGGGCGACGGCTCCGATTATGGGGTCCGTTTCTGCTACGCAGAGCAACCCTCGCCCGACGGCCTGGCTCAGGCATTTATTATAGGAGAAGAATTTATCGGCAACGACTCCGTGGCTCTTGTCTTGGGTGACAATATCTTTCATGGCGAAGGTATGGACATACGCACATCCAAAGCTATTGCAAATGCTGAAAAAGAGAATCGCGCCACAGTGTTCGGCTATCGGGTTAATGACCCTCAGCGGTATGGCGTGGTGGAGTTTAATGCATCCGGCCAATGTATCTCGATAGAGGAAAAGCCCTCAGTGCCCAAATCAAACTTCGCCGTTGTGGGCCTCTATTTCTACCCTAACGACGTGATAAGGATTGCTAAGGAGGTGCGTCCGAGCTCTCGCGGAGAGTTGGAGATAACATCTGTAAATCAGGCATATCTGGATATGGGGCGCCTTGATGTGTTGACCCTGGGCCGAGGGTTTGCTTGGCTCGATACCGGCACACATGACTCGCTGGCCGAAGCATCTATCTTTGTAGAAGTGATAGAGAAACGACAAGGTCTGAAAATAGGGTGTCTCGAAGGGATAGCCTTTCGCAAAGGTTGGATTGACAAGTCGCATATGCAAGACTTGGCGGTCCCTATGCTCGGCAATCAGTATGGCCAATATCTTCTCAAATTATCAAACGAGTATCCCGACAATGGAGTTTATTGAGACTGACATACAAGGTGTTTACATCCTCAAACCCGAAATCTTTCGTGATGAACGAGGATATTTCATGGAGACCTATCGCCATAGCGAGTTTACGACCCGCATAGGCGCAATAGACTTTGTGCAAGACAATGAAAGCTCATCATCATATGGTGTGATACGGGGTCTTCATTTCCAAAAGATGCCTCACTCACAGAGCAAACTTGTGAGATGTATCAGCGGTATCGTGCAAGATGTTGCGGTGGACTTGCGAGCTTCCTCCCCTACTTACGGGCAGCATATTTCTGTAATCCTCCGGGCCGACGAAGGCACTCAACTCTTCATCCCCCGCGGATTTGCCCATGGCTTCGCCGTACTGAGCGAGATGGCTACATTTCAATACAAATGCGATGCATATTATCACCCTGAGGCCGAAGGGGGCATCAACCCGTTTGACCCCACAATCGGCATCAACTGGATGATAAAGCCCGAGAATGCTATCCTATCAGACAAAGACCGCAATAGACCTAATTTAGATAACTCCTCTTTCTACTTTAAAGGCAACCTATATGACAGAATATAAACGCAGGATATTAATCACCGGGGGTGCCGGTTTTATCGGCTCACACGTCGTGCGCCGCTTTGTTACCAAATATACCGACTACCTCATAGTGTGCCTCGATAAACTGACCTATTGCGGTAATCTCGAGAACCTTGCCGACATTGAGTCATCACCAAACTATCGCTTTGAGAGAGTCGACATTTGCGACTTGGAGGGTGTGCGCCGCGTCTTCAAGCAGTATGGCATTGATGGGGTGATACATCTGGCAGCAGAGAGCCATGTAGACCGCTCCATTGAAGACCCGGCAATCTTTGCCAAGACCAACGTACTGGGCACAATCAATATGCTACAGGCCGCTCGCGAGGCATGGGAACCCGCCGGCTATGAGGGCAATCTCTTCTATCACATCTCCACCGACGAGGTCTATGGCTCCTTGGAGCCTGACAGTGGCGAGCTCTTTACAGAAAACACACCATACTCGCCCCACTCACCATATTCCGCCTCAAAAGCCGCCTCAGACCACTTCGTGCGCGCTTGGCACGACACTTACGGGATGCCTACTCTGATAACAAATTGCTCCAATAATTATGGTCCAAACCAGTTCCCGGAGAAACTTATACCTCTGTTCATCAACAATATAGTCAACAATAAACCCCTACCGGTGTATGGCGAAGGTCTCAACGTGCGCGACTGGCTGTATGTCGAAGACCATGCTAGCGCCATTGACCTGATTTTCCACAAAGGAACACCGGGGCGAACATACAACATCGGAGGATTTAACGAATGGCGAAATATTGACATCGTCAGACTCCTGGTGAAGACCACAGATAGGCTGTTGGGGCGACCGGAGGACAGCTCACTGCGTCTTATCACCCACGTCACAGACCGAAAAGGGCATGACCTGAGGTATGCCATCGACTCCTCACGCTTGAAGGAGGAATTGGGATGGGAGCCCTCACTGCAGTTTGAAGAAGGACTGGAGAAGACCGTGAGATGGTATCTTGACAACACCGAGTGGGTCAATCGCATCACAAGTGGCCAATATGCCGATTACTACGAAAAGATGTATGGCAACAGATGAATTTGAACTGAGCAAGGAGCAGCGCCTGCGCTATAGCCGAAACATCATGCTCCCCGAAATCGGGCGCAAAGGGCAACAGCAATTACTTCGCTCCAAGGTATTGATAGTAGGAACAGGAGCTCTCGGGTCAATAGCTGCCATGTATCTTGCCGGCTCCGGCGTGGGTGAGATCACCATTGCCGATTACGACACAATCGACATCTCCAATCTGCAACGTCAGTTGTCCTTCAGTACCGAAGACTGTGGCAAACTAAAGGTTCTTGCTACCAAAGAACGCCTGCTGTCTATTAATCCGGAAATACGCGTGAATGTCATTGACAAGATGCTCACTCGCAACAATGCGCAGGACCTGATATCATCACACCATCTGGTAATTGAAGGGTCAGACAATCCATCGACAAAATACCTGATCAGCGACCTGTGCAAACTCACTGAAGTGCCATGTGTGCTCGGAGGGGTAGCCCAATTCAATGGGCAAGTATCAAGTTGGTGCCCCGGCTATCCCACCTACCGCGACATCTTCCCCGAGCAAGCAACGGAGGGAGGATATACCCCATGTAGCATCGGCGGCGTATTAGGCCCATTGCCCGGCATAGTAGCCTCGTGGCAAGCAGCCGAAGCCATCAAAATCCTGACCGGCATCGGCACTCCCCTCTTTGGCCGTATGCTCATAATCGACGCTTTGGCTGCCTCCTCCACCGTCATCACCCTATAATCATATAAAACCGGCGCTCCGCTGTAGAGCATCACTCCAAACTTGAAATCAAAGACTTTTTCGTGCTGAGGCGCATGGCTTTCAATCAACCGCAGTACATGGTTGACAAGGATTTGAATGTGATTTCTGTTATAGATTCCAAATCGAGGTGCAAAATTTGAGGCGGAACTTGCAGTAGCAGAACATTCCTCTCTCCTTCTGGAGGGGGATGCCTGAGCGGCGGGGGCGGCTTAAACCGCCCCCAAGTGCGGACCGCGAAGGAGAAAAAACTGGCAAAACAAAAGAAGGAGACCAAACTCTCCCTAAGATTAACTAACTTTGTTTTGCTAATGAAAAAGTATAAATAGTTAACCTCGTAACAAAGGTCGCAAATTTTTGCCTTACTTCAAAGAAAGACCCCGATAAAAGACATCGCCCAAATAGTTGGATGTACTGAGGCAACCATAAGCCGCGAGCTGAAGCGGAACTCCACGAATAAAGGTAACTACCTATGGAATAAGGCGCACGACAAAGCAATTGCGCGTCGTACGCACACAACATCCAATAAAAAATTGGATGAGATACTTGTGTGGAAAATAAAAGCGATGATCAAAAAGGATTGGTCTCCGGAACAGATAAAAGGTGTCTTGGCCAAGGATGACATATCTGTATCCATACAGTCAATTTAGGCCCGATGGAACGCGCTTTGGCGACTGGAAATTCAATTGTGCGAATGATGTGCGAATTTAGTAAAAGAAAATCGCAATCGGCTATATATTAGCTGATTGCGATTTTGATTAGTTGTCTTAGAAGGACTCGAACCCTCACTAGCGGAACCAGAATCCGATGTGCTACCATTACACCATAAGACAATACTTAGTAAAAACTAAAAATATCATCACGGATTTAATCTCTAACAGATGTCCTCCGTTTTACGAGTGCAAATTTACGGCGTTTTTTTGAACCCACCAAACTTTTTTTAATATTTTTTTTAAATGTGACATTTTGGCAGGTCTATGTCAGTCGATTCACTCCTAAAAAGAGCGCGTCACATTTCTCGGCTGAAGGTTTTATATTAGGGTTATATTTTGATTTATAGTATGTTAAGTTTTTTTAAGGCATTTTTATGCTAAGAGGTTAAAACTTTTAGCACGAGATTTGTTATAACAGTAGCGAGGGCGATAGAAAGACTTACAAGCCCGACATCAAAATTAGTTTAAAAATTAACTTATAAAACACATATATTATTATGGCAAAGATTATCGGTATAGACCTTGGTACAACCAATAGTTGTGTGGCTGTACTTGAGGGTAAAGAACCCGTTGTGATCCCCAATAATGAGGGTCGTAATACTACTCCATCAGTTGTAGCATTCGTGGATGGTGGCGAGCGTAAGGTCGGCGACCCGGCAAAGCGTCAGGCAGTCACCAATCCTACTCGTACAATATACTCAATCAAGCGTTTCATGGGTGAGAGCTGCGATAAGGTAGCTGACGAAATCAAGCGTGTCCCCTATAAAGTGGTATGTCAGAACAATATGCCTAAGGTGGATATCGATGGCCGTGAGTACACTCCGCAGGAGATTTCAGCCATGATACTGCAGAAGATGAAAAAGACCGCAGAGGACTATCTGGGGCAAGAGGTCACTGAGGCTGTGATCACAGTGCCTGCTTACTTTGATGACTCACAGCGTCAGGCCACTAAGGAGGCCGGTGAGATTGCCGGACTCAAGGTGCGTCGTATCGTGAACGAGCCTACTGCAGCTGCCCTGGCTTATGGTCTGGACAAGAGCCAGAAAGAGCAGAAGATTGCCGTCTTCGACCTTGGTGGTGGTACATTCGATATCTCCATCCTTGAGTTGGGTGACGGTGTCTTTGAGGTGAAGAGTACAAACGGTGATACTCACCTGGGTGGTGATGACTTTGATAATGTCATCATTGACTGGCTTGCTGATGAGTTCAAGAAGAGTGAGGGTGTAGACCTGCGTCAGGACCCGATGGCAATGCAGCGTCTGAAAGAGGCTGCCGAGAAGGCCAAGATAGAATTGTCTTCTTCTACCTCAACTGAGATCAATCTGCCCTACATCACTGCTACCGCTTCAGGCCCGAAGCACCTTGTCACTACTCTGACACGTGCAAAATTTGAGCAACTGGCAGAGAAACTGATAGATGCAGTGGCAGCTCCTTGTGCCAACGCACTTAAGGATGCCGGCCTTACTGCCACACAGATTGACGAAGTTATCCTGGTAGGTGGTTCAACACGTATCCCGGCTATTCAGGCTAAGGTAAAGGAAATCTTCGGCAAGGAGCCCAACAAGAGCGTTAACCCGGATGAGGTAGTAGCTATCGGCGCTGCCATTCAGGGTGGTGTACTTAGCGGCGATGTTAAGGATGTATTGCTGCTTGATGTAGTGCCTCTGAGCATCGGTATCGAGACTCTGGGTGGTGTGATGACCAAGCTTATCGATGCCAACACTACAATCCCTACTCGTAAGAGCGAGACATTCTCAACAGCTGTGGACAATCAGCCTGAGGTGACAATCCGTGTACTGCAGGGTGAGCGTGCCAAGGCCAGCGATGACAAGCTGCTAGGTGAGTTCAACCTGGGCGGTATAGCACCTGCACCTCGTGGTGTACCTCAGATTGAGGTTACATTTGAGGTGGATGCTAATGGTATCCTCAACGTAAGCGCTAAGGATAAGGCTACCGGCAAGGAGCAGAGCATTCGTATCGAGGCTTCAAGCGGCTTAAGCGAGGAGGAAATCAACCGTATGCGCGACGAGGCCAAGGCTAATGAGGAGGCTGACCGCAAGTTCAAGGAAAAAGCAGACAAGCTCAACCATGCCGACGCTATGATTTTCCAGACCGAGAAGCAGCTTAAGGAGCTCGGCGACAAGATACCTGCCGACAAGAAGGCTGCCATCGAGGCTGGTGTGGAGAAGCTCCGTACAGCACACAAGGAGCAGAACCTTGAGGCTATCGATGCTGCAGAGAAGGAAATCCAGGATGCATTCCAGGCAGCCAGCCAGGACATCTATAATGCACAGGGCGCTGCCGGCGCACAGGGTGCTCAGCCGGGTGCCGGTGCACAGCAGGCTCCTGACGGAGACCATGTGCAGGATGTAGACTTCGAGGAGGTTAAGTAATCCCTGCCGGCATCATAGACAATAGAAAACATTCATAAGAAATAATCGCGGATGTGTCGTAATTAATTTTGCGACACATCTTTTTTTCATTTCATTTTCACGGGATACCAGTATATCCATCAGTTTTTTGGCAACCATACGTAATGAAAGGGGCAACGGATTTGGAGAATTGTGATTTTTTTGCTAACTTTGCTTTTTGTTTTTATATTGAATTGATTTAGGCTTTTTCTACCACTTCTCTTAACCAAAGTTCTAAGTCAATTCGTTGACCTATCTGACTCGTCACATGGAAGAATTGTTTGTACCAATGGTTGATACTCGCGCTGAGGAGTTGTTCGCGGCAATGGCGCCGCGTATCGGCGAGCATGACATGTTACGCCTGCAAGAAGCGTATCGTTTTGCAAAACAAGCTCATGGCTCTCAACGTCGCAAGAGCGGTGAGCCGTATATCACCCATCCCATTGCTGTAGCTCTGATAGCGGCATCGGAGCTCTATCTGGATGTGGATGTGGTGATAGCCTGTCTGCTGCATGATGTGGTGGAGGACACTCCATACACCTTTGAGGATATCCGCAATCGCTTTGGCGATGATGTGGAGATGCTTGTGCGTGTAGTAACAAAGCCGGATGGGGGTAAGGAGAAGCATTTTGAGATGTCGAAACAGCTTGATAATTTCAAGCACATGCTGGGTGCCATGCGAGGCGACATACGTGGCATACTCATAAAACTCGCCGACCGACTGCATAATATGCGCACCCTCTCATCAATGCGTCCTGACAAGCAGATGAAGATAGCCGGCGAGACTGACTATTTTTATGCCCCACTGGCCAACAGATTGGGATTTTATGCCGTAAAGACCGAGCTTGAAAATCTCAGCTTCAAGTATCGCTGCCCACATGAGTATGACGAGTTCGCGCGCATGATGGAGGAGGATAAACGGCGTAATGCCCGACGTGTGAGTATGTTTGAGAAGGAGGTTAAGGAGTTGCTTGACAAAGCCGGCATAGAGATCAAGGTCACAGCCATTTATCGCGAGCCCTATAGCCTGTGGCGCAAGATGCGCAAAGACCAAACTGATTTCTGGCATCTCTCATACAAGCACTTTATACAAATAACATTTACTACAGACACTCTCAGCGATGAGAAGACTCAGGCACTGAAAATATATGGGCTGCTGACCAACAGGTTTAATGAGAAGCCGGGCAGTATAGTTAACTATATTGACTCTCCCAAGGAGAACGGATATCAAAGCTTTCATGTGAAATTGCTGTCAAAATCAGGTGTCTGGGAAGAGGTGCATATCAGCTCTGAGCGCATGGTGGAGATGGCACGCCGCGGCTGTATGGCCGATGGAAGCCGGGATTATTTCGCTCCGTGGTTTAAGAAATTTCGCTCCACCCTCAATGAGATAATCTCATCGGGTAACGACCAATTTTTTATTGAGAATGTAGTCACATCATTCTACAATGATGACATTGAGGTGTTTACCCCGCAAGGTCAGCCCATAAAGATGCCTAAAAAGAGCACGGCTATCGATTTCGCCTTCGAGGTGCACAGCAAGATAGGCGAGTTTGCCAAGTATGCCCGCATCAATGGTCAGCTCGCATCCATGCGTACGCAGCTTAAGCGAGGTGATGTAGTGGAGATCTACACAGCTGAGGATGCCAAGCCTAATCCTGAATGGCTCAAATATGTGGTGACATATAAGGCTAAACGCTTCTTACGAAACTATTTGGCCCGCTTGCCCAAGATACCATACAAGCTGTGTCAGCATTGCAATCCTATGCCGGGCGAGGAGGTTATAGGCTTCCGTGGTACGCACAATGATATTGAGATACATAAACGCGATTGTCCGTTGGCTATTGGTGAGGCTTCTCAACATGGCGACAATCTAACCCGTGTGGACTTCAAAGAGAATCCGGACATCCTCTATCCGGCCTCAATACGTGTGAAAGGTGTAGACCGTGTGCACATGCTCTTAGATCTTATTGAGTGCATAAGCGAGAAAATGAGGCTGAGCATTAAGGGTATCACCACGGCCACGGAGGACAATCTTTTTGACTTGACTATCAGCATGAGCGTCCATTCATGGGATGAGTTGCAACGTATCATAGCCGAGATTTACACCATTAACGGCGTGGATGAGGTGACTCGTACCCGCTGAGACGCCTTCATCATAAATTATCAGTGCCTGAGGCGCCGCGTAGGCACCTCAGGCATTGATATAAGTGTTAGTTCAGATATTATACGTTGTTGGCAAGGGGGGCTGGAGTGTTGTACACACGGGTGGCAAGCTCCTTGTCGAGCATATACATACCATATTTGTTGCCCTCTACAGCCTTCAGGGCATCAATCATTTCGCGTGCAGTTTCCTCTTCTTCCACCTGCTCATCGATAAACCAGATGAAGCGGTTAGAGCTTGCGAAGTCTCGGTCATCATGAGCTATAGCAGCCAGGTTGTTGATCATAGCTGTCACTTTCTTCTCGTGAGTAAGTGTCTGAGCGAACATATCGAGCACGGTATCCCACTTTGTTGGCACCTCTGCGATAGCCTTCAGCTCTACGCGAGCATCTACAGAGTTGAGGTAGTTCATGAAGATACGTGCATGGTCCAGCTCCTCTTTGTATTGGATGAAGAACCAGTTTGCCACACCTTTATGGCCCATGGCCTGTGCATTCATGGACATGGACAGATACAGATAAGCAGACCATAACTCGGCATTAATCTGCTCATTGATGGCCTGATGAAGTTTTTCGCTAATCATAGTTTATAATTTTGTGTTTTATACGCTGATAATCGGCGCATCATTTATCTGATGCGCCATTCAATTATTTAACGTAAAGGGGCACTATTTAGTTTGTGAGGGTTTTGATTTTTCTTCCATTGTGCCGCCATCGCGGATTATAGTGTCGTATTTTTTGCGATGATTGGTGATAACAGAGGTGATATATACTGTAAAAATCGGGAACATCATCATGCCTGAGGCAGCTAAAACAACCGAGACTATGCGCCCCTCTAATGTTATGGCATATATATTGGAACCCACAGTTGTGGTGTCCATACACGCCCACCAGAGGGCATCGGAGTAGACGGTGACATCAGGGTTAGTGGGCATCTCAAACATGAAGAAGACCAGGGAGCCGAAATATACCATGGCCATGAGGGTGACCAGATAAGTGACGAAAATGCCGGTGACCTTGTTATAAGTAAACCAGCCAACCACGACGGCTAAGGCATAGCCTCCGCGTATCAAGGGGATGTATTGCACCAAATAGGCCACGTTGGGCGACAGGGGTATCTTGAGCCGGTAAATAATATACAAATATGGTATTGAGACTAACAAGAAGAAAAAGTGCCGCACGAAGTATCGCCATCGCTTCCGGGCAAAGAGCATCTCTACTACAAAGTCAAGCAGAAACCAGCCGCATATCCATGTCTGGAGTCGCACAAATCTGGGCGCATCGTAAAATTGTATTCCCCTGAACGTATCAATCGAAATACTGATAATCAGGAAGATTGAGAGGGTGAGCATAATCACATGCATCACTACATGAAATACTCTGGCCCCCTTAGTCGATAATATTTTATCAAGTCCCGACATAGTCAATAGTACTTTGTATTTCAACACGCTAAAGCAGCTGATAGTTCAAGGAAGGGAGTTTTAAGAGCTTGTTTAATAAAAATGTGAATGTCAGGGCGGTGTATTTTTGAGCTAATTT
>JAMPDX010000004.1 GCA_023665425.1 Muribaculaceae bacterium
GCTCAAAAATACACCGCCCTGACATTCACATTTTTTATTAAACAAGCTCTTAATTGAATTAAGAAATGAACCCGGGAACAGAGGGTAATAAAAACTTTTCGCCTATTTGGTTGTTAATCTCATAAAAATAGATTAAATTTGCACGTACAATGAGGAGCAACCGGTGTCCCATCGATTACCGACTGCTCTTCATATACGCTCTCTACATTATTGAATTTCAATACACTAACCCATATTAATTGCTCTTATGAAGAAGATTTACACCCTTCCGATGGCTTTGATGCTGTGTGCCGCTCCCGCGTTGGCTCGCACCATCACTTTGAAGCCGCACACAGCGCAGATGCCTGAGTTCGCCACTCAGAGCGTTTTAGCGCCTGAAGAAGTTACTACCCTCAAGAAGGCTCCGGCACTGCAGACCGATGAGGCAAAAAACACCATGGCAATTGGTTATGCTACCGAAATCTATTCAGCTACCGGCATCCAGGGCCTCACGGGCGCCATTGGTTGCGGCATTGGTTTCGAAAAGAACCAAATAGCTGAATATGCCGGCAATCAGATCACAGCAGTCAATGTATGCTCCCCCGTAAATCAGCAGACACGCAGGAACAACATGACTGAGTGTACCGTCTTCCTGATGGAGTCTGCCAATGGCGCTCACCTGTGCGAGACCAAAGCCTCGCTGAGCACAGAGGGCTTCGCTTGGAATAAGGTGACTCTGTCCACACCCTACGACATCACCGGCAATGCTCCCGTGTATGTAGGTGTTATCTGGGAAGATTATCCCGATCCTAATAACAACTTTCCCTTCGTAATCGACGGCTATGCCAATGACAGCGACCTGGCATTCCAGGTATATTCAATCTGCACCGGCGACGTGACATCTGATGGCAACCTCGTCACAAAAGAGACTCGCCAGTGGGCTTCTTTCGCACCCCTGTTCGGCACCAACCTGTGTATGACAGTTGACGTAACCGGCGATAATCTCCCCACCGATAAGGCTGCCATTTATGCCGATTACCACTTGCCTAATATCACTCCCAACAAACCCTTCGAATATGAGGTTGCAGTGCTCAACTATGCATCCAACGCATTCTCCACTGTGGAGCTCAAGATGGACATCGAAGGCCAGGAGAGCCAGGTACAGACCGTCACACTGCGTAACCCCGACACCGAAGCTCCCACCATTGCATTCAATGAGTTAGGAGTAGGTAAAGCATCCTTCACTTGCACTAAGGAGGGCTACAACATCCCCTACACCGTGACTATCACCAAGATAGATGGCAACCCCAACAAAATGGAGAACAGCTACTCCGGCAAGCTCTTGAGCCTCGAGAACGGCTATCCGCAGAACGTGGTGTTTGAGGAGTTCACTTCCGGAAAATGTGTTTTCTGTCCCTTAGGTATTGTAGGTATTCAGGAGACACTCAAGGCGTATCCCGAGCGCTTCATTCCCATCGCAGTACACTGCCCCGTTCCCTCTGCTGACCAGATGAATGTATGTCAGACAGCCGGTCCATACTACCCCTTGTATAGTGCAGTAGGACAGGCAAATAATGGTGTAAGTGCACCCACAGGTGTGATAAACCGCAATATTTACAACGTGATTGAGCCCAGCCCCAGCGCGCTCGCTTCAATCATGGACGAGATGGAGGGTGCTCTGACCGTAGCTGAAGTTAAAGGCTCTTTGGCCAAGGTAGTCGGCAATGATGACGCTCTCACTCTTGATGTAGATGTTAACGCAGCTATCGATGTTCCCGGAAAGTTCGGTATTTCTTACACTCTGATTGAGGACAATGTTGGCCCCTATAGCCAGAGTAACGCCTTCTCAGGTGGCAGTTACGGCGCTTGCGGCGGCTGGGAAAATATGCCTAATCCCGTTGAGAAATACTACTTCAATGAGGTAGCACGTCGCGGCACTGAGTTCCATCCGGTAGAGTCAACCTATATGGAAGGTCTCACAAAGGGTGATAACAAACACTTCACTCTGACAATGAACACCAAGCAGGTTAAGAACAAAGACAATGGCAGTGTTGTGGTAATGCTCGTGAACCGCGAGGATGGCACCGTAGTAAATGCTTGCAAGGCAAAATTCTCAGACTTTGTAGGAGTAGAGAGCATCGCAGCCGACAAGAAGGCTCCCGTAGCAGTAGGCATATCAGGCGCTATCGATATGCAGGCTGCCGGCAACATCTTCACTATCGACGGCCGCTGTGTAGCCACTAAGGTTCAGGGCATCGTATCGCTGCCCGCCGGTATCTACATTGTAGCAACCCCCGCCGGCAATGCCAAGGTAGTAGTTCGCTAATCATCTTACCCTATAATAGAGTAAAGCTCGCCACTTTGGCGAGCTTTCTTTTTTATCTGACATAGCAAGTGAAGCGGGAATGAGCCCGGAGGCTTCTCAGTAAAATTGCCATAACCCTCTGAAAATTTATGGTCTTAAAATCCTATTATGTCGGAAAATTGTTATACCTGTGTAACTTAAACCGTGACTCGCGAAGTTGGAGTCCACGGGGGCACCAAGCTATTGGAAGGATTGCATTTCGACGAGGCGGCGGTATTGGGTGGGGGAGGCCATGAGGTCGGTGTGGGTGCCTCGCTCTATGATGCGGCCATCTTGCATCACACATATCATGTCGGCTCCGGCGATGGTGCTCAGGCGGTGAGCTATGACTACGGTGGTGCGCCCCTGCATGAGTCGCTCAAGGGCCTCTTGCACCAGGCGTTCGCTCTCAGTGTCGAGTGCCGAAGTGGCTTCGTCAAGGATGAGTATTGCCGGGTCTTTGAGTATGGCGCGGGCTATGCTGATGCGCTGTCGTTGACCACCGGACAAGCGACAGCCACGGTCTCCGATATTGGTGTCATACCCATGCTCTGTGGCCATGATGAAGTCGTGGGCGTTGGCTATACGGGCTGCACGCTCTATTTGCTCGTCAGTGGCACCCTCGACGCCGAAGGCTATATTGGCTCGTATGGTGTCGTTGAAGAGTATAGCCTCCTGATTGACGTTGCCCATAAGTGATCGTAAGTCGGAGGTGCGCAGTTTGCGGACATCGACTCCTCCAACCTTGACCGAGCCGGAGACGGGGTCATAGAATCGGGGCAACAGGTCCACAAGAGTGCTCTTGCCGGAGCCACTCTGCCCCACGAGGGCGACGGTCTGCCCCGGCATGATGTCAAGGTTAATATCCGTGAGCACTTGGCGGTCATCTATATAGCTGAAATTGACCCCCTGCAGGCTCAGAGCGGGCACGTCAGTGCCTGCTACCGAGGGTAACTGCTCGGGCTGCTCGGGCTCCTTTATAGGATTGTCGGCCTTGAGTATCTTGTCGATGCGCTGCATGGAGGCCATACCCTTCTGTATGGAGTAGCCTGCTTTAGAGAGCTCTTTGGCGGGGTTGATGATAGAGTAAAATATCACCATGTAGTAGATGAAGTCCGGAGCTGTGATACTGGCGTCGCCGGAGAGTATGAGTGTGCCTCCAAACCAAAGGACAATAGCAATGGCCGTTGTGCCGAGAAACTCGCTCATAGGGTGTGCCAGAGCATAGCGGCGCTGTATGGAGTTGGATATCCTGAAGAAGGTCTGATTCTCATCTTCCAGGCGGTTTTTCATCTTATCCTGCGCGTTGAAGGCCTTAATGATACGCAGCCCTCCGAGGGTCTCTTCCACGGTAGAGAGTATCACTCCCCATTGCTGCTGTGCCTCCAGACTTTTGCGTTTGAGGCGCTTGCCCACTTTGCCCATCACAAGGCCGGCCAGAGGGAGCAATATCAGCACAAAGAGAGTGAGTTGCCAGCTCACGAATATCATCATGCCCAGGCATACTACAATCATTATGGGGTTCTTGAACAGCATATCGATGCTCGACATTACCGAGGCCTCAATCTCAGTGACGTCAACCGAAATGCGCGAGAGCACGTCACCCTTGCGTTCGGAGGTGAAGAAGCCGAGGGGCAGGCGCAATATCTTGCTATACATCAGATTGCGGATATCTCTCACCACACCGTTGCGCAGAGGGATGATGAAGTATGCCGCCAGATATGTGGTGCCGGTCTTGAGGGCTGTCATTACCACCAAGAGCACGGCCAGCACGGCCAGGGCAAAAGATGAGCCGTAGCTCTGTATCATCCACTGGTTGGCGTAATAGAAGTTGTTCATCGCCACCTCCTTGAATGACGCACTCCCCCACTCCATGAAGGTGTAGGTGTCAGTATTGACCCCAAAGAGCATCTGCAGGATGGGTATGATGAAGGCGAATGAGAATAGTGTAAGGAATGCGGCCAAAACATTAAAAATAATGTTTAAGACCACATTCCACTTATATGGCGCCACAAAGCGACGCATCATGATGAAGAAGTCCTTCATTTCTTCTTACCTTTTTTCTTGCTGCCGGACTTTCCTCGCTTACCCTTTGAGCCTGAGGCATTCTTTGAGGGGAGGTTGAGCTTGTCGCCGGGGTGGAGCATGTCACCCTTAATGTTGGGATTGGACTTGCGCAACTCATCCACGGTAGTACCATTACGCTTGGCTATGCTTGTCAGACTGTCGCCACTCTTGACCTCCACCTGAGCGGGCTGCTTCTTTTTGGCCTCTTTTTTCTTGTTTTGAGCTTTCTGCTTATTCTTGGTGTCAGCCTTTTTATCCTTTTTGGCAACGGATTGCTGAGTCTGAGTGGCTTGCTTGTTGTCCGTCTTAGCCAGCTCAGCCTTAGGTTGCTCCTCCTTAGTCTCCTTTTTAGTCCCCTTCTTTGGTTGCTCTGCTTTTGGCTGCTCTTTCTTCACCTCTTTTTTGGGCCGGGTGTTGGCGGCCACAGCCTGGCCGGCGGGAGCATAAATTTTGAGTTGTTGGCCGGAGCGGACAGCATTGCGACGCAGATTGTTCCACTCCTTGATGTCGTTGGCATCCACATTATATTGCTGCGCAATGGAGGCGAGGGTTTCGCCACTTGACACCTTATGAGTTATGGCATTCAGGCCATCTGTAGAGGCAGGTTTCTGCTCTATGGGAGCCTCCTTTTGTGTCACAACGGGGGTATTTCCGGCATCTGAGGTAGCGGCCTCGTATGCCACGACGGGGGCATCACCGGGCTCAACAGACTCGCGGCGGGCATACTTCTCAGCCTCGTGGGCATAAATATCTTTCTCGCTCACCAGGTATGCGTGTATCTGCTGGCCGGGGAGTATGAGGAAGTACGGGTGGTCGCTCGAGGCGGGGATGACATCGGCTCGGAATTGCGGGTTGAGTATGCGCAACTCTTCTACCGGGATGTTGAGCACCTCGCTTATCTGGTTGAAGTGCAGACGATCGCGCACAGCCACAGTGTCAGTGACCAGCGGCTTGGTGGCCAGCACAGGGGAGATATTGTGGTCCTTGTAGTAGGTCATCACATAGTTTGCGGCGATGAACATGGGCACATAACCGCGAGTCTCGGCGCTCAGATAGGGATAGATGCTCCAGAAGTCGTGCTGCTTGGGGTCACCACCGGCACGGCGCAGAGCCTTGTTGACGGCACCGGGGCCACAGTTATAAGCGGCAATGGCCAGCGACCAGTCGTTGTAAGTCTCATACAGATCTTTGAGATACTGTACCGCCTTCTCAGAAGACAAGTATGGGTCGCGGCGCTCATCTACGAGGGAGTTAACTTCCAGCCCGAGACCATTGGCGGTGGCAATCATTAGCTGCCACAGGCCGGTGGCGCCGGAGCGACTCACTGCATTGGGGTCGAGAGCACTCTCAATCACGGGGAGGTATTTGAGCTCCAGAGGGAGCCCGGCAGCCTCGAGTGCCTGCTCAAAGATGGGTGTGTAATAGAGACTTAAGCCCAGAATTGCGGCCACCTGCTCGCGCCCGCGGCCGGTGTAGCGCTTGATATAGTCGCGCACTATCTGGTTATATGGCATTTCTATGATTGTAGGCATCGCAGCCAGACGGCGCTTGATAGTCTCATCAGAGGTCTCGACATCGCCGGAGCGTGCATATCTGTCATCGGTAGAGGTGTAGTTCTTCAAGTACCAGCCCTCAAGGAGCTTCTGTGTATCCCTCTCAAAGGTCTCGGGGTACACTATGGCATCATCGGTAATCGTATTTTTGAGGTCAAGCACATTATGCTTGGCGCCATACGAGGGTATAAAAGCGGCAGCTGCCAGAATTGTTGATAAAAGGATGCGGTTCATATCTTTGGAGTTAGGAGTTGGGAGTGAGTTGAGGCAGGGAGGTATGGGTGGAGAGGGTATATCGTCTAAATCATCAGCCGTTGTCATCAAAAGGTGAATGCCCAGTTGAGCCCCATGGCCGGCTTGTTGGGGCTTCCCGGCTCAGGGAAGATTGTAGGCTGAATGTCGAGTGAGAGGTCGGGAGAGATATCAAAATGGGCCATGGTGGCATCCACATACGCATCTACCATGCAGAGCAGATAGACACCCACCATACAGATGATGCATAGCTCGCGATTGCGTCGGTAATAGTTCTTGCGGCTGCGGAGCGTGTTGGCCAGCCAGTCGCGGTCCAGGTCGCTCTCGGAGGTGGTCGGAGGGAAGAAGTTCATGTAACTGTTTGTCGAGGGGTCGGCATCATTCAGGTCAGCGTATGCCTGCGCGTAATCATTATACTGGGTATTGTTCCACGATGTGCCATAGCCAAGGCCCATGAAGCCGGCTATGATAATGGGGAGCTTCCAATATCGGCGATTATACACCTGCCCCAAGCCGGGACACAGAGCTGAGAGCCATACGGCGCGTGTGGGGTCAGGATTGAAGGGGCGCTTGATGCCATATTCCGGAGAATAGCCGGGGGCACGCACTTCCACTAAAATACTGTCTCCCTGCTCCTCGGCAACCCGCAGATTGGGGTCTTCGATAAGCAGCTGGCCATCATACACCTCGTTGGGTGCTTTCTCTTCGGCCACCGCCTCCGGGTTGGTGGTATATTCCTCTTCAGACACCTCTTGTGCCGGCTCTTGCGCTGATATCGGGGCCGGCAGCAGGAAAGCCATACACAACACCGCCACTAACATACGTGTCAGTGCCGGATAATTATATATGATATGTGACAGCTTTGTTATCAATGATTTTTGGTAATGGTTAATGGGTTAGGAGTCACTTCAGCTTCTCAAAGAGGGTTACGAGCTTCATGAGCTCATCATCATTATTGAAGCGCAGTGTGATTGAGCCCTTACCGTCAGGCTTGCGCGCAAAGCGCACCGGGGTTGAGAAGTAAGATTCAAGGTCTCTACGGAAGAAGTCATAATCATCTTTCTGAGCCGCCGGAGATGTCTTTTTCTTTGGTATCACCGGCTTCTCGCCACGGTCTGCGGCAGCTTGCATCTCGCGAGCCAAGTCCTCCACCCGGCGCACAGAGAGGCCCTCATCAAGGATGTGCTGGTATAGCTTCAGCTGGTGCTTGGGGTTCTCCAGAGTGAGCAGAGCGCGAGCATGCCCCATATCAATATGTCTGTCACGCAGCCCGAGCTGTATCTCGGCCGGGAGGCGCAGCAGGCGCAAGTGGTTGGCTATCGTGGCACGCTTCTTGCCCACACGCTCGCTCAGGCGGTCTTGGGTAAGCTTATATTGGTCTATGAGCTTCTTGAATGTCAGGGCCACCTCAATGGCATTGAGGTCCTCACGCTGTATGTTCTCGATGAGGGCCATCTCGGTGATTTCGGCATCGGTGGCTGTGCGGATATATGCGGGCACCCGCTCCAGGCCGGCACGTTTGGCAGCGCGCCAGCGGCGTTCGCCGGCTATAATCTGATATGTGCCATCCTCCATGCGGCGCAGTGAGAGGGGCTGTATCACGCCCAACTCGCGTATACTGGCAGCCAACTCATCGAGGGCTTCCTCGTCGAAGGTGGTACGAGGTTGGTCCGGGTTGGGATTAATCAGCGATAATTCTATGTCGTTTATTTCAGATGAGCCGGAGGTTTGTATCTCATTCATTGAGATGAGCGAGTCCAAACCGCGACCCAGTGCATTGCGTTTTATTGCCATGATATTACTTTTTGTGAGCAGCCGGCTTATTGCGTGCTATAAGCTCTTTGGCCAACTGGCGATGCGAGATGGCACCGCGTGAGTCTGAGTCGTACATGATAATGGGAAGGCCATGGCTCGGTGCCTCGGAGAGCTTAATATTGCGGGGTATGACTGTGGAGAAGACCATGTCTCCGAAGTGCCCCTTGAGCTCCTCATATATCTGATTGGCGAGGCGCAGGCGGGCATCATACATTGTGAGCAGGAAGCCCTCAATCTCCATCTTGGGGTTCAAGCGACTCTTGATGATGCGTATAGTGTTGAGCAACTGGCTGATACCCTCAAGGGCGAAATATTCTGCCTGCACGGGAATGATGACAGAGTCGGCCGCGGTTAGAGCGTTCACCGTAATAAATCCGAGCGAGGGGGAGCAGTCAATAAGTATGATATCATAGTCATCGCGCACACCCTGCAGGGCATGGAGTAGCACCTTCTCGCGTTGAGGCTTGTTGATAAGCTCCGTCTCTGCCCCTACCAGGTCGATGCGTGAGCTCACTAATTTGAGGCCCTTCACACAAGTCTCTTGCTCGGCCCCTTTCATAGGATAGTCGTCTACCAGGCACTCATATATGGAGGCCTCGGCAGCACGCGGGTCGAGCCCCAGACCACTGGTGGCATTTGCCTGAGGGTCAGCATCTATGAGCAATACCTTCTTGCCCAATTCTGCCAGGCAAGCCGCCAAGTTGATGGAGGTTGTGGTCTTGCCCACACCACCCTTCTGATTTGCTATAGCTATGATTTTTCCCATAACAATACTTTTAGCAGCTATCTGCGGGCCTGCATCGGCAAGCCCGAAAATCGCTTCTTATTCAGACTGCAAAGTAAGTGATTTTTTCTCAAATAACAGGCCAAATAAGTCTTAAAGCGTGTTAAAATGTATATAACTTCTGTAACGCCCTATGCTATTGATAGTTACAAAAACATATTGCGTGGAACTTTTTGTTCCACGCTCCTTTTCCCGGTCTTGTCGCGGCGGCTTATTTGCCGAAGAGGTCGGCATAAATAATGTCGGTGGCGCCAAGTTTGGAGTGTATATAATCAGCGGCGGCTTGCCCGGCTTTGACGCGTTGGTCCGGAAGCATTAATCGCTTTTCCATCAGAGCATTAAAGGCTCGCTTGTCGGTGATACTGAACCCGCCGCCGGCCTTGATAAGCTCACCGGCCTCGATGAACTTGTCATGGTGCGGACCAAAAATCACCGGTATACCATAAACCGCCGCCTCGTTGATATTGTGTATACCGACACCAAAGCCCCCTCCGATATAAGCGATATTGGCGTACCGGTAAGCGGACGACAACAGGCCGAAGCAATCTATTATCAGGCAGTCCGCCTTATCTAATAATTGCGGGGTTTGGTCGGCCTCGCTCAGCAACACCGTTTTGAGTTCGGGACTGAGGGCCTGCCTCATTCGCTCGAGGCGGGCAGAGTCAAACTCATGCGGGGCGATGACGGTGAGCATTGTGCCGACACGCGATTTGAGCCATGGGAAGTATACTTCTTCATCCGGACCCCAGGAGGAGCCGGCCATAAATGTGAGGCGGGTACCTCCGCGAGTGAAGCGGTCGAGGGCGGGTATCTCGCGCGTGGAGCGCATTATATCTGTGACGCGGTCAAAGCGGGTATCACCGGCCACGGTGGCATCTATACCGATGCCGGCAAGCAGTTTTCGGCTGGCCTCATCTTGCACATAGATATGCGTAAAGCAGCTCAGCAGTCCGCGATACCAACTGCCATAGCCCTTGAAAAACACTTGGTTAGGTCTGAATACCGATGAGATAAGATATGTGGCTGTGCCGCGCTTTTTGAGCTCGTGCAGGCAATTTCCCCAGAACTCATATTTGACAAATACAGCTACCTCGGGATGCATAGCGTCAAGGAGCGCATTCATGGCCCTGGGTGTATCTGCCGGCAAATATATCACGGCATCCGCCCCACCCCACTCTTTGCGCACATTATAGCCGGAGGGGGAATAAAACGACAGCACAATCTTCTTGTCGGGATATTCGCGGCGCAAGCGCTCCATCAGGGGGCGCCCCTGTTCAAACTCACCAAGGCTGGCAGCATGTACCCATACCGGCCTGTCATTCTTGCCGATGACACGGCGCAGAGTGTCGAGCGTATGTCGACGCCCGGCAAGCATCTGCTTCGCCTTGCGATGCTTGAGCGAGGCCGCTCGCATAGCACCCTGATAGATATGTATTCCGCCGGTGTATAGTGAGCCGACGATAGAATCAAATACAGACATAAAAGACTTTTTTCAGCATGCAAAGTTAATCATTTTTTACCAAGTAGATGTCGCTCTTAATTATTTTTGCAAAAAGTACTCCTATTTAAAAAATAATAATTAACTTTGCGACATTGTGCGCAACACATGGTTTAGGTCTAATTATTAGAGACTCTCACTCTGAATTTCACATACCAAAATTATATTTTATGAGAAAAACATTCCAAAAATTAATTCGCGGCGCCGCCGGAGGGCTTGCCCTCGCTGCGGCTGTTTTCGCTCCGTGGCAATCGGCCAATGCCGATGTGCTGCTCAACGAGAACTTCGACTATGCCGTAGGAAACCTGTACAATGGGAACGGCCCTTGGTACAAGATGGGTGGCAACACAGATATACCGGTTCAAGTGGCTGAAGGTTCACTCACCTACACCGGTTATCAAAATGAACCTATTGCCAACAAAGTGGCTCTCACCGGTGGCTCAAAGTCTCAAAGCCTCTGGAGAGCCCTTGACTCCAAAGTAACAGATGGCACCTTGTACATGTCATTTCTGCTCAATGTCTCAGAAATTGAAGGAAATAATGACACATGGTCATTCAATATTTTCGCTGAGTCAAAGAAGGGAGTAAATGACGGCCAAAATGCAGGCACCGAGTTGGCAAAGCTATATATTGTGCCGGGCACAAATGCCGAGACACAGTTCAAGCTGGCTGTATCACGCAATGGTAACTTCTCCAAGGCTGGTAAAGGCACTGTCGACTACAATATCGGCGAGACTTATCTGATAGTCATGAGCTACACTTTTGTAGAGGGCAATACCAACGATGTTGTCAATCTATGGGTCAACCCGGCCACTGACTTAGCCGTTGCCCCCGAGCCCGACCTCGTCAACAATAACAGCTCTGACGGTGGCGAAAGTACCAGCTCAGAGGCCTCAACATCATACGGCGGCCTCATGGGCGTGGAGTTCCACCAGAGCACCAGCGCATCCAAGTATGCTAATGTTCAATTTGATGCCCTGCGCGTGGCCACCACATGGAGCGAACTCTTCCCGGCAGTCGCTGCTGACCCCGTATTGGTTGTGAACCCGGCATCTGCCACTATCGACCAGGGTGTGCTCCCCGGCATGTCAATACCGGATGTGTACCTCACCACATTGGTATATGGTGCCAACCTCACCGGCGACATCACAGTAGAGTGCCCCGAGGGTGTCACTGCCAGCGCAGCCACTATCTCTGCAGAGAGCGCCATCGAGGATAATCCCGTAGCAGTGAAGTTCTCACTCACTGCACCCACCACTGCCGGCAATTATACATATGAGGTGCTCTTCAAGAGCGAAGGTGCCGATGACGCCACCTATACCATCAACCTCACTGTGCCGCAGCTTGACCAGGTGGCAAATGCTGCCCAGATACAAAACTATCTCGATGAGCAGTATGAGTATATCCCCCTCATGTATACCGGCAAAGCTGTCGTGACTTACATCGACGAGGCAGAAGAATATGGTGCTCCTGTATTCTATATCTATGCTCAGGACATGTTTGGCGGTCTGAAGTTCTCTACCTCATACACCGGTCTGGAGCTCTGCCCCATAGCCGTTGGCGATGAGATAACCAACGTCATCTTTGATGTAGAGAGCGTATTCGGCACTTATACTCTGAACGTTTATCCCATCAACAGCAACGGCGACTTCTGCACCGTTTCTGCCACCGGCAAGAGCAAGACACCCTCCGAGGTGACTATCGCCGACATGGGAAGCGCCTCTCTGCCCACAGCTCTGTATAAGCTCTACACTGTTAAGGGTGTGAGCATGAAGGATGCCACCGGCAACTTCGAGGCCAATAAGAGCTACACCATCACTGACGGTGAGAATGATGCAGCCATGCGTGTGTTTGCAACATCTGATATTGTTGGCACCGAGATACCCGAGGGCGAGTTTGACCTCACCGGTATCTCCACCTCTGCCGGCACATTCATCCTGATGCCTCGCTCTACTGCAGACATCGTGGTCAAGGAGGCTGCTGAGCCCTCATTGTCTGTGACACGTGAGAAGCTGTTTGACTTCACCGGCAATGCTGCTCCCATCAACACCGCTACCCCCATCTTCAAGTACACCGTTGTGGCAGAAAATCTGCCTTCAGCCGCCCCCATAATGCTCACTGGCCTTAACGCCAACATGTTTACTGTTGAGCCCACTGAGATCAATGCCGGCTCCGGCACTACTGAGGTGACAGTAAGCTTCAAGCCCACAGCTATAGGCAAATACAGCGCCGGCATCTTTATCGATTGCGATGCTATCAATCCGGAGTTCAACTACACCAACAGCTTCGGCAACTGCTCTGCATATGACCCCGAGAACCTGCCCACAATCACTATCGAGCCCGCTGTGATTGAGCTCGTTTGTGCGCCCGGCCACACTATCACCGGCAGCGCTATCCTGAACGCCACCAACGCCTTTGACTATATCACAGCTACTCGCGCCGGCAGCGGCGACAATGGAGGCATCACTATCAATAATACTTACCTGATGCCCGATGCTACCGATGTCAAGCTCGAGGTGACCTTCGCTCCCAAGGCTGAGGGTGAATACACCGAGACATGGACCTACACTACTTTGATGGGTACTCCCGCCACTCTCACCGTAAATGCCAAGTGCACCGGCGAAATCACTGAACAGCCTGTTGAAGGCGACGAGGAAGTGTCTATCGACTGGGATAACGCCTCCAACTATTATGTGCAGAACTTCAACACTGTTGAGTCTAACAAACCTCTGCAGGTACTTGGCTGGAGCAACGTGGCTATTGAGGGTCAGCGCGCATGGTGGGGCTACATCGACGGCACCGGCCTGAGCTGCGCTAAGGTTACTGCCTACGACTCCAACATAGCTCCCGGCGATGCTTCGCTGATGGTTGCCTCCCTGGTATCTCCCGCTCTTGATTACGCCAATGCTACTGTCAAGAAGTTGAAATTCAGATTGATGGGTCAGTATCTGGTAGAGGGCAGCAACGACGTGCTCAGCGTGCAGATGTATACCCCGGACGGCGAGGTGTATGTGCTGGGAGGCTTCGATATCCCCACAACTCCCGACCAGGCAGGCGAGTGGATTGACTATGACGTAGACATGACAGCCGTAGAGGATATGCCCGAGAAATTTGCCATCGCATTCAGCTTCTCCGGCAAACGTGGCCGCGACAATTCCACTACCTACTATATCGACAACTTCCAGTGGGGCGATGATCCCAACAGCATTCGTGCCATCACTATCGGCGCTGAGGCTCTTACTCCCGATGCTGAGGGCTATTTCAACGTCTACACTGCTACCGGCGTACGTGTTCTCCGCACCAAGGATGCATCCGCACTCCAAACACTTGCACCCGGCCTCTACATCACAAATGGCCGCAAATTCATCCGCAAGTAATCCGATATACCACTTTATAAAGAGAGCCGGCCCATAGGGCCGGCTCTCTTGTTATCAACCGGAATTGGAAAAATGTGTGTTATCTGTCACTCCACATCTGCCGATGAGTGGAGTATGTCGTAAGAGTGTTTAACCGTATCCATAACAAACGATGAGTCAATGGTGCCGATGGAGTCAACATAGCTGAGCACATTGACTATGAAATGCTTGTAGTATTGCATATCAGGGGCATAAATCTTAAGCAGATAGTCAGACTTGCCGGAAATCTGATAACACTCCGACACTTCCGGTATCTTCTTGATGGTTTCCATGAAATCTTCAACCACATTGTGAGCCAGCTTTCGAAGCTTTACGGAGCAAAACACGGTGAAGCCGCGGTGCACCTTCTCCGGGTCAAGCACCGCCACATAGCGTGATATATAGCCAAACCGCTCCATACGGCGCCAGCGCTCGTAACAAGGTGTGGATGACAGGTTTACCTTGGCGGCGAGGTCCTTCAGAGTGATGCGGGCATCATTCTGGAGTATCTCCAGCATCTTGATGTCGATTTCGTCAAGGTATGGTATAGAAGATTTTTCTGTTCGAGCGCTCATTTTGATATTAGCAAAGGATTAAATTTTGTTTTCGGCACAAAGTTAACAATATTTTTCCTATTTGCAACATAAAAGTTGCATTTTAACATTCCATTTATTAATTTTGTTCTCAAACGCATTAAGTAGTAAATACTTATGTGTAGGCTTGTCAAAGGGGCGATAGATACCGACGGGAGTCGGAATGACCCCCGAACTGACGGGTGACCATACTTTTTGCTAAAAGAATGGTTGCTTTAGTAACCAAGCATTGTGGCACGCTTTTGTGTCTGACCCACAAATTAGGTAGTATAATGATTAGTTGAAAGCGTACAAAGATTGGAACAACAATGATGTAGTAAGCGCCGGTATCAGGCCCGGCAGACAAGCCCAAAACCGCCGGTAGAGCCTCTTCTTCATCCGGCGGTTTTATTCTTTCGGATACAACCTCCCGAACAATAAAGCCTCTCTGCTCGTCTTATATATATAGGCCTCTCTGCTCTGTCTCTAACTGTAATCTATAATAATCATGAAAAGAACTTTGACTCTACTCTCTCTGCTCTTTGTAATGGCTCTGATAGCAAGGGCTGAACATTTCGACTTCTTCGGAGCTGTGATGAATGGCCCCCATGAAGAATACATACAGCAACTGGCATCTGAGGGTATCACGCCCTCATCAGACACTTCGGAGAACACCCCCTACTCAATGTTTTTCGATGCCGACTTCAACGGCCAGCCGGCCATGATTGAGGTGTGCTGGACTCCGGTATCCGATAATGTCTTTCAGGTAAACCTCGGCTTCAACGTCAGCGAAGCAGGTGCAGAAGAGGATATCAGCAATGCCGCTGCCTTTATCAGGCTCAACTACAACGTCACAGACTACAAAGAGCTGCCCGACCGTCAAATCTACTATATCGGCGATAACGGCTGCATCGGCGTTTCTGCTAACAACGGCGTCCTCGTCACCAGCTTCATCGACCTCGAGAACCTCCAAAAATTTGATGAAGAAAGCCGCTGATCCCCTCCCTGACTGCGCATAGTCATATAGCAACATTTTGGATTTTCTGCCATATTCAGCAAAAAACATTTTGGCGTTTTCGCCAAAATCATTGCCACTATGCTAAAAATCAAGTAATTACAGTATGCCGGCAAACGGCGTATTGATAGCACTTCACAGTAGTACACGATTGGGGTGTCCGGCAGGACACCGACTTATAGTAACCCCGTACACACGCGGCGACAGCCGTGGGTGTACGGGGTTGGATAGGTAGACAAAAGGCGCGCGTAGCCCGCCGATTTATAGTAACCCCGTACACACGCGGCGACAGCCGTGGGTGTGCGGGGTTGGATAGGCTGACAAAAGGCGTGCGTAGCCCGCCGACTTACTGCTCATTAATGTTTTGCAAAACTTGAATTAACACTTAGTAGCCGTTATTATTCATATATTCTTGAGCTTCGGTATCACCTTCTGAGGCAGCATACTGAAGATACTCATACGCTGCATCAAAATCCTGCACTACTCCCAAGCCTTGATCATACATAACACCGAGGTGATATATTGCACGGGTATACCCCTGATCGGCGGCGCGTTGATACAAGCGGCGCGCTTCATCATAATCGCGAGATACTCCCAAGCCTTCCTGATACATATATGCCAGATTATTCTGCGCATTTGCATCCCCTTGATCGGCCGCTTTTTGATACCACTTTACAGCCTCAGTATCGCTCTGCGTCACTCCATTGCCATAGCGGTACAGAATGCCCAGATTGCGCTGTGCCTTGGCATCGCCGCGTTCGGCTCCCTCGCGGTACCATTTGGCGGCTTGAGTGTAATCCGTCTCTGTGCCTTGGCCATACTGATACATCCACCCCAATCGGTTGTAATTCTCAAGTATGTCTTGATGTGCAGCAGCCAAATAGATGGACAAAGCTTTGGAGTATGCCCCGGCGTCGTACGCTCTGTCGGCCTCGGCTATATCATCTGTTGTGACATATTCGAGTTCTATTTCCGTCTCTTCGCCCTCAGTGTGAGTCTCAACATACCTGTCGGTATCTTCACCTCCATAGTATCTATGACCATTACTTCTAAAGCATGTGAAATATATTATTGCAGCGGCTATGACTATGATGACGCCAAGCAATATCCAGACCCATTTTGTGTTAGATTTTTGGATTGACGCCTGATTTTTAGGCTTTCCGAACTCTTGCTGTTGATTATGGATTATGGTTTCATCACTGTCGGGCTTATAGATTTTGCTATTGATGGCGCTGAGAAATGCGGATATTGACTCGTATCTGTCAGAGCGCTTCGGCTGCATTGCCTTGCGTATCGCTTTGGCTATATTGGTCGGCACTGACGACGTCATTTTCAGCTCGGTTTCAATCAGCTTATTGGCATCAGGCGGAGTTTGGCCCAGCAGCAGATAATACAGGGTAGCAGCGAGCGAATAAACATCTGTCTGCGGTGAGAACTCTTTCACTCCACCCTTATGATACTGTTCTATGGGGGCATAACCGTGGCTCAAACCTATCGGCGTGGTAGATGTCTCATGCCCGGAAGCGTCATATTGCTTTGCCAAACCGAAATCTATAAGTATTGCTGAATTATCCTTTTTATTGATGATTATGTTGCCCGGCTTGACATCAAGGTGATTTATGTGTTGGGAGTGGATATAGTTGAGGGCATTGCCTATCTCATTGATATACTCCACTGCCTGAGAGGGTGCAAGGGTGCCTCGCTCTTGCACAATATCCTGGAGTGAAGACCCGTTGATATAGTCCATCACATAATATGCGGTGTCATTCTCCTCAAACACATCACGGATTCTTATTATGTGCTGATGCGACAACTTGGCTATATGAGTAGCCTCCTTCAGAAATTTCTTCTTCAATGAGGCCACCTGCTCTGTATTTGCAGCAGTACTTGGCCTCACAGTGCTTGTGGAACCATCTCTATCGCATAGTAGCTTTGGGAAGAATTCCTTGATAGCCACTTGTTGGTCCAAGAGGATATGCTCAGCCAGATAGGTTATGCCATACCCTCCCTGTCCTAAGACCCTGATAATTCGATAGGTATTATGTAATGTAACGCCTCGTTTGAGTTCCATACAATATTCTTTAGTGGAAATTACGGCCCAAAATTACAAAATATTTTGTATACATAAAAGTTATGCCGGCTTGATGCGAGGGAGCACACGGCGGAAGGAGCGGATATAAAGTGCAGCCGCCACTATAAGTGCGGCGGAAAAGCTGTAATATACGCCACCCACAGCCATGTCGAGGCCGTCAGCCAACAGGAGCATAACGGGAGTGCCCACCACGATATAAGCTATAATGCTGATAGGTATCAAGGGCCTAACGAAGGAGGTGCCACGCAGGGCATTGACATAAGTCATCTGCACGGCATCGGCATATTGATACAGCACCAATGGAGGAATGAGTGTCACTCCAATGGCAATGACGGCCTCGTCGGAGGTGAACAATGTCAGGACATCAGCTCCAAACAGTATAAAGGTGAGCGAGGCGAGGGTGGCCAGTACCAGATTGAGATGCAGACCTCCTCGAGAGGTGAGTCGCACTCCGTCTCTGTCTCCAACTCCGGAAAGGTTGGCTACTCTGATAGATGTAGCTGTAGCGAAGCTCATATATGTCATGAAGCCAAGCTGACCCATCACCAGTACTACCTGATAGGCGGCCAGCTGCTCTTTGCCATACCATCCGCTCACCACGGCGCCGAGACCCCACAGAGCTGTCTCCACACCGGCCTGAATCATGGTGGGTATGGAGGTGCGAAGCATCTTGCGTCGTTGGGCGCGACGACCCGGAGTTTCGGCTGAGATATGTCGGCGCAGTCCCTCCTGATAGGGACGGTATCTACGCCCATAGAAGATGACACACACCATGGCCACGGAGCAGAATATCCTCGCGGTCAGGGTGCTGAGCCCCGCGCCGTTCAACCCTAACTCCGGAAGCCCGAAATGACCGAAAATCAGCATGTAATTACCGACGATATTGAGCACATTGCCCCCAATTATTATTATCATGGGGGTGATGGTGTTGGTGATACCCATGGCCATCTGCATAGAGGGGAAGAAGAGGGCACCGGCCACAACCGAGGCCAGCACTATGAGGTAATATTCCTTGACGAGTGGCATGAGCTCCGGTGGCTGTCCCATGTGCGGCAGTGCAAAGTACATCGAGCTCATCACAATGCAAATCATTATAGCGAGCCAAAGGTTGAGTTTGACAGCAACGCGCATCATGCTTCCGGCATCAGTAAATTTGCCGGCACCGAACAGTGAGCCTATAAGAGGGGTGACACCCCCGGCAAAACCCATCTGCATGACCATGGGCACCATGAAGAGATTGTTGACAAAAGCCGCCGAGGCAAGCTCGCGTGTGCCATAGTCACCAACCATCATAGTGTCAGCCATACTTACGATGATAGTGCCAAGCTGGGTCACCAGCACCGGCAACCCTAACTTGAACAGTATCTTGTAGGTTTCTCCAAATGTCATTATAGCCTATTTATAGAGGGGATGATCAAAACATGCATCCCAGTCTTTATAGACCGGTTCATAGCCTTGCGCACGGATGGCGGCGTCTACTTCGGCAGGAGTGCGCTGGTCGCTAACCTCAAACTGTTCGAGTGCCTCCGGGGTGCAATGATAGCCTCCCGGCTCTGTCTGGCTGCCGGCACTCATGGAGGTAACTCCCAGTGTCATCATGCCGTCGCGGAAACGCCGGTCTTCGCGAGTGGAATAAGAGATATCCACCTCATGGTCAAACAGTCGGAAAGCGAAGGTGAGGCGTGCCAACTCTCGGTCGCTCATTACGACATTGGGCTGATAGCCGCTCTCACTTGGCCTCATGCGTGGAAAATTGACGGAGTAGCGGGTGCGCCAGTACTTTTTCTGCAGATAACGCAGATGGCGGGCAAGCATGGTGATGTCGGCACGCCAATCTTCCAGACCAATGAGCACACCCATACCTATCTTGTGCACCCCGGCCTGACCCATGCGGTCAAAGCCGTTGAGGCGCCACTCAAAGTGGCTCTTCATGCCGCGAGGATGATACTTCTTATACGCCTGACGGTGATATGTCTCCTGAAAGCAGACCACCCCGTTGAGGCCGGCATGAGTGAGACGCTCGTAGAACTCCATCTTCATGGGCTGCACCTCGATGGTCATGTTGTTGAAATAGGGACGACACACACCCAATACCTTCTCCAGATAGTCCACACCGCACAGGGCCGGATACTCACCGCTGACAATAAGTATGTTATCAAAGGGAGCCAATTTCTTTATGGCCTCACACTCCAGCTTCACCTGGTCGAGGGTGAGAGTGGTGCGGGTGAAGGGATTGTCATGATTGAAGCCGCAATACACGCACTTGTTGGTGCAGGCGTTGCTCACATACATGGGGATGTACATGCTTATGGTCTTGCCAAAATGTTCTTGTGTAAAGCGTCTGGCAAGAGCCGCCATATCATCAAGATATGGATCGGCAGCCTCGGAGATGAGGACCATGAAATCTTCAACCGAGAGCTGACGGCGGTCAGCAGCCGCCTTGGCCAACACGCGTTGCACGTCAGCCTCAGTGGCGCTCTCCACAGCTGCGATGGTGTCCTCCCAGCTATATTGGTCTATGATATCGGCAAACCCGTGGCCGAACGGGTTGGATTTCAATTCTTCTCGCATTCTTCGGTGATGTTTTGTGATATGCGCATAGCACAGAAGTTGGGACCGCACATGGTGCAGAACTTGTCATCGGCATCCGGTGCATTGCGGCGGCTCTCCAGATAGAAGCGTTTGGCCTTTTCGGGGTCAAGGCTGAGATTGAATTGGTCTTTCCAGCGGAACTCGAAGCGTGCCTTGGAGAGGGCGTCGTCGCGCACATTAGCGCCCGGGAAGCCCTTGGCCAAGTCTGCGGCATGAGCAGCTATCTTATAGGTGATTACGCCCTCACGAACATCCTGAAGTGTGGGGAGTGAGAGGTGCTCCTTGGGGGTGACATAGCATATCATGGCGGTGCCGAGATTGCCTATGATGGCAGCTCCTATTGCTGAGGTTATATGGTCATAGGCCGGAGCGATGTCGGTGGTCAAGGGGCCAAGGGTGTAGAAGGGGGCCTCATGGCAACATTTGAGCTGTTTGTCCATATTCTCCTTTATCTTGTGCATGGGCACATGGCCGGGGCCTTCGATGATGACCTGCACATCATGCTCCCAGGCCTTCTTTGTGAGCTCGCCAAGCACTTCAAGCTCCAGGAACTGTGCTCGGTCGTTGGCATCATGGGTGGAACCGGGACGCATACCGTCGCCCAGAGAGACTGCCACATCATACTTGTTGAGTATCTCGCAAATCTCGTCAAAGTGGGTGTAGAGGAAGCTCTCCTCGTTGTGGAGCACGCACCACTGAGTCATGATAGAGCCACCGCGCGATACACAGCCGGTGAGGCGCTGACCCACCAAGTCGGCATGTTCGCGGAGCACACCGGCGTGGATGGTGAAATAGTCCACACCCTGCTCTGCCTGCTCTATAAGAGTGTCGCGATATATCTCCCATGTCAAGTCTCGAACATTGCCGTTGACCTTCTCCAGAGCCTGATAGATAGGCACTGTGCCCACCGGGGTCGGGCAGTTGCGGATAATCCATTCGCGTGTCTCATGTATATTGTCGCCGGTAGAGAGGTCCATGAGGGTGTCCCCTCCCCAGTAGCAACTCCACACAGCCTTGCTTATCTCCTCCTCGATACCGGATGAGAGGGCTGAATTACCTATATTGGTATTGAGCTTTACGGCGAAAGCTCGGCCGATAATCATGGGCTCAGCCTCAGGGTGATTGATGTTGGCAGAGATGATGGCACGCCCGGCGGCTATCTCGTCGCGCACAAATTCGGGGGTGATATATGTTGGTATCCCCAGCTCTGCATTATTCAGATTTTCACGGATGGCCACATACTCCATTTCGGGAGTAATGATACCCTTGCGAGCATAATGCAACTGAGTGACACGCTTGCCTTCCTTGGCTCTGCGCGGCTTGTGTTGTATGGGGAAGCGTATCTCATCAAGGCTCTTGTCAGCCAGACGCATACGCCCGTATTCGCTTGTGATGGAGTCGAGCACTTCAGTGTCGCCACGGCGGTCCACCCATGCCTCGCGATGGCGCGGCAGGCCCTTGTAGAGGTCTATCTCCACGTTGGGGTCGGTGTAGGGGCCGGAGGTGTCATATATCACGACGTCGGGGTTGGGATACTCCACTCGCTTGCCATTCTCAATCTTCACGGTGGGGTATTGATGCACCTTGCGCATACCTACACGTATGTCGGGGAAGATGCTGCCGGCGACATAAAATTTCTCGGAGTTGGGATAAGAGGATACGTCTATATCGTTGACCTTCATAGTATGGATTATTTATTCAAGAATGATGTGAGGGGTGAGGATGCAGCGGCATATTTGCCTACAGCGCCAAGGCCGGCCAGATAAGCTCGCCGACCGGCTTTCACTGCCTGGTCAAAGGCACGGGCCATCTCCACAGGGTTATCAGCCACTGCTATGGCAGTGTTTACAAGCACGGCGTCAGCACCAAGCTCCATGGCATGGGCGGCATGTGAGGGGGCTCCTATGCCGGCATCTACCACCACGGGGACATTGCTCTGCTCAATGATTATCTCCAGGAAGTCAAGGGTACGGAGACCCTTGTTGGTGCCTATGGGTGCTCCCAAGGGCATCACAGCTGCGGCACCGGCCTCCTCCAGACGCTTGCACAGCACCGGGTCAGCCTGCACATAGGGGAGCACCACAAAACCGTCAGTTGCCAACTCCTGGGTGGCCTTGAGGGTCTCCACCGGGTCGGGCAGCAGATATTTGGGGTCAGGGTGTATCTCGAGTTTGATAAAGGGTGTGCCGAAAATCTCGCGACTCATTTGGGCGGCCAACACCGCTTCTTTGGCATCGCGCACACCGCTGGTGTTGGGCAGCAACTGCACATGCTCACGATTGATGTGAGTGAGCATATCGTCGGTGGCCTCATTGAGCATATTTACTCGCTTCATAGCCACGGTTATCATCTGGCTCTCAGAGGCTAACACACTCTGTAGCATAACCTCGGGCGAGGAAAATTTGCCGGTCCCGACAAACAGGCGCGAACTGAATTCGCGCGGCCCTATCTTCAAAATATCTTCCATATTTTTGGGTTATTATTTGGCTGTTCTTGCATCGAAAATAGAGTTTACCTCGTTGGCAAATTTCTCGGTTTCGGCTCTGAACTCAACATAAATTGCTGCGTCGTCGGAATGTACAATCTTGTTTGTAAGGGCGCCGCTCACGGCCACACCGTCTGCACCGGCCTCCACCAGTGAGGGGAGGTCATCGATGGTGATGCCACCAATCACTACTATGGGCAGTTTGTGCAACTCCTTATCTGACAACAACTTGTTGCACCCATCAAGACCAAGCACCGGGGCGAGCTTCTTCTTGGTGGTTGTATGGCGGAAGGGACCGAGCCCTATATAGTCGGCCACCCCTTCGGCATTGACGCGAGCAATGTCTTCGGCGGTGTTACAGGTAACTCCTATTATGGCTCCTGGGCCGAGTATTCTACGAGCTTCGGCAGCAGACATATCATCTTTGCCCAGATGCACACCCACTCCCAATTGTTTGGCCACCTGCACATTATCATCGATAATTAATGTGGCATGACAACGCTCGCACATCAATTTGATAGATCCGGCACACAAAGTCAGCGTCTGCTCGTCCGCATCCTTGAGACGCAGCTGCATCCACCGACACCCGCCACGCAGCGCATTCTCTGCTTGAGGTATACTCTCCACGGCGTATTCAGATGGGTTGGTGATAAATTGAAATTGGAAATTAGCCACGAGCCCCTTGTATTTGAGTAGTGCGGGCAGGGCCGCTGAGAAGTCGCTCCAGACATAGCCGAGCAATGCTGCTCCCGAGAAGCCGGCGCGATACAGTTCGATGAAGTTCTCCGGTCGTACTCCACCCAATGCTATAAAGCGTAAGGGAGTATTGCGCACCACCTCAGATACCTCGGCCGGGTTGAAAGCTGATTTATATCCGGGTTTGGAGATAGAGTCATAAATAGGCGAGAGTGTGACATATTCCGGGTCACGCTCAAGGGCTCCGGGTATCTCATCGAGAGAGTGGATAGTCTCGGTGTTAAACCATGGAGACAACTCATCTATCTCTTCCGGACGGCGTATCTGCACCCCACTAATAGCGGGAAAGTATGCTCGCAAGCCATAATGGCCATGAAGCACCAAGTTGTGGTGATACTCCACAGGAATTGTCGACAATAATTCACCCACCTGCAGCTCCGTCCATTCGGGCTTGCGGATATGCACCAGGTCAGCAGCGCCGGTGCGCAATAAGGTGGTTATCTTGGCTCCTTCATCTTCTACCTCGTTAGGCGATGTTATAACGATAGTGAGCCAGCTTTGAGGGAAAAAATATTTGTCATCCTCAGGCACGTTGCAAAACATTTTGTTAGCCTCCATAAGCAGCAGAAATTATTAATACTTGGGCCCCATCGTTGATGAGATGGTCAGCCCAATTGTCGCGACGCACCACCTTGCCATTAACAGCAACGGCAGTGCCTCCCGACGGAACATTTTGTCGGTTGAGCAGCTCCTCCACACTGATGGAGTAGTCTATCTCAACAGGTTTACTATTTACGTATATTATCATTTTTTCAACAATTTTTATTGATTTGAAACATATGATTTACAGGCCCGCGGCCATGTCCGATGGTATAGTCGGCACCTAAGGCGATGGCTTGACCGAGCCATTTTACTGCACAACGAACAGCCTCTGCCACATCATATCCCATGGCCAGATATGAGGCAATGGCGGTTGAGAGGGTACAACCGGTACCATGGGTGTTGGGTGTCTCGATATGAGGATGCTCAAGCCATATAGGCTCAGCAAAGTGCCCCGGTGCAGGGTCCTGCTTCAGTTCATAGGCGCCGAGCAAGAGCAAGTCGGCATGTCGGTTCGCTTCTATCCCATGTCCACCTTTCAGCAAGACAGACTTGCAGCCGGTAAGCTTCAGCAACTCAAGAGCGGCAGTCATCATGCTCGCTCTGTCGGTTATCGCGATGCCGGTGAGTTCTTGAGCCTCTGGGATATTCGGAGTCACCACGCGCGCCAAGGGGAGCAGTTCATTGAGGAAGGCGGCCTTGGCATCCTGCTCACACAGGGCATCGCCGCTGGTGGCCACCATCACCGGGTCCACCACGAGGTTTTGTAACTTATGTTCGCGAGCAAACTTAGCCACGAGCCTCACATGCTCAGCTGTAGGAATCATACCGGTCTTCACGGCATCGGGCACAATATCACGCACAACGGCCTCAAGCTGTGCTCCCAACGCCGCCGGAGGAGTGACATATACCCCGCTAACGCCGCATGTATTCTGCGCCGTGAGTGCCGTTATGGCAGTCATGCCGTACACACCCAAGGCAGTGCAGGTCTTCAGGTCCGCTTGAATACCGGCACCTCCGGACGAGTCAGACCCGGCTATACTCAACATCGTATGATAAGTCTTCATAATCAATCGTTAACGCAGGCACACCACTTATACCCGGGGGGAAACAATAAAAAAGCCCGAATATCAGCGGCGCCGAAATCGGGGGGGGGACATCAAACATTAATAAGAAAGTCCGGCTCCCTGCGACGGCATTATCCGCATCAGGTACAAAGGGTATCATCTCAGCTCGACACATTACCACATGCCGGGCACCCCTGCATATTCAACTGCAAATATACATCATTTCTCCCGTTTAAACAAATTTTTTGCCAAATAATTCTCTTAGCCTATATTATTCATACCAAATTACCCACTTTCCTCCCCAAAAAATATCCCCACGATAAGCGAGAGCCTCAGGTTCAAGCTTCGTGGGGATAAAATGGGAGGATGTGGGGAGATTAGTGGACCGTGGGCCAGAGGTAGAAGACACCGCAGAAGACAAGGTGGGCTACTATGGCGGCTACTAATCCACCTATGGTGTGCGCCAAAATTGCTTTAGGTGTGAGCTCTCGGTATCCCATTGAGTCAAGCATGGCGGTGTGGGTGCTCAGATATCCGCTCCAGCACATACCGATGGCGGTGAATACGGCAATGGCGTTGCCGTCTATCCAGCCGCTGTCTATAAATGAGGGCACAAGGCCAAGGGCCGCGCCTACGGCACCAAGGGCTGTGATGGGGAAGGCTACCAGATGAGGGTCACCAAAGCCAAACAGCCATTCGAAGATGAAGTTGATTTTGCCGGCAAGAGTAGGCAGAAGTTCGATACCCTCGTAGGCGGCACCGGTATATTGGCCATTGGCACTCGGACCGAAGGTGAGTATCATCACGAGTGTGGAAATGATGACCACGCCGGGGATGATGGCCAGACCTACGTCGACACCGGTCTTACCGCCGTCGAGCAGGGCATTGAGTATTCGGATAAACAGGGAGTTCTTCTTTTCGGTGGTTTCCTCTTTATGGGTATGCTCATGCTCCTCTTCCAGAGCTGACTCATGCTCATAGTGCGGATATGCCTTGATCACAAAACGTTGCATCAGTCGGGTGGAAACGATGCAGCCTATGATTGCGCCCAAGAAGCCTATCAGGGGGGCAACGAAGTAGCCCTGACCCACCATGAATACCATGACCAGCAAGCCCATGCCGAAAGCGGTGCCGAAGTTGGTCAGCGAGATGTATTGAAACTTCTTGAAGTATGAGCAGAACCTCTTGTCTTGCGACAGGGAGATGATGGCGGGATTATCGCTCAGGAAGGTCATCACGGCTCCCAGAGAGGCCACGCCGGGGAGGTTGAAGAGGGGCTTCATCAGCGGCTTGAGGAGCTTTTCTACCAGCTTGACTACGCCAAACTCCACGAAGATGTGACCCAGCGCGCCGGTTATCACACAGATAGCCATGAGGTAGAATACGGTGTTGAGGAGCAAGTCGTGGCCGGTGTGCATGATGGTGTTGAGCATATTGGCAACACCCATCTGCTGTCCGATAAACCAGAAGAGCACAAACACTATTATCAAGCACATGCAGCCGGCGGGGGCGCCGAGCCGGAATTTATGCTCCTTCTTGCCAGGCTGCTCTTTGGCCTCGGGCGAGCTCTGTTTATTTGTCATGGTTATTTAAGGTTAAGCAGGTTCATATCCCAGGTTACGCCGAAGTCGAGCACCACGGTCTTGCTCTGCATCACATCGGCGGCATTGGCATTTTTGCCCCATGAGCCATAGCAATTGGCATGCAGACGTAGGGCGGTGCGCTTCTTCTTGAGCGGATAAAACTCGATGCCGCCGCCGGCCATACTCAGCTCGGTGCCGGGGAGCACATACAGGTCGGCATTATTGTTGGCCTTGTTCACGTCGTATGTATACTTGGCGTGCAGGCGCCATGCCGGGGTGATGGCGTAGCCAATTTCGGCTATCAACGAGCAGTCGCGCAGCAGGAAGGCCTGGTGGTGGGCATAGCGGTTCATAAGGTCAAACTCCAGATATGCTTTGCCATAGTCGAAGCGGTTGCCAAGCATAATATAGTTGATATATCTGCCCGGGGCATATTCGCTGAGGTTGACACTCCAGATGGGCTGCCACAGACCATGTTGAGCACGCCACAACAGGTTGTAGTCATACATATTACGGTTTTGAGCGGTGTGGAACATACTCTGGCTCACCTGAAAGAGGAGATGATCCTTGGCGGTGAACTGATAGCCGGCACTCACGCCCAACTGATAACAGTTCACATTTTGCCAGAAGACGCCGGTGCTGTAGAGGTCTACGGGATTGCGGTCATACTCCCATCCGCCGATGGCTACTACCTGCTTACCGGCAGAGAAGTCGAAGCCGTTGGTCTCGTAAGTGACATTAAGCCAGTCGGTAGCATCGAAAAAAGATGAATCGAAAGTGGATTTGTTGAAGCGTTGACGCCAAGAGTAAGTAAGGCCGTCAACGATGCGTCCATCCAAACGAAGCATCAGATATTTGCCCTCGAAGCCGGAGTTGGAGTCATCGGTGGTGCCGTCATACCATACATTTTGCCAATCCACACGAGCACGCACATCGATGTTGAGCAAATCTGTGGTCTGCTTGTCAGACATATTATCAGTCTCATTCTCAGCTGCAAAAGCTATCATAGAGCTGCCGGCGAATGCCAAAGCAGCCAAAAGGAATTTGTTCACGATATAAGTATTAGATAATAGGTTATATAGTTAAGAAATAAATTGGGGGTATATTTCCGCGTGCAAAGTTAGACAAAAAAATTCAGATTTATGCCCTCCATCCTAAAAAACCATGTATGTATGGTTTGAACAGCTACAACTCGCGCCTACTGTGATGGAGAGGTTTGTTGGCCTGTTGTGTTGGCCGGGCAGTGGTATTTGGGGATTTCGGATTTTTTTTGTAACTTTGCGATTTGAAACAGAATTAGACTAATTGTGGATATAGACCCTTTACCGATTTTGTCGCTTTGCGACTTATCTCATATAACTTCACTCTGCCAAGATGCTTTGTGCCAGGTGCAACATCATATTGCGCCTATTATCTTCAAAGCTCCCCCCTCGTGGTTTAGCTGGATTGTGATTGTGCTTATTGCAGCGGCCTGCCTGGGCATTTCTGCTTTTGTGAGCGGCAGCGAGATAGCCTATTTCGGCCTTGACCAGAATGACCGCGAATATATCGATGATGAGGAGACACAGCAGGAGGTGCCCGCCGCAAAGAAGGTGAGCGAGGTGCTCACACACAGTGAGCGCCTGTTGGCTACCATACTGATAGCCAACAATATGGTCAACATCACTATGGTAGTGCTCCTCTCCTTCGCCATAAATCAGGTTATAGTATTCAATTCCACCGTGCTCAGTTTCCTGCTGCAGACCGTCTTCCTGACCTTCCTGTTGCTGCTCTGCGGTGAGATTTTCCCCAAGCTTGTGGCCAAAGGGCGCCCGCTGAAGTGGGCCCTCTCCTCTGCTTCGGGGGTAATGTTCCTATACCGACTGCTCAAGGGGCCCGCCTCAATCATGGAAAAGAGTACGGGCGTGGTGCACCGCATCATCAGCAAGCATGGGGAGTCCATCTCTACCGACGACCTCTCGCAGGCCCTCGAGATGAGCGATGAGCCGGCCGGCAAAGACAAAGAGATGCTCGAGGGTATCCTCTCCTTTGGCGAAAAGAATGCCGGCGACATCATGATAAGCCGTGTGGATGTCACTGACCTTGAGTTCCATGCCGGCTTCGAGCAGGTGGTGGACCTTATACGCTCCACCGGCTACTCCCGCATACCGGTGTATGACACCACCCGCGACAATATCAAGGGCATATTGTACAGCAAGGACCTGCTCTCATATGTAGGGCAGCGCGACGACAGTTTCGCATGGCAGTCTTTGCTGCGCCCACCATACTTTGTGCCCGAGAGCCGCATGATTGATGACCTGCTGGAAGACTTCCGCAGCAAACATATCCACATAGCCGTTGTGGTAGACGAATATGGTGGCACTCAGGGTATTGTCACCCTCGAGGATATCATCGAGGAGATAGTGGGCGACATTGATGATGAGTATGACGATGAGTCACCATTATACAAAAAACTGTCTGACGACACCTTCGTATTCGAAGCAAAGATACCGATGATAGACTTCTGCCGTATAACCGGCACAGATCCCGAGGACTATGAGCAGTATGGCGAGGCCGAGACCCTTGCCGGGCTGATACTGGCTGCCAAGGGTGACTTCCCCGCCAAAAAGGAGTCGCTGGTGTGTGGCCGATGCCGCCTGTTGGTACTCGATATACAGAAACATCGCATCATCTCGGTGCGCTGCAACGTCATGAATGAGCCGGAATAATGGAGACTGAGTTTATATATTGGAGACACCGCACCCCGGTGGGTGTTAAGGTGGAAGAGATAAGCGGCGGCGAAGGGCGCTCCGCCGTAGTGTGGCGCGCCATGGCATGCCAGGTGTGGAAGGAGAATGGCCACGACGGATACCGCGAGCTGGAGCATCTGGAGTGTGGCACCCCACTGTTGTGGGGTGAGCATACACGCATCTCCATCACACATACAACCGGGCTCTATGTTGTGGCCTCTTTGCCCCCCACACCGGAGGCTGACCTCGAGGTCTTCAGCGAGCGCACGGCCCTCGGCGTAGATGCCGAACGTGCCGACAGAAACAAGGTGCTCAATGTGCGCCAAAGGTACCTGACGACCCCCGAGCTGGAGATGATACCCGAGGATGACCTCGCAGCCAATGTCACCGCCTGGACATGCAAGGAGGCGATGATAAAGGCCTCGTTAAACCCCTCCATCGATTGGCACAACAAGATAGTTATCGACAAATTGCCGACAGCCGTGCCCATAGCCGACACTGCCAAAGCATCCGCACCGCAGCCTCCTCGCCTTGGGGCCGCTCATATGGAAATAGAAGGGCGAGAAATTTCCTTCATCTTATATTCATATCGCACCGGTGAGCATGACGAATATATCGTCACCATAGCTATCACCCCGCGCACCGCAACTTATTCGAAAGAGAAAAATCAGACATCAAAATGAAGATAGACCAGACCATGCAGACCGCTGTGAGCCATGCGCTCAAGGCGCTTTACGACCTCGATTTCCCTGCCGACAAGGTGCAGGTCTCAGCTACAAAGAAAGAATTTGAGGGCAACCTCACCGTCATGGTGTTCCCCTTCCTGAAGGCTTCTCACAAGGCCCCCGAGGCCACTGCCAACGAGATAGGACAGTGGCTCGTAGACAACGAGCCGGCCGTCTCTGCCTTCAATGCCATCAAGGGCTTCCTCAACCTCGTAATAGACCCCGCCTATTGGGCCGGCGTGCTCAAGGAGATAGCCGAAACCCCCGACTATGGTTTCAAGCCGGTGACCGATGACTCCCCCCTTGTGATGGTGGAGTATTCATCACCCAATACCAACAAGCCCCTCCACCTGGGCCATGTGCGAAACAATCTGCTCGGCTTCTCGCTGGCGCAGATACTAGCCGCCAACGGCAACAAGGTGGTGAAGACTAATATTGTGAACGACCGTGGTATCCACATATGCAAGTCTATGCTCGCTTGGCAAAAGTGGTTTGAGGGTGCCACCCCCGAGACAGCTGGCAAGAAAGGTGACCACCTGATAGGAGACTGCTATGTCTCCTTCGACAAGCATTATCGCGCTGAGGTAGCCGAGATTATGGAGAAGGAGAATATCACTAAGGAGGAGGCGGAAGCGAAGTCCCCCCTCATGGCCGAGGCTCGCGAGATGCTTCGCAAATGGGAGGCTGCCGACCCCGAGGTGCGCGACCTCTGGCAGCGTATGAATCAGTGGGTATATGACGGCTTCGATGAGACATACAAGCTCATGGGTGTCAACTTTGACAAAATTTATTATGAGAGCCAGACATACCTCGAGGGCAAAGAGCTGGTGCTCAAAGGGCTCGAAGAGGGCTCTATGTATCGCAAGGAGGATGGCTCTGTATGGGCCGACCTTACTCCCAACGGCTTGGACCACAAGCTGCTGCTTCGCTCCGACGGCACTTCGGTCTACATGACTCAGGATATAGGTACAGCCAAATTGCGCTACCGCGACTTCCCTATCGACAAGATGATATATGTGGTGGGCAATGAGCAGAATTATCACTTCCAGGTGCTCTCTATCCTGCTCGACCGCCTCGGCTTCAAATGGGGCAAAGACCTGGTACACTTCTCATACGGTATGGTGGAGCTCCCCGAGGGCAAGATGAAGAGTCGCGAAGGTACCGTGGTGGATGCCGATGACCTCATGGCCACTATGATAGCCGACGCCGCCGAGGCTTCTGCCGACAGGCTGAAAGAGCTTCCCGCAGATGAGGCTGCCGACATTGCACGCAAGATTGGTCTGGGTGCCCTCAAGTACTTCCTGCTCAAGGTTGACCCCAAGAAGAATATGCTCTTCAACCCCAAGGAAAGTATCGATTTCAACGGCAATACCGGCCCCTTCTTGCAGTACACCTACGCGCGCATCAACTCTGTGCTCCGCAAGGCCGAAATCGATATTAACTCAGCCCAAGACATTGCCGCCCAGGCAGATAAGACACAAGGCGCTCTCCCTTCAGACAAGGAGGTAGACCTCATTCAGCGCCTTGCAGACTTCCCCGACACGGTAAACGCGGCAGCCACTTCTTATTCACCCGCGCTCCTGGCTAATTATGCCTACGACCTGGCCAAGACATACAATCAGTATTACCATGACAACCCGATACTGAAGGAGTCTGACCCCGCCGTGCGCGCCCTGCGCCTGTTGCTCTCAGCCACTGTGGCCCGCACACTGCAGAGTGCCACCGGCCTGTTAGGCATCGAGATGCCGGCCCGCATGTAAATTCACATATAAACCTTTTTGTCTCTTTTTTGTCATAATAAGAGATATAATTAAAATACAACACTAAAATGCAGTATTACAACAATCAAACACCGCCGCCCCCACCGTTTGCCACGGGCGCTTACACCCTGACAGAGCAAGTTAATGCTGTCATGAAGAAGGTCTATGTCCGTATGTTCCTCGGACTGTTGGTCACCGCCTTCATAGCATTGGCCGTAGCAAGTTCACAGACAGCTCTCACCTTCATATATGGTAATCCCATAGTCTACTGGGGTATGTTCATCGCCATGATAGTGATGTGCTTCGTCATCCCGGGCAAGCTCAACTCCATGAGCACCTCCACATGTTTGCTTCTCTTCTTCCTCTTCTCCGCCCTTATGGGAGCATCCCTGGCCGCTATATTCGTAGTGTACACCATGACCTCGATAGCCGCGACATTCTTCGTCACAGCCGGAATGTTTGGTGCCATGAGCGTGTACGGATACTTCACCAAGAGCAGTCTTGCCAAGATGGGCACATATCTGTTCATGGGCCTCATCGGCTTGATTATCGCCTCAGTGGTCAACATCTTTCTGCACAGCGACACCTTGGGCTGGATAGTATCAATAGCCGGAGTGCTCATCTTCACCGGTCTTACCGCCTACGACACACAGCAAATCAAGCAGATAGCCTCAGCCAACCTTGCGCCGCAACTCACCGACAAGCTTGCCACTATGGGTGCGCTGAACCTATATCTTGACTTTATCAACCTCTTCCTCTATCTGCTCCGTTTCCTCGGCTCAAGCCGCGACTAAACAAGCTCTTAATTACTCATAAACTCCGCCCTGTAGTCCGGGGCGGAGTCACCGCTATATATAAGACCCCATCTCATAAAATTTTTATGGCTTATGGGTCGCAGCCTTGGAGCTATTTTTGGTCTATAGGCGAAGGAGCATAGCGAGCTATGTGACTGAGTCAAAAGACAAAAAGAGCCCAAGGATGTGAGATAAAAGGTAACTTTATTACTAAGAGCTTGTTTAATAAAAAATAATTAATATTTAACAAATACCCGGGAATCTTGTAAAATGTTTTAAAGTTAGTAGCGGTCCGGTTTTGGCCGATGATTTTCGCCAAGTCTCGTCAGTCGCAATGCCCGCATTGCTCCATCCTCAACTTGCAAAAATCCTTCGCCCAAAACCGCTCCTAAGCCTTAAAAATTTTATGGGATGGGGTCTAAGCTTATGGAAGAATTAAAAAGCCTATTGAAAGACGAACTCGGGTATCTCCCCGAGGGTGACGGCATGGACCGCCTCTTGGCGCGCGGCGAATGGCTACACCTTCCCGCTAAGCACCTGATAGTAGAGGCCGGCAAGAAGTATCCCGACGTGCTCATTGTGCGCGAAGGTATTGTGCGGTTTTATGACTGGGATGGCGACAAGGAGCGCACTTTCGCCTTCGGCCTCCCCGGCTCTTTGATGCAGAACAAGCACACATTCGTGATGCATCTGCCTTCTTACTATAATGTTGAGACCTGTTGCCCCACCACTCTGCTGCATATCAAGGAGAAAGACTTCTGGGAGGTGGTCAACACCGACCATAAGCTCGCCCTCTGGATGCTCAACTACGCTTATGGTGAGCTATTCTATCAGGAATACAAGAATGCCAAGACCCACAACGGCACCGCATGGGAGCGCTTTCAAGCCATGCTTGCAGACCGTCCCATGATAATGGAGCAAGTGCCGCAACGCATCATCGCATCCTACATGGGTATCACCCCCGAATACTTCAGTGTCCTCAAGCGCCGCTATCTCAAAAACAAATAGCCCCAACCATCCCGGGAGCGTAAAGTGATAAAGGAAGGTAGTCTCACAGACACCTATCCCAATTGATAATACCGGCGGCGGGTTATTAACCCGACGCGACTACAAGCGCTCCGCGCTTTTACCTCTCAGCAAACTCATATTATGAGTATTCTGAGGGCCTCACTTACCACGGACACACGCAGCTACACCTTGTGTGTCCGGGGGGGGTGTAAAGTGATAAAGGGAGTTAGTCTCACAGACACCTATTTACTGTCCATTTTCCTCTGTGTAGCAGGTGATGCGTAATCATCAGCCTCTATTCGCAGATCCTGAATTATTGTTGTTTACCCAGTTGGGTAATTTCTAATTCAGCTATAACCGGATACCCACTCCATTGGAGTAATACCGTGCGGCTTTCCTGCGAGGGATTCGGCTCGACTGTTATCGTAAAGCCTCCCGGATATGACTCATATTGCATAAAAAAACAAGGTAATGAAGTGAGTTTCTGATAATAATTTTCTATCCTGTCGGCCCCGGTACTATCTTCGCCCAAAGCTGCTTCACTCAGTAAGAAATCAAAATACTTCACCGGCTCCTTCTTATTGTTACCCGTACACAAAGTATATGCATTCTCATCGAATACAAAACTGTATTTACCTCCCTCTTGAGGTACATGTACAATGTAACCATCCGGCCATTGTGATATTTTACTCTGTAAACGAGAATACTCAATATTGATCTGATTATCTACTGACTTAAAATAATCAAGGTATAGGGTTGCATAATCTACCAACATTGGTTCATCCTTATCACAGCTGCTAAGCGACACACAGAGACCGCTTAATATTAAGAATATTGAAAGTAATTTTTTCATTTTTTTATCTTAAAATTACTAAAGTACATTAAATCTCTATACTTGCTAATATTTGTTGATTTCTTCAAGTCATTATCTTCGTATTTGTAAGGTAGAGTAGATACTTCAGAGCCATCTCGCCATAAGAAATAGCCATTATCTAGACCTCCCCACCCCCATACGCAATGGTATAAACTATACGATGATATTAAATCACCAAAACTGGATGATGTACCACCATATATAGAATAGGACAAATATCCATCTATCACCCAACAATGACCGGAATTCGATTCTACATTCGAACCGAGTACGAGTAGTGGTGACGATTCCAGATCAACTGATGCAGAATTATGGGTCAAGTTTTTAGGATCGGACAACTTTTCATATCCAAATTGTGAAAAATATTTTTTTATATTATTTTTCGAAGTTCCCGATTCCAATGAACCATTAATATTGTATTCCACTTTTAATGTCAATCCAACTTCGTGTAGAAATTTTGCAAGCCAATCCGGACATGTAATTGTTGCCGGATATAATATACTATTGATATTTGACCAATTCAAATTTATTCCACTATATGTTGTTGGCCATTCGAAATATGACATAATTTGAGCACATGCTAATGGCACGCACCCGACATATGCACGTTGTCCTTTATTAATATTAATGGGACAATATACATTAAAGGGGGTACGTTGATACCAATTTTTTGGATGATGCTTTAATAAAGGCTTTATATCCTTATGGATTTTAGTTTTAAAAGCGGGGAATATAGGATCGATTGGGTCCGGTTGGGACGGTATGAAGGGAGAATCACTGAGTATAGAGGGTATATTAGCCTCTATCGATCTTAAATTTTCAACATATAGGGCTAATCCCGGATTATTTACAGTGTCTTCTAAATTAAAAGACCCATCCACAGATATAGCCAATATGGGGGCCATCTTTTTATTAGCTCCTATAACAGCAAAACCACCTTCCGTGTAATTGAAAAGATAAAATAAGGTGTCATTAACTGAACGTACATTTTTGCCTTCACCGTTAGTGATAGCTTGAATACTGCTTATTGTCCTTGCTGAACGTGTTTGATTATCTTCCATTTTTGAAAAGAAATCATCCGCAATTATTATTGCTTCAGGGACACTTATTTTCATATTCATGGAGCTTTCTGAAGCATTATCTTCCTGATTGACAACAAGAGATAAATCATTCTTCTCACAACTTACCATGAAACCAACTAAAATCAGTTGCAGATAAAAAAGTAGTTTTTTCATACGATAGAATTTAGGTTAATTTGCACAAAATTACGAAGGAAAAATGAAAAATCAAAAAAATTAAAAAATAAGTATATAATTTCATCGACCAACGTGCTGAGAGTGTACACCTGGACACCGATTTACTGAAAATTAAATTTCTGGGAATATCCCAATTGATAATACCGGCGGCGGGTTATTAACCCGACGCGACTACAAGCGCTCCGCGCTTTTACCTCTCAGCAAACTCATATTATGAGCAGTATTGTAGTCGCGCCGGTAACCCAAGGCTAATTACTTTCACACTATTTACTCCCTTGCCTCTTTTTCCATATTATTGCCGCTCCGGCAAGGAAGAGCATCGTCCCCACGGCCAGTGGCCAAAACAAGCTATCCTTCAGTCTCTGCGCAAAGCTTCTTTTTGACTCGACAGGTACTGCCACCGCCACCTCCTTATAAACCGTATCCCTCTGCATTCTATACAATGTGTCATGCTGCATGTGCACCCGCTCACGCAGTTTCAAATGTGTCTTATACACAGTGTCTCCCCTCACTATCATATTCAGGGAGTCCCGCTCGCGTATCGTGTCGGTAAACTGCCGCAGCCGGTACAATGTGTCGTGGCGAACCTGCAAACTCTCCACCGGCACATACACAAGTCTCGTACTCGTACACGCCGAAAACAAGATTAACACTGTCATCGGCAACATCAAAAAAATCTTCCTCATGTTAAAAAATCTTAATGCAACCGCGTAATTGCATATTAGACCCCTAAACCATAAAAATTATATGAGATGGAGTCTTAATATATTCGTTGATTTGCTTTTTAATTATATTAATACTAATTTTGCTGCAACTCTTTTTCACACTGCACATACAATGAAAAAATTTCTTTTATCGGCCATACTGCTCGCCGGCGGACTAACCACTTCTTTTGCAAACACTAACGTGATTTGGTTTACTGCCGAGAAAATCGGCGAAGAATATGACCTCATGGGTCAGGTGTATGCCATGTCTGATAATGGCGAATATGCTATTATTACTGACGACGAAATGAACCTGTGCTACCGGTGGAGTCGCTCTGAGCCGCAGAAGGTTTCCCGCATAAACTGGGCAATAGACGGTCGCATCATCCCTCTGGAGATACGTGGTGTGGCCGATGACGGCACTATCACCGGCTCTTATCGCCCCTATCAGTCAAACTCCTGGAAGCCCTATGTCCAGACACCTGACGGTGAACGCATAGATCTGCCGGTCCCCCCGCAGACCAAAAACATGAACTATCCTTGCGCCATAAGTGCCGACGCCTCTATCATTGGCGGATACATAGGCACCGGCCAAATGCACCCCATTATTTGGCAAAAGGATGCTCAAGGCGAATATCAGATGCACTACAACAATGAGCTGCGTCTTCCTCACCAGGGTTTTGCGGTAAATTGTATGTACACTGACGGCACTCTCGAGGGCACATACCTCGGCGGCACTCTCTACTGCGGCACTGCCTCAACCATACCGGCGATATATAACAACGGCCAACTCATAATGTGGAATGAGCTTCATAGCGAGCGTGTGCCTTGGTTCTACAAGGGGGAGGTTTACGGTTACGAGACAGCTGCTTTCATCGACAGCAAACGTGACTTATACTTCGACCCGGAGGATTATATCAATGCCAGTTTCTACTGCGCTGACCGCTTTGGTAATTTCTACGGCACTCGCATGATTGTAGGTCAGAGTGCCTCAGATGACCCTGAAAATGAAAACTATGGCCTCACAACTGCCACCGACAAATATATGTGGGGTCGCTACGATACCAAGACAGGCCAATGGGAGGATGCCGAGGGCTACAGCCGGATAAGCTGTGCGCTCTCTGAGCAAATTTTCTTCGTAGACCGCGACATTTATCGCAATGGCCTTGACGGCGGACATGAGTCGCTGGAGACTGTTCTCGACTATTCAAACGCCGGCCGCAATGTCATGGGTGTCAGCCGCACATCTGCCGATGGCCGCGTCATGGGTCTCACTTACCAAGCCACCGATGTCATGGGCGTGCCTCACGTTTATCCTTTCATGCTCCTGCTCGATGAGCCGCTCCTCTCCGGTATCGACGACATCGCGGCAGACCCGGACAACGGTCAGGTTGTCCTCGTAAGTGGTGGAAACATTACTGTGGTTGGTGCATCTCAGGTGAATGTCTACGACCTTAACGGTGTGGAAGTGGGCTCATCAAATCTCCCTGCAGGCATATATATCGTGGTTGCAGACGGCATTTCTCATAAGGTCAAAGTCTGAACTCCGACCCTACATCAAAACATGGACAGGCCTTATTGGCAAACTCTCTGTGTCCATGCACCGTAGCCCCGGGATAGCGGGCCCTCATCATAGCAACAAGCTCCTTTAGAGCCTTCTTCTGTGCCGGTGTACGTGTGTCCGCCGGCACACCGTTTTTAAGTCCTCCGATATAGCAGATACCGATTGACCGGCCATTTTGCCCAAGACAATGTGCGCCCTGCAACCTCTCGTCGCGCCCAGTCTCCACGCTGCCGGCAAGCGTTATTACATAATGATATCCTATGCTGTTAAACCCACGGGCGCGGTGCCACACATCGATGTCTTTAGCATAAAAATCGCGCCCGGACTCAGTAGCACTGCAATGTATTATTATCTTATCTATGTGTCTCATATTATGAGATGTGGTCTTAGTTGTGTTTCATTTTATATGACCAATCGATTCCTAACAGGGCCCCGGCAAAAGTGAGTGTCTCGCCAAATGCTACAAGCACTGAAGAGTGTATTTCGCCCGGAGGGGGCAGGATGAATGCGGCTATGAGCAGCCCGGTCCCCAGGCAAAGCATCGCGATGGCACATATCAGCTGTGGCCTCTTCCTACATTCTGTTGTTTTCATAATTATCTGTTATTAGATTTGTAATGAGACAATTAATATTCGGTCATGCACAGCACCTCATAGATGTCATTGAGCAGAGAGGTGGCTCGCTCCATCAGTCGTTCATGATGTGCTTGTGTCTGGCGGGCCACCTCTTGCGGTGCGAGCTCCAGTTTCTTGGCGAGCAGCCGGCACTTCAGATACATATTGATATGTGCCTCAATTGATGCAAGGGCCTTGACTCCATGATTGTTGACATAAAGTATAATACTTATATTTTGGCCGTTCTTCTTCGTCCCGGCATTCCATGCACTGAATTTCCCCTTCAGGTCTTCCATCAGCTCCTCTGTCTCGGCACTCAGTATAGTGCTGTCATTATAATCTCGCCACGAAATTCTTGGCTTATCAGAATTCAGATCAGGCACCAAGCTCAGATTGAGGCACGCCACTTCAGAGCGCACACGCCCCAACAGTTCATCCATATCAATTACTACCTGCACCCCTTGCAATCTCATCTTCTCCTTACTCTCTTTTCCCATATTATCTATTCTTTCCAACTTGGTTATTTCGTTAGTTATATTATAGTTATATTATTTTAGATACGCTCTTAAAGCTTTCTATTTCTATCATTATTTCATCTCTCACATTCAATTGGCTCTACATCTTGTTCGGGCATGATTCTCGCGTAGCCTTCGCCGGGAGCATTATCACAGACTCCGCCTCCGTCACCGGCAATCTCTTCCAAATGTTATACAACGAATACCGCAGACACTGCGAACACACTCTATACCGCGCCCCTTGACAGTGGGCTATCTCCGGATTATATTTTCTCTCTTTTCCTTTCATTGCACTCACGTTTTTTAATTGATTTCCGAGTGCAAATATACAACCGAAAATTTCTAATTCCAAATATATCCTTGATTATTTTTTAAGCAATTTACTAACATAGTAATTTTCAGCTCCTCTCAATACTCCCCAAAATCCCGTACCTACCTCATCACATTACGCCCTACAATATGACCGCACACAAAAAAAGTGTCCGAGAGGACACCGATTTACCGGGATATTTCTTTGTCATACCCTGTTTATATCGCAGCGTGATTGAGCACGCTCCACCATATTTGTGTGTTAATTAAAACTCGCTTATTTCGGCAATAGCCGGAAACTCTTCCGGTGATGTTCGCAAGGCCCATACTTGGCAATTGCGGCGCGGTGAGCTGCCGTGGGGTACGCTTTATTCTTATCCCACTCATATTGAGGATATTCAGCCGCCAACGTTTTCATCAGTTCATCACGATGCGTCTTGGCCAGGATGCTCGCGGCTGCTATCGACATATACAACGCATCCCCGTGCACGATGGTGGTATGCGGTATCCCGTCGGGATGAGGCTTGAACCGGTTGCCGTCAACAAGGATATGCTCAGGCTTAATCTTAAGTCCGCTCACAGCCTGTTGCATTCCCTTGATTGACGCGTTAAGGATATTTATTTCATCTATCTCCTCGGCCGAAATCATCACCACACACCAGGCCACAGCCTCGCGCTCTATGATAGGCCGTAGCTTGTCACGCTGAGCCTCAGTAAGCTTCTTCGAGTCGGTAAGCAGAGGATGCGAGAATCCCTCAGGCAATATCACTGCCGCACAAGACACCGGGCCCGCCAGACATCCGCGTCCGGCCTCATCGCAACCGGCCTCCACACGTCCGGCCTCCAGGTACGGCGACAGCATATACTTATCCTTCTTCATAGTGATTTTGACTTACCCAATTATTTATCGCGCGAAATAATAAATGCGAACAGAGCCTGAAGCATCCGGCGAGCCTCGCTGTCCGGATATGCATCAAGCAGCGGAATAGCCTCGGCATGTAGCTCCTCCATCACGGAGTATGCACTCTCGATTCCACCGTGGGCATGCGCAAATTCTATCAGCTCTCGTATCTGTTCCTCATTGGGTAAATCGTTGCGAAGCAGGCTCTTCTTAGCTTCCGCTTCGTCCTCCGGGGCATTCTGCAAAGCCAGTAGCAGAGGCAACGTCACCTTATTCTCGCGCAGATCATTGCCCGACGGTTTGCCGGTAACACCTGACGGGAAATAGTCAAATATATCATCCCTTATCTGGAAACACAGACCCAATTTCTCGGCAAATTTCAGCAGCGGCTCAGACTCCTTGCCACTCACCCCACATGCCTCGGCCCCCACCAAAGCACAATGCATGAACAGGGAGGCGGTCTTTTTATGGATAGCGGTGAAATAATCCTTCGTATCAAAGCTATGCCCACGGGCATTGCATATCTGATGTATCTCTCCCTGCGACAGCTCCTTGCCCAAGGCTGACAGAGACTTGACTACCGGCAGCAGATTTGTCTGCACTGCCTCTGCCAAGGCGGCGGACACAAAAAAGTCGCCCACCAAAACAGCTATATGGTTGTCCCAAATGGCATTAACGGTATCACACCCACGGCGTTTCTTCGTCTCATCCACCACATCATCATGGATAAGAGACGCATTATGCAAGAGCTCCAACGCAGTTGCTGCATGAATCACTCGCTCATCCACGCCCCCAAACAGGCGGGCACATAGCATGACCATGATGGGGCGCACCTGCTTTCCCTTGGTCTGCAGGTATCGCTCCACTATCTCATTCATCAGCGGAGTATCATCAGAGTTAAGCGCCTGACGGATATTCACATTCAAGCTCTCTATTTCCGGCCGCAGGGCCTCCGATATGTCCTTAAAGGATATTTGCATAAACTCAAAATCAGCGCAAAGTTAACATTTTTTTTTGGTTTTCAGAATAATTTTGCTAATTTTGACATTCAAAGATTTCACCCACGACCCTCTCCCCACTTTAAGCATGGACTACAATTCTACGCAGAGACTTTTCCTGCTCGATGCATACGCACTCATTTTCAGAGCTTATTACGCCCTCATAAAGATGCCACGCATTAACACAAAGGGCTTCAACACATCTGCCATTTTCGGATTTGTTAACACCCTCGAGGAGCTACTCCGAAAGGAGAACCCCACTCACATCGCTGTCTGCTTCGACCCGGCGGGCCCCACCTTCCGCCACGAGGCGTATGAAGCATACAAGGGGGAACGAGAATCCACCCCGGAGGACATTAAGGTCTCGGTGCCAATTATCAAAGATATCATCCGCGCCTACAACATCCCCATTCTCGAGGTACCGGGCTTTGAGGCAGACGATGTCATCGGCTCAATGTCAGTAAAAGCCACCGACGAGGGGCTCACCACATTCATGGTCTCCCCGGACAAAGACTTCGGCCAACTCGTCACCCCCACTGTGTTCCAATACAAGCCCTCGTACCGTGGCAATGATTTCGAGATACGTGGCCCGGAGCAAATATGCGAAAAGTTTGGTATAAACACCCCTATTCAAGTAATTGATATTCTCGCTCTCGAGGGGGATAAAGCAGATAACATCCCGGGATGCCCGGGGGTCGGAAAGGTCACTGCCAAAGACTTGGTTTGCAAATTCGGCTCTGTCGAAAATCTCATAGCCCACACCGATGAGCTCAAGGGGGCTCTCAAGAAGAAAATCGAAGAAAACACTGAGCAAATCGTGTTCTCAAAATTCCTCGCTACCATCAAGACAGATGTCCCCCTCGACCGCTCAGCCAAGTCCCTCAAGCGTGTACCGGAAAACACGGAGGAACTGTTCAAGATATTCCGCGACCTTGAATTCCGAGTGCTCGAGAAGCGCGTCATGCAGCGCATCGGCGACACCACCGATGTAGCACAGCCCGATAAGACCTCCAACCCACTACAGGGCTCATTATTCGATTTTGACAATGAGTCAGAGGCCAATCCGGCTCCGCAGGATTCGAAACCCCTCAATGTCGTAATCAACCCTTCGCTCGAGAAGCTCGACAAAGCCATCCGCGCCGCCGGCTCTTTCGCTCTAACCACCATGGCGGAGGGAGTGGGAGACATGTCTGCCATTCTGCATGGCTGGGCCATCGCCACCTCCCCGACCGACACTTTCTATATCACCAAGGAGACCTCAGGTGCACCGGCCCTTCTGGCAGACTTCATGGAGGACGTCAACATTCTCACCATCTCCACAGACATAAAGCGTGATTATGTCATACTTCGCAACCTGCTGCCTCACAGAGACTTCATCCCGTCGAATTACTATGACGCCGCACTCGCTCACTATATCCTCGAGCCGGAAATGCGCCACAACACCGAATTACTCGCCGACAGCTACCTGCACACCCGTATCCCGGACCTCGAGTCCCTCACGGGCAAAGGAGCCAAACGCCTGAAATTCGCGGCCATTCCGACAGATAAAATTGCCGATTGGGCTGCAACTCAGGCTGTTACCATACTTAAACTACAGCCCATATTAAACGCTGAGATAAATCGTGAAGGGCTCACTTCTCTCCTCCTTGACATTGAGTTCCCACTCGCCATCGTCCTCGCAGACATGGAGCGTGCCGGTGTTGCCATTGACCTCGACACTCTCCATCAGGCCGCCGAGGGTATGCAGGACTCACTCAACAAACTCGAGCATGAGATTTACACCCTCGCAGGGGTGGAATTCAATGTCGGCTCTCCGGCAAAGGTCGGCGAGATACTCTTCGACAAACTCGCTCTCGACCCAAAAGCGAAAAAGACCAAGACCGGCCAATACTCCACCTCCGAGGAGATACTCGAAAAGCTTGCTCCCGCACACCCAATTGTCGCCAAAATTCTCGAATACCGACAAATCAAAAAGCTCCTCAGCACATACCTCATAGCTCTCCCCCAGTGCATCAACCCTGTCACCGGCAAGATACATACCACATACAACCAGACCGTCACCGCCACCGGCCGCATATCATCTTCAGACCCCAACCTGCAAAACATCCCCGTGCGCGACGAGATGGGGCGCGAGATACGCCGCGCCTTCGTGCCCGACCCCGGCCAACTATTCCTATCGGCAGACTATAGTCAGATAGAGCTGAGACTGGTAGCCGACATGGCCGACGACCAAGTGATGCTCGATGCCTTCAAACACGACAAAGACATACACGCCATCACTGCCGCCAAAATCTATCACGAGGCACCCGAGGAGGTAACCCCGGACCAGCGACGCAAAGCAAAAACAGCCAATTTTGGCATCCTTTACGGCATATCAGCATTTGGCCTTGCCAACAGACTAAACATCCCCAGATTTGAAGCAAAAGAGCTCATAGAGGGGTATTTCAACACATTCCCCACCATTCGTAAGTACATGGACGACAGCATAGCTAAAGCACGCGAACATGGATATGTCACCACCATCTATGGTCGACGCCGTAAACTCGCCGACATCAACAGCCACAACGCCGTGGTACGTGGATATGCCGAGCGTAACGCCATCAACGCGCCAATACAAGGCTCTGCTGCCGACATTATCAAAATTGCCATGATACGCATCCACGCCGAAATGAGAGAGCGAGGCCTGAAGAGTGTCATGACCATGCAAGTGCACGACGAACTCAACTTCACGGTCGTCCCCTCCGAGCTACCCATCATGCAAGAGCTCGTCACTCGCCAAATGCAATCTGCCTACACCGGCCGTGTACCCCTCACGGCCTCCGTCGGCACGGGCAGCAACTGGCTCGAAGCCCACTAACCCTCTCTCTGTACCTCCTCACGAGGGAGCCTGTTAGCTTGTGTATATATCGGTGATGGCTTGCTCAAAACGAGGCCATGCCAGCTGACTGTCAAAGCGTTGGCGGGCCTCATGACCCATGCGAGTGCGCAAATCGGCATCAGTGGCAAGCAGCCGCAAGCTTTCGGCAAGGGCATTCCTATCGGCCGGTGGGATAAGAATAGCTTCGCGTCCGTTGGTCATATATTCGGTCTGGGCGCCATTGAAGGTGCTGATTTGCGGGCGCCCATAGGCCATGCACGCAGCATTGGCAAGCCCGAAGCTCTCGGGCATTAATGATGGGAATACACCGATATGTGTTCGCTCCAATATCTGCTCCATTCCCAATGAGTTGCCGCGCCAGTCTATCATATCCATCACCCCCATACGCGCGGCCAGACGCTTCAGCGCGTCTATATAATCCGGGTCCCCCGGTCCGGCGATGCATGCACGGGTGCGCAGTCCGCGGCAGTCTGTCAAGGCGCTGATAAAGATCTCAAGCCCCTTGCCCTGCACGATGCGGCCATAATAGCCAGCTACCAAGGGCCCCGTTTGCGGAGGGGTGATCTGTGGCGGCTCGGGGAAGTAGACGCTGTTGGGGATGATATGGATACGGTCTGCTGCCAATGGCAGCTCCATAGGCCCCCATGTAGACAAGAAGGTGTCATGGCACAGCACCGAGGGGAATATCAATGCATGGATATTGCGCAACATACGACGCCGCAATGAGGTGTTGTGGCATGGGTTCACGCGATGACAGGTAAACACTACTTTTATCTCCTTGCGCCCGCTGAGGCGGCGTGCTGCCAAGGCGAGGAACACGTCGCGAAAGGCATGTACATGCACCACGGGAGGTGTCTTGGCTCGTTTCAAAAAATGCGCAAGGCGCAATATTGTGGTAGGGCCGGCATATCGCCCAAGGGGCAGATGACGCACCTTGATGCCATTGCGCGTAAAAGGGGTGTCAACTGCTGCACAGTCGCGAGTCACAGCCATAACGTTCCATCCTCGGGCAGCGTATGCACGCGCCAGATCAAGGGCATATTGCTCCCTCCCTCCCCACAGGGCTGATGATATGAGCTGTATCAAGTGCGACATAGCAAATGCCAGAGTATCAGTTGGTTTGTGTCAGCATTATTCCTAAGTCAAGGGAGTGCATACCCAGGGCTGAAGATAACTCTTTGTCTACCAGATGCCCGCGGTATGTGATTATACCCGCGCGCACGCCGGCCACAGCACTTATCATACGGCGTATGCCTCCTAATTGCAATGCATCGTTAAAGAAGTTTATCAGCACATTGCTTATAGCCATGGCCACAGAGCGGGGCACTATCAATGAGGGAGTTGTCTCTTTCAAGTCGAGCAGATATACATTGTCTTTCATCGCCAGCGAGAGATGAGCGGGTATCTCAAATTCGCGTGTGCAGTTGTCCAGGATTATGACATCGGCATGTTTGGCGTCATTGTAGAGCACCTTGGGGTGTATAGACGAGGTGATGAGTCTGTCGCTACAAGCGCTGATAGCCTCATCAAGGGCGGCAATGTCATTGTCCATCAGGGTGACACGAGCCCCTATCTGTATTGCAGCTTTGGCAGCTGCTATCACGCGCGCACCGGCTCCTACAATGAGTACCTCGCAGGGCTGCAGCCCCGGGATGCCACCCATCAGCACACCTTTTCCCTCGCCGAGGAATGAGAGTCCCTCCTGGGCATAAAGTATTGCTGCACGGCCATCTATCTCATCGAGTATGCGTGCGAAAATGCGTACACCGTTATCGGATATCATTTTGTCGATTGCAATCATGGTGATATCGCGACGCCCGAAGGCTTCCACCACCTCGCGCGGCAGATTGGGGTCGCTCAGGCACAGCAGGGTGGCGCCGCGCTTCATCTTGTCGGCATCGGCGGCTCTCACCGGGCGCACACTCAGCACTATATCGCAGGCGAGGGCCTCGGCACGAGTCTTGAGTTGGCATCCGTTGTCGGCATATGCTTCGTCTGAATAGTTGATATCAATGCCGGCACCGGCTTCGAGGTATATATCAATGCCGGCACCTACAAGCATACCACAGGCTTCGGGGGTGAGAAATTGGCGTGTCTCCTCTGAGTCGGGATAATTGTTAAGTACGCCGAGGGCAAAGCGGCGCTTTGCTGTTTGCGGCTTCACGGCAGCCGGCTGCGGAGTGGGAGTTGTATTCATTGTTATAGATCAAAGTTTCTGTATATTAGACCTCATCTCATAAAATTTTTAAGGCTTAGGGGCAGTTTTGAGCGTAGGGATTTTTGCAAGTTGAGGATGGAGCAATGCGGGCATTGCGACTGACGAAACTTGACGAAAATCACCGGCCAAAACCGGACCGCTACTAACTTTAAAACATTTTTACAAGATCGCGGGTCTTTGTTAAATATTAATTATTTTTGTTAATAATCTCTTAAGAAGGTTATTTTAGTAACAAAGTTACCTTTTATCTCGTATCCTTGGACTCTTTTTGTCCTTTGGCTCAGTTACATAGCTCGCTATGCTCCTTCGCCTACAGACCAAAATAGCTCCAAAGCTGCGACCCCTAAGCCATAAAAATTTTATGAGATGGGGCCTTAGATACTTGGGAGAGATGCTGTTGTAGTAGAGGTAGGCAGCGCTTCACAGTGGATGCTATCGAGCTGCGGTCCTCCAGATTGGAGCTCTCGATATTGAGGTGAGCGCGCTGATATATTGGGCCGCGTGTGTCGATAAGTTCATCAATATATGTACTTATCTGCTCATCGGTCTTTTGGGCGATGGCCGGACGATGTGAGCGGCGTCGGCACAGCCGCTCATGCAGGCGTGCATGGGAGGCCTCCAGATACATCACTGTGCCATGTGCCAGCATATAGTCCATATTGTCAAAGAAGCAGGGTGTGCCCCCGCCACAAGCTACAATGACATCCTCCATCTCGCCTACCTCATGCAGCATATTATGCTCTATCTGCCGAAAGCCATCTTCGCCACGGCGAGCAAACAGGTCGCTCACCGAGCAACAGTAGCGCCTCTGGATGTAATTGTCCAGGTCTATAAAATCGCGGTCCAACTCTCTGGCCAAGGCTCGCCCCAGAGTTGTCTTGCCACTGCCGGGCATACCTATGAGGAATATCGGTTTTTCGCGCATCTGTGGAGGCATTAGATAAGTAGATGAGAAAAATTAATGAACATAAAATTTTGCTTTATCTTCGAGTGATTTTTGTCGGCTGAAGAAGGAGCTTAGCGAGCTAAGCGACTGATGAAGACGGCGAAAAGCGCCGGAGAGAAAGTGAAATTTTTGTTCAAATCAATCTGATCTAATATTATACATTTAATGGTTAATTTTTCTCAGCTACTTATATCAGGATAGCTCGGCGAGCAGCTTCTTGAGCTCGCTGTCGGTGAGCTGCAGACGCTCCTTGCAGAACTTGAGCAGTTGCAGTGAGCGTGCTGTATATTTCGACAGGTTGTCGATGTCGCAATCATCACTCTGCATCTTGCGCACTATGCTTTCAAGTTCGCGGATAGCCTCCGAGTATGTTGCCGGTAATGCTTGTTCTTCCATATTATTAGCCTTTTGGGTGGTTATTGACTGATTGATTTTAATTCGCCGGTGTTGAGCAGAGTAGTGAGGGGAGTGCCGGGGGGCACCTCCTCGGCATTGCGCAGGGCATGCCCGTTGACCTTAGTGATGGAGTAGCCACGAGCCAGCACATTGTGCGGAGAGAGAAGCTTCACCTTGTCTGTAAGAGCCTCAAGGCGGGTGTTCTCGCGTGACAAAATCACTTGCAGGTCGCGCTCTATGAGACGGCGGGCATTCTCCAGACGAGTGTTCTCAGTGGCCAGGCGTCGCTGAGCACCGGCATCTATAGCGCGCGAGGCGCTGTCAAGGCGCGCCGATGCCTTGGTTATCTGATTTTGCACCAGCAGAGGCAGGGCCGCGGTCAGCTCATTGAGCCTCAGGCGCGCAGCCTCAGCGCGTGTACGTGCAAGTGTAGGTATTTTGTCCTCATAAAACTCCAGCTGTCTATGCTCGCCATGCACCATCTTTTGGGCATACGAGGCCACCGCCTTGACAAGGTCTGTGATTGTGGCCAGCACATTGGCGCCACGTGTTATAAGGTATTCGGCAGCTGCAGTTGGGGTCTTCACTCTGGTGTTGGCTATGAAGTCGAGCACAGTATTGTCTCGCTCATGGCCTATTCCCACAATCACGGGAAGTGGAAAGAGGGCCACGGCCCGTGCCAAATATACCTCGTCAAACCCGACAAGGTCAGTAGTGGCTCCTCCGCCGCGTATGATCACTACACAGTCAAACTCATCCATGCGTTGCTCTATCTCATCGAGGGCGGCACGCACGGTAGATGACACATTAACGCCCTGCATGGTGGCGGCAAACAGTGTAGGGTAGAAACGGAGCCGATAAGGGTTGCGGAGCAGCTGATTTACAAAGTCTCCATATCCGGCAGCTCCGGCAGCTGATATCACAGCAATGCGTTGTGGCACCTCACACATCTCCAACTGCTTGTTGCTCTCCAAGATTCCCTCGGCCGTGAGCTGTGCGAGTATCTGCGCCTGCAGTCGGTTCGTGTCTCGCTGATACGTGGGGTCTATGTCCGTGATATTGAATGATACTGAGTAGAGGGGACTGTATGTCATTGAGCCATAGACCAGTACCTCGCTCCCTACATGCATTATCTCGCGCATGCGCTCACTGCCATATCGGGCTCCCATGGATGCACATACGCTTTTCCATATATTTCCGCGAAGCTTGGCTACAATGGCCCCGGCATCATCCTTCTCGGCGAGCTCCACAAACACATGGCCGCCGGAGGCACGCACCTCAGTGAGCTCAGCCACAACCCATTGACCCGACAATTCGGGAGCACTTCCCACAAGGCGTTTCAGCCGCTCTGTGAGGGCCGAGACACTTATGCCCCGATGCTTGGAAGCACAGATATCTTCTTTACCATAGATCACGTTCATACCGCAAAATTAATAAAATTTCTCAAAATCCCAAAAGGAAAATATCCCCCACCAACCAAATTACTACCCCTTCCCCCAAGAAAAGTGTCCGGCAGTCGGGGGGGCGACTACCGGACATACTTTATGAATGTTTAAGATATTGTGTCTCGTATTATTTCACGAGGACTTTGGCGGTGACGGGCTTGCCGTCTACTACGTAGCGGACGAGGTAGATGCCGCCGGGAAGGTTGACTTTGCCGCTGCCATGGAGCGCGCCAACCATCTGGCCGGAGGTGTTGAAGACCACGGCGTTCTCGATATCGCCCTGCACGATAATCATGCCTTCGGTGCCATAGACTATAACGTCATTATTCTCAACCACGCTCACACCGTTGCTGTCTACACTGAAGGTGTACTTGTACAGAGGTGTGGAGGGACCACCATCCCAACCCATGGCTATCACGTAGTAATACTGATTGTCGCCGTATACATCCTTGACATAGAGGTCGGGGAAGACGAGGCGGGCAGCATCGTCGAAGGTGGCTGCTGAGGGATAGAACTGATATGTGATGTACTCAAACATATCCTCCTCGTTGCTCTCATCATACTGGTCGAAGATGCGGTCGGCGCAATAGTTGACCTTATACTCCTGGCCTGTCACTGAGGGATAGACATCTACTGTAGCTGTGAAGACGCTTGAATAGTCCTCATTGATTTCGGAGCTGACGAATTGGAAGTCGAATGTCATGTCACTTGTGCCATGGTCCGGTGTCTTGAAGTCGAAGGTGGCTGTCGGTGTGACAATATTGCCGGCATTGTCAAAGCCTACGGCATAGAGCACGAGGTTCTGGTTCCAATAGAAGTTGCTCAGCATACCTTCCTCTTGCAGAGCTGATGCCATCTCATCGATATTGCCGGTAGTGGTGAGCAGCTTCATGACATCAACCCATGTGGTATCCTCATAGAAGTCAGCCAGATACTTAAACCATTCAACTACAAACTCTTGAGCTATGGCATCCACGCCACCCTTCTCATCTACGAGCTCTTTGGTGGTCACGTCATAGAAGTAGCGGATCTCCTCGTTTGAGGGAGTGATCTGTATGCGGGCATCCATAGCTGTGATGTCAGTGACATTCAGGGCGATGGTACCCTCAACGGGGTTGTGCATTTCGCCGCAAAGGAAGGGGAAGATGGTGACGCCGGTAGTTGCAGCCTTATCTTCACTGACACCCATGGCCACGAGGCAATACTCAGTGTTATTGGAGAGGTTCTCGAAGGTCCAGGTGTGCTCACCGGATACTATCTGATTGCTGTATAGAGGATACATCATATATTCCTCGATGAACTCCTTCTCTTGGGCGGCATCTTCCAAGTCATATTTGTCTACATTGGCCTTGAGGATGCACTTTACATTGTAAGTATCACTGTTGGAGGGGACACTCAATGCCACAACAGTGTTGCGTGTGCTGCTGGTGGGTGTAATTGAGGTCACTGACAGGGTGAAAGTGTTGTCAGACTTTTCGACACCCTGGGTGGTGAAGGTGGTAGTCTCAACCGGGGCGAGGATGTTCTGCTCAGCATCGATGGCAAATGTGTAGACCACATATTCTGTCTCGGGAGAAAGATTGCCATAGCTCTCGGACGCATACTCGGCGTAGGGGCCTTTATGAGCGAAGACAGCCATCATTTCGGGCCATGTAGAGTCGTAAGTCTCGGCCATGCGAGTCCAGTATGCCACCTTATTCTCGATAGCCTTGTCGGCACCGCCGTTAGCATCAAAGTCAGCTTTGCTGTCGATGAAGAAGCAATAGGGCAGACTGTCGTCAGAGGGGGTGAAGCTCATGTAAGCATCGGTAGATGTAATGTCGCGGATAGTGGTAGTGACGCTGCCGAGCTCGGGCTCAGTCTGCTCCACACACTTGAAGGGAAGGACTGTCAGGCCGGTGGTGGGAGCCTTGTCTTCGGTAACACCCATGGCCACGAGGCAATAGTCGGTGTCATTGCTCTGATTCTCGAAAGTCCATGTGTGCTCGCCGCTAACTATCTGGTTTGCATACAGCGGATAAGTCATGTATTCATCGATAAACTCCTGCTCTTTAGCCGGGTCGGTGAGGTCATAACCGTCAACGTATGATTTGAGCAGACACTTCACGGTGTATGTGTCATCATTTGTGGGTACACTCTTTGCCACCACGGTGTTGCGGCGTGAGCTGGTGGCGGTGATGGACACTACTGAGAGGGTGAAGGTGTTGTCAGACTTCTGAACGCCAAGAGTAGTAAACTCCTTGGTGACAACGGGCACGATGACATTTTTGTCATTGTCAATAGCGAAGGCATAGGCCACATAGTCAGTCTCCGGGGTGAGGGAGCCATAGCTTTCTGAGGCCAACTCGCCGTGTGCGCCATGTTGGGCATAGATTGACATCATATATGTCCAATCTTCATCATAATAAGATGCGGTGCGGGTCCATGCGGCTATCTGGTTGTCGATAACTTTGTCGACACCGCCTGCGGCATCAAATTCAGCTTTGCTCTTCACAAAGAAGCAATAACCGATATTGTTGTCTGAGGGAGTGAAGCTCAGGTAGGCATCGGTAGTGGTTATGTCAGAAACATTGATAAAGATAGAGTTATCGCCCACTACCGGGGAGTCGCCGAGGGTGCGGAACTCCTTGGTGGTAACACCTGTAGTGATATTGCCGGTGCCGGACTCTATGCCGAAGACACTCACCACATAGTCAGTGCCGGGTAACAGAGGCTCGTATTCGAGTTGAGCCAGAGAGGAGTAAACATATGTGCCGGTGTGAATATCCCAGTAGGCAACTTGTTGCCATGTCTGGTCGCCCCAGATCTCATCTTTCCATTCCTGTATCTGGTTGTCGATTACTTTGTCGACACCACCGGCGGCAAGGAAGTCTGCCTTGGTGGCATACGTCATACAATAGGATGCATCATCAGAAGATGGGGTGACCATCACCGAAGCATCAGTCTCGGTGATATTACTCACTTGCACGTCAAAGGTGGTGTCTGCATAGGCAAACGTAGCCATCCCGACAAACAAGGCAGTAGCGCCAAGTCGAAGTTTGTGATAAAGATTTTTCATAATCGTATATATTGATTGTAAAAATATGCGGTCTCTTCTCAAACGCAAAGTTATACAATTATTCTTGTTTTTCCATTAATATAGATTAAGAAATTCAAGTTTCGCAAATTAAGTGTGAAACATTAGCACGCAGTAAATCGGCGGTCTACGCACGCCTTTTGTTTGCTTACTCAACCCCGCACACCCACGGCTTTCGCCGCGTGTGTACGGGGTTACTATAAGTCGGTGTCCTTACGGACACCATTAACTATAACATATTCAATCAAATACTACTTTCGAGACTTGAATCAAATAAATGAATTGCTTGCCATACAGATTAGGATATAGATTAGAAAGCGCGGAGCGCTTGCACAAATGCCCCTCTTTCGTATAACGACTAAACCCCGGACACTCACGGTCTTGCCTTGAGGGTTCGGGGTTAAGTCTTAGAGCTTGTTTAATAAAAAATGTGAACGTCAGGGTCGCAGATGTGCCTCGGATTTGAGGCTGCAGGTGAAGGAACATAGCGGGCTATGTGACTGAACCAAAGGCTCAAAGATGAGGTGCAGCTGCGACCCTGACGTTCACATTTTTTATTAAACAAGCTCTTATAACGAAAGGGATGTTGAAAATTGTATTACTGATTCTTGCCGTGGCAGTTTTTGTACTTCTTGCCGGAACCGCAGGGACAGGGGTCATTTCGGCCGATTTTGGGGTCTGCCTTGATGGGCTGGGTTGGACCCTGGGGGCGTCCGGCGCTGCGGGCAGCCTGTTGGGCGGCCTGCTGTTGATTCTGCTGGTCATAGTTGCCGCGGGTAGTGGAATAGTTGGCATAGGGGTTGGCAGTGCTGCTGTAGCCGCTATACTCGCGGCGCATCTGCTGATTGGGCTGGCCATATGTGCTGCGAGATGCCTGCTGAGCCTGTACCTGTCGTTGCTGCTCTTGTTGTGCCTTCTGCTCCTCAGCCTTGGCAGCGGCGGCCTTCTGTGCCTCCTCAAAGTCGGGTACCGCAAGGCGGCCTCGCATCAGGGTAGATACTGACTTGGCATTCATGTCAGAGAGCATGGACTTCCACAGTTCGTAGGCTTCCAACTTGTAGATTACCAGCGGGTCTTTCTGTTCGTATGATGCGTTCTGCACACTCTTGCGCAGCTCATCCATCTCGAGCAAATGCTGCTGCCATGCTTTGTCGATGGCTGAGAGGAGCACTTGCTTTTCCCATGCCTTGGTCAAGGAGCGGCAATCAGTGTCGTAAGCCTCCTGCAGGTCAGTGCGCAGATAGATGCCACGGCGGCCATCGGTCATGGGTATGCCTACAACACCCTTGGCACCCTGGTTGTCCACAAAGTTGCGTATCCAGGGGAGAGCCTTCTCGCGCATCTTCTCCTTGTTGCGCTCCATAGCCTTCATGGCAGCCTCTGCCAAGGTAGCGGTGGCGGTGTTGCTGTCGGTATGTGCCAGCTCTTCCTTGCTGAATGGGAGCTCCATGGCAAAGGTCTTGAGTGTCTCCTCGGCCAGGACATCATACTCATTGCCATAAGCATTGATGAGTTCTCCGGCCTGTTCATATATCATGTTGGCGATATCGGTGCCTATACGCTCACCCTTGAGGGCGTTCTGGCGACGTCCGTAGACACCCTTGCGTTGGGCGTTCATCACGTCGTCATACTCCACAAGGCGCTTACGGATACCGAAGTTGTTCTCCTCCACGCGCTTCTGAGCATTCTCGATGGAACGGTTCACCATCTTGTTCTCAAGCATATCTCCCTCTTTAAAGCCCATCTTGTCGAGCATCTTGACAACGCGCTCGGAGGCGAACAGACGCATCACCTGGTCTTCAAATGACACGAAGAATACTGATGAACCGGGGTCACCCTGACGGCCGGCACGACCACGCAGCTGGCGGTCTACACGGCGTGACTCATGGCGCTCGGTGCCGATGATGGCAAGACCACCGGCCTCTTTCACCTCGGGAGTGAGCTTGATATCGGTACCACGACCGGCCATGTTGGTGGCGATGGTCACAGTGCCGGTCTTACCGGCCTGCGCCACAATGTCTGCCTCCTTCTGGTGCAGCTTGGCGTTCAATACCTGGTGAGGTATCTTGCGCAGGTTCAGCATCTTGGAGAGGAGCTCGGAGATCTCCACTGAGGTGGTACCCACGAGTACGGGGCGCCCGGCCTTGACCATGGCCTCAACCTCATCGATGACAGCGGCATATTTTTCCTTCTTGGTGCGGTATACGCGGTCGTTCATATCATTGCGGATAACCGGCTTATTAGTCGGTATCTCCACAACCTCGAGCTTATATATGTCGTAGAACTCGCCGGCCTCGGTCATGGCGGTACCGGTCATACCTGCGAGTTTGCGATACATGCGGAAGTAGTTCTGCAGGGTGATGGTGGCGAATGTCTGTGTGGCAGCTTCCACCTTGACACCCTCCTTGGCCTCGATAGCCTGATGCAGACCGTCGGAATAGCGGCGTCCCTCCATGATACGGCCTGTCTGCTCATCCACAATCTTGATCTTGCCATCATCGATGACGTATTCCACATTGAGGTCAAACAGTGTGTAGGCCTTAAGCAACTGATTTACAGTGTGTACACGCTCTGCCTTGATGGAGTAGTTTTGCAACAGGTCATCCTTGCGCTGCACCTTCTCTTCAGCCGTGAGCTGCTCATGCTCTACGCCTGAGAGCTGGGCGGCGATGTCGGGAAGCACAAAGAATTCGGGGTCATCGGTAGTGCCGGTGAGCACCTCGATACCCTTGTCTGTCAACTCAATAGAGCGATTCTTCTCATCGATAACGAAGAATAGGGGCTCAACAGCCACGGGCATCTCGCGGTTATTATCGGCCATATATTTAGCCTCCACCTTGAGCATGAGCTGCTTCACACCATCCTGGCTGAGGAACTTGATAAGCGGCCCATACTTGGGCAACGCCTTATATGTGCGGAACAACGCCAGGCCACCCTCTTCGAGCAACTGCTTGTCTGTGAGTGGCTTGCCATCTCCGCCCTGACCTTTGTCATACTTGGCTACCTCCTTGGGGTCGCCACTCCAAGCGGCGGCTATCTTTCCCTTGGCCTCGATGAGCAGATTGTTGGCAAGCTTGCGCTGAGCCTCTACCAGGCGCTGCACGTTGGGTTTAAACTGGTTGAACATCTGGTCATCACCCTTGGGCACCGGGCCGGAGATAATAAGAGGTGTACGGGCATCATCAATGAGCACCGAGTCCACCTCATCCACAATGGCATAATAGTGGTCATCGCGCTGCACAAGGTCTGATGTCTGTGAGGCCATGTTGTCGCGCAGGTAGTCGAAACCAAACTCGTTGTTGGTACCAAATGTGATGTCAGATTGATAAGCTGCACGACGCTCGGCGCTGTTTGGCTCGGTCTTGTCAATGCAAGCCACACTCAGGCCATGGAACTGGTATAGCGGGCCCATCCATTCGGAGTCACGCTTGGCCAGATAGTCGTTCACTGTCACCACATGCACCCCCTCACCGGTCAGTGCGTTCAGGAATACGGGGAGAGTAGCCACCAAGGTTTTACCCTCACCGGTAGCCATCTCGGCGATGTTGTTGGAGACATTGTCGCCCTGCATTATGCCGTGAAGCACCTGACCGCCAATGAGCTGCACATCATAGTGCACCATATCCCACTTCATAAGATTACCACCGGCTACCCATTCATTCTTGTATATAGCCTTATCCCCCTCGATAGTGACAAAATCCTTGCCGGCAGCCGCCAAATCGCGGTCAGCCTGAGTGGCAGTCACTTCGATGGTGTCGTTCTCCTTGAAGCGGCGAGCAGTCTCCTTGACCACGGCGAAGACCTCGGGGAGAGCGGCATCGAGCTTTTGAGCATATACCTTGAAGTACTCTTCCTTGAGGTCATCAATCTTGCGCCAGAGTGGCTCGCGCTTGTCATAATCGAGAGTCTCAATCTCCTTGCGAGTCTCGGCAATCTGATCCTTGTAGACCTGGGCAGCGCCGCGTATATCATCGCGAATGACGTCGATGCGGTGACGCAGGTCGTCATTGCTGATAGAGACAATCTCCTCGGAGATAGGGTTAATCTCCTTATTCAGACGGTCCCAAAGGGGGCGCACAGCGCGCTCACTCTGGTCACCGAAGATTTTCTTGAGAATAGAACTAAATCCCATGTTATGCGTATATATCTGTATATTAACGTATTAACGTCTCCGAGAGCCGAAGGTCGCGGAGATGTTAGTCATTTATCACGCAAAGTTACAAAAAATCTGCGTGATAGCCAATCTTTTGCCGTTAAAAAACCTTGCTGCCCCACGCAGATTTACTGTGAATACAAATTTAGCAAGTAGTATCTAATTGAATAATTGATGTTTTACAGGACAATACCGGCGTCAGGTTACAAACCCACCGCGACTAAAGCGCTCCGCGCTTTTACCTTTCAGCAAACTAATTTCATAATCAGTGTCCTCGCGGACTCTTTTCTATTAAGTTCAACCAAAATTTCGGGTTGGGTGTTATAACGATGTATTCATTTTTTAAATTAAATACTATGTTAGAAGATTTGCAGAAAAAGGCGTCGGATTTCATGCACTCCGGTAAAGGTAAGGAGGCTATCGATAAGGCCAAAGAGTTTGTCTCAAGCGAGGAGGGCAAAAAGAAAATTTCTGATGCTAAGGAGAAGCTTGAGGATTTTGTCGAAGATAAGACTAATGGCAAAGGGATATTTGGCTTCGGCAAGAAGTAATCAGTCTCTATCAGACCCACTACGCTTAAGGGGCAGCATCTCGACTGATGCCGCCCCTTGAAACGTCTTGAATTGTGTATAGGCTAAAAGTGTGTCCTATCTTACAATGACTTTCTGAGTCATTATGCCGGCGGCGCTTTGCAGGCGAGCGATGTATAAGCCGGCAGGAAGCTCTATGACTGTGCGGTTGCGATAGAGGCCCACTGCACGTCCGGCCATGTCATATACTGCGAGTGTGTCATAATCGCCGTCCACATGCATACAGCCTTTGTCGCCTATGATTGCATTGGAAGCGATGGCTGCGGTATTAAGCCCGGAGGCGTCGGCTGTGAAGCGGAACATATTTACATTTTGGCCGGTAGTGGGAGTTTCGTCATAGCCCAAAGTGACAAATACGAACTCTTTGCCATCCTTAACCTGGCTGTAGGTCAGCTCTTGCACGCCGCTGCGGGTGGTGAAGATATAGGGGTAGACCTGATTGTCGAGATAGTCTTGGAATGAGAAGTTCTCGTTGCCGTCATAGAAGTCCCAGAAACGAGCCTCGTGCATGTGGTTACCGTAGCTGTCATCATTAGAGGGGGTGACACGCAGAGTCACCTTGTCGTAGCCCTCTTTTGAGGGGTCAGGCTCCACATTTACCAGCTCCACCTCGAAGGTGATATCGGAGACACCGGCAGGCAAGGTCTTGAAGGTGGTGTATACTACATCAGAGGCCTGCGCATAATTCTCATCGAGATAATAAGCGTAAACCACATATTCAGTGTCCCATGTCAACTTGGAGCCGCGCAGTTCGGAGGCGAGGTCTTCGTATGGGCCATAGTTCTCGGAGATAGCGGCAGCCTCCTCCCATGTAGTGTCATACATTTCGGCCATATATGTCCACCATCCGAAGTCACGCTCGTAAATATTGTCAATACCACCGGCATTCTCCACCATTTTTGAGGTGATGATATCCCACACGAAGTTCCTTTCGCTGTTTGAGGGGACGATGCTCACCTGGGCATCAGTCTTGGTGATATCGGTTACGGAGATAGCGATAGTATCGTCGTCAGCATAAGCAGATGCCGAGAGCAACAGTGTTGAGGCAATAAGTAGAAGTTTCTTCATAATCAAATAAATTAGTATGGCGCAAAGTTAAGCAAAAAACTACGAAATCCGTGTTAATATAGATTAAGAAAATAAAATAAGTATTTCCCTTTGGCAATTTTTGTAGCCACTTCGCTGCTAATCCGTTTTTAAACGCCCTATTCAGGTACGTATTACTACCACGGCCGAAAATAAAATACCGGGGCCTCAAATAGGGGCTCCGGCGTATGTTGTAATATGGGATTAGCAGGTTATTTTTGCTCGGCAAGGAAGGCTGTGAGAGCAGCTGTCATGGAGCGGTGTTTGTCTGTAGGGGCTTCGCAGTCAAGATGCAGGCCGGCGTCGCGCACTGCCTTGGCTGTGTTTATACCAAAGCAACCAATCTTGACATTCTGTTTGTCCTGGTCGAAATCGGGGAAGTTCTTGAGGAGGGCCTGAATGCCGGCGGGGCTGAAGAAGATAAGCATATCATAGTCAAACTTCTCGCCCGGCTTGAAGTCGTTGCTCACAGTGCGATACATTACCGCTTGAGTGTAGTTCACCTTGTTAGCATCGAGAGGTTCGCAAGTCTCGGGGTGAACGTCAGAGACGGGCATGAGGTATTTTTCTTTGTTGTGCTTAGCGAGTGCCGCGAGCAATTGCGGGTCATTAAGTTTGCCGGTAGTACCGAAGAAAATTTTGCGTTTACGATAGACGATGTACTTCTGGAGGTAGTTAGCAATAGACTCCGAAGTGCAAACGTATTTCATAGTATCCGGGACCTTGAAACGAGTCTCCTCAGCCAGACGGAAATAATTGTCGACGGCCGTTTTAGCGGTGAATATCACGCCGGTGTAATCAGCGATGTTCACCTTTTGCTGTCTGAAATCCTTGGCGGAAAGTCCCTCCACCTTAATAAAAGGACGAAAGATGACCTCGACACCAAATTTCTCCGCGATGTCAAAATAAGGAGACTTGCCGTTCTCCGGCTGAGGCTGAGAAACGAGTATCTTCTTGATTTTCATTCTTCTTTTATTTATACTTATGCAGTAAGCTGTGTGCTCTTGGGAATTTGAAACGGGCTGCTGCAAGGCAGCGATAATTGAGGAGATTGGAAGAATCATCAATAAGACCGTGCGATGTGCCAAATTAATAGCACCGGTACGATTTCGACGCTGCAAAGGTAATATAAAAATAGGAGAAAATAGGTAGATTTACCCGAAAAAATTCTGATACCTTTAAAAATAAATAATATTCGAGAAAGAAAGTAGATAAAAAGGGCAGAAATTAAGGTGTATGGGAGCACCTCAGGGTAGAAAATGCCTAAGAGAGCGAGAGGGAGCAGAATTGGGCCCATAAGTGCCGTTCCGGCCTTAAACCCTTGGACCCATCTTGCGGCATTGGTATGCGAAGTAAAAGTGTTGCCTATGAATATATATGCAATCCATTGGAGCAGATAGTATCCGGCTGTGATGCCTAAACAGTACCATAGATTCGGGGGAAAATCTCCGGGAGACGCCATTGATGTGCCATTGCAGTAGGCCACGGCTGCTGAGAGGAGCAGTCCGCTCCCGGCTATCGTGAGCAGGATGAGCAGGGTGAGGAAGGTGGTCTCGCGCATAGTGTCTGCAAACATATTGCGGCGCCGGGCCGAGTCTACCGTCTCATGCATGAGATTGTTGATGTATTTGAAATTGCGGCGAAATCGGAAAGATATGAGCATGAAGAGCACCACGACAGCGAGGATTACCCATGAGGCTATATCCATTCCTGCATTATCGGAAGAATCTGCCTTGGCAAAAACCTGAGCCGTGTGTGGACGCTCCATTTGAATGGATAGGGTTTGCTTGGCCGCATGGGCGGGCGCTGTATCGGCTGCCGCCGTGTCCGGAGCGACAGCGAGTGTGTTGGCTTTTTGGGAGCGTGGGGTGTTGGCCTGCTTGCCCTTTGCTGCAGAAGTTGAGTTGAGGGCCTTCTGCATCATCTCCATGTCTGCGGCCGCCTGCTGCTCCGCAAAGGAGTTTGGCCGGTCAATGAAATGTTCTGTCGGTACTGCCGGGGTGGTATGAATTGAGTGTATTGAGTCAGGCACTGTCGTAACTGTTTTATATGAAATGGACTCTTAGAGCTTGTTTAATAAAAAATGTGAATGTAAGGGCGGTATATTTTCGAGCTAATTTGGCTTGTCTTGCAGGAAGCATAGCAAGCATTGTGACCGGAAAGATGAGTAAAAGTAGCCAAAAAAGACACCGTGATATAACATTCTTACATAACTTATAAATTATCTTTTTAATTCATTGAGAGTCTTGTTTCCAAAAATTACCGTTATGTCTCGCAGCTGCACCTCATCTTTGAGCCTTTGGTTCAGTCACATAGCCCGCTATGTTCCTTCACCTGCAGCCTCAAAACTGAGGCACATCTGCGACCCTGACGTTCACATTTATTATTAAACAAGCTCTTAATGCCGGGAGATTAATCAGGCTTTGAGCCATCCTGCTTGGCGATACCAATCTATGCTTCTGGCCACTCCGGCCTTCAAGTCAGTAGAGGGGCGGAAGCCGAAGTCACGTTTCGCAGCACTGATGTCGGCGCGCCAGTTGCGCTGCTTCATTATCTTGTATTTATCGGGGTTGAGTGTCATGGGCTTACCCTTAATCCGCCCTATAAAGCCGCTGACGGCGCAAACGCATTTCAACACCCAAATAGGAGCGACAATGGGGAGGACAAACTTCTTGCCGAGCTTTTCGGCCACGAGAGTGCGGAACTCTTTCTGAGTATAAGCATGGTCCTCCGAAATAATATATTTATGGCCTATGGGTGCCTGCTCCAGAGCATCGTAAATGGCAGTGACCAGGTCTTCTACATATATGAATGTGAGCATCTGCTTGCGGAAGCCGACAGAGAAGTCCACCCCCTGCGCTATGCTCTTGAACATCAGGAAATAGTCCCTCTCGTGTGGCCCATAGATGCCGGTGCAACGGAATATGATGTATGGCACTCCGCTGCTCTCAAGGCAAGTCTCGGCCTTTAGTTTGGAGGTACCATATCGAGTGTCGGGGTTGGGTATCATGTCCTCGCGGAAGGGTGTGTATCCTCTTTCATCTCCTTTGCCCATGACAGACAGAGAGCTCATGTACAGAAGCTTGTCCGGCACCATGTCGGCCACTTTGAGGGCATTGAGAAATGAGTTGAGATAGTCATGATTAATGCGCGAAAAGTCCATAAAATGGAGCGCCTTCGTGGCTCCGAGGTTGTAGACTATATAGTCCCAACGCTCGCCGGAGGGCAGAGCATCGCGCATTGTAGAGGCCAGAGTGTCCGGCTCATCGAAGTCGAGGACCAGGAATTTTATCGCCGGGGCAGTGAGGAATTTGCGGGAGGTAGATTCGCGCACACCGGCCCATACCTCATAGCCACGTCTGAGGCCTTCAGCAACTATGAAACCACCGGTAAAACCTCCGGCTCCAACTACTAATACTCGTTTATTTGCCACGATGATACATTTTGAGTGATTATTAATTTTTAAGTAGCAGTTCAAATTAAACCACTACTTTAAACTTAGAATAAATATGATTAGCTTGAATACTCTATGCTTGTTCTTTTTGGTTGATTTCGCCTTGTCACTCAGTAGCATAGCTCGCTATGCCCCTTTGTTCCGCAGCGAAATCAACTCAGAAATAACTGCGCATATAGTATTCATTTAATTTGAACAGCTACTTATCAGCCACTTATTATAAAAGTCGACACTGATAACCTTGCGCCAAGAGCCAGTCAAGGGCTGCCGGAAGGGCGGTGCGCAGCTTGTCGATGCTCTTGAGGGAGTCGTGAAAGACAATTATAGCTCCCGGACGAGTGTATCGCTTCACATTGCTTAGCACTCGGTTGGCATCCACGCGTCGGGAGTAATCGCGGGTGACGAGGTCATACATGATGATGCGGTAGCGTCTTGCCAAAGCCTTTGCCTGGCGAGGGCGGAGCCATCCGTGAGGAGGGCGAAACAGGGGCTTGCTCGCCGTATAAGAGTGGGTGGCGGGCAAAGAGCTGTGGAGGATATGGTCGGCCTCAGTGACATCGCGCAGATATGTGCGTGTAGTGACCTTGGCCCCCTGCAGATGATGCATCGTATGATTACCTATCCGGTGTCCGCGGGCGAACACCTCGCGGACAAGATGGGGATAGCGCCGGGCATTATCTCCCACCATAAAGAAGGTGGCCTTGACACCATATCTGTCAAGGATGGAGAGTACCTCAGGTGTGGCTTGGGGGATGGGTCCGTCGTCGAAGGTGATATATACAGAACGCTCGCCGATTACGTTGTTGAGGCGAAATTCCCCCTTTGGTACGAGGGTCCTGAACAGGTATGGCGGGCGTTCTATAAACATGAGTTACTGCACTTGGTCGGGATGAGCGGCTACAAAAGCATCATACAGCCTCTGGGAGCGCTCAGCGTCAACCTTGTCTATGTTGGGATACTTATACAGCTCCTCGATGTCACCGCCGGCAGAGACATATTCCTCTACCAGGCCAATGAACACGGAGTCCACCTGGCGCTCATATTCTGAGGCCTGCGCATATTCGGCTTCAGAGAGGCTCTGCAGGTGAGTGACAATTTCGGCAAACTGTGCTATTCCCTCAGCTGAGATATAGTCAGCGTCACCATTGTCGATGGCTGCGCCTTCATCATCCTTGGCCGGGGTGCAATACCATATAATGCGTTGCATCATATTATCGGAGATGCCGGCCTTCTTAAGAGCCTTCTTTGTCTGAGGCAGCAGGTTGCTGATCTCGTCATAAGGCTGTTTGCGGAAGTCATTGTCATACATATAACTGCATACATTGTAGAGCAGTATGAGCTGGTAATACTCCTTCATGATAGTGCTGTTCTCAGGCGTGAGCTGAGCCGCCGGCATACGCATACCATACTCGTTGGCAACGCCGAAGCGGTCGCAAATCATGTTGACATACTTCACATTCTGGGCAAAACGTACCAGGCTCGTTTCGAGTATCTGCAGGGCCTTCTTGAGGTCTTGTTTGTTGCGGGTCTGGTAAGCGAGTACACCCCAGTCAGTAGCGGCAAAACGCATCACGGTGAGAGAAGCGGGTCTTACGGCGTTGGAGAGGCGTTTGTCGTATGTCTGAAGGATGGTCTTGGCGTTATTGAACTTTGCAGTGGCCTTGGCTGTAAGCCCCTCGTCATTGAGTCTGATTCCTTCGTAGATAAGCGATGCGGAGAGGTCGAGCAGCGACATGCGAGTCACGGCGAGCATTCGTCCGGCAGTCTCATCGAAGTAAGGCGGGTTCTCCACATTGTCGGCACCACCCCACAAGTAGTTGCTGATGACCTTGAAGCCTCTGTCGGTATTGGTAGGCACCATGCCCGGCAGCTTAATGTTGTCATCATCTTCATACAGATATTGACCTATCTGTGAGTACACATATTCCGGGTCTTGGCTTGCCATGTCCATGTCAGTGCGATAGGGCACCAACTGGTTGACCATACCCACCTTGCGAACATAGGGGAGGAACTGGCTGTAATTATCCTCTCCTACAGTGCAACACCAATAGATTGGCCTCTGCCAGCCATTGGCTGCGTTGGTGGCAATAATGTCGAGCATCAGCAGATTGCCCAGATAGGTGTATGGCTTGAGCTCCACAGGTATCTGTTTGATGGGCTCCACACCCTCGGGCACCAGCCCGCGCTTGCGCACGGTCTCGGCATCTACGGGGATATACGTGTTGAGGTGCTTAAGAGTATAGTTGCCGGTCTCCGGGTTTACTGACTTCTCATCATAAACCTCCTTGAGGGCCTGCAGCAGGGGCACCTGTTCATCCATATATTTACGGAAATCCTTGTCCGGGCCAACGGTTGAGAGATTGCCGTAGGCATACTTCTCGGGGGTGACGGTATAGTCTACCGGGGCTGCGGTGTAAGTCTGCAGGCGCTGCTGATTGGCATACCATTCACTATTGAGATATGAAAGGTTGATGATCTTGACATCCGGTCGCACCCCTTCCACCTCCTGAGCATACCATAGCGGGAAGGTATCGTTGTCGCCGTTACAGAACACGATGGCATTCGGCTCAAGCGAATTAAGGTAGTTTATAGCATAATCACGAGCCGCATATCTGTTGGAGCGGTCATGATCGTCCCATGTCTGCGATACCATCTGCAGGGGTATCAGCAGGCCGATGAGGCAGGCTATACCGGCAGCTATCATGGAGTGTTTGGGACTCAAAGTTGAGTGGTCAGCCTCGCCGGGAGCCTCAGCGGAAATAGTGGCGGGGGCAACGGCAGCAGCCGGCTTCTTGGAGGCCTTGTTGCGAAGCATCATATATTTGATGAATGCATCGATAGCCGCCACACCCATACCTATCCATATGGCGAAGGCATAGAATGAGCCGGCGAAGGCATAGTCGCGTTCGCGGGGCTGCAACGGGGGCTGGTTGAGGTAGAGCACGATGGCGATACCGGTCATAAAGAACAGGAAGAATACCACCCAGAACTGCTCGATGCCTCTCTTGCCCTTGAAGGCTTGCCAGAGCAGGCCGAAGATACCCATCAGCAGAGGGAGCATAAAGAAAACATTGTGACCCGGATTGTCCTTGCCATACTCGGCCGGCAAGAGGCTCTGGTCGCCCAGGCGGGAATTGTCAATGAAGGGGATGCCGCTTATCCAATTGCCTGCATCGAGCTCGCCCATCTGATTGCAGATGTCGTTCTGGCGACCGGCAAAGTTCCACAGGAAGTATCTCCAATACATGTGGTTAAGCTGATAAGAGAAGAAGAACTGCATATTCTGCTTGAAAGTGGGCTTCTGCGCAGTGACTGGCGTGAAGTAGTAATCGCCGGATTCTTCATCATATTGCGGCTGCTCGTTCATGAGAGGCACATCAGACTGAGTGTCAACATCGTAGGCGGAGAGCGTGGTATACTCCGGATTGTCTACGAGGTCGGGCACCCAGAGCTTGTAAGCAGCCTGATGAGAGGGCACGCTGCTGTGTATGCGCGGCAACAGGATGTTGAGCTCCGGCACCATTACCGGCTTCATCTCATAGTCATACATGGCATAGAAGTCGCCCTCGCGTTTGGCGAGCTCAGCTGCGCGCTTATAGTCGCCCTCGGTGAGGAAGCCGCTTGTGCCGACGACTTTGGCACTATGTACCCCCTTGGCATAGCGAGGCTTACCCTTCTCGAGGACATATCCCACCGGCTGCTGGTATTGCACGCCGCTTTGCTCGGTGTCCTGTACCTTTTGCATGGGTGTGCTCTCGAAGGTTTCGCCATAGAGAAGTGGCACTTCGCCATATTGCTCGCGGTTCAGGTATGACGAGAGGTCGAACACATTGTTAGGCGCATTCTGGTTCATAGGAGTCTGCGCATTGGAGCGGATAAGAATCAGGGCGTAAGAGCTGTAGCCCACAAAAATCACCGCGATGCTCCACATCGCCACATTGAGCCAGCGCAGCGGCAGCTTCTTGCGGAAGATGAAGAACAAGACCCCAATCAGCACTATATAGAGTATCACTCCAAACCATACGCCGGAACCGATGAAGAGTATGCCGGAGAAGAATGTGGAGAGCAGGAATGATATGCGTATGCGGGTGTTGGAGTGCTGAGAATACAGCTCATATAGAGCCCAACAGAAGCTGCACACAGTGAGCAATACATACACCATAAGACCCATATTGAAGGACAGATGCATATAGTTAACGGCGAGGAGCTCAAACCAGCCGGCCACCTTGATGAAACCGGGCACGAGGCCATAGAGCACCAGCACTATTATTGCAAAGCCCACGAGGAGCGCCAACAGGCTCTTCTTGACATTCATGTCGGGCACCTTGCGATAGCAGTACACCAGCACCAACGCCGGGATACACAGCAAGTTAAGCAAGTGCACCGCGATGGAGACACCGATGATGTAGGCTATGAGTATCAGATACCTGTCGGAGCGTGGTTGGTCGGCCCGGTTCTCCCATTTGAGTATGAGCCAGACTACAAGGGCGGTGCAGAAAGAGGAGAAGGCGTAGACCTCACCCTCCACGGCTGAGAACCAGAAAGTGTCAGACCATGTGTAAGCCAAAGCACCGCACACACCGCTGCCCATGATGGTGAGATATTTGCCAAGAGAGAGCTCTGTGGCATCATCGCGCACTATGAGGCGCCGCACAAGGTGCGTTATAGTCCAGAACAACAATAAGATGGTGAGTGCCGAGAGCAGTCCGCTCATAGCATTGACCATGACGGCGACTTTTGTAATATCGCCAAAAGCAAAGTTGGCAAAGAAGCGCGCTGTAAGCATGAATATAGGGTTCCCGGGCGGGTGGCCGATTTCCAGCTTGTCTGCCTGAATGATGAACTCGCCACAGTCCCAATAAGAGGCAGTGGGCTCCAGGGTGAGCCAATATGTGATGAGGGCTATTATGAAGACACCCCATCCGGTCACATTGTTCACCAGATTATACTTCCGGTTCAATACCATATATCAAAACGTATTAATTCAAGTTAAGAGTTAGAACAGAGGCGGCTGAAAGAGCCGCAACGTTCAAACTGCAAAATTATAAAAAAATCCTCAACTCCCCAAACTGGATGCTAATTTCAAAAAGATTTTGGCAGACTCGCGAAATTATATTAACTTTGTGCAATAGACCCATGTGGCACCTTATTCAGGTGATTATTCCCATATCCGGGGCTATGTCAAGTATTATGAAGAAATTAGCAATTTTTGCATCCGGAAGCGGTACGAATGCCGAAAATATCGCACGATTGTTTCATCAAGGCAACCATGTCAGGGTGGCTGTTGTGCTCTGTAATCGCAAGAATGCCGGCGTATATGCCCGTATGGAGGCTCTCGGTGTGCCGGTGATTTATGTGCCCAATTCCATCTGGGACAACGAGCCTCAGCAGGTGGTGGAGATGCTAAAGCCGTACTCCCCGGACCTTATCGTACTCGCAGGCTTTATGAGAGCCATTCGCCCGGAGATTATAGATGCTTATCAAGACCGTATCATCAATATCCACCCCTCGCTGCTACCCAAATATGGTGGCAAAGGTATGTATGGGCACCATGTGCACGAAGCGGTAATTGCCAACCGCGAGAGCCGAAGCGGTGTCACAGTCCACTACGTAACCTCAGAGATAGACGGTGGCAAGATACTGATGCAACAGGAGGTGGAGATTACACCTGAAGACACCCCCGAGACCCTCGAGGCTAAGATACATCCGGTGGAATACTCTCTGTTTCCGCGCGCTATCGTGGCGGCTCTGGCTAACCTGAATCCCGGCAATAAAAGCGTGGATGAGGCATGGGCCGAGAAGTTACATCTCAACTACAATGCCCGCGAGGCACAGGAGCGCAAGGCCAAGGCTGAGGCCCGTGCCCGCGAAGCCCGTACCACTCCTCCGGTGCCTCAGTTGCCAAATCCCGGCGGTAGCACAGCGCCAATGAATAATGCCGCTCAGATGTCACACATGCCATTGCAGCCGCAGGTGCAACAACTCGAAAAGCCCAAGAGCCATCTGCTGGCTGCCATCCTGGTGACAATATTCTGCTGCACCATCCCCGGTGTAATTGCCATAGTGTTTGGCTCATCAGTGAGCTCACGTCTGGCTATGGGTGACTATGAAGGAGCCATGAAGGCCTCCCGCCGAGCCGAAGGCTGGATTATTGCCGGTTTTGTTCTCGGACTGCTGTCCACCACAATTTACCTGCCTATTATGCTGGTATCAAGTATGATATAAAAGCCAAACATCATGAGCCCGAACGTAGACGAAAATAGCATGATTGAAAAGGCATACGCCGAGGTCCTCGATTTATACCTTAAAAGCCACCATCGCAAGAAGGTGGAGCTGATAGATCGTGCCTTCAAGTTTGCACGACAGGCTCATGAAGGGGTACGCCGCCGCAGTGGTGAGCCATATATCATGCACCCTATAGCGGTGGCCAAAATAGTAATCGGTGAGCTGGGACTCGGCTCCACATCCATCTGCGCGGCATTGCTACATGATGTGGTTGAAGACACCGAGTACACCAAAGAGGATATCGAGGCCGTGTTCGGCCCCAAGATAGCATCTATCGTGGAGGGGCTGACAAAAATCTCCGGCGGAATATTGGGCACCAATGCCTCAATGCAGGCCGAAAATTTTCGCAAGCTGCTGCTCTCCATGAGTACAGATGTGCGCGTGGTCCTCATCAAGATGGCAGACCGCCTGCACAATATGCGTACCCTCGGGGCCATGCGCCATGAGAAGCAGTTCAAGATAGCCGGCGAGACACTCTATGTCTACGCCCCGCTGGCACACCGCCTGGGCCTGTTCAAGATGAAGGAGGAGTTTGAAGATCTCGCCTTCCGATTTGAGCACCCACAGAAGTATGACGAAATTATGAGCTTGGTAGACAACAGTGCCGAGCACCGTAATGCTATAGTCGAAGAGTTTGTGGCCCCGGTGCGCGCCAAGCTTGATGCCGCCGGCTTCAAGTATTCCATCAAGGCCAGGGTGAAAAGTGCTTTCAGTATATATCGCAAAATGGAGGCCAAGAAAGTGAGCTTCAGTGATATCTATGATATATACGCCATCCGCGTGGTTTTCGACAACGATGACGATGCCCTTGAGGCCATCCGTTGCTGGCAGATTTACACTTTCTTTACCGAAGGACACCGCGTGCACCCCGACCGCCTGCGAGACTGGATTACAACTCCAAAAGCCAACGGTTATCGTGCACTACACCTCACGGTCATGGGCCCGGACGGCAAGTGGATTGAGGTGCAGATACGTTCCAAAAAGATGGACCGCATAGCCGAACTGGGATATGCCGCGCACTGGAAATACAAGAATGTGGACTATGAGGAGGACTCCGAGCTTTCAATGTGGATGAATACCATCAAGGATATCTTGGCCAACCCGGAACCGGATGCCATCGACTTCCTCGACACTATCAAGCTAAACCTGTTTTATTCAGAAATTTACGTATTCACCCCGAAGGGCGACCTCGTGACCTTGCCCAAAGGGGCCACGGTGCTCGACATGGCATTTGCCATACACTCCCAATTGGGACTGCACTGCATTGCCGGAAAGATAAGCCACCGGTTGGTACCCCTTAGCCAAGAGCTCCAAAGTGGCGACCAGGTGGAGATTATCACTTCCGAGTCGCAACGCCCACAGCCCGAGTGGCTCGACTTTTGCAATACGGCCAAGGCCCGCCACGCCCTGCGCACAGTGCTGAGACATGACACGGCTGCAATGGCGGCTCACGGCAAGATGCTGTTCTCAAACCTATTGGCCGAGCAGGGGCGGCAAGTCACTTCCGATGTGTTGGCTCGTGTGTTGGCATATTATCACCTCAACAGCGAAGAGGAATTTTATGTCATGCTCGCCTCTGACGGCATTGAGCTCTCCAACAAGGCGCTCAAGGGGGATAGCAAGCAGAAGGGGCGCTTCTCATTGCTCACAAAGCTGCTGCGCAATCCCTTCTCATCACGCCGCACAGAGGGGGATGACACTCCGGCGCCCCAAAAGATAGACCGCCGAAAGGTATATATGCTTCATCCGGAGCATACACCCCCCAACTTCCGTATAGAAGATTGTTGCTCACCTCTGCCCGGTGATGATGTACTTGGCTTTGTGGATGATGATGAGACAGTGGTGCTCCATAAGGTGGACTGCCCACGGGCTCAGCGCCTCAAAAGCCAATATGGCTCTCGCCTCGTGGATACTCGTTGGCATGGGGGCGGAGTGCGTTTCGAGGCTGCTGTTAAGGTAGACGGCATCGACCGCTCCGGCATCCTTGAGGATGTGGTACACTGTGTCTGCAATGCCGAGAAGATTGAGCTGAAGAATATCAATATCGACACTCTCGACAGTGTCTTCCACTGCACCCTCTCACTGCGCACCGACAACGTGGAGACTGTCGCCACTCTATGTACCAACTTGTTGAAAATCAAAGGCGTGAAATTCGCCAAAAGAATATCCTGATTATGACCAAAAAGACCCTGCTTAGAATACTACTCCTTGTGCTCGCTGTTGCCGCAGTGGTCGTGGCGCTCCCTCGCAATGACCGCGCTGAGTTTACCTACGAGGAGGGCCAGCCATGGCGTTACAACCAGCTGCTGGCTCCATTCGATATCCCGGTGTATCTCGACTCCACCACCTATAAGCACAAATCAGACTCCATCACCCAAAATTTTGCACCCTATGTGACGCGAAAGAAGCTTTATGCACAGCATAATACCGAGCTGCTGAAGGCGGCCGGTATACCTTTGGTGCGCCTTAACCGCATTGCCACTCTTGTCAACAAGGCCCTCGCGGCCGGTGTGATGCCCGATGACTTGATGGAGCGAGCACAGAACACCAAGAGCAAGCAGGTCAGAATTTTGGACTCACCGGAGGCTACCACAGCAAGCGCCTTGGACATAAACGAGATGTACTCCGTTTCATCAGCTCAAAAATGGGTGATAGACAACTTCGAGACCGAGAGTAGCGTCTTCTATGGAAACCTAACCCCCGAGGACGTGAATGCCATACGCAAGGTGCTCTCCCCCAATGTCACCCTCGATGCCCAGAATGACAAAAAGTTCCTGAACCAGGAGTTGCAAAATATTAGCGCCGGTCAGGGCAAAATCAGCTCCGGCCAGAGCATTGTTACCCGTGGCGAGATTATAACCCCACAGATATACCGCAACCTCAAGACATTCGAAGACCTGCAGACCAAGTCGCAGGAGACTGACCACACTCAGGAGATGATCCTGCTCGTGTGTCAGATTATATATATCTTCCTCATTTTCGGCATTTTCTACCTCTATATGGCGGTATACCGCCCCAAACTGTATGCGGACCTCAGGTCGATGACATTCATGGTGTCGCTGATAGCAATATTCGTGATTATTGCATCGTTGATGTTCGATAATTTCGCACTCGGCATCTACCTGACTCCCTTTGCCGCCGTGCCCGTGATGGTGCACATATTCATCGACTCCCGCACGGCTTTGATGTCATTGCTCACCACTGTGCTCCTTTGCGTGCTGATAGCCACTTATCAGTATCAATTCATGCTCACAGAGCTCTTCACCGGCTTCATGGCCATAGTGAGCTTGAATCAACTGTCACGGCGTATTCAGCTGTTGCGCACATCCATCGTCATCTTCATCTCATACATAGTCATGGCTGGCCTGCTCATCATGCTCGGTGGCGGGAGTCTGGAGAATATCAGCTGGCGCATGTTTATGGCATACGGTATCAACTCCATCCTCTTCTCGCTCACATACGTGCTGATAGTGCTGATAGAGAAGATATTCGGCTTCACAAGCACCGTCACTCTTGTAGAGCTCTCCGACATCAACAACCCGCTGCTGCGCAGACTGGCAGAGGAAGCTCCCGGCACATTCCAACATTCAATGCAGGTGAGCACCTTGGCAGCTGATGCCGCTCACGCCATAGGCGCCAATACACAGTTGGTGCGTACCGGTGCTCTTTATCACGATATCGGCAAGATGGTTAGTCCGGTGTTCTTCACTGAGAACCAGCATGGCATCAACCCTCACAATGGTCTCGACCCGGAGACCTCGGCCCGCAAAATCATCAGCCATGTCACCGACGGCGTGCATATGGCCGAGAAGGCCAAGCTCCCGCGCATCATCGTAGACTTCATCCGCGAACATCATGGCCGCGGCATCACCCGTTACTTCTATAATGTGGCTTGCAACAATTCTCCTACGGGCGAAGTGAACCGTGCCCCATTCACATATCCCGGACCCGACCCGCGCTCTAAAGAGACCGCCATACTAATGATGGCCGATGCCGTGGAGGCCGCTTCCCGCTCCCTAAAGGAGTACACCCCGGAGAGTATCTCAGACCTCGTCGAGAATATCATCGATGGCCAGGTGAAGGATGGCCGCTTCAACGAGAGCCCAATATCATTCCACGACATTGAAGTGATAAAAGAGACCTTCAAGAAGCGCCTGTCTACCATCTACCACACCCGTGTGGCATACCCGGAGAAGAAGGCCCGCCCGGCCGATTCCAAGTGATAGGTTTAACTTTTTTTAAAAAATAAATTGGCCCGGTAAAACGTTAATAAAATAAATTGAGTAGACACTTATAACCCGAAGATAGAAATTATGGCAATATTGCTCATTATTATCGCAGTGCTCCTGTATGCCACATCCACACTCCTGCTATACCGCAAGGAGTTACTGGGTCCCGTAGCTGCATTTTTGGCTATGGGGGCCGTCTATTTGAGCGGCTTATTGCCGATGAACCTCAACATGATTATCACATGGTTGTGCCTCACCCTTGTGGTCACCGGCGTAAGCGCCATGCAGCCTCCGGCATTGATGGCGCAGCGGCGCGGCATGGGATATATCATGACCGGAGCCGTGGCGGGCCTGGCAGTCGGCCTAATGGGGTATACTTTCACCGAGTCAATCAGTGCAGTATATGCTATCATGGTGCTCGCTGTGATTGTTGGTATCTTCTTCGGTTATATGCTCTTTACCCGCACCCCCGACGGAGAGCAATTGCATGCTTCCCGCTCCCGGTTTTTCTCTTATTTATTGGCCAAAGGTTTTCCGGTAGCTATCGCTGTCGCCATGGCTGGAGTGCCTCTGATATTGTGGCTCTTTCAATCATTGAACGCTGAAAAATTATGAAAAAGACGATATTTACTTTTATGACTTTGCTGTTGTTGGCCCTCCTGCCGGCGCAGCTTTTTGCTCAAAAAAAGCTCAAGGTTGAAGCCCCCGACCTGCAGAAGATTCGCGAGGCCACTCTCGACCCGACATCGGACTTTTATTACCCGAAATTGCAAAAGCTATACAGCGCAAATGACACGGTCATGACCCCCGAGCAGTTCAGATACTACTACTTTGGCGCTATGTATCAAGAGGACTATAACCCATACCGCAAGAGCGACTACACTGATAAGACCGACTCACTGCTCAACCTTAACCGCAAGGCTCTGCAGGAACGCGACTCCACCATGAACGCTCACAAAAAGCGCAATGTAGGTACCTACGAGCTAAACCGCCTATACAAGGAGGCTCAGTCGCACACCATTCGTGAGCAGCGCGAGATAGTCAAGAATGCCGAACTCGCACTTAAGGACAACCCCTTCGACATCCAGAGCATGTATATGCTCTCACGATTGCTCGATGACATGGGCAAGAAGATGAGTGCACGTATTTGGGATTATCGTCTGGAGAACCTACTTGGGGCTATTATATCCTCCGGCTCCGGCAAGACCAAGGAAGAGCCATTTGTGGTCATCAGTCCCGACCACGAATACTTCCTCCTCGAGGTCCTTGGATATGATGTGGATGACTATGAGTTTATAGAGCCCGGCTATGACTATCTGAAGGTCACCCCTACAGATACGTCTCGCACACCCTCGTCTAAAACTCCGGCCGGCTTCTACTTCGATGTCCGACCCCTTATCGAGCAATACAATATCAAATACCCTGACACTACCGACGGCGAAGTAATCATGGGAGAAGAGGAAGTGCTATAATTCCCCTTTTTATCAACAACAAATCGACTGATCAATAATACAACATAAGCATTGTCGGGCAAATTATCATCCCCGGCAGGCAATAATTAAATAACTACAATGGCAAATAATCAAATTGTTGGCCCCGGCAAATTCGTGGCATACGCATACAAAGTATATAATGACAAAACCGGCGAACTTCTGTTCGCCACTCCCGAAGATGCACCCGATGTTATGGTGTATGGCGTGAGCAACGATGTTGTCCCCGGGCTGGTAGAGGCAATGAAGGGTCTCAAAGAGGGGGATAAGTTCTCCGTTACCCTCCCCCCGCAAGTGGCCTTTGGCGAGCGCTATGAAGACAATGTAATCGAGCTCGAGAAGGAGATTTTTATGCGCGACGGCGCTCTGGTAGCTGAGGTCACCGTTGGTGCCGAACTCCCGATGATGACTCAGGAGGGCTTCATGGTCAAGGGCCGTGTGCTCGAGATTACTCCCACTCATGTGAAGATGGACTTCAACCATCCCTTCGCCGGCCTGACTGTCCGCTTTGACGGCGAGATCGATACTGTGCGCGATGCCACTCCCGAGGAACTCAATCCCCCACGTCACTGTGGCTGCGGCTGCGGACACGACCACTGCGGCGACCATAATCATGACCGCTGCGGCTGTGACGATGACCATTGCGACTGTAACGACGAACACGATTGCGGCTGTGGCGGCCATGGCCATCACCATGACAATGAATGTGGCTGCGGCCATAAGCACTGATGAAACATTTCCTCAAGAAAATAAGTTCAATTTCAGACTGCGGGATTACCTTTGGCAGGTGGTCCCGCGCTCTGCTTATAGCGCTGTCAATGGGTAGCGCTTTGTCGGTTGTGGCCGCACACCCGGCAGCGGCCTCAGCTCGCCCCAAATTGGTAGTGACTGTAGTGGTAGACCAGCTGCGCACCGACTATCTCGAATTGCTGGCGCCGCATATGAGCGCCGGAGGATTCAGTCGTCTGCAGAGTTCCGGCACATATCTGCGCAATGTGCAATATGCTCCGGCGCGCCTCGATGCTACTTCTTCCACCGCCATGCTCATGACCGGCGCCACACCCGACCGCACCGGAGTGGCCGCAGCATATAGTTGGAATCCTGCGACTCTCAAACTCACGCCTACATTGGCAGATAATGAGGCGATTGGCAACTTTACTACAAAAGCCTATTCACCGCGGCGTATGCGTCTCTCCACCCTCACCGATGAGGTGATGATAGATGGAGCAGGCTTGGGACAGGCTTGGGCCGTAGCCATCGACCCACAGATGTCTGTCGCACTTGCCTCTCACGCCGGCACAGGAGCCGTCTGGCTTGATAAAAACTCCGGCAAGTGGTGTAGCTCCACCTACTACAAAGAAATGCCCCAGGCGGTCTCTGATCGCAATTACAGACGCCCTCTGTCCGCCTCCGTTGACACTATGCAATGGAAGCCTCTGCTCCCTCTGGATCAATACCCCGGTCTACCGGCCCAGAAGCGATATTACCCATTCAGGCACACATTTCCCTCCTCAGCAAAAGATGTATACGAGAGGTTCGCAGCCTCTCCCAAGGCAAATGCCGAAGTTACTTCTCTGGCTGTCGATATGCTCAACAATCTCAAATTGGGTAATCGAGGCGACGCCATAGATATGCTTTGTGTAGGCTACACCGTGGCCCCATTCAAATATGTTAAAGATGGGGACTATCGTCTGGAACTTGAGGATGCCTACCTGCGCCTCGACCGCGACCTGGAGCGACTGCTCACGGCTGTCGACAAGTCTGTCGGGCTCAACAATGCCATCATACTCCTCATGTCCACCGGCTATTATGACGATGCCACCATCGATGATGAGAAATATCGCATACCCTCCGGCACTTTCTCCTCCAAGCGTGCCGTATCGCTGCTCAACGCATTCCTCACCGCGCGCCACGGGCAGGGCAACTATGTGTCTGCATGGCATGAGGGTACAGTGTGGCTTAACCGCTCATTGGCAGAGACACGCGGCCTCTCAGTAGAGGAGCTTGCGCGCGAATCAAAGGAGTTTTTGGCAAAAATGAGTGGAGTAGAATCGGTATACACAATCAGCGACTTGCTCTCGTCAACGAGCCCGATAGAAGAGGCATTGCGTCTGAGCATAGACCCTAAAGGTGATGTAGACCTTATAGTCGAGATATCCCCCGGCTGGCTCATGAGCGATGACACCGGCTATCCAGTGGAGACACGCCCCATTCGCCGTGGTCTGTATCCCGCCCCGGCATTCATCATGGGCAACGGTGTGCCGGCAGCCCTCGAAGTCTCAGACCCCATCTCTGCCACATCCCTTGTACCCACCCTTTCCGGCCTACTCCATCTGCGCCAACCCAACGGCGCCACCACCCCTCCCCTCCTATTCCCACGCCCCTAATATCCCCATAATTCCCAACCCTCCCACACTTTCCAACCGTATGCAGCAGTAAATCGGCGTGCGTAGCCCGCCGATTTACTGGTCAGCAGACAGTGGCGGTTCATGAGCACAGGCGCATTACAAGGCTCTATAGGTTGTATACGCAGGGATAGTGTCCGTAAGGACACCGACTTATAGTAACCCCGTACACACGCGGCGACAGCCGTGGGTGTGCGGGGATGGATACGCTAACAAAAGGAGTGCATAGCTCGCCGATTTACAGCTTGTTGAGCTTTTACACGTTAACTTGCGAAACTTGAATTAAAAGTAACTGTTCGACTTAAATGTATACTATATGCGCATGGATTTTTGAGTTGATTTCGCTGCGGAACAAAGGAGTATAACGAGCTATGCGACTGAGTGACAAGGGGAAATCAACTAAAAAGAACAAGCCATATTTATTCTAAGCTTAAAGTAGTGGTTTAATTTGAACTGCTACTTAGTGCTACTTTGGTGACGGTGTTGCCGGCTTTGCGCAGGTAAATGCCGTTGGCCGGCTTGCGAGTGCCGAGACTGCGACCCTGCATATCAAACCATTCGATGACTGTGGATTGCACGTCTTCGCCAACTATATCGTCAATCCCGGCAGGGTCTATTGTCGGCTCTACCTTCACACTCTCAGCTTGTGGAAATGTGATGTCGAGTACCGGCGTATCGTAGGTGGTCTGTTCCTCTTTGCCGCCATTTGTCGTTGTCACAATCCAGCCCTGCACAGCCTTATCGGACTGAGAGTACTGTGCGGCAATCTTGAGTTGTCTGCCGGGGAACCAACAGCCGTCAAATTTTTCAGTTGTCAATTTAACATCGTTAATGGTCAGCTGCACACCTTCCGGATAAGTTACGAGCAATGGTTTTGGAGCATTCAGTCCAAAGTGTTCTGCCATGTGCTTGTAGAAGTATGGAACGCGTAGATATGTCCATTTGCGAATTTCTTCCATCTCATGATTATAGTCATAATACCATGAAACATATAGTTTGTGGTGTTCCGGCATCTCTACAGCTGTCATGTCGACATATCTGTCTATCTCTTTTTCCATCAATTCAGGACGCAGAAAGTCGCCCATATATACAGCTGCATGATTGACGAATAGCTCACGGAATTCCGGCAACTTAAGTAAAGCGTTGTATAATTCAATACCAACTCGTTGGGTTTGGTTAATTTCGAGCATCCAGTCCAGCGTAGGTTGCTTATCACAGCCTTCCCTCATCCCACTATCCATATCTTTACTCAGCCAACGCCATTTACCACCCTCGGCCATTGGACGCCACAAGACGCTATTGTTGTTGGGCCAGTCTCTATTGTCGAAGAATATGTTTGAGAAAAAGTTGTTGATAAACTCCGTGACATCCATCCTCTCGGCAAATTCATCAAATGTGTGTCCTGAAGAACGATAAAAACGCTGAAAGTCATTCAGCGCCTCTATATCTCCCGCTTTTGTATCATACCAATTTTCAAACATATGAATGTCTTCCAAGCCGTCATAATATGCTTCAATGTAGTCTTCGTTACTGCGAGGACGTAAATTTATGATGCCCTTATACACTCCGTTGATGTATATGATGACCGGTTGGCCGGGTTGCCAGTCCATGTCAACGTGTGTGCCGAAAATACGTTGCATAACCAAATCGCGCATATAGCATCTATAGAAGTCGTTGCCGGCGTTGCGCAATTCAAAGGAGCTGAATGTATCAATGCCGGGAGAGTCTTCATGAAAGAACTCATGGACGAAGCGCTTTGTGACAAATCTCTTGTTGGCATATATCGCCAGCGATTTCAAAGGATGTACGCGAGTAGCACCACCCTTTACACGGGTCTCACCCACCTGATTGATGACGTTGCTGCCGTCTGTTTCAAAATACTCAAGATTGATGGGACGTCGCCAATCGTACTCATAATTAGGCTGAGAGGATGAATAGCTGCCATCTACCAAAATGCCTGTCTTATCATCATAGAAAAAGCTATTGTCTCCGGCAATAGACACTACAGGGAGTGTCTGTTCTCTTGGATGGAAGATATATGAGTGTGTAGTGGGGAGCGGCGACATAAGTCCGTCTGCTATGAGCACAGCTCGTACTATGGTAGTCTCTTTTATGTCGATAGGAGAAGTGTATTGGGCAGACGCTGCCGTGGGGTGTGAGCCATCGAGAGTGTATCGAATCACAGTGCCTTGAGGTGCATCTGAAGGAATTGACAATGTCAGAGAGAGTCCGGAAATAATAAGTCCGCCGGGAGTGCTGAAGACAGGCTCGGGCAGGATGTCTTTGACGAGACGGCCGCAGTTGGATAATCGCGGAGTCGGGTAGGACTGATAGCCCCATACATCTGAATTCTCATCCAGACGTCCGTAGGATACATCGGGTGCCGGCATCTTCTTGAGGCTTATAGTCTCAACAATTTCGCCGTTTTTCCACAGATAAAGATCACCCTTACCGGAGTCTACTCTGAAGTCGGCATGGAGGCCGTTGGCGGCCTTGTCGCAATATACGAGTACAAATTGGCCTGGCTGCACATCCATTTGTGGCAGTTTATACGCTTTTGAAGCCTTATCCTTTACGGAAAGGGCGTATTCGGACAGATTTACTACCTGAGAGTCGGCATTGTATAGTTCAACCCACGAGTCAGGAAACTCATTCAGGTCGTCCATAATGCCGTGGACATTGCTCTGCATGACTTCGTTTATTCGGAGTTGTGCATTAGTTTGCGGGGCAGCAAAACAAAGCCCGATGATTAAAAAGAAATTAAACAAAAGTCGATTTTTCATTCGAAAAGTATATTAGATAGTCATCACTAAATCAAGTTTCTTAAGAAGCTCTGTGTCGTATAAATACTTAGAGGCACTCCCCTAGGGGGATCTGACAGTAAATTAAACGACATAAAGTTACTATCAAAACTTGATTTTTCATTGTAAATAAAATCTTATAATCGATAAATATAATAGACTAAGAGCTTGTTTAATAAGAAATGTGAACGTCAGGGTCGCAGATGTGCCTCAGCTTTGAGGATGTAGGTGAAGGAACATAGCGGGCCATGTGACTGAACCAAAGGCTCAAAGATGAGGTG
>JAMPDX010000005.1 GCA_023665425.1 Muribaculaceae bacterium
GAGGCACATCTGCGACCCTGACGTTCACATTTTTTATTAAACAAGCTCTTAATCTCATAAACCTCAACTTTCGTATGCGAAAATCGAGCGATTTAGTAGAACTAAATTTCGATTAGGATTTAATTTTATCTATACATAAATCCGGTGGAATGTAAGAATATCCCTCGCATGTGTTGGTTATTAGTTGGCCATAACATGTACATGTAAATTCCTCCTTACCATTGCATGTGCAATAATTGGTTACGCTTTCACCATAACATGTTCAAACAAAATTACCACCTTTTATGTGATGTAGTGCAAGTTTCGGAAGGGGTTCCTCATGTAAAATTTTTAGAAAGAAGTCACTCATAGTTTTTTTTTATTTGTGGTTCCGATTGCAAAGATATAAAAAATATTTGAATTAAGAAAAATGATTAGGAAAAATGATAAAAAAGAAAGGAATTCCCCTCCACCGGACTTGGTGAAGGGGAATTGTTTTACGATGGACAAGTTTTTTGTCTCTTTCGTGTATGTGTGATTAACCTTCGAGCTCTACGAGGGCTTGGTCGGTGCCGATGGTGTCGCCTTCTTCTACGAGGACACGTTTAACGGTGCCTTCCAAGTCGGCTGCCAGATCATTCTCCATCTTCATAGCCTCGTAAACGAGGTATGTGTCGCCGAGCTTAACTTTGTCGCCGGGCTTAACTTTGATTTCGATGACTTTACCACCCATGGGTGCTTTGAGTACGGGACCTGTGATAGCCACCTCTTCTACTTTCTTCTCTTCGGCCTTGGGTGCTTCTTCCTTGGGAGCGGCAGCAGCGTTCTCCGCTTTGCGTACGCTCTTGAGGTAGTTCATAGCCACGGCGGGCAGGAGTTGGAGCAGCAGGTATTCCTCATCGTTCTGAGCGAGGGGACGGCCTTCGAACTCGGGGTTCTCGGGTTTGCGATATGAGCTTACGTCGTAGGGACGTTCCTCGGGGCTTCCGGTAATCTGTGCGCGGAATGCGGGGTCAATGGGCAAGGGAGTCTTGCCATATTCGCCCTTAACGAGGCCGATGAACTGGTTGTTCTTATTAGTATAGTCAGCTACACCTTTGCGGCGGTCGAGGGCGAGAGCTACGGCCTGTGAGCCTACAATCTGGCTTGTGGGAGTCACCAGGGGCACCAGACCGGCGTCGCGGCGTACCTTGGGAATGAGGGCCATGGCTTCGTTGAGTACGTCTTCGGCCTTGAGGGCGCGAAGGTTGGCCACCATGTTGGAGTACATACCACCGGGCACCTCGGCGTTCTTGACAATCTCGTTGGGCTTGGGCAGACCGAAGTATGCTTCAATCTTATGGCAAGCGTCGAGCAGCTCAGCCTCGTTGTTGGCAGTAGCGGCAGCGATGGCGCGGTCGAATTCGGCATCGATCTCCTTGGGCATTGCTTTGTAAGCCTCGTCGAAGTCCTTGGGCCAGTTGTTGCGGTTAAGGTCAAACTCTGCCAGGCTCTTGCGTGCCTCTACGAGTGCCTTACGAATCTTGGCAACGGCTTCCATGTTCACGTCTACCTCAATGCCGAGCTTCTGGCAGAAAATCCAGATGAGCTCGATGCTGGGAGCTGCTGAGCCACCACCAAACCACCAAATATTAGTGTCCACGATGTCCACACCCTTGATGATAGCTGTCAGCACTGATGCCAAGCCATAGCCGGGAGTACAGTGAGTGTGGAAGTCAACATCTACCTTCAGAGCTTGTTTGAGCTTGGGCATGAGAGTGAAGATGCGTGAGGGATTTACCAGACCGGCCATATCCTTCAGGGTAATCATCTTGGCGCCGAGGCGTTCCATCTCTTTAGCCTTCTCTACGAAGTATTCGTCGGTGAAGATCTTCTCGGGAGCAGCGGGAGCCTCCTCTTTGCCACCAAAGAGCTTGGCTAAGAAGCCTTTCTTCTTGGGAGCGGGAGCGGGAGCTTCATCCTTGGGGTCTACGGTGTAGCAGACTGCCGCATCAGCGATACCGCCGAGGTTGTTGATCAAGCGAATGGACTCCTTGATGTTGTCGATGTCGTTGAGGGCGTCAAAAATACGCATCACGTTCAGACCATTCTTGATAGCCTCCTTATAAAATCCCTCGAGCACGTAGTCGGGGTAGGGGACATAACCAAAGAGGTTGCGGCCGCGAGAGAGAGCAGAGAGCAAAGAAATGCCCTTCATCTCCTTGGAGCAAGCACGCAGACGATCCCAGGGGCTCTCACCCAGATAGCGCATTACAGAGTCGGGCACTGCACCGCCCCACACCTCCATGATGTAGAACTTAGCCTCACGATAGAGAGGGAGCAGCTGGTCAACATACTCCTGTTTCAGACGAGTTGCAAACAGAGACTGCTGACCGTCACGAAGAGTCAGGTCTCTAATCTTCAGGACCTTATTAGCCATAAGTATTTTTCGTATTAGAATTTAATTGAATGTCTTGACTTATATTCGCCGACCGAAATACCGGTTGCGGCGATTATTTATTTGAGAGTGTAAAAGTAGCCAATTTTTTTGAGACAGAAAAGTAAAATTAAAAAAACATCAAAATTTAACATTTATTAACATTTTAAAAAGTAACTCGGCTACATCACGGCCAGAGTATCATGCGTCATTTTATACCGTTAAGCACAAGTCTGCAACGGGGCTTTATGATACGTTAATGATTATAGTTTGCGTATTTTGAGTAGATTTTGTAATTTTGTGGGTTGAAAACTCTTTTGGTCCTGCTTTTTGTGTGGTTGGAAAGAGTAGTCAAGGCGGGCGCCCCAATGCTCCTTTGATATTCATCCTTTTTATTAAAAAGCTCAATACATTATGATTGCTTCTATGACCGGCTTCGGAAAGGGAGCCGCCTCCTCTCCTGACAAAAAATTTACTGTTGAAGTTAAGTCGCTAAATGGCAAGCAGTTAGATTTGTTCGTGCGTATACCCTCTGCTTATCGCGAGTATGAGCTGCCCCTGCGCTCCACCATAGCTGAGAGCTTGGCGCGAGGCAAAGTTGAGGTCACTGTCACAGCCGAAAATATCTCGACACAGGTCACTACATCAGTCAATGTAGAGGTGGTAGAGAAGTATAAAGAGCAGCTCATGGAGATGGCTACCCGCCTTCAGATAGCATGGCCGGCAGACTGGTATGCCACCCTGTTGCGTCTGCCCGATGCGTTGCATACCGACTCCATAGAGGTTTCTGAAGAAGATGTCAAGGCTCTCAATCAGGCTATGGCCGAGGCTCTGAATGGTATCAATGAGTTTCGCTCTCAAGAGGGTCTCAAGCTGGAGAAATTCTTCACAAGCAAGCTGCAGGCTATCGCCGACTTGCTTGAGCAAGTCACACCCTTTGAGCAGGCAAGAGTCGCAAACATCAAAGAGCGCCTTGTCACCGAACTCGAGAAGCTACACGGCATAGAGTATGACAAGGGGCGCCTGGAGCAAGAACTCATATTTTATATAGAAAAGCTTGATGTTACAGAAGAAAAGACCCGCCTGAAGGCACATCTGGGCTACTTTGCCGAGACAATGCAGTCCGGCAAGTGTCAGGGCAAGAAGCTCGGCTTCATCGCCCAAGAGATGGGCAGGGAGATTAACACTCTCGGCTCAAAAAGCAATGATGCAGAGATGCAGCGTATCGTTGTGAAGATGAAGGATGAGCTGGAACAAATCAAGGAGCAGGTACTCAATGTATTATAGTCATGGCTAAGGAAGGAAAAATCATAATAGTGTCAGCTCCCAGCGGCACCGGCAAGAGCACAATAATCAGTCAGATTATAGACGACAAGGAGCTTAATTTGGGCTTTTCAGTGTCATGCACCAGTCGCAAGCCGCGAGTTGGCGAGGAGGATGGAGTGAACTATTATTTTGTGACCCCTGAGGAGTTTAAGCAAAAAGTAACAGCAGATGAGTTTATCGAATGGGAAGAGGTATATTCCGGCACCTGCTATGGCACCCTCGCTTCCGAGGTGGAGCGTGTCACCACTCAGGGCAAGAACCTTATCCTTGACATAGATGTGAAAGGGGCACTCAACGTCAAGAAGCGTTATGGCGACCGAGCCCTCTCCATCTTCGTGATGCCCCCCTCAATCGATGTGCTTGGCGAGCGCCTGCGTTCACGCGCTACAGACTCCGAAGAGGTGATACGCACACGCCTCGACAAGGCTGCTGAAGAGATAAGTTACGCACCGCAGTTTGACAAGGTAATCATCAACGACAAGTTGTCTCAAGCTGTGGACAATATGCGCCGCGCCATCCTCGATTTTATCCGTTAAATTGAGCAGATACCAAGATGCACACGGTTATATACTCAGGCAGCTTCAATCCCATACACACCGGGCATGCAATGCTCGCCTCATGGGTGAGCGGTTTTTGCCCGGAAGTGGATGAGTTGTGGCTCACTGTCACACCGCATAATCCCCTCAAGAACAAAGCCGCAGATGTGAGCGACGAACACCGGCTGGCCATGGCTCGTCTTGTGGCCGACACGCTGCCCCGAGTGAAAGTTTGCGACTTCGAGTTCAGTCAGCCACGCCCGTCATACACTTACCACACCTTGTGTGCTATGGCTCGCAAATGGCCCGATAGGCATTTTCGCCTGCTGATAGGGAGCGACAATTGGCTGATATTTGACAAATGGCGCAATGCACAAGAGATTATACGCGAGTTTGGCGTCTACATATATCTGCGCCCGGGTTATCCTGTGCAGTCTCATACATTGCCAGAAAATGTCACCCTGCTGGAGGGCGCCCCGCAGACAGACCTGTCATCAACTTTTATCCGCGAAGGGCTGCGCGCCGGTCATGATATGAACTACTTCCTGCCCACGAGTGTTAACGACTATATCATACAGCATAACCTCTATTAACAAGTTATGGAACAAACAGAAAGTACCCGCGGGGCAATCGCCTTCATTGCCCTTGCCACAGAATATTGCTCGGCCATCGAGGGAGCAGCTCAAGCCGATAAGGAGGAGTTCGTAGCCCTGATGCTGCGTCTGCTACCACGTATATATATCACTATCTCCGACATCACGCCGGCCCCGGCGCTTGAGGAGTATGAGCCCCTGCAGCCATACCTCGATGCCGAGACTTACGAGCAGATGCGCTCCAACATAGCCTGCCTGCTTGGGGAGGATGACTCATATCTTGAGTCCTTCAGTCAGGATATGCAGTATTCTGAGGAGACCATCCCTGCCACCGTGTCAGAGTCATTGGCAGACCTGTATCAGCCCTTGCTGGACTGTGCCCTTGCCGTCCGCGATTCAGAGGGGGCACTCACAGACCACGCTGTGGTATGGGCACGCGAGACATTTGCCGAATATTGGGGGCAGACCCTCACCAATGTGCTCCGCGCACTACATCATATTTATTACAAATAAGTGATGATTAAAAAATACCAAGTTGGTATTCTTGATCATCATACAAAATTTTACCAATTTATTTTTTAATCATCACTAACATCTTCGTTACCATGATAAATCAATTATTGGAATGGCTCAATGCCTCCACCTGCAACGCTCTGGCCGTTGACACTATAGAGAAAGAACTCGTGGCTGCCGGCTTCGAAAAGATTGAGCCGACCGACTCATGGCACATAGAGCCTGCCAAGAAGTACTATGCCGTAGTGAATAATACCGCCATATTTGCATTCATTACCGGCACCGGTGATGTGGCCAAGCATGGCTTCCATATCATATCTTCGCACAGCGACTCCCCCTGCCTTAAGCTCAAGCCCAATGCCGACATTTACGGCCAAGGGGGTGTGCTCAAGCTCAATGTTGAGAAATATGGAGGAGGCATCCTTTATACCTGGTTCGACCGTCCTCTCTCCATCTCCGGCCGTGTGGCTCTGCGCTCAGACAACCCACTCAAGCCGCATATCGTCACCCTCGACCTGAAGCGCCCCATAGCCACTATACCCCACTTGGCCATACACTTCAACCGTGCAGTCAACGAAGGCAACCCTATCAGTGTGCAGCGCGATATGCTCCCCGTGGCCGGCATCTTCGGTGATGATGATATCAAGACCTTCAAGGAGCAGGGGGGCTTTGTCAAGTGGACCATCGCTTCTCATTTAGGTGTTAATGTCGGCGATATCATGGACTATGAGCTCTGCCTGTATCCGCTTGACAAAGCAGTAACTATCGGTGTTAACGACTCCCTCTTCCAGAGTGGCCGCATAGATGATCTCTCCATGGCCTTCGCTTCGCTGCGAGCTTTGCTCGATGCAGCCGACACCGAGTGCGAGTCAACTCGCGTGATGGCTGTTTTTGACAATGAAGAGACCGGCAGCGGCACCAAGCAAGGAGCCGGCTCCCCGGTGCTCGCATCCATGCTTGAACGCATATGCGCACAGCTGACATCGGGCTCAGCCGAGGCCTTCCACAGAGCAGTCGCTGCATCCTTCATGATTTCTGCCGATGATGCTCACGCATGGCATCCCAACTATGACGGCAAATATGACCCCACAAATCATGCTCTTATGGGTCATGGTCCGGCTATCAAGATAAATGCCAATTGCAAATATATGACCGATGCAGACAGCGCTGCCGTCTTCCGTGGTATCTGCCAAAAGGCCGGTGTGCCTGTGCAATATTTCGTCAATCACTCCGATGTGGCCGGCGGCTCAACCCTCGGCAATATACTTACAGGCCAGATGCCGCTGCGTGGTGTAGACATGGGGGCTCCCATCTGGGCAATGCACTCCGCCGCAGAGACCGCCTCATGCGCTGATCACAAATATACTGTAGAAGCCTTCACTACATTTTATAAACTCTAACCATAACCAAAAGAAACGGTTTTGCAGTGTCGCAAAAATTTTGTATATTTGCGGCCGCTAAGAGTATGTGCTTACAGGCATTTTGGCGTTTTTAACCTTTAATTGCTTTTATTAACATACTGACACTCAAACATTTGACTAATTAAAATTGTTAGCCCAATAACCGGTTAAAGAAAAAATATAACCCCATAGATATGAACGTTACGCTGAACAAGACAGGCAATGTGACTGCAACAGTCACCGTGTCTCTTGAAGAAAAAGACTACCAGGACAAGGTAAAAAAGACTCTTAAGGATATCAATATGCACCGCCCTGAGCCCGGCTTCCGTCCCGGCAAGGTGCCTGCAGCACTCATCCAGAAGAAGTACGGCAAAGCCGTAAAATATGATGTAATCAATAAGGAGGTAGCAGATGCTATCTATAATTATATTAAGGAGAACAAACTTCAGGTGCTCGGCAACCCCGTGCCCGTGAAGAATGAAGAGTTCGATCTGGACAACAAGGATTTCACCTTCGAGTTTACTGTAGGTCTCGCTCCCGAGTTTGACACCAAGGTCAATAAGGATATGCACATACCCTACTACACCATCGAGGTGTCAGAGGATATGATGAAGCGTCAGGACGAGATGTTCCGTCGTCGCTTCGGCTCTCAGGTGCCCGGTGACACTGTTGAGCCCAACGCTCTGGTGAAGGGTGTCATCACAGAGCTCGATGAGAATGGCGAGCCCAAGGCTGAGGGTATTGTGGTAGAGAACGGTATCGTTTCTCCCCAGTACTTCAAGAGCGAGGAGCAGCGCAATCTCTTTGTAGGTAAGCATGTCGGTGATGTTGTGAAGTTCAACCCCGCAGCTACTTGCGACGGCAACGAGACTGAGCTCTCATCCATGCTCAACATTGCCAAGGAGGAGACAGCAGCCCATCATGGCGACTTCAACCTTGAAATCAAGGAAATCATCGTGCTCAAGCCCGCAGAGGATGGCGAGGAGTACTACAACATGGTCTTCGGTAAGGACAAAGTACACAATGCCGAGGAGTATAATGAGGCTCTCAAGAAGCTCATAGCTGACCAGCTGGCTGCCGACTCTAACTTCCGCTTCACAATTGATGGTAAGGATGTTATCACCAAGGCCATCGGCAAGCTCGAGCTCCCTGACGTAGTGCTCAAAGACTATCTGAAGACACAGGACGAGAAGCTCACAGATGAGAATATCGATGAGGAGTATAACCGCATGGTGCCCGATTTGGAGTGGCAGTTGGAGCGCGAAGCTATCGCCAAGCAGCTCGATGTGAAGGTCACCAAAGAAGATATGCTTGAGCTCGCCAAGGCTATCGCTCAGAACCAGTTTGCTCAGTATGGCATGACATCAGTTCCGGAAGATGTCCTCACCAAGTATGCCAACGAGATGCTGGAGAACGAGCGCACCCGTGAACAGATTGCCAACCAGACCGTTGATGCTGCACTGTGGGCCAAAGTAAAAGAAGCTGTCACTGTTGACGACAAGACTGTCAGCGTAGAGGAATTCAACAAACTCTTCACAGCCCCCGAAGCAGAGGCATAATGACAATACGGTTGCGGCCGCAATCGCAAAGCAAAACCGAGGCGGGAAGCTCACAAAGTCTCCCCGCCTCGTTGTGTTGAATAGGGTAGTGCCCCGGTCGCCGCCGGCTTCCGATAAAAAATGTTAAGTGATGATTAAAAAATTACCAAGTTATTTTTTAATCATCACTAATGATATTTGGTATAACCTTTTTGGCATGATTTTTGTTATATAATATGCATCAGTGCATTAGCTGCACTGAGTGATATATGTATCACTATTCTCTTTAACTCAAATCACAATAGCATGAATTCAGATTTTAGAAAATATGCCGTGCATCACCTCGGCATGAGCGGCAACACCGTAGACTCATATATGAAGGCAGTCAACGCCGGCGCCGCCGTTTCACCCGCAGCAAGTTATATCAATCCATATATCCTTGAAGAGCGTCAGCTCAATGTCACTCAGCTCGATGTCTTCTCCCGCTTGATGATGGACCGTATCATCTTCCTCGGCACACAAGTAGACGAGACCAGCGCCAATATTATTCAGGCCCAGCTGCTGTATCTTGACAGCGCAGACCCCGGCAAGGATATCAATATCTATGTGAACTCCCCCGGTGGCAGTGTATATGCCGGCCTCGGCATCTATGACACCATGCAATATATCAGTTCTGACGTGAGCACCATCTGTACAGGTATGGCTGCCTCCATGGCGGCTGTATTGCTCGTAGCCGGCGAGAAGGGGAAGCGTTACGCATTGCCTCACTCACGCGTGATGATACACCAGCCTATGGGTGGTATACAGGGCCAGGCTTCAGATATCGAAATTACGGCTCGCGAGATACTCAAACTCAAGGATGAGCTCTATCGCATCATCTCTACCCACAGCGGACAGAGCCTTGAGAAGGTAGCTGCCGACTCAGACCGTGACTATTGGATGACTGCCGCTGAGGCTGCCGATTACGGCATGATTGATAAAGTACTGGTTAACCCTGCCAAGAAGAACTAATTTCCGATATGGCAAAAAAACAAACACATAGATGTGGCATGTGCGGCGCCTCCGACAGCCCGGAGGCACCGGTAGTTGACATCGTAGGCGGATTGCACCTCTGTACTAATTGTATTGAATATATAGATGAGTGTCGCGAGAGCTATCTGCGCGAAAATAAAGCAGGCAAGGGCTCCCTACAGCAGATAGACCTCAAAGAGGTGCCCACACCCCATGAGATCAACGCCTTTCTCAATCAATATGTCATAGGGCAAGAGAATGCAAAGAAATTTCTCTCGGTAGCGGTCTATAACCATTACAAGCGTCTTGCCCAGATAGGCAAGACCGGTGCTGACCCGGACAAGGATGTGGATATCGAGAAGAGCAATATCATCATGGTGGGTCCTACCGGTACCGGTAAGACCCTGCTGGCTAAGAGTATTGCGCGCCTGCTGGATGTGCCCTTCGCTATCGTTGACGCCACAGTGCTGACAGAGGCCGGATATGTAGGCGAGGATATCGAGAGCCTGCTCACTCGCCTGCTACAAGCATGTGATTATGATGTGGAGAAGGCTGAGCGTGGTATCGTCTTCATCGATGAGATAGACAAGATAGCCCGCAAGAGCGACAATCCATCCATCACGCGTGACGTGAGCGGCGAGGGTGTGCAACAGGGCTTGCTCAAGCTCCTCGAGGGGAGCGTGGTGCTCGTCCCACCAAATGGTGGCCGCAAGCATCCCGACCAGAAGATGATAGCTGTTGATACTAAGAATATCCTCTTCATCTGCGGCGGTGCCTTCGATGGCATTGAGCGTAAGATAGCACAGCGTCTCAATACCATGGTAGTGGGCTTTGGGCATGATGCCAAAAAGCGCAAGAAACAGACAGAAGACCTCATACAATATGTCATGCCTCAAGACCTGAAGAGCTTCGGCTTGATACCTGAAATCATCGGTCGTCTGCCGGTGCTGACCCATCTGCAGAGCCTCGATAAGGATGCGCTGCGTCGCATCCTTGTGGAGCCCAAGAACGCCATCATACGTCAATACCAACGCATGTTTGAGATTGACGGTGTGAAGCTCACCTTCGACGATGATGCCCTTGATCTTATTGTAGACAAGGCAGTAGAGTACAAGTTGGGAGCTCGCGGTCTGCGCTCCATAGTGGAGACAGTCATGGTAGATGCAATGTTTGATGTCCCCTCGATGAATGTCAAGGAGTTTACTGTGACACGAGCCTACGTGGAGGATAAGCTCAATAACTCTCACTTCGAAAAGACTCAAATCAAGGACTGATACAGATTATACTTACACTATACAGTCAGGGCAAAGACAAACGGTGTCTGTGTCCTGACCGTAATTTTTTCTAATTTTTGTTGCTATCTCAATATTTTTTTGTAACTTTGTATGGGAATACCCCCTCTAACCTCATACCTGATAGCAACAATCACATGAACAACCAACCTGATACAAATGCCAACAGCCGCCAAATCACTGCCGATGAGGTGCGCCACGCACTAAAGCATTATTTTGGCTTTGAACAATTTAAAGGCAACCAGGAAGCCATTATTACAGACCTGTTAGCCGGCAATGACGTATTCGTACTCATGCCCACCGGCGGAGGCAAGAGCCTCTGCTATCAACTGCCCGCCATGCTCATGCCCGGCACCACCATTGTCATATCTCCTCTCATTGCATTGATGAAAAACCAAGTGGACGCCATGCGTCAATTTTGCGGCGAGCCGGGGGTTGCCCACTTCCTTAACTCCTCACTGACCAAGGCTGCTATCGAAGATGTAAAAGAGGATGTTCGCTCCGGACGCACTAAGCTGCTTTATGTGGCTCCGGAGAGCCTCACGAAGGCCGAAAATATCGAATTCCTGCGCTCCATACCCATAAGCTTCTATGCTGTAGACGAGGCGCACTGTATTTCTGAATGGGGGCATGATTTTCGCCCCGAGTATCGAAAAATACGGCCTATAATAAATGAGATACAAGACCGCCCGGTAATAGCCCTGACAGCAACTGCCACCCCCAAGGTGCAGCATGATATACAGAAGAATCTGGGCATGACAGACGCCTGTGTCTACAAGTCAAGCTTTAACCGCCATAACCTGTACTATGAGGTGCGCCCCAAGACCAAGGATGTGGACCGCGACATCATACGCTACGTCAAGAGCCACCCCTCAGAGAGTGGTATCATATATTGCCTGAGCCGTAAGAAGGTGGAGGAATTGGCGGAGACTTTGCGCGTGAACGACATTCGTGTACTCCCATATCACGCCGGGATGGATAGTGCTACGCGCACCGAAAATCAGGATGCTTTCCTGCACGAGAAGGTAGACGTGATCGTGGCAACCATAGCCTTCGGTATGGGTATTGACAAGCCGGATGTGCGCTTTGTGATACACTATGACATACCCAAGAGCCTTGAGGGTTATTATCAGGAGACGGGACGCGCCGGTCGCGATGGCGGTCGTGGACACTGTCTATGCTTCTACTCACGCAAAGACTTGCAAAAAATGGAGAAGCTCATGCAGGGCAAACCCATGTCTGAGCAAGAGATAGGCAAACAGCTGCTTGAGGATACCGCCGGGTATGCCGAGTCTGCTGTATGTCGCCGCCGTATGCTGCTCCACTACTTCGGCGAAGAGTTCGGCGAAGACAATTGTGGCGCTTGCGACAACTGCCTGCATCCCAAGATACAAATTGAGGTCAAGGAGGAGCTGATTTCCGCTCTTGAGACTATAATTGCTGTGGGGCAGAAGTATAAGCCCGACTATATATCAACTCTCATGATAGGCCGGTGTACCGACGAGGTGAAATCTCGCGAGCATCAGGATATAGAACTCTTTGGTTGTTGTCGGGACAAGGATGAGAAATTCATTCACGCCCTGCTGCGCCAAGCCCTGATTGCCGGTTACATAGAGCGCGATGTGGAGAGCTACGGCGTGCTCCATGTCACCCCTGCCGGCATGGAATATCTCAAGAATCCCGTCAGCTTCAAGATTACTGAAGACAATGACTTCAACGAGTCAGAGAGTGCTGAAGGGTCTGCCCACGGTGGTGGGGTAGCTGACACTCAGCTGTTTGCAATCCTCAAAGGGCTGCGCAAGGATGAAGGGCGACGCTTGGGTCTCCCCCCTTACGTCATATTCCAGGACCCCAGCCTTGAGGCTATGGCTACCACTTATCCTATCACCCTGCAGGAGTTGCAAGCTATACCGGGAGTGGGTGCCGGCAAAGCTCGCAAGTTTGGCTCTAAATTTATCCGGCTGATAGCCAAGTATGTCGAGGAGAACGAGATAGAGCGCCCCACAGATATGCGCGTGCGCACCATCCCCAACAAGAGCAAGCTCAAAATCAGCATCATACAGTCTATAGACCGCAAGATAGACCTTGAGGAACTCGCCGAGAGCAAGAGCCTGGAGATGGATGAGCTGCTCAGCGAGATAGAGACTATTGTTGAAGCCGGCACCAAGCTCAATATTGACTACTACATCGACGATATTATTGAGCCGGAGAGGCAGGATGAATTGATTGACTGGTTCACCGAATGTCAAGAAGATGATATCGAGGCTGCCTACGATGAATGGGGCGATGAATATACCGAAGAGGAGCTTCGCCTGATGCGTATCAAGTTCATCTCTGAAATGGGTAACTAACACAGCAAATAGCTATAAAAGAAATGTCGGGGTCAGCAGCTCCGACATTTCTTTTATGGCCTTCGAGACCTATTCAAAGCTCTCGGCACTGTGGGCCTGAGTGCGCACCAGGTGGCGTATAGCGCGGCGTATAGTGCGCCATTTCGGGAAGATAGCCTGTGGCCTTATCGGGCCGTAGCTTATGATGATAGCAGTTAGACTAATGATGCATATCAGCAATAGCCAGCCGTAAATCTCCTTCATGCTCACCACCAGAGCCTGCACCCGCAGTTGCCCGTATAATTCGCCGAAATCAATATGTCGCAATACATCAGAAGTGGCTTGAAACCGCGCTGACAGCAATGCATAATTCTTAGCCATTACATGGCGGAACAGCTCACCTATTATTGCCGGCCCGAAAGTGGCACCCATCACCGCGCCAGTAAATCCGTTGATGGTCAGTGCCTGAGGGAAGACGAAGAAATGCATCCCTCCTTGTAATATCGAGGTCAGGTACACTATCGAAATGACCACAGAGGCAAATCCGCGGCAGAATAGAGGCAGAAACAACATCTCCTTCTCCACCCCATAGTCTATCATGAAGTAGAAGTAAGCCAGATAAAAGCCGGCAAATATAAATCCGATGGCAGTCATGGCCTTATACCTCCATTTGCGCTTGGCAAAGGTGACGTAGGTAAACCACACACCGGCTAAAATACCGACCAATACATACCAGTTGAGGTCTATGAGATTTGTCTCGTCAAATCCCAAGACCGTGGCAGCGTATGAATGCTCAAAGACATGTTCGGTAGCCAATAGGGTGAAGAACACCAGGTATATCAGTGTGGCGCGTATCACACTCTTGTTGGTAAGTGCCGTAAAGCTGATATACGGGTGGTGCAAGAAGGTGGCACGCCATAGATTTATGGCCATGCATAGCACACCTAAGAGCACCGCCATGCGTATCTCCATACTATCCCACCAGTCAAAATAATTGCCATAGACACATACAAAGGTGAAGCAGAGCATGAATACGGCCCAAAGTGCGGAGCCTATCCAGTCAATACCGAGCAGGGGTATTTGCAAAGGCCCCTTGACCGGGCGGACAAGCAGCAAGGTGAGCAGCATCATAAATGCCAACAGACTTATCATGAACCAGTGCATGTACTCCCACTCCGCATGGAAGGCAGTGTAAATGATGGCGATACCGCTGAGCTGTATCACACCATCGACTACCAGGTATACATAGCAAAAGAAGATGGACATATCTCTGACCGTGGTGAGCCAAAGCTGTATGGTAGAGTTACAAATAAATGTGGCCCACATCCTTATCCACCCGGCGAAGAAGCATGTTATCACCAAAACTACCACACTGTCAGTGTTTGCGCATATCAAATTGGCGGTTATCAGCCCGCTGCCGCAAATGAGCAGGCCTATGCGATTGGAGAATCGGAATTTGAGCCTGAACATAACGGCAAAATTGATAGCCATGCCGATGAGTGAGGCATATCCCGCCATGAGGATATCCTCTTGCATTAGCGCCGTGGTGCCCACCATATCAGAAGCTGCCGCCATGTATACGCCACTGGAAAATTGGACGATGAGGACAAACAGAATGAATAGCCAGGGCTTCAGGCGCCGTGGTATGAAGTTGGGCACATCAGGGATATCAAAAGGTCCCTGCAATAATCCGTGGTCAGCCATCAGTACCTTACTTCACATTCAACATTCATGCCGGCACGCAGCAACTTGTAAGCGGCTGTGTCTGTGAGTTCTATACGCACCGGTATACGCTGGCGCACCTTAACAAAGTTGCCGGCCGAGTTGTCCTGAGGCATTACAGACAGTGCCGCACCGGTGGCAGTGGAGAGCGATACTACAGTGCCGGTAAACGATTTGTTGGGGATGGCATCCACCTTGACATCAACCTTGCTGCCTACATGGATATGTGGCAGCTGAGTCTCCTTGAAGTTGGCCTCAATCCACACATCGCCGGCATCAACGATGCTCAGAAGAGTTTGCCCGGGCTGCACGAGCTGTCCTACCTGGATATCCTTGCGAGACACATATCCGTCGCACGGAGCCACTATTACTGTATACGAGAGGTTGACATTGGCACGGTCGAGCATCACCTTGGCCAACTGTATGCCGGCATCGTTTTGCTCTATACGCTGCTCAGTCTCAGAGACGGTTGACGATGTGGCGGCACGCTGCTTGGCAAGCATCTCATATCTCGCCTTTTTGGCCTCATAATCGGTTTTTGCACCATCATACTCATGGCGGGTTACAGCATCCTTCTCGAGCAGTTGGGCATAGCGGTCGAGGTCGGTATTGGCATTGTCCATCAACACCTTGGCCTCGGCTATCGTAGCTTCGCTCACCGCCACGTTGGCGTTGGCCACACCCACGGATTGCGTGGTGACCTTGCGCGAGGCCAGGGCATTGGCATAGTCGGCCTGAGCTTGTGCTACATTGAGTAACAAATCGGTGTCATCTATTATGACCAGGGTGTCGCCGGCATGTACCTCCTGATATTCATCAAATAATATCTCTTTTATGTATCCTTGCACACGACTGTTGACGGGCACTATCTGCCGTTTTACCTGGGCATTGTCAGTAAACTCAACTTTGCCGAAGTGTTTGAACTTACTTGCCACCCACACGCCGGCAACTCCTATAATTGCGATGGTAACTATATAGGAAATGATTTTTTTTGTACGATGTCTCATATTTGTCCGGAAGTAAACAGTAATTTGTAATAGTAATAGATGATGTTAATACGCGCGTTGACGAGCAGCTGCTGAGCATCCAGCAGGGAGTTCGCAGCATCCAGCATATCGGTGATGAGGGCCATGCCTGCACTATAACGTGTCTCGACTACGGCATAATTGCTGTTGGCCAGCTCCACGCTCTTCTCCTGAGTCTTGAGCTCTTCATATGCCTCCATATAGCGCACATAGTCATTACGAACCTCGAGCTCGGTGTTCTCACGGAGCACCTCGAGCCGGTCGAAGGCCGTGGCTGAAGCGGCCTTTGCGCGAGCCATGGATTTGTCATTCTTGAAGAGTGATGAGAGATTGTAGCTCACCCCAACCCCTACATACCAATAACTGAGATTGCGGTTGATGGGCGGAACCTCCACCAGTATCGGCCCTTCAAGGCTATAAGCGGCCTGTAAGCCCACCTTAGGGAGACGCTCGGCATATACCAATTCTTCGGCTTTGCGGCTTATATCCACACTGCTCTGTGCCATGCGGAGCGACGGCGAATTTGTCAGGGCGGCCTGTCGCCATCCATCAGCACTCTGAGTAGGCAGTGAGTGAGCAAGGATGGCACTGTCAGGGGCCACGGTGATACCTGCGGGCAGACCGGTCATAGTAGCAAGATTGTCGTTGAGTATCTTGATAGTGTTATCAATCTTGATGAGCTGCAATTCCAGATTTTGCACCAAAAGCTCATAGCGTGTAATGTCATTGTGCAGAGCCATACCTTGCTCATGCCGATTATTCATCTGGGTGAGTACCTGCCGCGCCTGGGCAATGTTCTGCTCAACTACGGTCCGCAGATTGTGATACTTGTATATGTCGAGATAGAAACCTGTGATACCAAAGCGGATGTTATCGCGGTTGAAGTCTGTGGCATAGCGAGAGGCCGTCAGCTTGAGCTCGGCCAGCTCAATCCCTTTTGTAATGGCACCTCCGGCATAGACAGGCTGTGTGACATTGATGCCGAAGTTATTGCCGAAATGGGGTATCGGCGCCTTTTGGTAGTCAGAGAAGTCACGTTTGGTAGTGAAGCCATCGCCGATAAATGAGACAGACAAGTTCGCCTGAATGTCGGGCAGGCGGTTCATTTTGGCCACCTCAATTTCGGTCAATGCTTCAGCCTCGGCAGCGCGGGCCGGGCGCAGTTGAGTGCTGTTGGTCTCGGCAATCTCAAAAAGCTGTTCGAGGGTATATACAGTCGGGGCCGGTGGTGCTTGTTGAGCAAACGCACACACCCCGATACTCATCAGGATAGCAGCAAGCCGGCCTGTGAGCAATCTTCGATTGTTCATTAGTGTAAGAAAATATTAGCGTGTTAAGGACTAACTCACCATGGCAAGTAGGGTAGAGGAATACGCTTCGTCAGTGTGTACTCCACCTCGTAAAGGCTAATTAGTGTTCGATAAGTATGGTGAGCTGATAAATAGTTGAGAAAAAATTATTTTTCTCATCACTAAATGCATAAGTGGAGGTATATTAACCACTTGTGCAGACTAATTCGACGAACCGGCGGTACTCTTCCAGTTCTCTTTCACTGCAAAATTCAGGTTCGGCATCGGCGCCGATACGTTAGTTGTGTCTAAAATCATGTGTAGGCCACTCTTTGTGAGCGGCACTGCAAAGTTACAACAAATTTTTCATACACACCAAATCCTCGAGCTTATACAAACTAAAATCCCCGGCTCACATACGTCTGTATGAGCCGGGGATTTATAAGCGTTTAGTCGATTATGAGCGAGAGTAGTTAGGAGCCTCGCTTGTGATGGCTACATCGTGGGGATGGCTCTCCAGGACACCGGCAGCTGTAATGCGTGTGAACTGTGCATGGTGCAATGCCTCGATGTCCTTGGCGCCGCAATAGCCCATACCGGAGCGCAGGCCGCCGAGCATCTGATAAACCACCTCGTAGAGGCTTCCTTTGTAAGGCACACGGGCGGCAATACCCTCGGGTACGAGCTTCTTGGTGTCTGTCTCATTGCCCTGGAAGTATCTATCCTTGCTCCCCTTCTCCATGGCCTCGAGTGAGCCCATGCCGCGGTAGGATTTGAACTTACGGCCGTTGAAGATGATGGTGTCGCCGGGGCTCTCCTCCACGCCGGCAAGCATGCCGCCGAGCATTACGCAGTGGCCACCTGCGGCTATAGCTTTGACAATGTCGCCGCTGTAGCGGATACCACCGTCGGCAATCAGTGGCACATCTGTATCCTCAAGGGCCTTTGCTACATCATAAATGGCAGAGAGCTGGGGCACACCCACACCGGCTACAACGCGTGTGGTGCATATTGAGCCGGGGCCTATACCTACCTTGACACCGTCGGCACCATTCTCCACCAGATATTTGGCGGCGTCGCCGGTAGCGATATTACCCACCACCACATCAATGTCTGGGAAGGCTTGCTTTACGGCCTTGAGCACCTTAATCACGCCGGCACTGTGGCCGTGTGCAGTGTCTATGACCAATGCGTCGACACCAGCCTTGACAAGAGCCTCAGCACGCTGCATGGAGTCGGGGGTTACACCTATACCGGCAGCAACACGCAGACGGCCCAACTTGTCTTTGCAAGCAAAGGGTTTATCTTTAGCTTTGGTAATATCTTTATATGTGACAAGGCCGATGAGCTTGCCCTCGGAGTTGACAACGGGAAGCTTTTCTATCTTGTGGCTCTGGAGGATGTCGGCAGCTTCTTCAAGGTTTGTGCTATCAGTAGTGGTGATGAGGTTCTCTTTAGTCATCACCTCGTCAACGGGGCGATTGAGATTGCGCTCGAAACGCAAGTCGCGATTTGTGACAATACCTTTGAGATATCCCTCAGTGTCCACTACAGGGATACCACCGATATGATATTCGTGCATCATGGCCAAGGCATCAGCCACAGTAGCGCCGCACTGAATAGTCACGGGGTCATAAATCATGCCGTTCTCAGCACGCTTCACGGCGTGCACCTGGCGTGCCTGCTCCTCAATAGACATATTCTTGTGAATAACGCCAATGCCACCTTCGCGTGCAATGGCAATAGCCAGCTGGCTCTCTGTGACAGTATCCATTGCCGCAGACACAATGGGCACATTCAGTGTTATTCTACGAGAAAAACGGGTAGTGAGATTAACTTCGCGAGGAAGTACTTCCGAGTAAGCCGGAATAAGGAGGACATCATCAAATGTCAAGCCCTCCATCTTGACTCTATCAGCAATAAACGACATATTAAATTCGGTATTTATTGCGTGCAAAATTAATAAAACTTTCCGAACTGTGCAAATAAAATTTTGAGCCCCAAGGCACCCCCCGAGTCTTTCATATGTTTATTTTGAAGTAAAGTTTAAATCGCGAGGGTGGAAAAATTTGTGAGACTGCCTGAAAAGTATTAATTTTGCACAAAATTAATGTCCCGGAAGCAGAAATTACCGGGCCCACTTAATACAAAATAATACCCATGAAGAAAGAAATTAATGCAGCCGGCGCTCCCGGTGCAATCGGTCCCTACAGCCAGGCCATCGAGGCCGGCGGTTTCATCTATGTGTCAGGTCAGCTCCCCATCAACGCCGCTACAGGCGCCATGCCCGAGGATATCAAGGGCCAGACCACCCAGAGCCTCGATAATGTAAAGGCTATCCTTGAGGAGGCCGGTGCATCTATGGCAAATGTTGTTAAGTCAACTGTTTTCTTGGCAGATATGAGCCTGTTCGGCCCCATGAACGAAGTGTATGCCACTTACTTTGAGAAACCTTTCCCCGCACGTTGCGCTTTCGCAGTTAAGGAGCTCCCCAAGCAGGCTCTCGTGGAGATCGAGGTTATTGCCAAGCTCTAATTGACCACTGAACCAATGAGAGCAGATGGTTAGCTATGTGCAAATAGAGGGATTGACAAAGAGTTATGGCGACAGGCTACTCTTTGGCGATGTCACCTTCGGCATCTATGAGGGTGACAAGATAGGCCTTATAGCACCCAACGGCACCGGCAAGTCCACTCTGCTATCAATCATTGCAGGAGGGGAGGAGGCTGACAGCGGGTCCGTGATTTTTCGCAACGGGCTGCGCGTGGGCTTCCTCCCCCAAACTTCTACCTATCGGGCAGATGATACACTCATCTCCTTTATGACCTCCGCAGCCCCCGAACATGAGGATGAGGACCCTCAGGCGCGCGCCTTGAGCATGATTACATCCATGAGACTACCCGATGCCAACACCCCGATGCATCAGCTCTCAGGCGGTGAGGTGAAAAGGGCCGCCATCGCCCGCCTGATTATCTCGGAGCCGGACTTGCTTCTGCTCGATGAGCCTACCAACCATCTGGATATTGACATGATTGAGTGGCTCGAAAACTATCTTACTCGCTCGCGTGCCACAATGCTCATGGTGACACATGACAGATACTTTCTGGACCGTGTATGCAACAAAATCATTGAGATAGATCGGCAGCAAATATACTCTTATAAGGGTAACTACGACTATTATCTGGAGAAGCGCGAGGAGCGCCGCGAGGCTATTGATGCCGAGATGGCACGTGTGCGCAACCTGCTGCGCACTGAGCTCGAATGGATGCGCAGACAACCCCAGGCGCGCGGCTCAAAAGCCAAATATCGTATCGACAACTTCTATGAGTTGGAGAAGAAGAGCCATCAAGGCAACCCCCGCCAGTCTAACGTCAAGCTCTCGGGGGGTGATACTTATATAGGCTCAAAAATCTTTGAAGCGCACGATATAACCAAATCGTGGGGCGACAAGGTAATCCTCAAAAATTGGAACTATATCTTCGCTCGCTATGACAAGGTGGGCATCGTGGGTGACAATGGGGTAGGGAAGTCCACCTTAATTAAGATGTTGCTGGGCAAGGTGGCCCCGGATGCCGGCCACTTCGATATCGGCACCACCGTGAGGTTTGGCTACTATAGTCAAGAGGGGATGCACTTTGACGAGAACATGAAGGTCATAGATGCCGTTAGAGATATTGCCGAGACGGTGCGCATTGATGACAAGACCACTCTGACAGCTTCGCAATTCCTTACCCGTTTCCTGTTCAGCCCGGCCACACAACAGAATTATGTGTACAAGCTCAGTGGCGGCGAGCGTCGACGCCTCTATCTTGCTACTGTGCTGATGCGTTCTCCCAACTTCCTCATCCTCGACGAGCCGACAAACGACCTGGACATCCCCACACTTGCCATTCTGGAGGAATACCTCGCCACATTTAAGGGATGCCTGATTGTTGTGAGTCACGACCGCTACTTCCTTGACAGAGTCACAGAGCATCTGTTTGTGATGAACGGCGACGGCACTATCCGCGACTTCCCCGGTGATTATTCCACCTATCGCCATTGTCTGGTAGCCGAGCGCAAAGAGAAGGCCTCCCGTACAGCGTCCTCCACAACGCCAGCCACCCCCGGCAAGCAGCGTGCCGAGCGCCCGGTGCGTCTGACATATAAAGAGACTAAAGAGCTTGAAGCCCTGCAAAGTGAGTTGCCACAGCTCGAAGCCGAGAAAGAGAGCTTGGAGGCTGCCATGTCGAGCGGAGCCCTACCCATAGACACCCTTCAACAGCACGCCGCACGCATACAACAACTCATCGAGGAAATCGACTCCAAGGAGTTGCGTGCCCTCGAACTCATGGAGAAACAGTGACCCTGTCTGTTTCCCATTTCTCCCTCTTTTTATTAGACACGCTCTAATTTCCACAATCCTATCCCGGACTCTAATTCCTAATTGAAAAAACATGCGCGACAAGAAACTGCATTACGGATATATTATAGTAGCCTGCTGCTGCCTTATTATGGGCATCAATGTGGGCCTTACATTCAGCTGCGCCGGCATATTCTTTAAGCCGGTTAGCGCCACTCTTGGCATCCCGGTAGGCGAGCTAAGTATATACATGTCAATTATGTACGTCACATCAGCGCTGATGCTTTCGGTGGCAGGACGCCTCATGGAGATGTATAGTGCCCGCTGGCTGCTGACGGCAAGTTCAGCACTTATGGGTGTGAGCTTCATCATAATGTCGGCAGCACAGAGCGTGTGGATGTTTTATCTCGCCGGAGCCTTGCTGGGTATCACCCTCTCCTTCCTGATGTATCTGAGTTTCCCAACCCTTGTAAACCGCTGGTTTCGCACTCGTGTAGGAGTAATGATAGGTGTATGCGCCGCCGCCAGTGGCTTGGGAGGTATGATATTCAATCCCATAGCCGGCTCCCTTATTCAGAGCATAGGATGGCGTTTCACATACGGTGCCATTGCGGCACTTATCCTGATTGTAGTTACCCCATTGTTGGCACTCCTTCTTAGAGACCATCCCAAAGACAAAGGACTTCAACCCTTTGGCATTGACAAGGTTAAAGCCACAGGAGCGGCAGCCGAAGCCGGTGTGGAATACAGTCGTGCCATACGCATGCCGGCCTTCTATGCCGTAGTAGTGTTCTCTTTCATCATGATGGGTGTTTCTACCCTCAATCTGTTTGTGCCGGCCTACGTAGAGGGGTTTTACGACACCTCTCTCGCCTCACTCATGGCGGCCGTGGTGATGGGTGGAGCAGCTGTCGGTAAGGTAGCACTGGGCTGGATTAACGACCGTAATTGCCTGGCCGGACTCCTTGTCACCACTTTATTTGGTATCACCGGCTTGCTACTCATGGTGCTCTGCTCAGGCGCTCTGTGGCTCATGTTTGTCGGTGCATTCTTGTTCGGCTGGGAGTATTCCGGAGTCACGGTGCAGACAGCCATGATTACCAAGACAATCTTCGGCACACGCAACTATGCCGGTATTTACAGCCTGGTGAGTATGGCTCTTGCGGCCGGAGGAGCCCTTGCAGCCGGAGGCTGGGGCATGCTTGCTGATGCCACAAATTATCAGACGGTGATGCTTATAGGTGCCGCTGCCCTCTTTGTAGGCCTCATACTTGCTACTCTCCCCCTGATATCCCGTAAACAAGCCTGACAATAAATCGGGCATATAATAAGTGTCAGCTCAATCGGAGTGATTGGGCTGACACTTATTGTATTGTCATCTTTTGCTAAAAGTTATGCTTTGCAGTTGGCGGGCTTTTCGATGCCGAACTTCTCGCGCAGGTGAGCTATCATGTGGCGTGTCATGCCATCGAGGTCATACTCGGGCTTCCAGTCCCACTCATTGCGTGCGCAGCTGTCATCCAAGCTGTTGGGCCATGAGTCAGCGATAGCCTGGCGCAACGGGTCATGCTCGTACTCCATCTTGAAGTCCGGGATATACTCCTTTATCTTGTTGTAGATAATCTCGGGGTCGAAGCTCATGGATGCGATGTTGAAGCTGTTGCGGTGTACCAGACGTGTGGGGTCAGCCTCCATGATTTCGATAGCGGCGCGCAGAGCATCGGGCATATACATCATGTCCATGAAGGTGCCTGCAGCGATGGGGCATTTGAATGTCTCACCCTTCACGGCAGAGTAATAGATATCCACGGCATAGTCAGTAGTGCCGCCACCGGGAGGTGCTACATAGCTGATGAGGCCCGGGAAGCGTACGGAACGAGTGTCTACACCGAAGCGTTTTGCATAGTAGTCGCTCAGCAACTCGCCGCTCACCTTGGTCACACCATAGATAGTGCGAGGGCGCTGCACTGTGTCCTGGGGAGTATTATCGCGGGGAGTGTCGGGGCCAAAAGAGCCGATAGAAGAGGGTGTGAATACTGCACAACCCTTCTCGCGAGCCACCTCCAAAGTGTTGTAGAGGCCGCCTACGCCAATCTTCCAAGCGAGTTGAGGCTTAGCCTCAGCCACAGCTGAGAGCAGCGCTGCAAGGTTATAGATAGTGTCGACATTATATTTGTCAACAGCCTCGGCTATTTGTGCCGGATTTGTAATATCTACAATGTGAGAGGGGCCGGACTCGAGCAGCTCCCCTTTGGGCTCGGCGCCGGGGATGTATCCGGCCACTACGTTGCCATTGGGGTATGTGTGGCGCAGCTTCATTGTGAGCTCTGTGCCTATCTGGCCTGTTGCGCCAATAATCAATACGTTTTTCATTTTATTTTTGGCAATAGATTATTTTTCGGGTAATATATACGTTGATGCGAGCGAAGTGGCTGACGCATTCGCACTGCAAAATTACGAAAAAACTTTGAAAGTGCAGGGATATCGGCACCAAAAAAATGTGCTGCCATCTTTTTTGCGACTCAGATTTGTAGATGTGACTGAAAAGTTGTAATTTTGAGGTCTAAATTGAACGGCTATTAGTTAGAATTAATTAACCTATAAATCTAAAATAAGTCATGTACACTGATTTCAAGGAACATCTTCAGAAGGAGCTGCAGGACATCAAAGATGCCGGGCTCTATAAGAATGAACGTATCATCGTCACCCCTCAGAAGGCTGACATCGCTGTAGAGGGTACCCCCGGCGAGGTGCTCAACTTCTGCGCAAATAACTATCTGGGCCTCTCTGATGACCCCGACTTGATTGCTGCTGCCAAGGATGCCATGGATCGTCGCGGCTACGGCATGAGCTCCGTGCGCTTCATCTGCGGTACTCAAGACCTCCACAAGGAGCTCGAGAAGGCCATTTCAGACTACTTCAAGACTGAGGACACTATTCTCTACGCTGCTTGCTTCGACGCCAACGGAGGCCTCTTTGAGCCCCTGCTCACCGAGCAAGACGCTATCATCTCTGACGCCCTCAACCACGCCTCTATCATCGACGGTGTGCGTCTGTGCAAGGCTAAACGTTATCGCTATGCCAACGCTGATATGGCTGACCTGGAGCGCTGTCTGCAGGAGGCTCAAGCACAACGCTTCCGCATCATCGCCACTGATGGCGTATTCTCTATGGACGGCAACGTGGCTCCCATGGACAAGATCGTGGAGCTCGCCAAGAAGTACAACGCCCTGGTGATGGTCGACGAGAGCCACTCAGCAGGTGTGGTAGGTCCCACAGGTCATGGTGTGGCAGAGCAGTTTAACGCTTACGGCGACATCGACATCTTCACCGGCACACTCGGCAAGAGCTTCGGCGGCGCCATGGGAGGCTTCACCACCGGCCGCAAGGAGATTATCGACATGCTGCGTCAGCGCTCACGCCCGTATCTGTTCTCCAACTCAGTAGCTCCCGCTATCGTAGGTGCCAGCATCGCCATGTTTGGCAAGCTCAAAGAGAGCAACGCACTGCATGACAAGCTCATGGACAATGTGGAATACTTCCGCACCAAGATGCTCGAGGCCGGCTTCGATATCAAGCCCACTCAGAGCGCCATATGCGCTGTGATGCTCTATGACGCCAAGCTGAGCCAGGACTTCGCTGCCGAGATGCAGAAAGAGGGTATCTATGTCACCGGTTTCTACTACCCCGTAGTGCCTAAGGGTCAGGCTCGTATCCGCGTACAGCTGAGCGCCGGCCACGACCGTGACCAGCTCGACCGCGCCATCGCTGCCTTCATCAAGGTGGGCAAGAAGCTCGGTGTACTGAAATAATCAGACCACAACCACAAAAAATATGGCGGCACCTCATTGAGGTGTCGCCTATATTTTTGTGGGCTAAGGGTAATCGGGATGATTACCCCCGATGCCGCAATGGCTTGTTAGAGAACTACCTTGGTGACCTTGCTGCCCTGACGCTTGATGAAGATGCCGTTGGCAGGCTCAGTGACTGTGCGGCCCTGCAGGTCGAAGTACTGCACGGGAGCATTGTTGTCAGCGTCAATACCGGCTACTGCGCCTGTATTGTGCTCTACATAGAAAGTAACCTTCTTTGTATCGCCGTCTACTGTGACTGATACATCAAAAGAAGCTGAGATAGTCATGTTATCGATGCTTGTCTCGTCGAGGCCTAATTTATAAGCAAGCTCAATGAGCAAATCCAACTCTTCGCCGGGTGTAAGCGCACCACCACGAGTCAGTGTCTGGCCGGGCATTAAGGCAACACAGTTGCCAAATGAACACCATGAAACGGTGGGATCACCAATACCGGTTATCTCATCGAAGCCGTCTTCGTCAAGCTCCAAGCCGGGTGATTGAGTGCTCACAAGATTGTTTACTGTTACAGAAGCTGTTCCACCTGTGTCTGATTTGAGTGTCAGCTCAGGATTGAAATAAGTCATACTCTGATCCCAGTAGCTTGTGATGTTGATGCGGTCACCGTCGTTGATGGGTGTGCCGCGATAGCAGAACTCGTATGCGCCGGCTGTCATAGCCATTGCAACGCTTGCAACCAAAAGTAAAAATTTCTTCATAAGAATATGTTTAATTATTATTTGAGTTTTTCAGTGTGTTTATAGGCGCAAAATTACAAATTTATTTTGTAATATCAACCCTCCCACCCCAAAAATCACACAACAGAAGTCTTAAACAATGTTAAAAAAAAGAGCACAGACACCCTAAGTTAAGTATGTTATGGGTAGGAGTGTCCGCAAGGATACCGACTTATGGTAACCCCGTACACACTCGGCGATAGCCGTGGGTGTGCGGGGTTGTGTAGGCGGTTTTTACCATAGATGCAATTGCGGCGGGTTGAACGCCCGCCGCAACTAAAAAGCAACTGAATTTGTTAGTGTTAATCGTTATCGGAGCATCACCTTGTATGGTTTGAGGCCGTAGGCACTCTTCACCATGACTATGGCAATGCCGCGATAGCCGTTCACTTCGCAGCTGAGGGTGTCAATGCCGGCGGCTGAAGCTATCTTCATGCCATCTACACTGTAGACCTCTACCTCAACCTCGCCTGCTGTGAGCACATTGATGGTATGACCCTTTACAACTACTGATAGGGGAGTGCTCTCCACACTCTCTACTGCGGTGCTGTCGGCCGACCTCATGCGGTTGGCGTTGAGTACCTTTCCACTCTGTGAGTCTATCAGCATGGCGGTGATGTGAGTGTTACCGGGCTCTACACCCTTAGGCACATTGATGCTCATCTGCACCGGATAGCTCTTGCCGGCCTCCACGTTTACGGGAATAAGACCGCCGGTACCGTTGAAGGTTGAGCCTGACCAGTTGCGGGCCACATTGTGGTATGTGTAGTTCACACTGCTTTGGCCATAAATGCCGCCCTTACCCCAATCGCCGAGGGCGGGGTCTTCATACACGGCGCGGTTGTTGTCCTGAGTACCTTCCAGGCCATCCTCGCAAATCTCGATAAGGAGATTGTGGTTGATGTTCTCCATGTCAAGTGCATAGGTCACATTGATGTCGGCTGTGTAGGTGCGAGTCTCATCATCATAAGTGATGTCTGTGACATCAATGTCGGCGGGAGCCATTGTCTCGAGCTCGGAGATGACATAGTCATACCACACGCCGGCATTCTTATACACGTGGTTATTGCCTGAGATAGCCATGGGAGAAATAGCCAGATAGCTGCCATCGTTGCCCTTGATGCGGTTGATGACAGCAGTGGGGGCTGCGTTTAAGCCAAGGTTCTGGGTGATAGACACCAGGCGGGCATTGCTCCAGGGGTCCCCGGTATAAGTGTGGAGCTCGATGGGGAGCACAAGGCCGGGGAGGTCCTTCTCAAGCCAATCGATGGCAGCGTGACCCAGAGAGCAGTTCGGGCAGTTCTGGCCGGTCATCTCCTCGATTACGACACGCTTGGTGGTCTGACGGGCAAGGTTCTGCACTGAGAACTCATTCACCTCGGTGCTCTCGCCCATGGTCACAGATATTTTGTAGCGGGTCTCCTTACCAACGGGAGTTGTAAGCTTATTGGGCATTGTAAACTCGAGTTTCCAGCCCTTGGAGGCAGTGACATTGGGATCAGACATCTCGCTGAGGATATTGTCGTTGGCATCCAGCAGTTTTATGCTGTAGCCCTTGAAGGTCTCAGTCTCGCTCATCACTTGGAGCACACCCTTCACCTCGACATCATCTTTGGCTACCATAGTGGCCGGGGTGATGTTCATGAGGGCGAATTTCACATCCATTGCCACTTTTACATCGTCTACAAAGACGGCTGACTTGTTACGGTTGTCATTCCAGAAAGCAAGGTATATATTCTTGCCGGCAAATTTGTCGAGCTTCACGATGTTTTCCTTCCAATCGCCGGCGAGGAGCTCCTCGCTGGTGCCGGGAGTCTGTTCTTCGTCATAAATCACTTCACCATAATAGCGCATATTGTCTACAATGGTCTGTGTCAGAGAGGTGTAGACATCATCGGTGGTATAAGCCACCACCTTGAGGCGGTCTGCTACACCTTCCAGATAGTTCTGAGAGTTGAAGCTCAGGAAGGTAGTCTCATCCTTGATGTACAAGGGGCCGGCCACCATCCAAGAGTCAGCCCGTGCCGGTGTCTTGAACATGGAGTGAGTGGCGGCACTTTGGCCTAAGGCGTCGGTGCTCTCCATGACAGTCCACCAGGGATAGTTGTTGACAAAGCCCCAAGACTGCATCAAGTCTGTGGGCTCGCTGTCCACGTTGCCGTTGTAATACATCCACTTGTTGGTCAAGCCCTGGTCGAAGTTATCCTCGAAGAGCACACCATCCACAATGTTTATTTCGGGCACGTATGCGCCGGTATATTTGATAGTTATCTCCTCATTGGGGTCGGCGCCTGAGATATCGGCTACGCGGCCGGCCGGTATCACTACTTCATAATTGGTGCCCTTGGCAAGGCGCTGCTCCAGAATGGGGTATATGCTCAACTCATTGCCGGTGATTGAGCCGGAGAGGGTGGCAATCTCATCGCGTGAATTGTCATCGTTCACCATATATAGCTTCATGCCGGAGCCGTCAACTACAGAGAGCTCGGAGTTGAAGCGCAGTGTCACGGGGTTGGAGGTAGCATTGATTTGCACCACCTCAGTGCCATCGGCCGGAGAGATGCTTATCGGGGCCACGGGGGCAGCGGGGCGTCCCTTGTAAGTAACGCGTATCTCGCTGTTCTGCTTATCGTGGTCGCCGGTGATGCAGACAGTGCCGGCAGGGATGACTACGGTGTATAGTTTACCCTCCTCGAGGCGACGGTTGCGAAAGGTCATAGTCAGGGTCTTTGAGTCACCCGGGTCGAGGCTCAGGGAGATGGAGTTGGCTATAGCGGTACCATCCTCGTCATAGACGGTGACCCCGTTATACTCATTAAGCACGGTGATTGGGCGGTCAAAGCGCACGCGTATATCCTTGAGCTGGGCAAAAGATGCGCCGCTCATGGGGGAAACGCTGTAGTTGCCGAGCAGGTCAAAGTCCTTTACGATATCTTTGAGTGGAGCGGTTAGACGGAATACGTATGTGTTATACGGGCTCATGGAGTAGTCTGCCACCAGCAGGGTGAGGCCGTCGGGCGATGCGCCGAGGAAGGTGCCGGTGTAGCCATATTCGTCGTGCGAATATTGTTGCTCCCAGTTGATGCCCCATAGCTGGTCGAGCACCACAGCGATGTCATACCAGTAGTCTCCCACCTTGAAGCCCCAGTCGCGGATGGGGCCGGAGTAGTCCTTGCTGCCATATACGGTGCCGGTCATGTCCATGATGCCACCGAAGAAGTCGCCGCCTCCGGCATTGATAGGGAGCACTGTCACTTCATCTTTGGAGACATCCCACCAGAGCATGCCGCTCTCGCCGGTGTTGGTAGTGCCTTGGCCGTAGAGTATGTTGGTACCGGGCAGGAAGGATGTGCCGCAGCCGCTGCGCACCTTGCCAATGCTCGGGCCCCAGCTGTAAGTGCCATCCTCGTTGATGGAGATGTGGCTGCCCACACCATCCCATGTCTTGGTGGTCATGTCATAGAGGAACGCCCAGCCACCCAATGAGAAGTTAACCAGACAGGTGAACTTTGTGCCGTCGGCCGAGAGGTCGGTGGCATATATCTGCTCCACACCATATTCGCCGAGGGTGCCTTCGTGGGAGTAGGGGATAGGTATGTTGTCGGGAGTAATATCGCGAGGAGTATCGCCGGAGAGGTCCCATACGCGCACTGTGGCGTGCATATACTCTTTCTCGGCTATGGTGCCTATGGCTATGCGTCCGTCGGGGGTAACGCGCTCAATGCGTCCCATCTTCCAGGGATGCTTGTTCTCCACTATCTCCCATTTGCCGGTAGAGGCACGCCAGATGGCAGGCTTGTGGTCGTAGTTACCCACTACAATTTGGCCGTCGTCGGTGACGTCGTAGGCGGTGATTACACCAATATTGTTGCCTTCTTCTTCGGTGTACAGAGGGGTCACAATATTGTTTTCTACGTCATATAGTCTGGCGAATGAGTAGTAGACCTCGTCGAGCACAGATTTGCCGTAACCCACAGCCCACTTGCCATTGTCAGAGAGCCTGTTGACGGCACCACCGTGAACACGGTCAGCAAGGACGCGGATGTCAGGAGCCGGGTACTCAGTGGCCGCTTGAGCCGACAGAGTCAGCAGTGAGGCGGCCAAGAGCCCAAAAGTTTTTAGTCTCATGGTGATATAAATTAGTTACTTAGAAGCCGGCAGACGTTTCACCGTCTGCCGGCTTTATCGGTTGAGCTTTGCGGGCATCACACCCGCAGGCCGTGGGCTGATTAAGTTATTTTTTAATCATCACTAAGGATTAACGGAAGAGTACCTTGTAGGGCTTGAGGCCGGCAGCGCTCTTAACCATTACGATGGCGATGCCATGATAGCCTTCTGCCTCGCAGCTTACAGCATCGATGCCGGCAGCTGATGCTACCTTCATACCGTCGATGGTGTAAACCTCTACCTCAACTTCGCCGTTGCAAGTCACCATTACGGTGTTGCCCTTGACAGCTACTGCGAGGGTTGCATCCTCTACACTCTCAACAGATGAGCCGGCTGAAGACTTCATGCGGTTGGCGTTGAGCACCTTGCCGCTCTGTGAGTCTATCAGCATAGCTGTGATGTGAGTGTTGCCGGGCACTACGCCGTTGGGCACGTTCAGAGTCATCTGTGCGCGGTAAACCTTACCGGCCTCCACATTCACGGGGATGAGGCCACCGGTACCGTTGAAGGTTGAGCCGGTCCAGTTGCGAGCCACATTGTGGTAAGTGTAGTTAACGGAAGACTGACCATAGATACCACCCTTACCCCATTCGCCGAGTGCGTCATCCTCATAGACTGCGCGGTTGTTGTCCTGGATACCCTCCAAGCCATCCTCGCAAATCTCGATCAGAAGGTTGTGGTTTACATTCTCAATGTCGAGAGCGTAAGACACCTCGATGTTGGCAGTGTAGCGACGAGTAGCTTCATCATAAGTGATGTCAGTGATGTCGATGTCGGCTGGAGCCATAGACTCAAGTTCGGCAACTACATGATCATACCATACGCCGGCGTTCTTGTAGATGTGCTTTTCGCCGTCGATAGCCATCGGGCTAACGATAGTGTAAGAGCCATCGGCATTCTTGGTACGGTTGATTACTGCTGTAGGAGCGGCATTCATACCCAGAGAGCGGCAGAGAGACTCAACGCGAGCGTTGCTCCAGGGGTCACCGGTATAAGTGTGGATCTCGATGGGGAGAACCAGGCCGGGGAAGTCTTTCTCAATCCAGTCGATAGCAGCGTGGCCGAGCGGACAGTTGGGGCAGCCCTGGCCGGTCATCTCTTCAATTACTACACGCTTGGTAGTCTGGCGAGCGAGGTTCTGAATTGAGAACTCATTAACCTCGGTTACATCACCCATAGTGACAGAGAGCTTGTAGTGTGTCTCCTTACCTACGGGAATCTGAAGCTTGTTGGGCATCTTGAATTCGAGCTTCCAATCCTTGGCGGCAGTGACATCGGGATCAGCTATCTCTGAGAGCACCTTGTCCTCAGAGTCGAGGAGCTTAATGTCGTAACCCTTGAAGGTCTCGGTCTCACTCATCACCTGAAGTACACCTGATACTTCTACCTCATCCTTGTTGATTACAGAGACGGGAGTGGTGTTGAGCAGAGCATACTTGACATCGAGAGCCACCTTGACATCGTCAAGGAAGATGGCAGACTTGTTGCGGTTGTCGTTTACGAATGCGATGTATACGTTCTTGCCGGCGTATTTGTCGAGCTTGACAGTATTCTCCTTCCAGTCGCCGACGAGCAGAGCTTCGCTTGCACCGGGAGTCTGAACTTCGTTGTAAACCAGGTCACCATAGTAGCGGATATTGTCTACAATGGTAGAAGTGAGAGATGTGTAGACATCATCAGTAGCATATACATAAACCTTGAGGACATCATCCTTGTCGGCCATGTAGTTCTGAGACTTGAATGCGAGGTATGCGCTATCGTCCTTGATGTTGAGCAGAGAAGTCACCATCCAAGCATCAGCGGCGGCAGGAGACTTGAACATGGAATGAGAAGCGGCGCTCTGGCCGATAGCATCATAGCTCTCCATTACAGTCCACCAGGGATAACCATTGCTAAAGCCCCATTTCTGTATCTCGTCTGTGGGTTCGCTCTCGGGGTTACCATTGTAGTACATCCATTTGTTGGTCATACCGGAATCGAAGTCATCCTCGAAGATGACACCGTCTACCACATTGATCTTAGGCACATAGTCGCCGGTGTAGTGGAGCACGATCTCCTCGTTGGGGTCAGCACCGGAGATGTCGGCTACAACACCTGCAGGTATCACTACCTCATACTCAGAGTCCTTAGCCAGACGCTGCTCGAGCACGGGGAAGACGCTCAGCTCATCGCCGGAGATTGAGCCGGAGAGAGTTGCAATACGCTCGCGAGAGTTGTTCTCACCAATCAGGTAGAGCTCCATGGCTGATGTGTTGCCCTCTACAGCTGCGATATCGCAGTTGAAGCGTATGATGATGGGGTTGGATGTGGAGTTGATCTGAGTGACAGTAGTGCCATCAGCCGGAGAGATGGAGAGGGGTGCTACAGGAGCTGCGGGGCGGCCCTTATAAGTAGCGCTTATCTCCTTGTTGGTGCGCTCTTTGTCACCCTTGATTGAGATGATGCCCTCGGGAATTACCACCTTGTAGTTCTTGCCATCATCCAGGCGGCGGTTACGGAAGGTAGCTACCACTGCCTTGGAGTTGCCCGGGTCAACACCCATTGATATGGAGTTGGCGATAAGCTGGTTGTTCGCATCATAGAGAGCTACAGAGTTGAAGTCGCCAACCACGTCGACGTCGCGGTCGAATGTCACCTTCACCTCACGCAGGTTAGCGAAGGAAGCGCCGCTTACGGGAGTGACATAATAGTTGCCGAGCAGGTTCACTTCGTCAGCTATCTCAGTGAGAGGAGCGGGTAGTTGGATGACGTATGACTGATAGGGGCTGGTAGAATAATCAGTCACCAGGAGAGTGCGACCATCGTTTGATGTGCTGACAAATGTGCCGGTATAGCCGATGCCATCGTGAGCATACTGCTCGTCCCAGTTGATGTCCCACAGCTGAGTTACCACGGTGGAGAAGTCATACCAGTAGTTACCTACCTTGAAGTACCAGTCGCGCATGGGGCCTGAATAAGCCTTGGAGCCGTAGATGACGCCATTGCCGTCAGTGCCGCCATACTCATATGTGCCTTCGGGTACGAATGAGATCTGCTTGCTGTCGATGTCGTAGGTGTAGATGCATGATGAGTCATCCAACAGATAGGCATCGCCGGAGAGCAAGCGTGTGCCGGGCACATAGTGAGCTGTCTCCAGAGCATAGATGTTGTCTTTGTGGGTAAATTTATATTTACCGTCAGGCTGCACCTCTACATCAATACCGAGTGCAGTCCACTCCTTTTTGTTCATGTCATAGATGAATGACCACTCGTGGGCGGCACCAAACGAGAAGTTCACAAGAGCAGTGAAAGAGCTGCCGTCAGGGGCAATCTCAGAGGCGTAAATTTGCTTTACACCCTGGTCGCCGAGTGTGCCGTCAGTACCGTAAGGGATGGGCAAGTTGTCGGGAGTGATATCCACGGGAGTCTCGCCTGAGAGGTCCCATACACGCATGCTGCACTGCATGAAGTCGTTGTTTGAGACAGTACCGATGGCATAGTGTCCGTCGGGAGTCACACGGTCTACACGACCGGCGTAGCGATAATTGGGGTCTTTGTGAGAGAGCACAGACCACTTGCCGGTGGATGCGCGCCAAATGGCCGGCTTGCCGTTCATCTGACCTACAACGATTTGTCCGTCATCAGTGACGTCGAGAGCCTGCATGGTGGAAATAGTGTTAGCCTGCTGCTCTGTAAAGAGGTAAGTCACCTCCTTTGTCTCTACATTGTACAGACGCGGGTAGGAGTAGTTCTCCTCTTGAGTGGCAGACTTGCCATAACCAACAGCCCACTTACCATTGTCAGACATCTGACGCAGACCACCGCCATAGTTGCGGTCTATGACAGTGTTGATGTCCGGAGCCGGGTAGTTGGAAGCGGCCAGGGCTGAGAAGCCAATCATCAGGCCTGCTGCCAAAGTTCCGAATTTTTTCAGATTCATGTTGATTGTGTTATTTAGTATTAGTGTTAATAATTTGTTTTGGTAGCCGGCAGACGGGTCAAGGTCTGCCGGCTTGGTTATTTCAGTTGCCGCGGCCCACGGGGGCTCATCGGCAAAGGAGGTTTAGAAGTGGTTTATTACTTCTTGATGATCTTCTGGCCGTTAACGATATACAGGCCGGCGGGCAGAGCATTGAAGTCTTCGGCGTTGCCGTTATTCTTAACTACCATACCGTTCACGCTGTAGATATCGAGAGCTGCGTTCTCACCGAAGATTGCGCTGATGCCCTCTGTATTACCGAGGACATAAGTCAGAGTGTAAGCGGGGTTGTAGTGGCCCTTAGTGCCGTTTGAGCTCTTGTACTCAGCATCGAATACGAGACCCTCGGGGAAGACTACCTTATAATTACCGTTGGTGAAAGAAGTATTGTTCTCATCAGCCCAAGCTACATCAGCTGTGAGGCTGAATGTGTACTCTGTGGGCGCAGTGAAGTTGTTCTCAATACCGGCTGCTGTGCAATACCGAGTCTCGTTCTCGCCGTCAACCTTGTAAACCTCAACGTATGTACCCTTGATGAAGTCGCAGTATGCTACCTCAGCAAATGTGAGCTTGATAGATGAGAGTGAAGTCAGTGTTGAGTTGTCTGCGGGGTCAACAGCTGCATACTGCAGGTCAGCAACTGCCTCTGAAGTAGAAGTACCACCCTGAACAGTGAAGAAGTAGTTGAGCTCGGGAGTAGTCTTGTCGCCATTTGCGTTGTCGATAGCGCCCTTGCCAAGTACGAAGTTATAAGTACCGTCCTCAGTTACATTGAATGTGTATGTGAACTCAGTAGTGCCGAACCATGCATCGGGTTCAGGAGAAACTTGTGCAACCTGTACGTTGCCGGCTGCCTCTACTTTATAGAGAGTAGCTTTGTAGCGATCGGGATTCTCCCAACCGTAAACTACAGGCTCGTCAAACTTCAGAGATACAGTCTCGAGCTTGCTGACAACAGCACCATTCTCGGGAGTAACAGTGGGAACGATTTCACCCTTCTCTGTGGGATCCTCGCCACCACCGGCGATAGTGTAAACGTATACGAGCTCGGGGCAAGCGTGACCCATTGCACCCTGATTCTCGTCGTAAGTAGAGTCATACAAAGCACCCTGAGCAATTACGAATTCATAATTACCTGCCTCGCTGATAGCGGGAGAGAATGTGAAGGTATACTCAGTGGGGTTGAAGAAGTCGTTATCTACACCGGCAGCAGTGGCAACCTGTGTACGAGTAGTGCCGTCGATTGAGTAAAGAGTTGCACTAACACCGGCTTCCATGTTATAGTATGTGGTTTTGTTGAACTTAACGTTGACAGAAGAGATTGACTCAACTGTTGCACCGTTCTCCGGAGTTACGCTTGTGGGGATGTGGTCATAAGATACAGTGGAGGGGGTGTTGTCCTTAACTGTGTAAACGAAAGTAGCAGACTTGGTTGAGCTTGCTGAAGACTCCTGACCTACGTTGAAGTAGTATTTGGGGATCATCAGAGCGTATTCGCCGGGAGTAGTGATGGGTTCAAACTCCCAAACCATTGAGTAGTCATCATACTGAGTGGGCACGCCAAGAGTGCGAACAGTGTTACCCACCTTGTCGCTGATAGTAGCAGGACTTGAAGCAGCATAGCTATAAGACATAACGCCGGCCTCGCTATTGGTGACGATGATGCGTGAGAGCTCGTCTACCTCTGCATTGTTAGCGGGCAATGTAGCTACTACACCGGGATTGCCGAGTTCAGTAGTCCAGTCCATAGAATAGTCATAGTCGTTCAGACCATCTTCGTAGCCACCGTTACCCTTGACGGGCAGACCATCAGCATCAGAAGCACGAACATTAACGTGCAGACGACCTACTGCTGCAGAGAGCGCGCTTGAGTTGATAGTGAACTCCCAAACATTAGAGTAACCGTTAGTATCTGTCTCACCTACTGCTTTGTAAGTACCTGCATTTGCAGTACCGACACCTTGGCCCAGAGGATATGTGAAGGCAGTGGGCTTAACAGGACCTGAGTAAGTGATGGTGAAGTTAGCCATGCTCTCATCGTCGATAGAGTAAACGTCGGGGTCGGGAGATACAGTCTCAACTACGTAGGGGCTATACTCAGTAGCTCTGGTCAGACCCTGGAAGTAGATGGCTGTCTCCAGCTCTTTTGACATCTGGATCTGGTCGGGACGGGGATACTGGTTGGTAGCAACGTCATAACCGATACCTGAGAAGATGAGCTCCATCTTGTACTTGTGACCGTCAACCAGATAGAGGGGCTCTCCATTGATGTTTACAAAGAGACCGTTTTTCCAGTGGTCTTCTTTGTCTTGATAGCGGTTGAAGTCATAACGGTTGTCGTTGCCTTGACGCAGATAGATGGCGTTTACATAGTTACCGTTAGCATCTTTATCCTCACCGGCAGTTACATCCCAGATAGTCCAGCCGATGTAGTTAACAGCATCGTCATCAGAAGTGACGAATTTCACCTTGTTAATAGTGCTCTCACCGAAAGAGGCAACTTTTTGATTGTTAGCGGGGTCAGAAGAAATCAGAGTGATTTCGGGCCATTCGCCACCGGTTTCAAGTGAGGGGTCTTTGAGAGTGAATGTTGCAACGGCAGTCGTGGCGTTATTCTCACCGCCGGCAGTAAGAGCGCCTGCGGGGAAGAAGAGTGTCCATTTGCCATTCTCTTTAAATTGAGTCTCATCAAATTTAATCAAGATGGCGCCCATGAAGTCTTTGTAATCGGAGGCTTTAACTTCATCCCCGGACTCACTCATCATGTAGGGCTTCTTGTCGGCATTGACAGTGGCGCCGCTACAAGTTACATTCATACTGCTGAAGTACTGTACATCGTCGATTGTTAAGCCGGGAGTAGGATAGGTCACCGTAATGGTCGGGAATGCCATCGCTACCGCGGCTGTGCAGACTACTGCAGCAGATGCAAGTAAAGATCTTAGTACATTCATAAGAAGGTTGATTTAAGTTTTGTTTGGGACCGCAAATACCCGAGCTGGCTTTTGGTTTATTGCTCGGCACCGGTATTCACGGGCCCATGATTTAATTATGTTTATTTGATAGCAATTTTCTTACCGTTGTAGATGTAGATACCTTTGTCCAAAGTGTTGAGCTGGCCGCGGGTGACATCGCGAAGTACGAGCTTGCCGGTGATGTCGTAAACATCGCCCTTGACAGCAGTGGCATCGATAGCCTCGAGGCCTGAGGTGTTGCTCTTGTAGGTGGCTGTCACGTCGTTAGTGTGGTCAAGACCGTCAGCGCATGTCACGTTGTTCATAGACAGTGTGATTTCTGAATCTGCATCTGCTTTAAATTCGGGTACAGTGAATGTATACAGCTTGTCAAAACCGGTAGATGAGTCGGGGTCATTAGCGATGGTGATGGCAGACATGGGGATGCGGATGCTCTTCTTGGCAGCATCCTCAAAGTAATCAATGTAGATGTTGTCAAACTGGATGTAAGCACCATTCATAACCCAAATCTCTACCTCGGCACCCGGAGCGAGGGCAGAGCCACGTGCGGGAGTGAAGTCGGCAGCGATAGTGTAGAGCAGGTTGTTGATGCTGTAAGAAGCTGAGAAGCTGTTGGGGTTTGACATCATGCCTGTGTAAGCCTGCTGGCCGTCAGGGGTGTAGAGGCCTGTGTAGGCTACATACATGCTTGTGGGGAGCTGGCTGGCGTCAGCGCCGGGGAGCATGTCGATGGTGCGACGGCGCTTGCCGGAGAAGTCGAATGTGGCAACGTTGCCATCGATGTAGCCGACAATGTCCTCGCGGTATACACCGAGCTCAAGATTGTCGGGGTTACCGTAAGAGATACTTGCCACCGGGTGGTCTGTAGCACGCAGAGGGGTGTCGAAGATGAGCTGCATCTTGGCAGCCTCGTCGCCGGGGAAGTAATATGAATTCAAGGGGTTTGTACCGTTTGAGGGTGTGTAGCCTACAGTGTTTGTGAGCTCAGCGGGCTTGGCTGCTACCTTGAATGTCACTTCACACTTGCCGGTGCCGTCAAAGAGATTGTCGGAGTTGGACTTATCGGCCACTTGCATGATGCGCAGAGTCATCTCGTCCCCTTCCTTGAGGTAGCCGGCATGATAGAGGTTCATGGCAGCCTCGTAAACGTCATAGCTGGCAGTGTTGCCATAGACGGTGCCAGCCACACGTGCACGCTCGTCGCCGGCGATGAGGTATGCAGCGCCAACAGTGATGGGCACATTGAATGATACCTCAATACGGTAGTCGCGGCTGGCAGAGAATACTTGTCCCTGAGCCGGAGATGTGCTCTGCACTGCGAGCTGAGATGAGCCTTCGATGATCTGGAATGAACCCTCATTCCATGTGAAGTTCTGATATATGTAATAGGTCTTGCCACCTTCGAGTCTATCATAGCTCACCATCTGGCCACCGTCGCCGGTATAGTTTTGTTCACCGTATACTTCGGTGCCCTCCTCATGAGAGGCATCGCTGTACAAACCGAGGGGCGTGGTCTTGTAATACATAATCTTCACCGGGCCGGTCTCGGAGGGGGTGTACTCACCTTTTACTTCCTGATAGCCGGGGAATGAATATGTAACAAACGGCTTGAGCTCACCGAGGTCTACTGTCTCGGCTGACACAGAGGTGGCGCTTGCTGCTACTGCCATTACTGACACGCAGAAGAGCGACATCTGAGAGAGTAAAGAATGTTTCATATAGCTAATAATATTGGTTGTTATCGGGTAATTAGTATTGTCGTTTTGTTTATGTTGTTATGCTTTGCTTGTCTTCCTGTGAGACAAGAGATTGCGAGATGTTTTTAGTTTGTTAAACAAAGGCAAACGAGTCCCCTTTGTTCATGGTATCAGTTTTGGGTTTAAAATGATAAAAAGCTCAATTTTAATAAAAAAGAGCATCTGAAAAAAGAGCCGTATATAGGCATAAAAGAGGGATAAACCACTTTCACGCCCCAAAGGTATAACAAATTTTTCGTTTTACCAAAAAAATATATTAAAAAAAAGAAATTTTAGATTTTTTTAAGGTTTTGCAGATGTATATACTTTTGATAATATAAAAATAGCGTATATTGTAACAGATAGGATTATAGGTATTTAGGCATTATAAAAGTATTATGACTATAAAAAACGGCTCTTCTTTATTAGAATAAATATCCAGAATGAAGAAGAGTTGTAAATTTCGCAAGTGTAGTGCTCAAATCCATGAGCAGTAAATCGGTGTCCTACCGGACACCTTTTTTCTGATGACAATACCCCGCACATCCACGGCTTCGCCGCGTATGTACGGGGTTACTGGTAAGTCGGTGTCTTGCCGGACCCCCTTTTTTGTAGTCGCGCCGGGTTTGTAACCCGACGCTCATAACCGTGTCTACAAAACAATCTCATGGGTGGTCGTGGTCGCCACAGGTGGCGACCCTACTGTGACAACACCCGGCCGTTATTCTTCGGGGAGCTCGTGGAAGTCTTCTTTACCTACACCACACACAGGGCATACCCAACTGTCGGGGATATCTTCGAAGCGGGTGCCGGGAGCGATGCCTCCCTGAGGATCGCCTACTTCAGGGTCGTAAACCCAATCGCATACGTCGCAAATGTACTTTTTCATATTATCAAAATTAAGAGTTAAAATAAGGTTTGGGGATGGGAATAACTCCACATCCGCAGAATACTAATTCTGTTGCTACAACAATTGCGGATGTGTCTTGGTTCACTCAGCGGAGTATATCGACCGGGATATATCGTGTCGAGTCAACCTGTATGACTATTGGCTCGGAGGTGTGTGGCGCAACCTGACGGCGGCATAACCTCAGTGTGAAGGTCAAGCCTATGGTAATCACCAGCAGGACCAGATAGAGTATCAGTTGGCCGGTCTTTGGGCGGGGTAGATGGCGCATGGTAATATAGAAGGGGTCAGTTGGCAAAGTCTACACACAGACCGATCTGGAATTTGCGCGGATTGAGTGGGTAAAGCGGGGATGAAAAATAATCCTTGGAGAACCATCCCTGGTTGATGTGGCTCATCATGACGAAGAAGCGCACCTTATACAGCTTGCAGGTGGCATACAGATTCATGAACGGGTAGTTGCCGAGCTTGACATCTTGCTGGGTGTGGAAGCTCATGGTGGCCGGTTGGTATGCCGGGGCATAGTATCGGGTGTAGTAGTCGCAGTCCACACCGAGTTGCACGTCGAGCACCCGGAAGGCGAGGAAGTGCAGATACAGGTTGGAATACCAGCTGAGCATTGGCAGAGGGAGGACATCATCGCGAGAGGTGGTCTGGAAGGTGAGCGTGTTGTCCCAGTTGAGGATACCCACATTCAGTTTCTGCTCCAAACGTGCGGTAAAGAGCTGCACACTGCCACCATACTGCGCCGGGAGGTCGGCATTGTTGAAGTAAACATAGTTCTGCAGATTTTCGAAGCCTGCCTCCAGGCGTGTCCGGGTCCAGGGGATGGTGATACCGCCACCTACGCGGAATGAGCGAGTCTTGCCAAAGTCATTGTCCCATGCAAAGTGGTTAGAGATGTAATGCTTTAGCAGGTAAGGCTGGCTGAGGTTGCGGAAGTGAGCATTGACATCGACATTGACCGTATCGCCAAAGAGTGGGATGGAGGTGTCGGCGTTGCCTGATAGGTCAATGTCGCCCGCCACCTCGCCGGTGAGACCCATCTTGAAGTCGGCCGCGTAGGTGAGAATGGAGCCATGTTGCTTGGTGAGCTGTGCGCCGGCCCATAGCAGATGTTGTGTCTCCTTGGGGGTGATGGCAAACCCTTCCGGCAATGGGGTGAGCCCCTCCGGGTCGAAGTCTTCCATGCCGGGGATGTCGGCCATAGGTTGCTTGTATGTGCGCAGGGCATATTGGGCGTAGGCAGACAGTCCGAACTTGGCCCACTTTTGGAATCCCTCAATCATGGAGATGCCCAAAGTGTTGGTGAAAGAGTTGTAGCGAGTGTCATCGCGGGTGCTGCCATGTTGCAGGTAGCGGTTTACCCAAAACTCATCTCCCTGGGTGGAGTTGCCGTTGAGGAATAGATGGTGGCCGCTCTCATAGTCGAGGGTCCAAATAAATTTCGTAACCGGCACATAGACCTCGCGAGTGAGAGTGTCGTTGACAGCCACCTCGCGCCAGAAGCCCACATTGTATGCCTGATTGATGTATAGCTGCTGGCCATTAACACGCGAGTGAGCATTGCTCAGATTTACCGGGATGGTTTTGGCATCGATATGGCTGACACCCCCTTGCAGCTCTGCCGGGTCTGTGATATAGAGGGGGTTGGTGATACCGCCATTTTCCTTGTTGAGCAAGTTCCAGTGGTTGTAAAAGGCTTGCAACTCATATCGGTCTCCTTTGTAATATCCGGAGAGCCCGAAGGTGAAGTCCTTGGTGGATTGACCCTGATAAGCGCCCTTGGAGTAGAGATAATCCAGCTTGGCACCGATGCCTATGCGACGGTTGACATTGCCGGCAAAGTCCATGCGCAGGCGGTCTTGAGAGTTCTGTTTGCCGCCTCCCATGTTGTAACTCAACTGAGTGAAGGGGATGTATACGTTGTAGAATTTCTGCTTGTCGAATGTAGGAAGCCATGGGCGCAAAGCATCAAAGAAGAAGAAAGGCATACGCCCTTTGCGGTCGAAAAATATCTGATTCTGCCCCTCTGCTCCGAGGTTGCCGGTTGTGGCGTAGGCGTCGCTCACGAATGAGGGTACCGCCTGCCGCTGGTAGTTATATGGCAATGTATCCATCTCGGCGCTCTGATGCAGCCCCAGCGGACTCACCAGGGTCCACGCCGAGGGGCGGCGCACCACACTATCCTTGGAGGCTGTATGCGCCCCTATGGATATAACGCCACACGCTATTGCTAATATATGTAAGAGAAATCGTCGCAAATTTAGTGAATTTTTAAGACCCCATCTCATAAAATTTTTAAGGCTTAGGGGCTGTTCCGGGCGAAGGGATTTTTGCAAGTTGAGGATGGAGCAATGCGGGCATTGCGACTGACGAAACTTGGCGAAAATCACCGACCAGAACCAGACCGCTACTGAATTTAAAACATTTTTACAAGATCGCGGGTCTTTGTTAAATATTAAGTATTTTTGTTAATAATCTCTTTGTAAGCTTATTTTAGTAATAAAGTTACCTTTTATCTCGCATCCTTTGGCTCAGTCACATAGCTCGCTATGCCCCTTCGTCTACAGACCAAAAATAGCTCCAAGGCTGCGACCCCTATGCCATAAAAAATTTATGAGATGGGGTCTAACAGTCGGTTGCTCAAGAGAACAAAGCATCAAGCCGTGTAGTGGCCATGCTCATGAATATTGGGTTGCCCGTGGGCGTATGTGCCGGGTCCGGCAGCGAGAGGAGTTGCCCCACGATATGCTCCATCTCATTGGCTGAGAGAGTGCGCCCCCGCTTTATGGCGGCGGCGCGGGCTGTGACCAGGGCCACACGGGCGCGCATATCGAGCGGGGTAGTGGTGGCATTGCGGCCATAGTCAGCCCCCTCATCGCTCACCGAGTCAATGATTTTGAGAATAGCATCGCGGGCACTCCCGGGTTTGAGAGTTGCCGGGATGCCGGTGATGGCTATCTCAGTGTCTGAGAGAGGCTCCAAGATGAAGCCAAGGCCGGTGATTTCGCTGCTGAGTCCGTCGAGTATTGCATACTGCGAGGGGTCCAAGCGCAACGTCTCCGGAAAGGCAATGCGCTGGGTAGCCGGCGCTTCGCCCCCCTCGGCGCTATCGCGCATATATCGCTCATAGAGTATCTTGACATGCGCGCGATGCTGGTCTATGACTAACAAGCCGCCGGCATCCGGAGTGATGATATATTTGTCCGCACATTGGATGCACAGAGGGGCAATGCTCTCAGCCTCCAGATTGAGTTCTTGAGTTGTTAGCCCCTCATTGCCGGGGATAGTAAAGCCTGACGCCTCTTGGGCCGACCGGGTATTTGTCTGGTCGGCGCCGTCACTCATGAAGCTGGTGTATAGGTTCTCCCAGTTGGCGGCAGATTGCCTTTTGGAGTAATTATTGCTCCCGGAGGCAAAGGGTGTGGCGTGCGCCCCGGCGTCAGTAGCCGAGCTCTTGAACGGGTTATATGATGGGTCTATTCCTTCAGTGGGAGCGCTCACAAAGTCACCCTGACGGGCCGGGTCGAGCTGCAGCGCGTCCTGACTGAAGTCGATGGATGGTGCAGCGCCATACTTGCCCAGCGAGGCGCGTATAGCAGCCACCAAAAGCTGGCGTATGTCTCCCTCGTTTTCAAATTTTATCTCACTCTTGGTGGGTGAGATGTTTACATCTATGGTGTGGGGGTCAACCTCAAATTTGAGGAAGAAGCATGGCTGGGTATCGGTGGCGATGTATCCGTCGAAGCATGAGAGCACCGCCTTCTTGAAGTAGGGGTGTACCATGTTTCGGCCATTGACTATGAGGTATTGCAGAGGGTTGCGACGACGGGCGTGCTCCGGGCGGGAGATAAAGCCGTGTATCTTCACCAGCGAGGTGTCAACCTCAATGGGGAGCAGGTGCGGGTCGAGGCTGTTTTTCCAGATATCGCATATTCGCACCTTGAAAGAGCCGGGCCTCAAGTCAATGCTGCGAGAGCCGGTGTCGATGCTCATGCGGATATTATTGTTGACAAGCGCCAGGCGCTCGAACTCACGCATGATTGCTCCGAGCTCCACATTGTCAGAGCGCAGAAATTTGCGGCGTGCCGGCACGTTGAAGAATAGATTTCGCACCATGATGTTGGTGCCGGGGTTGCACACAGCTGCCTCTTGCAGCTCCTTGTGCCCACCGCTATATATTACACGTGTGCCGAGGTTCTCCCCTTGCGGGCATGTCTTGAGCTCCACCTGAGCGATGGCGCATATAGAGGCGAGAGCCTCACCGCGAAACCCCATGGTGGTGAGCGAGAAGAGGTCTTCGGCCACCTTTATCTTGGATGTGGCATGCCGCTCAAAGGCCATGCGGGCATCATTCACACTCATCCCCTTGCCGTTGTCTACCACTTGTATGAGAGTGCGGCCGGCATCTTTGATAACAATCTGTATCTCGGAGGCACCGGCATCAACAGCATTCTCTACCAGCTCTTTGAGTGCTGATGCGGGGCGTTGCACTACTTCTCCGGCGGCAATCTGGTTGGCCACCGTGTCAGGGAGTTGTCTGATGATATCAACCATGTCTATACTAAGAGCTTGTTTAATTACCGGTAATTGGCGGGGCCGCGTATAGGTCATCCTCAGGAGGGCGGATGCCCATGTTGGGGTTAGTGAAGTAGTCTTCGAGCTCAAAAGAGAGTTCACCCAGACCATCTTCCCAGCCCCCTTTGTACCATGCATACTTGGGGCGCAGGGCATCGATAGTCTTCAGTGCCTCCTCCATCTCCGAGAACTTTGTAGCGCCTGTCAGGGATATAAACTCCGGAAGATAATATTGCGACTTCTGGAGCACATAAAGGGGTATCACCTGACCGGTGACATCATTGCCCGAGCGGGCAAAGAGCTTAATTTTATCGATGGAGGTGGAGTCCATATCGACACTCAGCGTGTCTGCCTGAGCATTCAGCAGCTTGTTGTATGTGGAGTCGTTCTCCATGGGAAGGATAATGGCTTGCACATCGGTGTGGGCATCGAGATGCTTGAGGGTTTCATCCTCGATATAAGCTATCAAGTATCCGGCCCTGAGCTGATTGAAGAATCCTTCGCCCACCTCTTCGGCCACTATGCCGCGTGCCGGCACTATAGCTCGGTCGGCCGTGGAGTCGTTGAAGTGCACTATTATCTGCGAGCCGGCCACCATGCGCGGGCCGCTCCACACTATCGGCTTGCGGTCCATGTAGAGCAGGGAGTCGCGAGAGACCATAGTTATCGAGTCAGCAATCCCCTGGATGTCATCTCTGTAGATGCGGGCACGGTTATATGCCTTGGCTACATGATACTCCGAGTGGGCATTGATAGAATCAATCTCAGCAGCCCGAATGGAGTCTTGAGAGGTAGATAGAGAGTCGAGCTGCAGCCGTGGCAGAGGTTTGACTCCGCTGTTGAATGTCTGCAGGAAGACCTTGTCAGCGCGCAGGAAAGTGGTGTCTTGGCGGGAATACTCCTTGAGCAACGGATACCTCTCGGCGTATGCCGTGCGGTCCAGGTCGGAGTAATAGCCATAGCCACCTATAAGGATGGCCTTGCGGGCGGTGTCGGTTATGACCATGGGGAGCGCCCCGGGGGTATCGTTCATGAAGGCCTCGGTACGCCGTAGGGCTGCGTCATACTTGAGCAGGTCTCCCTCGAGAGTGGTGACATTGCCGGTGCTGTCTTGATGAGTGATAAGCGAGCGTGCATTGAGCTGCGCATTGCCGGTAGCCATCTCATAGTTGCCGGCAGTAGTCTGAATATATTCCGGGCCGGAGAAAATCTCGGTGCGTTCCACTACGTCCACCACTCGGGTGTCGGTATGATAAAGGAGCCTGTCGGTGAAGAGCTGCGAGGTCTTGTTGGTGATACGCACATTGCCCGTGACCTCAGCCACACGTGTGCCGGTATTGTACTGGCCATAGTTGGCTATCAGGGTGTCGCGCTCATTGGTCTTGATGTTGTGGTTGTACATCCGGCCCCCGTCGGTGAAGTATGCGAGCTTCTGGAGCAGGTTGTAGTCGAGTGAGTCAGTATATAGATACTTCTTGGTGCCGTCATGCTTGGACCAGTGTTCAAGGGTGACCTGGCTACCGCGCCCGGCGGTGCGCAGACGAGCATTCTGCGAGATGCCGTCGTAGAAGATATAATCTGCCTTCACCTCCAAAGTGTCACCTTGGAGCATACGCACATTGCCGAAAGCATCGAGCGAGGATGTCTCGGGATAATACCAGGCGGAGTCACAGTAGAGCACAGTGCCAAACTTGCTGAACTTGACATTGCCGCTGACCACCTGGCGGAGGGTGTCCCACTCCTCATTGGAATAGAGGATGTCTGCCTTCTCGAGGAAGAACTTGTCCGGGGAGAGGCGGCTTATGTTAGGCAGATAAGGGACTATGGGCTTTGTGGGCTTGGGACGGCTGTATGTCTTGGGGTAGAGCGAGAGGTCTGCCTTGCGTTGTTTCTGAGCCGGCTGCTGTTGCTGAGTCTGAGACTTGTTTGCTCCACGTTGCCATTTCACCGGTCCCTGGGCGTAAGACATACACCAAAGTATGGCGATGCTCAAGAGCACCACCATCCTTACGGGCGAGTATTTCGAAAAGTTAGTCAAGTCTTGGTTATCCGTATTAAACAAGCTCTAAGAGAATATTGTCGGGCTATTTGAGCCAGCCGTCATATTGGAAGTCGCAGGCTTCCCAGCCATCCTCGATGTGTACGTAAGTCTGTTTGATTTTCTTCTCAACCCAGTCTTTGAGTATCTTGTTTTTGGCATCTGCCTCATACAACTCTTTGAGCAGATAGAAGTCGTCAGCGAGATTTGCGGTGTGTGCCGGGGTACGGCTTGTGAGCTTGACTATGGCAGCTACCTCGGTGTTCTTAGCCGGGTCAATCATTATGAAAGCGTCAGAAATATCACCGGGCTGCATCTTCTCTACGCGTCGTGCCACCTCAACGGGCAGGTCGCTCATCTCAAAGCGTGAAGAGCCGGTATTGGGGTTCATCATGATACCCTTGTTGTTCTTGGTGTCCTTATCGGTGCTGACATATCGGGCAGCCTCATCGAAGGTGAACATATTCCTTTGTATCTCATGATGCAGGGAGTCGAGCTTGATTATGGCGCTGTCAAGGAGTTGCTGTGAGGGTTTGGGCCTGAGCAATATGTGGCGCAGATTAGCCTGGTCGCCGCGCTTTTCGATGAGCTGGATGATGTGATAACCAAACTCTGTCTCCACAATCTTTGATACCTTTTTGGGGTCATTAAGGCTGAAGGCCACAGCAGAAAATTCGGGCACGAAGTCAGCACGCCCGTGGAAGCCGAGCTCGCCTCCCTGCTTGGCGCTTCCGGGGTCTTCGCTATAGAAGAAGGCCAAGGATGAGAACTGTGACTCACCCGAGTTTATCTTCTCCGTAAACTCACGCAGCCGCGACTTGATAGAGTCTATCTCCTCCTGCGGAATGGGGGGAGCAAGCTTGATGATTTGCACCTCAACTTGCAGGGGCACCGTGGGCAGACTGTCCTTGGGCATATTGTCATAAAATTTGCGCACATCGGCCGGGGTTGACTTTACATCCTTGGTGAGGTTTTGCTGCACCTGCTGGATGGTGTATTGTGTGCGGAATATGTCTGAGAGCTGCTCGCGAATGGCGGCCATAGGCTTGTGGAACTGCTGCTCCACACGCTCCTTGGTGCCAAGGTTGTTGAGCATATAGTTCACACGCTGGTCTACCATGGAGCGCACTTGTGCCTCCGGGGGCTCAATGGTGTCGAGCTTGGCCTGATGCAGATATAGCTTCTCTACAGCTATCTGCTCCGGGATGGCGCAATACGGTGAATTGGTGAAGACGGTGCCGTCATACTGCGCCTGTTCGTACATCTCCTCTATCTCAGAGCGATATATGGGCTCATCGCCCACAACCCAGGCAACCTCGTCTATGATATTATTGTTGGTAGTCGGGGTCTTTTTGATAGTGGGGGAGGTCTGTGCTATCATTACGCCGGCCAAAGCAATTGTCATGCCGGCCATGGCTATACGTAATGTCTTGAAGTTAGTCATATTGATAATGCGATTGAATATTGTCCGGCGGATGTCCGCGGACTCATCGGTTATTCGGGTCTATATTTAATAGGGATGTAGCTCCCCGGGACAATTTTTTTTGATTTTATGCCGTTGGCGTAAAGAGAGCCAAGCAGCTTGCGGTCGTAGTCGTTGCGCTTCTGCTCCAACAGTCTCTCGCGGATACCGGCCTCGGCAAACTCCAGTGGCATCTCCGAGCCGCTCTTCAGGTATTCGAAGATGCGGAGCATATATACCGAGCCGTCGGTATTAATCTCAAAGAATTTGTTGCCGCTTACAAATACATCGGCATCGCCGAAGCGATAGGGTATATGGTCGGAAACTGTGGTCCAGTCTACCCATGTGTCGCCGAAGTAGTCATACTCCATGGCGCTGCTCAGACCGTAGTTCTCTATATTATCGATGTCGGCACTCTCAGCCCTTTTCATCCAATTGCGTACCTCGCCAAGCTGGGGAGCATCCTCTGAAATCTTCAGATAGATACCTTTGAGCAGGGGAGCCTCGAGGGTGAAGAGGTCTGGGTGCTCATCGTAGTATGTCTGTATCAAGTCGGGGGTGATACCTTCGGCGTTATCGTTGGCCATGAGTCGGCGATACTCATTGGCCAGCAATTGCTCGCGGTATTCCTCCACCATGTGTTCAATCTTCTCGACATCCGGCAGGCGGCTGCCGGCAAGATTTACGAGCATATTGCGGTCTACCCATGCCTCCACGATGGCGTCAAACATGCGCACCGAGTCGGTAGGGCTCAAGCCTACCGGGATAAGGCGAGTGACCATATTGCGGGTCAACACCGAGTCGCCTATCTGTATAAGTACTTCATCCACAGGCTTTTGCTCCTCTTCTTTTTTTGAACACGACGAGAAGGATGTTGCCAAAGCGAACACCAATAATATCAGACACGGGATGCCCAACTTATACAGTATGCCAAAACGCGAGACTGCCATAATGCTGCAAAATTACAAAAAATCCACGACCCCGCAAATTTTTAAGAAAGCCCATATCACAAAAAATGTTAAAACATTCTTTATGAGCCGAGAAGTTGCATATCTTGACAATATGTGTTAACTTTGCGCCACATTTTTTATTAAACAAGCTCTTAGACCTCATCTCATAAAATTTTTATAGGATGAGGTCTAAACGAGCTCCTAATTATTCTTACATTATTCAATTTATCTATTTATTTTACGCATGAAAATCTCAAGTAAGTGGTTGCTGACAGCCCTGTTGGCAGCCCACTCAATGGGTATGGCGTTTGCCGATGGCAGTTACGGACTGCCCGCCGAAATCCAGCAAGGCAATATATTACATTGCTTCAACTGGACTATGGCAGAGGTGAAGGCAGAGTTACCCAACATCGCGGCAGCCGGTTATGGCTCGGTGCAATTATCCCCGTTACAACGCTCTGATGTGCAGCGAGGCACCGAGTGGCACGCATTGTATCGCCCCTATGACTTGGCCTTCAAGTCAAGCGGAATGGGCTCTGAGGCAGACCTCAAAAGCCTATGTGACGAGGCTGCAAAGTATGGCATCAAGGTTATTGTTGACGTGGTGGCAAATCATGTAGACCGCACATCCGGATACCATGACACATGGTGGGATCAGAACGGGCGTGTGCGCTGGAATGGTGGCATAAATTTTGGTGACCGCTACTCCATCACTCATGGCCAGCTCGGCGACTATGGCGATGTCAACTCCGAGGACCCCGAGGTCATAGCCCGCGCCAAGGCCTATGTAGAGAAGCTCAAGAGCCTCGGTGTGAAGGGTATCCGTTGGGATGCTGCCAAGCATATCGGCCTCCCCTCAGAGGGGTGCAACTTCTGGAGCTCCGTGACCTCTGTGCCCGGTATCTGGCACTATGGCGAGATACTTGACAATCCTGGCCCCAATGCCGGTATCATCAAGGAGTATGCCCAATATATTTCTGTCACCGACAATAAGTATAGCGACGGCGCAGCCAAGGATAACGGTGGCCTGCCATTTGGCTACGGCGGCTCATGGGTGGTAGACCATGGCGTGCCCGACACCAAGATAGTATATTGGGGGGAGAGCCATGACACCTACTCCAACAATAACGGGTGGTCCAAATATGCCGACCAAGGCACCATAGACCGCGCCTACGCCGCCATGGCTTGCCGCCAGGGTGCCACTTGTCTGTATTTGGCGCGCCCGGATGCCCGCGATTTCAATAGCATACGAGTGGGCAAAGGCTCAAACACTTCATATAAGAGCAAAGCCATCAGCGAGGTTAACAAGTTCCGCAATGCCATGGTGGGCAAGCCGGACTATTTCACCTCTTCCGGCAATGCTATAAGTGTAACTCGTCAGGGTGGCGGCGCTGTCATCGTGATGAAAGGGAGCGGCAATGTCTCCATTGCCAATGGCGGCGGTTATTGCCCTGCCGGCACTTATACAGACAAGGTGAGTGGCAATACATTTACCGTGACAGGTACCACCATAACCGGCAATGTGGGCTCAAGTGGCATCGCCGTTATTTATAATGGCACTACACCGACTCCCGACCCTAATCCGAACCCCAATCCCGATCCGGACCCACAGCCTAATCCCGACAACACTGTGTATTTCGACAACAGCTCATCCAACTGGGGTGCCGTCTATTGCTATGCATGGTCTGCCGGTGCCACTGACCAGAACTCTCCATGGCCCGGTGAGCCGATGACTCTTGTTGGCAACAACATATACAGCTACACAGGGAGGACATCTCATGCCAATGTAATCTTCACTAACGGCAGTGGCACACAGACAGCCGACCTGCAGTGGGTAAGCGGCCACATCTATAAGGCAGACGGCTCACATGAACAGTATACCGTTGCGCTTGAAGAGGTGCTGGCGGACTCCGGCGTTGCTCCTGAGTACTACAACCTTCAGGGTGTACGCATTTCTACTCCGCAGCCCGGCACCATCGTGATAGTGCGCCGTGGCAGCAATGTGAGCAAGCAGCTCTATCGCTAATCTGAGTATATACGCCTAATAATAATCCCCGCCTCAACATCAGATTGAAGCGGGGTTATTACGTTATGAGAGTGTGTTATCAGATGTTCACATTGTGCGACTGGCCCTCGCGGATGAGACCACGGCGGTAGGCGTAAAGCAGCTGATGGAGGTCGCGCACTTGAGTCTGCAGATCGCGCCCCTTGTCGGTGTCGCGTACACGCAGACGGGTGCTTCCCCATTGCGAAAGCACAGTGGTGCCGATAATGTCGCGCCCCTCTTCGATAGCTTTCTGTCGGCTCTCAAACGGATTGTGCTGCACCAGTTGCAAGCCGCGCGAGTGGAATACCAATGTGTAACCGGCGATACCGGTCTCCGGCTGGTAAGCCTTCGAGAAGCCTCCATCTATCACCAAGAGCTTGCCACCGGCCTTCACCGGCTTCTCTCCCTTGATAATCTTCACCGGCACATGGCCGTTGATGATGTGGCCCGTATCGGGGTCAAGGCCAAACTCCTCCAATATCATGCGGCATGTCTCTTCGGAGTCTGAGAGACGGTAATACCAGCCCTTGACCTCACGCTGCGGCTCTTTATCGTTAAGCAGATAGCGCTCAAAGGTGGCCATTTGGCTCTTGTCAAACGACGGAGACTCGGGTCCACACCACAGATACCACATGTAGTCAACACTATACTTCTTGATGGGATTGTCGTCATCACCCTTGCGGCAGGCGTGTTGCACCAGACGGTCCAGACGCTCCAACAGGGCTCGGCCGCTGAAGGGCTCGCCACCTACAACCACCGTCTTGAACGAGCCATCCTCGTTGAGGGGTATGGAGGCATGGAAGAGCAGGTTGTTGTTGCGGGCCAGATAGAAGGAGCCGCGGTGCAGCAGACAACGTATATGGCGACGTAGCTTCTCGCTGCCCACGAAGCATGAGTGCATGTGGCGCACTATTGAGAGTTCATCCTCATTGAGCTCATACGGGTTGGCCGGGTCAACGGTCGGGAAGTCAGAGTCCTTCATCTCATAGTCCACACCGTTGATATTCACAGTGCCCTTCTCAAAGTCTATGCGATGAAGCAGGTTGCGGTTCTCCATGCCATACTCGGGATTGCGGGCTATTATGGCAGCCTCGAGTTTCCATTGTATGATGCTTATAGCCTTGTGCATCTGTGAGATGATGCGCAGCTCTTTGTTGGTATAATATTTGCTGACAAATTTTATTTTCGGGTTGAAGACCTCCAGGGGGGAGTCTGCGTATGTCTCCATGGCGAAGGTGGCCAGAGGGAGCAGGTTGATGCCATATCCCTCCTCCAGAGTGTCAAGGTTGGCATAGCGCAGGCAGATACGCACCACATTGGCCATAGAGGCCTCGTTGCCGGCGTAAGCACCCATCCATAGCAGGTCATGGTTACCCCATTGGATGTCGACATTGTGATAGTCACACAGAGTGTCCATGATGATATGTGCACCCGGGCCACGGTCATAGATGTCGCCCACAATGTGCAGCGAGTCAATAGCCAGACGCTGTATCAAGCGACTAAGCTCCACGATGAATGCCTCGGCACGCTGAGTGGAGATGATAGTATGGATAATCTGGCCGAAATAAGCACTCTTATTGGGGTCTGCCTCCGTCTCGTGCAGCAACTCCTGAATGATGTATGAGAAGTCTTTGGGCAGAGCCTTGTTCACTTTGGAGCGAGTGTACTTTGATGAGATGTTCTGGCACACTTTCACCAAGCGATTGAGTGTTATCTGATACCATTCATCCATATTCTTCTCATGGCGAGCTATGAGTTTGAGCTTCTCATGCGGATAATATATCAGAGTGCACAGATCTTGTCTCTCTTCTTCGCGCAGAGAGGTGCCAAAAATTTCGTCTACTTTACGGCGTATAGTGCCGGAAGCATTCTTGAGCACATGTTGAAATGCCTGGTCCTCACCGTGTATATCGGTAAGGAAGTGCTCGGTGCCCTTAGGCAGATTGAGGATAGCCTCCAGATTGATAATCTCAGTACTGGCTGCAGCAATAGTCGGGAACGACTTGCTGAGCAACTGCAGATAATGCAAATCAAGCTCCTCGGGGTTGATATTCACATTCATGGTATTAAGTCAATCAGTTATAAATCGTTTATCAAAACACTTTTCGGACACAAAGGTAGTCAATAGTTTTTAAAATAGCAAATCATAATCAAAAAACTTTCCTTGTTATTTTTAAAAAAATGCCGATTTATTTGTCCGATTTGTTTTTTTGTGTTAATTTTGCAATTGTAATACTATAAAAACAAAATAATATGGAAAAACAAAGAAACAGAATAGGGAATTACGTCTCAACACTTCTGAATGCAAAAGTCGAGGGCTCAAACTCATTTATTGTGTTTGGAGAAAATAACAAGGATGACGAAGGGACAAATGCTTCAAAGTGTTCAAACTACCAAAGCGAATCCTGTAAGCTCAATTTTTATAAATGCCATAATTTTGGTGTCTGTGGAGTGTCGCAAAATGGTAATGAATGCTCAAATGGCGGCACAACTAACTGGGATGTTTCCGGTTGCAAACCATGATCACCAACAAGTTCTTATAGAAAAGCTTTGTTAAATGCTGAAGTTGTCTGTTTTCGTAAAGTAAGGCAACTTCAATATTATAAATTCGAGTTTCTCGAGTAGTGTCCAATTGAATTTGTTACGACAAGGAGTGTCCGCAAGGACACCGACTTATAGTAACCCCGTACACGCGCGGCGATAGCCGTGGGTGTGCGGGGTTGGGTGGGCAGACAAAAGGCGTGCGTAGCCCGCCGATTTACGGCTTGTTAACCTTTTACATGATAACTTGAGAACAAGTATTACAAATAGAAGCATGAAGTACAAGAATCTACATGTCGGATCAGTTTTACTGCTATTGATGAGTGTTATACCTTCGGTATTGTTTGCAAAGATATCGGGGTTAGTTTCCAATGAGAGTGATGAACCTGTTTTAGGGGCTTCCTGTTTACTTCTGTCTCTGCCTGATACTATTTACGTGGATGGTACTGTATCTGATAATACCGGACGATTTGCTTTTGAGGATATTAAACTTGACAGGCCATACTTGTTAACAATCCAAGCCTACGGATATAATCCGGTGACTCTAAATCTCTCACAACAAACAACTTTCCCACTGGATGTCAAGTTGTCTTTGGTCGATAACGAGCTGGCCGAAGTTGTAGTTACAAGCAAACATCCGATAATTTCTCAAGAGGCCGGTAAGTTTATTTTCGTACCTAATGATTTAGCCGATGAGGTTTCAAGTGCTCGTGGACTGATGAACTATGTACCATTAGTTAGTTGGGGCGACAGGAAAGCATCTATTATAGGCAGAGGTGAGGCTAAAGTGTATTTAAACGGGAAAGACCCCCATTGGGATACTGTTGAAGTCTCCGCTATGCTCCGAACTCTTAATCCATATTATATCAAGCGAGTTGAGGTGATTACCGATCCGGGTGCTTCGATGTCTGCTTCCTTTGCCGGTGGTATTATCAATATTGTCTACGATGACCCCACCCAAGGGTTTAGAACCAACATTTATACTACTGCGCATCTCATAAATGATAATCCCACCGTTTGGCCAAATTTATGGCTAAACTATCAGATGGGGAAATTTAAATCCAGCCTCAATTTACAGTATTATTATAGGCATCAACAAGAAGATAACGAAGAAATTTATGACTATAAACAGTTAGATAAAATAATTAACAACCATACAACGGTCAAATCATTTACCAATGCTTACAGAGCAAAACTCAACCTTAGCTATGATGTCACAAAGAATAGTTTGATAGGTGTCTCGGCCGAGGTGGTCTCTTCACGCGACCATACTTCAACTGAAGTGTCAACCTCAACATCTAAAGGAGGCGAGACAGAAGTCTCCTTTATGAAACAAATTCAAAATTCTCCCTCTGACCATCCGGGTATAAGAGGTATACTTTATTATACTCTCGACACAAGTGCAACCGGCAGCAAGTTGGATGCCGCTATAACATATTCATATCAAGATTCGGAAAACATTATAGATAATCTCTTTAGCAGCAACTCTTATATACAACGATTGAAAGACAGAACACATGTAGAGTCCGGCAAAGTGGATTATACACATGTGTTTAAAGCCGGAATGATACTGCAAGGTGGACTTGAGTATGTAAACCGCAATACTAATGATACGGAGCATATAGATGCTGAATACTATAGGTTCGATTATATAGAGAGGCTGATGCAGGGCTATTTACAGTATAATTGGTTAATTAATAATAAGTTCAGTATATCCGCCGGATTGAGATTGGAAAATAGTTATACAAAGGGCACTTTGCAAAATATCCAATCTGACAAGCAGAACTATACGGACTTGTTCCCATCGGCATCATTTAATTGGAATTTGCTGAAAAACAATCAGAGTTTGTCCATATCTTTTGTAAAGAAGATAGACAGGCCCATGTTGAAAATGCTCAATCCATATAAAATTTGGTCTTCAGACAATACATATTCCCAAGGAAATCCTTATCTAAGGCCGACTTATATTAATACCGTCTCATTAAATTATTCTCTGGCAAACCAGCTTATTGCCTCAGTGATATATAATTACACTTCACAACTTGTCAGCCAATACACAATAAATAACGCTGAGGGTCAGAGTGCAACTTCCTATACCAATTCCGGCCGCAGTAATAATGTATTGTTTATAGTCAATTACTCTAAACCGTTTTTCAATATATGGCGTTTCTCCGTTAATGTTATGGCTGTTTATTCCAACCTTAAGACACGTGCGGAACAGCAGCTGATAAGAAATAGCAATTGGTGTTTCATGGTGAGGCAAAACAATTCATTCACTATTTCTCGCAGATATAATGTGTCGGCTTATGTAGGTCAAAGCCTTTCTTCAGCACGAAATCATGCACTTTATAAGGAGGATTGGAGATATAATGTAGATGCCGGGGTAAGCAAGAGCTTCGATTTCGGTCTTGACTTAAGCCTGAGTGGGATCCTTCCGCTCATAGGCTATAAGACCACCCGTACATTGGATTTAGCTGATTACGGCTATAAATTTCTTACCCATAATAATCAGTATTCCTTACAGCTGACTGTATCCTATACCATAGGCAAGAGTTTAGTGTATGGAGCTCGTGACCGCTCCTATGAAATCAAGGAATAATTAGATATTCAAGTTTAGCCGGTTATCGTGTATAACATTAACAAGCAGTAAGTCGGCGGGCTACGCACGCCGATTGTGAGGCTACTCAACCCCGTACACCCACGGCTAACGCCGCGTGTGTACGGGGTTACTATAAGTCGGTGTCCTAACGGACACCAGTTTGCTTGCCTGCATACCTCGCACACCCACGGCTAACGCCGCGTGTGTACGGGGTTACTATAAGTCGGTGTCCTAACGGACACCAGTTTGCTTGCCTGCATACCTCGCACACCCACGGCTAACGCCGCGTGTGTACGGGGTTACTATAAGTCGGTGTCCTAACGGACACGTCTAATATAACATATTCAATTGGATACTATTTACGAATCTTGAATTATATATGGAGCCTATGAAATTTCAGCCGGCGATTCATAGATACGCCGGCTGAAATTTCATAGGCTCTGAGCTTGCTGTTATCAGCACTCGAAGTCTACACAGGCACGTTCGAGCTTGACGTCGGAGATGATGGCGGCGGCGGCTACGTGGGCCGGGTGCTTGCTGTATGCTTCTACGTCGGCCATGGTGTCTACGGTGGCTATGAGGGCTATATCCCAGCTCTCTGCCGGATTCTCATTGATACCCACCTCTATGGCCCTGAGCACCGGCACCTCCTCCGGGAGCGCCATGAGTGCGGCTTTGAAGTCTTCGCAATAGGTACGACGCTCTTCGGCGCTGCCCTTGAGTTTAAATGTAACGATATGTTTTACCATTGTATCAGGGATTTTTATGCGTATGGTGATTATTCGCCATCGGGCTTGGCGGGATATAGTCGCTCGCGGGCGGCGGCCACTTTCTCATCTGTGATGTAGTCATCATAGTCCATCATCTTGTCAATGATGCCGTTGGGGGTGAGCTCTATGATGCGATTGCAGACAGTCTGGATGAACTCATGGTCGTGGCTCGACATCAATATGATACCCTTGAACCCTTGCAGGGTGTTGTTGAATGCTTGAATACTCTCCAGGTCCAGGTGGTTAGTGGGGGAGTCAAGTACCATGGTGTTGGCATCAGTGAGCATCATCTTGGCTATCATGCATCGTATCTTCTCACCACCGGAGAGCACGGAGGCCTTCTTGAGCACTTCCTCGCCCGAGAAGAGCATTTTGCCCAGAAAGCCCTTCAGATATATCTCTGATGAGTCATTGGAGTATTGACACAGCCAGTCTACAAGGTTCAGGTCAGTCTCAAAGAATTTGCTGTTGTCGAGCGGCAGATAGGCAGTGGTGATGGTCTGGCCCCAAGCGAAGTCGCCGGCGTCGGCCTGGCGATTGCCCATGATGATCTCAAACAGGGCAGTCATAGCTCGCGGGTCGCGACTCAAGAAGGCCACCTTGTCACCCTTCTCTATCTGGAAGTTGACATCGTCAAACAGCACCTCGCCATCTACAGTGGCCTTCAGGCCCTTGACCTCAAGAATCTTGTTGCCCACCTCGCGCGAAGGGGTGAAGATGATGCCCGGATAGCGGCGAGTAGAGGGCTGTATCTCCTCCACGTTGAGCTTTTCGAGCATCTTCTTGCGTGATGTGGTCTGCTTACTCTTGGCAACATTAGCAGAGAAGCGGCGGATAAACTCAAGCAGCTCCTTGCGTTTCTCCTCAGCCTTCTTGTTGGCAGCCTGTTGTTGGCGTAGAGCCAACTGGCTACTCTGATACCAGAACGAATAGTTGCCGGCAAAGAGGCTCACCTTATTGTAGTCGATATCAAGTGTGTGGGTGCTCACGGCATCCAAGAAGTGGCGGTCGTGGCTCACTACCAGCACCGTATTCTCGAAGTTGGCCAGATAGTTCTCGAGCCAAGCCACAGTGTCCAAATCCAGGTCGTTGGTAGGCTCATCGAGCAGCAGGTTGTCGGGGTTTCCAAACAGAGCCTTTGCCAGGAGCACACGCACTTTCTCGTTGGCGCTGACATCCTTCATGAGCATATAGTGGCGGCTCTCCTTGATACCAAGGCCGGAGAGCAGGGCGGCGGCATCGCTCTCAGCATTCCAACCCTCAAGCTCGGCAAACTTCTCTTCGAGCTCAGCGGCGCGCAGGCCATCCTCGTCAGAAAAATCCTCTTTGGCATATATGGCATCTTTCTCCTGCATGATGTCCCATAGCACTGTATGACCACGCAACACTGTCTCCATGACAGTGCAGTCATCAAACTTGAAGTGGTCCTGCTCCAGCACTGACAGACGCTCGCCGGGGCCCATGGTAATAGTGCCCGAGGTGGGAGTGAGCTGTCCGCTAAGTATGCGCATCAGAGTAGATTTGCCGGCACCGTTGGCCCCGATAATACCGTAGCAGTTGCCGCGATTGAATGTGAGGTTGACATCCTGAAATAGGATGCGTTTACCAAACTGTATGCTTAAGTTGTTAGTCTGAATCATCTCTTATCAAATTAGACCGCAAAATTACGAAAAATTCTCCAAACTCCCAACTTGCAGCCTCATGTCACAAAAAAGTCACAAAATTTTATTCTTCCACTAAGGATTGATTATAGGTCGCGCACAGGGCCTAAGACAAGGGCAGCTTAAACTACATTTGTCGGGGTGCCGGCTATCCAATTTTGCAGGTTGCTGAGCGTGATTTGCATAAGTCGCAGACGAGCCTCATCGGTGTCCCACCCTATATGGGGTGTTATCACTGTGTTGGGAGCATGTATCAGCGGATTGTCCTCTGTCGGTGGCTCGGTGGAGAGTACATCAAGTCCGGCACCAAAGATGCGTCCCTGTGTGAGAGCATCGGCCAAGGCTTGCTCATCTATCAGGCCGCCGCGCGATGTGTTGATAAGGATGGCGGTGGGCTTCATAAGCGAGATGAGATGTGCATTAATCATACCTTTTGTGGCATCAGTCAGTGGGCAGTGCAGGGAGATGACGTCGCTGGTGCTGAAGAGCTCCTCGCGGCTCATCTTCACCACATCCGGCGGCAACTTATCTGCCGGCTTTGAGCTGTCGGTGGCTATAGTCATGGAGAAGCCTCGGCACATATTGGCCATGCAGTGTCCGATGTTGCCATAGCCCACAATACCTGCTTGCTTGCCGGCGAGCTCAAAAAAGTTGCGCCCCAAGTCGGCATATTCACCGTTCCAGGCATCATGGATGGCTTGTGGGGTATAGGTATGCGGATGATAGATGACATTCAGCAGCAAGGTCATAGCGAGTTGTGCCACAGACTCTGAGCTGTAAGCCGGCACATTGGTCACAGTGATGCCACGGCGGTGTGCCTCATCCAGATTGATACGGTTGCACCCGGTAGCCATAATACCCACATATTTCAAATCCGGCAGCCGGTCCAAATCCTCGTTGGTTAGTTCGCGCTTATTGGTGAGGACAACCTCGGCTCCCCGGCATCTCTCCACGATGTCTGCAGGGTTGGGGGTGTCATAATATACGGTGAGGTCGCCAAGAGCCTTAAACTCGTCCCATGAGAAGAGTCCGGGGTTGGACGTGTAGCCGTCCAAGCATACTATCTTCATAAATAATTAATTTATCATTGGTTGTTTTTATATACATCGGTGTCTTCTATTCTAACGTATAAGCATGTCGGTTCGTTTGCATAGGCAGTAAAAATTCAGCCATGTGCAACCAACTTTTTCGACTCCGCAATTGTTACATTCATATAACGCTTGTTCTATTTTTTGCAGGATAAGTGTCTGCTCAATTTAAATTAAACTTTATGATGGCTATGCTCATTTGTATTTAGAGGCCTTTATCCCGGTGACTTTTTGGCATCTTTTGCCAAGTTTCATCAGTCGTTATGCCCGCATAACTCCTTCTTCAACTTGCAAAATATGCTCAAAAACTCGCTCGGCCTAAAGTTCAATTTATATTGAGCAGTCACTTAAATATCACTAAATATTTTGAAAATTATATGGCATCACGCATTATCCCGGCTTCCGAACTAATTATCAACTCTGACGGAAGTGCTTTTCATATCCACTTGACTCCCGAGCAGCTTCGCGATAAAATCATAATGGTTGGCGACCCCGGTCGTGTCAATATGGTGGCTGAATTTTTTGACAGCATCGACTATGATGTGCAGTCACGCGAATTTCATGCCATCGGTGGCACCTACAAGGGTAAACCCCTGATGTGTATTTCCCATGGCATAGGCTCTGACAACATTGAGATTGTGGTCACCGAGCTTGATGCACTGGCCAATGTAGACTTCAAGACCCGCCAAGTCAAGCCGGAACATCGCACTCTGACCATGGTGCGTGTGGGCACCTCCGGCTCTCTGCAAGAGCATATCCATGCCGGCGACTTCGTGCTCGCCCGCAAGGCTATCGGCACAGATGGTATCCTCAACTTCTATGAGGGGCGCAACAGGGTGTGCGACTTAATGTTTGAAGATGCCTTCGTGCGCCACACCGGATGGATGCGCACATGGGCTGCGCCATACGTTGTAGATGCCGATCCGGAGCTCGTAGAGCGTATCGGGGACACTGATATGATACGTGGCTACACCGTGGCCGCCGTCGGCTTCTATGCCCCTCAGGGGCGTCGTATACGTGTCCCGCTGGCTGACCCCAACCTCAACGAGAAGATTGAGTCCTTCAGATACGAAGACCGCCCCATCACAAACTTTGAGATGGAGAGTGCTTGCTTGCAAGGCATGGCCAAGCTGCTCGGCCATAAGGCTGTGACTGCCTGCTGCATAATAGCCGAACGCCGCCTCACAACTGCCAACACTGACTACAAGCCCTCAGTCCGCAAACTCGTGCAAGCCGTGCTCGACCGTATCTAATCTGCCGCCATGGTGTAAATAAGTTTACAGATGAGAAAGCGCAGAGCGCTTGCACTAATTTAACCCCATGAAATGCGAGAGCATTAGCTCGTGTTTTGTGGGGTAGCTCGTATTAGACACACTCTTAAAAACTGAGGCTGTCGAGGTAGCCGTTCAGGATGAGGATGGCGGCCATCTCGTCCGCCAACTCTTTGCGTTGACGGTCTTTCTTTTTGAAGCCGGCAGCAAGCATCTCGCGGTGGGCTATTGTGGAGGTGAAGCGCTCATCGTGCATCACCACCGGCATTTCCGGCATTTCCTTTTTGAGGCGCCCCATAAATGGGGTGATATAGCGCATCGACTCCGAGGGAGCACCGTTGAGTTGGGTGGGGTGACCCATAACAATGAGGTCTACCCCCTCGCGCGAACAATAGTCTTTAAGGAAGTCCATAAGGGCCCCGGTGGACACTGTTGGCAGCCCCGTGGCGGTAATGCGCAAGGGGTCTGTCACGGCTATGCCACAACGCTTGCGCCCATAATCTATGCAGAGTATACGACCCATATAAGTGATATCAAGTGAAGAATATGTAAGCGCAGAAGACGGCCGCCACGGCCCCCACCAAGTCGCACAGCAGTGCATAAGGGGCGGCGTAACGGGTCTTTTTAATACCCACTGAGCCGAAGTAGACGGCAAGTATATAGAAGGTGGTGTCAGTGCTGCCGCGCACGCATCCGGCCAGCTTGCTCACAAAGGCATCGGGACCTTGAGCCTGCATCACGTCGAGCATCATGGCGCACGAGCCGCTCCCGCTTAGTGGCTTCATCAGCATAGTGGGGAGTGCCCCTACCCATTGGGTGTCGATGCCCATCAGGCCGATACATTCTTCCACAAACCCGACAATGATGTCGAGTGCCCCGCTGGCGCGAAACATACCTATTGCTACCAGGATAGCTACCAGATAGGGAATAATCATCACCGCCGTCTTGAACCCCTCTTTCGCCCCCTCTATGAAGCTGTCATACAGGTTGAGGCGCTTGCGCATGCCGGCTATCAAGAAGATGATAATGACACTAAAGAGCAGGAAATTGGCCCCGAAGGAGCTATATGTCTGCACCTTTTCGGCCGGCAGTGAGACAAAGAACCATACCACGGCGGCGATGATGAGAGCCAACCCTCCGAGCCAGCTTACAAGCACTCTGTCAGGGCGAATGCGTTGCTTGATGCACAGAGCTATAAGACCGGTGAGAGTGGCTATGGCGGTGGCTATAAGGATGGGTATGAACACATCGGTGGGCGAGGCGGCTCCCCCCTGCGCGCGATACATCATGATGCTTATGGGGATGAGGCACAGGCCCGAAGCGTTAAGCACAAGAAACATTATCTGCGCATCGGTGGCGGTATCTTTCTTGGGGTTGAGAGACTGCATCTCCTGCATGGCTTTCAGACCCATGGGAGTGGCGGCATTATCGAGCCCGAGCATATTGGCCGATATGTTCATGAAGATAGCGCCAAAAGCCGGATGTCCCTTGGGTATCCCCGGAAACAGGCGTGTGAAGAGTGGGGAGATGGCTCTCGACATACGCTCCGTGACCCCGGCCTGTTCACCTATCTTCATTATACCAAGCCAGAGGGCGAGCACGCCGGTAAGGCCTATCGAAATCTCAAAGGCAAATGCTGCCTGGTCGAAGGATGCATTCATTATCTCGCCCCATATTGCTGTGTCGCCGGTAGAGAGCGATGTATATGCGGCGGCCAAAAAGGCGATTATTAGAAATGCAATCCAGATGTAATTCAGAACCATGCCACAAAAGTACAAAAAAATTGCAACCCATCAAACACCGCCACTATAAAAGTTGCATTGACACCGCTGTCATCATAAAAAGAGAATGCCCGAGGCGTGTGGCACCTCGGGCAGAATATATTGTTGGTGAGGAATTAGTCCTCAAGCTTGTGGATTACGAGGCCTGAGCGCAGTTTGGGTTCGAACCAAGTAGTCTTCGGAGGCATAATGTTGCCGGTGTCAGCGATGTTGATGAGCTGGTCCATAGTCACAGGATAGAGCGCCAGAGCCATCTTCATCTCACCGCTGTCTACACGACGCTGCAGCTCCTCGAGACCACGGATACCGCCTACGAAGTCGATACGCTTGTCGCTGCGGAGGTCTGTGATGCCCAGGATGTCGCGAAGGATGAGGTCAGAGCTTACTGTAACGTCGAGCACACCGATGGGGTCTTGATCGTTGTAAGTGCCTTCCTTGGCTGTGAGTGAATACCACTCGCCGTCGAGATAGAGAGCGAAGTTGTGCAGTGCGTTGGGATGATAAATCTCCTTGCCCTTCTTCTCTACTACGAAGTTCTTCTCAACCTTGGCGAGGAACTCAGCGGGAGTGAGGCCATTCAGGTCGCGAACCACACGGTTGTAGTCGATGATCTTCAGGTGGCTTGCGGGGAAGGCTACAGCCAGGAAGTAGTTGTATTCCTCATCACCCTTGTGGTTGGGGTTGTTTTTGGCCTTCTCGGCGCCAACGAGGGCAGCAGCAGCACTGCGGTGGTGGCCGTCAGCGATATACAGGTTGGGGATAGCGGCAAATTCCTCAGTGATCTTCTTGATTGTGTCCTCATCCTCAATCACCCAGAAAGTGTGGCCGAAGCCGTCGGGAGCTACGAAGTCATACTCGGGAGTACCGGCAGTCACCTTGTCGATGATCTCCTGCAGGCCCTTGTTGTCGGGGAATGCGAAGAATACGGGCTCGATGTTGGCGTTGTTGACACGCACATGCTTCATGCGGTCTTCCTCCTTGTCGCGGCGGGTGAGCTCATGTTTCTTGATGCGGCCCTCCATATAGTCATCTACCCAAGCGGCAACAACGAAGCCATACTGAGTGCGGCCATCCATTGTCTGGGCATAGATATAGTATTTCTCCTTGTCGTCCTGTACGAGCCAGCCCTCTTTCTGGAACTTGTTGAAGTTCTCTACTGCCTTGTCATATACAGCCGGGTCATGCTCGTCAAAGCCGGGAGCAAAGTCAATCTCAGGTTTGATGATGTGGTAGAGAGACTTGGGGTTGCCCTCAGCCTCAGCGCGGGCCTCCTCAGAGTTGAGCACGTCATAGGGGCGTGACACTACTTCTTCTACCATTGACTTGGGGGGACGTACCCCCTTGAAAGGTTTTACTTTAGCCATTGTTTCTTAAGGTATTGTGTTGATTTTAAAGTTATTAGTTGATATTATAAATTTTCGAGCATGATGGTCTGACTGCGGTCGGGGCCCACGCTCACTATTGCCACGGGCACCCCGAGCTCCTTCTCCAGGAAGGCGAGGTATGCCTTGAACTCAGCGGGGAACTGCTCCGGTGATGTCATGGTGGTCATGTCGGTCTTCCAGCCGGGGAATTCGGTGTATACCGGCTCAATGTCAAGGGTGTTGACATCGAAGGGGAAGCGGTCTGTCAGCTCGCCATTGATGCGATAGGCTGTGCAAGCCTTGATGGTGTCGAAGCCATCGAGCACATCACTCTTCATCATGATGAGCTTGGTGACACCGTCGAGCATAATGGCATATTTGAGGGCTACCAGGTCAATCCAGCCACAACGGCGCTCGCGGCCGGTGACAGCGCCATATTCATGGCCCAAGTCGCGTATCTTCTTGCCGGTCTCGTCAAAGAGCTCTGTGGGGAACGGGCCGGCACCCACGCGAGTGCAATATGCCTTGAAGATGCCATACACATCGCCGATGCGCTGCGGGGCAATGCCCAGACCGGTACATGCTCCGGCTGCTATGGTGTTGGATGATGTGACAAACGGGTATGAGCCATAATCGACATCGAGCATGGTGCCCTGTGCGCCCTCGCACAGCACAGACTTCCCATCGTTGAGCAGCTTGTTTACTTCATACTCAGAGTCGATGAGCTGATACTCCTTGAGGTATTCCACTGCCTCCATCCACTGCTTCTCCAACTCGTCTGCATTGGTGTCGCCACCCAGCGATTCGAGCATACGGATATGGCGAGCCTTGGCCGCCGCATATTTCTGGTCGAAGTCGTGGAGCAGGTCGCCCACACGCAGGCCGTTGCGAGAAATCTTATCGGTGTAAGTGGGGCCGATACCCTTGCCGGTAGTGCCTATCTTAGAGGCTCCTTTGGCAGCCTCGCCGGCGGCATCCAGCTTGCGGTGAGTGGGGAGTATGAGGTGTGCTTTTTTGGATATTTGGAGTATCTTCTTCAGGTCGACGCCACTCTTTTCCAGAGCTTTGGCCTCCTCGGCAAAGAGCACCGGGTCGAGCACCACGCCAGAGCCTATGATATTGACATTCTCATTCTGGAATACGCCGGAGGGTATAGAACGCAACACATACTTCTTGCCCTCAAACTCCAGAGTATGCCCGGCGTTGGGACCACCCTGAAAGCGTGCTACTACGTCATATCGCGGAGTGAGCACGTCTACTACCTTACCTTTTCCTTCGTCTCCCCATTGGAGACCCAAAAGCACATCTGCTTTCATTGTCTAAAAATTATCTTTGTGGCACATATTCAGAGTCTCTACACAAGCTCTGATGATGCCGGGTTAATGGTCGTTAGTCTCGGCGGCTCGAGCGCAGTCTGCACACAAGCCATAGATATAGGCCGACAGCTGTGAGGGGATAAACCCTCCGTACCTGTCATTACGCAATAAAGAAGTGACCTCAGCCACATCCTTGCACTCGCTCACGGCACCGCAGCGGGTGCATATCAAGTGCAGATGTGTGCCCTCATTCTTCTCAAACAGAGCCTCACCGCCGGCACTCCCGAAGTGGTGGCGGCGTATCACACCGCACTCCTCGAGCAGCCCCAGGGTGTTGTACACCGTGGCACGCGACACATGATAACCGCCGGACTCCAGATGCTTAAGCAGCTCCTCGGCGCCGAAATGGCCCGACATGGCCCAGACGGCCTTGAGCATAGCAAAGCGCTCCTGAGTCTTGCGCAGGTGCTTACTCTCCAACCATCGGTTGAATTGTCGCACAGCCTGTATGTAGCTCTCATGCGTCACCGGTTAATTTGAGCGGACACTTATTTACGTATTTTCGTGCAAAGTTACAAAACTTAAACGACATTACAAAAACTTGCGTCAAAAAAGGAGTGTGTATCATAAATCGATTTTGAGATAATTTGCAGCGTGTTGATATTCATCGGTGCAAATTATCTCAAAATCGATTTATGATACACCCTCCTGTTATATCTGAAGGTAGGAACTCAAAGAGGGAGAGTCTCGTTAGCGATATATGTGCTTACTGACGGTGGTGCCGCGGCGCTCGATGACGAATGTGCCGGGCACTGGTGCATTGATGCGCACACCCTGCAAGTTGTAATACTCGGGAGTGGCATCCTTGGTGTCAGCCTCGATGCCGATAATGCCAGTGGATATTTCGCTGTCGAAAACTATATATCCTGGAGCCGGAGTGGCGCCATCAGCTAAGAAAGCTGAGGTGTTGAGGTAAGCTACATTTGGGCGCATCATGCCATCGCCCGCGGCGCGACGCATGCCTATGGGTGCGGGGGCTGACACGGGGCAGAAAGCTACCTGGCCATGCTCCTCGATAGAAAGCTCATAGAGGTTGTCGGTGAGTGCGGTGCGACCCTCACCTTCGGCATTGGTGTAGAGTTGGAAGGAGCCGATGAGCAGGTTGCCCTCGGCAGCCGTGGTGTTGATGCGCGAGTCGTCAGGGCTGATGGGCATCAGACGGTTCTCCTTGCTGTTGAGAGATGCGCATCGGATTAGCACGGCAGTGTTGGCTGGTACTACACCGGCGGGTACCGGCTCACAAATAGCGTATGCAACATCGTTCTGCACAGTTTTTTTGATATAGTAAGCGCAGACACCTTCGTCGAGACATTCGTAGGGGAAAGAGGTGTACATTGTGGTCCAATAATATTCATCCTTGTATAAAGCTTGCTGGGGATTAACACCAAACCAGAACTCATCCTTGTGCTCCTCATCCACCGGCTCAAAAATCATAGCTCCGGCCTTATGATAGTCTTTGTTATTATTGTTCATAGGCCCTATCTCCACTATGCAGTTGTTGTCGTCATGACGAGTACGTAGCCCGGCATATATTGCATTGTGAGCTTTCAGATAATAAAAACCGGGAGCATCGTCACCAACTTCAGAAACTTTAAAATATTGGTCGAAAATAGCTTTGGTATCTGTGCCTTGAGATGCAAATTGAGCACCGTCTTTATAAAATACTGTGTTGTCATGATTAGTGACATAATAGATTGTCTGGGGAGCGCTGTTGGCATCAATGACATCGCTATCTGTCTCTGAGAATGAGAGTCCTCCGAAAGTATCTATGTCATGATTTGTGTCCAATGCCCAACGCATCTGCTTGCTGTCAATATCGGTAGTCTGACCATCATGTTTAACTTCAATGGAAGTGCGGAAATTGCCTTCGGTGGTTAGCACTCGATTGGCGGCGTTGCGGATGCGGTAGTATTTGCCGGCCTCGGGAGCACCGAGTACTATCTCATAGCGAGGAGTGATGGTCTCTCTGCCGGTTACAGTGAACGTGTATGAAGGGTCAGTTGACAATAAATTGTCTTTGGAGTCATACCAGCCGGTAAACTTCATGGCTTTATTGGGCATACGGTGGTCACCAAAGGGCACTTCTGTCCATGTGGTAGCAGTAACCTCGTCATTGTAAAGGTTCTTCTCATCGCTTAAAGAAGCCCAAGTACCTTTCTGAAGCTCCCCGAGAGATGCCCCGTTACGTATAAATTTGGCAGTCAGGGTAGCATTCGCTGTTTTAGATAGCGAGCTATTTGAAACTGTAGTTGAGTAATTAAAATCTGAAGATTTATGGTTTTTGTTTTCATACCATCCATCAAAGAGAATTAAATCTTTATATTCATCTTTAATCCTTGCATTAACATAAAATGTCTGCGAAGCAGTACCAAATGTAGAAACTCCTGTAAACTTAGATGAGACACTATAACCGGAGGTCCTATAGTCAGTTGTATTCTCTTCTGTAGTTATTGACACTTCGACTGCGTCTTGCAGTCTTTCAATTGGGGTTCCATCCTCGTAAACAATTTCTACGTTCATGGTGAGTGTGACATCTTTTGCAAATGCCGGAAGTGCTGAGGAGAGGGCGCATAACAGCGCGGCGTAGAGTATACGCAGACTACTTTTCATAATATGCTTGTTCTGTTAATTTTTAGGTTTGTTGCTAAAACGTGGTGCAAAATTACAAGTTTTATGTGAATAAACAAAATTTTGCTATGCTTAACTTTTTGCAACATAAGCGGTGGTGCTGAGTCCTATTAATTTAGGCAACCACGCCCCAGTAGATGTTGCCTTCGTATTTATGACCCCACGAAGCTCGAGCCTGAGGCTCTTGCATATCGTGGGGTTACAATAGTGCAAGCGCTCCACACTTTTGCATCCTGTGGGGTTATAATAGTATAAGCACTCCGCGCTGTTGCATCTCAAAGATACCGGCTGCAACTGTGCTGACACATTGCTGCCGGGCTCGGGGCGGGGCGTTAGAATTCGCTGGTAAAGTGGAAGCGGATGGAGGGGAAGTCGGACTGCGCCATCTGCAGCACATAGTTGCTGTCGGCAAGGAAGACGTCGCGTCCCTCCTTGTCGGTGGCCATGAATTGCTGTTTGCGGCGTTTGAAGTTGGCCAGTGCCTGCTCGTCGTTGCTCTCTATCCAACATGCCTTATACAGGCTGATGGGCTCCCAGCGGCATTGTGCGCCATACTCATGCAGCAGGCGGTATTGTATCACCTCAAACTGCAGCTGGCCCACCGTGCCTATGATTTTGCGGTTGTTAAATTGGTTGACAAACATCTGTGCCACACCTTCATCCATGAGCTGGCGGATACCCTTGTCGAGCTGCTTTTGCTTCATGGGGTCGGCATTCTCAATGTATTTAAACATTTCCGGGCTGAAGGACGGCAATCCCTTGAAGTGTAGCATCTCGCCGGAGGTGAGAGTGTCACCAATCTTGAAGTTGCCTGTATCCGGGATGCCGACGATGTCGCCGGGGAAGGCCTCGTCTACCACATTCTTCTTCTGTGCCATGAAGGCTGTGGGGGCAGCGAAGCGCAGGGTCTTGTCCAGACGGATATGCTTGTATGGGGCATTGCGTTCAAACTTGCCGGAACATATCTTCACAAATGCTATGCATGAGCGGTGGTTGGGGTCCATGTTGGCATGTATCTTGAATACGAAGCCGCTGAAGCCCTCCTCCTGGGGCTTGACTTCGCGCTCCTCGGCCTCGATGGGGCGGGGTGATGGGGCTATCTGCACAAAGCAGTCGAGCAGCTCCTTCACACCAAATGTGTTGAGCGCTGAGCCAAAGAATACCGGGGCAACTTTGCCCTCCAGATAATCCTGCTTGTCAAACTCCGGATAAACACCCTCTATCAGCTCCAGGTCTTCGCGCAGCTTAGCGGCGTCAGCCTCGCCGATGAGGCGGTCTACCTCGGGGGAGTTCACATCATCTATCTCTACGCGCTCCGAGATGGTCTGCTTGGAGGGGGTGAAGAGATCCAGACCATGCTCATAGATGTTATATACCCCCTTAAACTTGGCGCCGATATTGATAGGCCATGAGAGGGGACGGACAGATATCTTGAGCTCCGCTTCGAGCTCGTCGAGGATATCAAACGGGTCGCGGCCCTCACGGTCAAGTTTATTTACAAATATAATCACCGGGGTGTTGCGCATACGGCACACCTCCATTAGGCGTCGCGTCTGTGTCTCCACACCTTTGGCCACGTCGACCACAATAATTACCGAGTCTACCGCTGTGAGCGTGCGGAATGTGTCCTCGGCAAAATCCTGGTGGCCCGGGGTGTCGAGGATGTTGATCTTGTAGTCGCCATAGTCAAAACCCATAACGGATGTAGCCACGGAGATGCCACGCTGTCGCTCTATCTCCATCCAGTCGGAGGTGGCAGTCTTCTTGATCTTGTGGCTCTTGACAGCGCCGGCCACATGGATAGCGCCACCAAAAAGGAGCAGCTTCTCGGTTAATGTGGTCTTACCGGCATCCGGGTGAGATATGATAGCAAACGTGCGTCTGCGCTGTATTTCGTCTTTTAGTGTCATGCTTTTAGAGCTTGTTTAATAAAAAATGTGAATGTCAGGGCGGTGTAATTTTGAGCTAATTTGGTTTGTCTTGCAGGGAGCAATGCGAGCATTGTGACCGGCAAGACGAGTCAAAGTAGCCAAAAAGACGCCGTGTTTTAACATTCTTACATAATTTATAAATTATCTTTTCACTTTATTGAGAGTCTTGTTTCCAAAAATTACCGTTATGTCTCGTAGCTGCACCTCATATTTGAGCTTTGGGTTCAGTCACATAGCCCGCTATGTTCCTTCACCTTCAGCCTCAAAGCTGAGGCACATCTGCGACCCTGCCGTTCACATTTTTTATTAAACAAGCTCTTAATTATTGCCGAGTTGAGAGGTAATAATCTGTTTCTTTAATGTGTTGAACTCCTCTTCGGTGATGTGGCCCTGCTCCTTGAGCTCAACGAGCTTTTGAATCCTTTCGGCTATTGGCATTACGCCGGGAGTGGGTTCCTCGTCATCATCCTCATAAAACTCGGAGTTGCTGTTATAATCTATCACCACGCCCACGAGCTCCGTGATGCGCTTGGCATCATTGCAACCCTGCTCATAAAGCTCGCGGAAGGCTTTGTCTGTCGGGTCTATCTGTTCAGTCAGATGGTCAGAGTCGCGGTATGCATCAAAGCAATCTATGTGAATGGCTGTGTCGTGGAAGTTGCGCAGCTTTATGGCCACCTCCACCTTCTTCACCTTCTTCACCTGATACGACCCCACACTCATGGCGCCTATGATTGCTCCGGCACGCCCGGCTATCATACCTCCGGCCAGCGAGCGTCCTATGGTCTTGCCTATGGAGTGCTTGGTGATGACATTATCGTCAATGTTGAGGTACACACCCATCACATCGGCAAAGGGTATCACCACCTCATTCTCCGGTGAGTCCATGTAGACGACTTTGCGGTTGGCGTTGTCTACCAGGAACATATAGCTGTTGTTTAGGCCAATTACCTTGGCCGCGACGTCATATTTGTATGCCAGCTTGTTGAATTGTATGCCTTGCGCCTTGTTATGCGCCTTGCGCTTCTGAGAGTTTATGACACCTATAATCACGAAAACGCCGAAGACAGCCAACAGGGCCCAGAAGAGCCATGTCACTTCGAGCTCACCGGTCTTGTCGTTTGTTCGGCAAGAGGTCAGGAAAGTGGCGAAAGACAGAGCGGATACAAGCTGCAGATGTTTCATAATTGTGAGGATAAAGGGTTAAAAATCTTGATAGAACTGATGCAAACTCAGCTGCCAGTCGGGGCTGTCGAAGCCAAATGTCTTGCTGAATTTGGAGCAGTCGAGCACACTGTAAGCCGGGCGAGATGCCGGGGTGGGGTAGCAGTCGGTAGTCAAGGAGTTGACTCGGACCTTAGTCACCCCTGCTTCGCGGAAGATGGCGCGAGCAAAGTCATACCATGTGGTGCGACCGCTGCCGGTGAGGTGGTAGGTGCCGGGGTGCCACTTCTTGGCAGTGATGGCCGTAAGGATAGCTTGGGCGAGTACCGGTGCATAAGTAGGCGTGCCCCATTGGTCTGCCACAACCCCAATCTCGTCGCGCTCGGCAGCAAGGGTGAGCATCGTCTTAACGAAATTCTTGCCCGTGTGGGAGTACAACCAGGCGGTGCGTATTATAATATGCCCCTGCGGGAGAATATGGCGTATCAGCTCCTCCCCCTCCCACTTTGTGCGCCCGTAGACACTGCGGGGTGAGGGGACATCAGTCTCCTTGTATGGGCGTGTGGCGGTGCCGCTGAACACATAGTCAGTGCTGATATGCAACAGCTTGGCACCGGCAGCGGCGCACGCTTTGGCCAGAATACCCGGTGCTGTGGCATTGATTTGGTGGCATAATTCAGGCTCACTCTCCGCTTTGTCTACAGCAGTGTAGGCAGCGGCGTTTATGACAATCTCGGGCCGAAAATCGGCAAAGAGAGTCTGCACCGCAGCTTCATCTGTGATATCCAGCGTGTCAGCGTCAGTGTATAGTACCTCAAAATCAGGGTGATGGAGCAACTCATCGCGTAATGCGTTGCCGAGTTGGCCATTCGCTCCGGTGACAAGAATGCGTTTCATAATCGGGTGCAAAGTTACAAAAAATCCCGTAAATTATCAAAGTCTGAGTGCGCACATGCCGATAAGCTGTAGGTGCAATTGACAAAAAAATCAAAATAATTTTGGTGGGTCCAACTTTTTGATGTAACTTTGCGTTGTAATAATACATCGGGGCGCGAGAGTCTCGAATTGAATTACTACCAATTTACAATACGCTCAGGCCAAAAATGTAAAAAAATATACCACATCAAAGTAGATTGGGAAACTCATCAAATTTTAATGAAATACCGAGACAAGCTTACTTTCTCGATGGCGGGCCGCAACCTGCGGGTATGTCGTTAAATCGACACGGCGGATTACAGAGAGGAGGAGCACTCAAATCCTGTCATTCGGAGTTTCATCGCATCCTTTGATGTGGCTCTTACACCGGGACGGCATCTGTGCCGCCCCGGATTTTATTTTCTCTCCCTCTGCTATCCCTCCAAAACTTATCAGGCTCCTAAAGCGTTATTTCCTCAAAAGTGTATCTAATTATATAACCCTTAAAGATATATTACATGAAAGATGTAAAAGAGGCCCTGTTGGGGCGCACCTCAGTTCGCCGATATGAGCGCGATGCTATCCCTGCTGAAACAATGGAGTTTATATATCGCGCAGTGGAGAATACCCCCACGAGCTATAATGGTCAGCAGTTTAGCGTGATTGATATCTCAGACCAGGCTCTCAAGGAGGAGCTGTATGCCTTGACCAATCAAAAACAGCTCAAGACTTGCAACCGCCTGCTGATTTTCTGCTCCGACTATAATAAGATAACTCAGCTGGCTAAGCGCAAAGGAGTGGATATGCCTCCCTTCACCAACACAATGGATGCTGTGACCATAGGTATCATTGATGCCTCGCTGGCCATGATGAGCGCCGTAGTGGCAGCGCAGGCAGCCGGTTTGGGCAGCAACTGTGTGGGCTATCTGCGCACCGTAGACCCTGCCAAAGTGGCCGAGCTGCTAAAGCTCCCCAAGGGTGTATTCGTGGTCTGTGGTCTGGCACTGGGTGTACCCCGCGAGCAGCCCGACCTCAAGCCCAAGCAGCCCCTCTCTCTCGTGTTCCATCCCAACCACTATCGCCAGGATGTCGATACCATGATAGATGAGCTGGCCGCATACGATGAGAAGGTGAGCGAATACAATCGCACCCGCTCCGGCGGCACCACCACCAACGACTGGTGTGCTCACATCATAGACTACTACCGCCACGCCATGGAGTATCGTATCTTCGACTACCTGCGTGCGCAAGGCTACGATGTGCAGAAATGACTCGATACAAATAATAGTTGAAAATCGACTTATAAAAAATTCCGGAATAGTTGTGGCTATTTCGGAATTTTTTCGTAATTTTGCAGCCGCTTAAGGCACTGCTGTGCATCGCCGGGGCCCAATCATAGAGGGCGACAGGCAGAGTGTGCGGCTCGTGTGATGGGAAATTTGTTGCCGGCTTCGGGTAGCTCTCGGATGAGGGTCCGTGGCAGGGTGCGTCCCCAAAAGCGCAAACAACTTATTTTTAGTAACACTTTAATTTTCAAGCGAAATGAAGAAATTCCAGCTCAACGCCACTCCCCGTGTGGAGCTCGGCAAGAAGGCCACTAAAGCTCTGCGTGCTGCCGGCTGCATTCCCGCAGTCCTCAATGGTGGCAAGATTGTAGAACTCCCCTATACCGGCACTCTCAAGCCCGGTGAGAAAGTGGCTAAGATTGATGACAAGCGCGGTATCATCACAACCGACATCGTAGTTAAGAACGAGGATGTTCGCAAGCTCATCTATACCCCCGACATCTTCGAAATCGATATGAACATTGACGGCGACCAGCGTGTAGCTGTCATGAAGGAGATCCAATTTCAGCCTGTTAAGGATACTGTCCTCCACATCGACTTCCTCGAGGTAACACCCGACAAGCCCATAGTAATGGAAGTGCCTGTACAGATCGAAGGCCACGCCGAGGGTGTTAAGGCCGGTGGTAAGCTCACACTCTCCATGCGTAAGCTCAAGGTTAAGGCTTGTGTAGGTCAGATCCCCGAGCGTCTGGTAGTCAATGTTGACACACTCGGCCTGGGTAAGTCTCTCGCTGTAGGCGACCTCCACTTCGAGGGCCTCGAGCTGATGAACGCCAAGAACGCAGTAGTATGCGCCGTGCAGCTCACTCGTGCAGCTCGTGGTGCTGCTGCCAAGGCAGAGTAATCCTCAAGAGATTTATACGGAGGAGGTTAGCCCCACAGGCAACCTCCTCTTTTTAACCCTCCTCTTTTTAAATCTCTTATCTGCTTACCGCTAATCGTTCTCTCAATCCTAAGCACAGAAAGTGATACCAAAGGCTATAGCCCGAATGTTCCGGCGCCGCGCTCACAAGGCGCCCGTCGCTAACACACCAGCGGATATGAAGTATCTTATAGTAGGTCTTGGTAATATCGGCCCCGAATATGTGGGTACACGCCACAATATCGGGTTCATGGTAGCTGACCGCCTGGCAACTGATGCCGGCGCTCAGTGGGAGTCATGCCGTTATGGCGACATGGCACGCTTTCGTGTGAAGAACAAGCAACTCATGGTGCTCAAGCCCTCCACCTTCATGAACCTCAGTGGTGTGGCTGTTCGCTATTGGATGAACAAGGAGAAGCTGCCCTTGCAAAATCTGTTGGTGATAGTGGATGACCTTGCTCTCCCCTTTGGCGCTATTCGTCTGCGTGGCAGTGGCTCCGACGCCGGCCACAACGGCCTGAAGAATATCGCCTCCGAGCTTGGCAACCAGAACTATGCCCGTCTGCGCTTCGGTATAGGCAACGACTATGCACGAGGGGCACAGATAGACTATGTGTTGGGCCGGTTTCCCGAGGAGCAGAAGGCCGAATTGCCCGCTCGTATTGAGGTGGCGGCCGAGGCTGTCAAGGCTTATTGTCTGAGTGGCCTGAGCTTTGCCATGACCCACTTCAACAATAAGTAAACGATGCCCAAGACTGAAGAGAGAATAGATAAGTGGCTGTGGGCCATGCGAGTGTTCAAGACCCGAACCATAGCTACTGACGCCTGTAAGAAGGGGCGCGTGAGCATGGGAGGTGTACCCGTGAAGCCCTCTCGCACGGTAAAACCGGGGGATGTAATAGATGTCCGCAAGCCCCCAGTAACATATACCTTTAGGGTAACAGCCATCCCTCCAGGCCGACTGGGAGCCAAGCTGGTGCCCGATTATCTGGAGAATCTCACCCCACAGGCGCAATATGACCTGCTCGAGATGACACGCATCTCGGGTTTCGTAGACCGCCGAAAAGGGTTGGGAAGACCCACCAAACGAGATGCCAGAGAGATGGCCTCGTTTAAAGAAGCAAGTTATACGGCAGACAACTTCTTCCTTGATTGGGATGATGATGATGACGACGATGATGACATGGATTAATGTCCCACGCCGTAGACTGTCAAACTGCAATTAACATATTATGCTTAAATCTTAAAGAAAGTTAAAGATTAATTTTGGTTTAAACCGATGGCGATATCTGCAGTCATAGTATCGTAAGTCGCCCAAAACAGCGAGACTTACAACAGAGATACAGCGCAGTACTCGATATCAGATTTATTAACCCGGAGGCCGAAAGGTCACCAACCAAAAACCGAAATTAATTATGATTAAGAAAATATTTGCAGTAGCAGTAATCGCTCTCTCTTCTATCAGCATCAGTGCAATGGCTCAAGATCGCCCCGGCAACTGCAAAGGTCCCAAGTGTGACAAACAAGAGCAGTGCTCACGTCCCGCTCCCGGCAACAAGAAGAGTGGCAAGAAAGACCGCCTCAACCCCTTCCAGGGTATCGAGCTCACCGCAGAGCAGCAGGCTAAACTTGACAACCTCAAAAAGAAGGATGCAGAGCAGCGCGACAAGAACAAGGAGAAGGTAGCCAAGGAGCGCAAAGAGCGCATGGAGAAGCACGACAAGGAGATCAAGAACATCCTAACTCCGGCTCAGTATCAGCAGTATGAGGCCAACAAGCAGGCCATGAAGGATGTCCGCAAGGCTCAAAAGGATGGTAAGAAGGATATGCGTGCTAAAGGCCACAAAGGTCACAAGGGTCCCAAAGGTGGCCCTCGCCACAATGGTAAACCGGCCCCCGATTGCAAAAGCTCTTGCAACAAGCCCGGCCAGACAAAGTGCGACAGCCTTCCCGCTCCCGGCAAGTAATTACGCTGCCATATGCTAAAGCAATTCAAGATATACGTCGGCAAGGATGCATCCTTACACAAGGAGTGCATCCCTTGTTGCGAAAATATAACTGCTCTCAAGGCTGCAAAATGCTCTTAATACGGCATGACTACAAGTCGAAGCCTTGAGCAAAGTGAAGATAAAAGTTTACCTATTTAACCAGTGATAATAGATAGGTGATTTTCTCATAAGCAGATGATGCTGATTATCCCAATCAGCATACAAAACAGACAAAAGTTGATAGTTTAGGATAAGATCCGGTCCGCGAGGTTCGGGTCTTATTTATTTTGTGACTCAGCATATAAGTGTATATAATAACCTATAAATGAGGCTCGTGGGTTGCAAGCTACGAGGACTAAGGGCGGCAAACCCACGAGGACTAAAGACCCACAAGTACTAAATTTCAGGGCTTTGAAATGGGGTCTTAGCGAAAAAAATTGTATTTTTGTGGCGATTTTTGAATTAAGAGCTTGTTTAATAAAAAATGTAAACGTCAGGGTCGCAGATGTGCCTCGGATTTGAGGCTGCAGGTGAAGGAACATAG
>JAMPDX010000006.1 GCA_023665425.1 Muribaculaceae bacterium
AAAGCTGAGGCACATCTGCGACCCTGACGTTCACATTTTTTATTAAACAAGCTCTAAGAAAAGCGCCCTGGTTTCAAAAATATATCGATTAACGTGTGGTGTGCGGAGCACACCGATTTACAAGTAATCCCGCACATACGCGGCGCAGCCGGGGATGTGCGGGATTACTTGTAAATCGGTGTCTTGAAGGACACCCTCACGCTCATATCGGGTAGTTTTTCAACACCCTCGTAGTTATATGCTTGGACCTTTGAGTCCGGCTTTCGAGCTGTTACTCAGCTTTGCCGTCAGAGCCAAGCACGCTGATGATTTTGTGCTTGTAGAGCTTCTCCATTTCGTCGCGAGCCGGACCGAGGTATTTGCGGGGGTCAAACTCACCGGGCTTCTCAACGAAGACCTTACGTACGGCGGCTGTCATGGCCAGACGTGAGTCAGAGTCGATGTTGATTTTGCAAACAGCACTCTTGGCAGCCTTGCGGAGCTGCTCCTCGGGAATACCGATAGCGTCGGGCAGCTTGCCACCATGGGTGTTGATAATGTCTACATACTCTTGGGGTACAGAGCTTGAGCCGTGGAGCACGATGGGGAAGCCGGGGAGTTTCTCCATTACAGCATCCAGCACGTTGAATGCCAAGGGGGGCGGCACGAGCTTACCCTCGGCATTGCGGGTGCACTGCTCGGGTGTAAACTTGTAAGCACCATGGCTTGTGCCGATTGAGATAGCCAGAGAGTCGCAACCGGTGCGGGTAGCGAAGTCGATTACCTCTTCGGGGTCGGTATATGTGTGGTGGTCTGAGCTAACCTCATCTTCAACACCGGCGAGCACACCGAGCTCGCCCTCTACAGTTACGTCAAACTGATGAGCATAGTCTACTACCTTCTTGGTCAGAGCTACATTCTCCTCATAGGGGAGGTGAGAGCCGTCGATCATCACTGATGAGAAGCCCATGTCGATGCAGCTCTTGCAGAGCTCAAAGCTGTCACCGTGGTCGAGGTGGAGCACAATCTGCGGATGCTCCCAGCCGAGCTCCTTGGCATATTGCACGGCACCCTCTGCCATATAGCGGAGCAGTGTCTGATTGGCATAGTTGCGAGCGCCTTTGCTCACCTGAAGGATAACGGGGCTCTTGGTCTCGGCAGCTGCCTTGATGATAGCCTGGAGCTGCTCCATGTTGTTGAAGTTGAATGCGGGGATAGCATATCCACCTTTGATGGCTTTCTTGAACATCTCGCGGGTGTTCACGAGTCCTAAATCTTTGTAATTTACCATATTAACCGTGGGTTTATACTGAATTTTAACAATTTGAGCTACACATGTGGAGGGAGTGCCTTCTAACAATCCCTTTTGAAAGTAACGTATCTTCGGGTTGTAAAGTTCTTTCAAGTGCAAAATTACACTTTTTTTTTGAAAAATGCAAATTTGCAAGTATCATCAGTTTTTGTTAATTTTGTCTGTTCAATTATTCTCTTGACAATATACGTATGACTAAATTAATTATTGGTTTAATGTGTGCCGCGTGTGCAGTCCCGGTATGCGCTCAGACATACCTCACTACACCCAAATATAGTTGGCATCGCGACTCCGTTACTCAAGCGGAATTTAAGGCTACTGCCACTTCTGCAGACCGTATCGTGTCTAACTATAAGGCACAACCCGGATATTTCATGCCCATCGAGGGGGAGTGGAACCGCAAAAATGATATTTCCGGTTATCCGCAACTGGTGACTCCTGACAAGCTATACACCGCCGTCTATAATATGGGCCTGGATGAAATGGTGAATGCCGTGGAAGCTGACACTACATTGCGTACCGGCAAGGAGTGGGCAGGTGTATGGACGCGCGATGTGAGCTACTCCATACTTTTGTCAATGGCTTATATGCAGCCCCTGGCATCACGTATATCATTGGAGAAGAAGGTAGACCGCCAAGGGCGCATCATACAAGACACCGGCAGCGGCGGAGCATGGCCGGTGAGTAGCGACCGCCAAATTTGGACCGTAGCAGCATGGGAGGTATACAAGGTTACCGGCGACAAGAAATGGCTCAAATACGCCTATGAGGTGGCTAAGAAGTCATTGCTGACAGATGAGCAGACTATCTATGACCCGGCTACAGGTCTGGTGCGCGGTGAGACATCCTTCATCGATTGGCGTGAGCAGAGTCATCCCAAGTGGATGCAGTGTGCTGACATTTACTCCACACTTACTCTGTCTACAGGCATTGTCCATACACGCGCATGGGAGGCTTTGAGCGGCATGGCTGCCGAGTTGGGCCTGAAGAAGCAACAGGCCGAATACAAGAAGCGCGCAGAGACCATCTCTGCCGCTATTAACAAGTACCTGTGGATGCCGGACAAGGGGTATTATGCCATGTATCTCTATGGCCGCGACAATCAGATACTGAACCCGCGCGCCGAGACTCTGGGCGAGAGTTTGGCAATAGTGTGGGGCATTGCTGACAAAGTTCGCGCCGTCTCTATCACAGAGAATAATCCCGTGACACCTTTCGGCCCCGGCATATTCTTCCCGCAGATAGCGGATATGCCCCCCTATCACAATAACGCCCTGTGGCCCTGGGTGGACGCATGGTGGACTATCGCGAATGCCAAGGCCGGCAATGAGCAGGGTGTATTGCATGGCTTCGGTGCTCTTGTTCGCCCGGCAGCCCTTTTCTGCACCAATAAGGAGAATTTTGTGCTCGACAATGGCGATATTGCCACGGAGCTCAATTCATCGAATATGCTATGGTGCCTTGCCGGCAATTTGGCGCTGACCCACAAGGTGCTCTTCGGCATTAACTTCGAGGCTGACGGTCTCCACTTCTCACCCTTTGTACCCGAAGTGCTCGGCGATACCCGTTCGCTCAACAATTTCAAGTATCGTGATGCTGTGCTAAATATCACTGTCTCCGGCTATGGATCCAAGATAAAATCGTTTAAGGTGAACGGCAAAGAGCAAGCTCCCGTTATCGCGGCTAATAAGGCTAAGGGCATTCTCAATATTGAGATCGTCATGGACTCTGAGCCCATCCCGGCATTGGCTGTCAATACTATAGAAAATGCAAAGAGCCCCATCACGCCGTATGTGCGCATAGATGGCGACCAACTCTCATGGCAATCCATCGAATATATCAACCACTATATTGTGTTGCGCAACGGCACCCCGGTGGCAGAGACACGAAGCACTACATATACTGTGACTGAACCGGGCGAATATCAGGTGATTGGTGTGTCTGACGATGGGATACAGTCCTTCGCATCAGAGCCGGTGAGCAATCGTGCCGCCGCAGTGTATGAAATTCCCGGGGAGACCACCAAGGTGCAATCAGCAGAAATACCGGAGGAATATCGCCCCGGCACCGCTGTGAAGGGATACACCGGCAACGGCTTTGTAGAGCTTGACAAGAGCTCTGCGCCCGTGGATATCGTGGTCAACATACCTGAGGCCGGCGAGTACTTCCTGACTATGCGTTATGCTAATGGTAATGGCCCGGTAAATACAGAGAACCGTTGCGGCATACGCACTGTGAGCGTCGACGGCAATACGGTAGGCATAGTAGTGCTTCCGCAACGTGGCCGCGGCAATTGGGACGACTGGGGTGTCTCCAACAGTCTGCTGCTCCCACACCTGCTTACAGGCGAGCACACTGTGACGATAGATTATCGCCCGGAGAATGAGAACATGAATATTGACACCAACCACTTCTTACTCGATAATATCACATTGACCAAGAAATAATCACGCCGGCTTTGTAGTCGAGCAAACGTAAATAAGGCACCGGAGTCGACTCCGGTGCCTCTTACGTAGTACTAAATATTTAGGTAGAAATCTGCGGCGTGCGTGCCACATTCAGATACGCAGTCAGCCGAGACTGCAATCGTTTATTTGGTTACTGTAGTAGTTGTAGTTGCGGGCTCATCGAGAGTACAGATGGCTACTCGGTTCCAGCTCTCTTCCTCAAACATGTGTCCGATACCCTGACCTTCTGCCTGGATGCGGTCGGCAGCGATACCATACTTGTTGATAAGAGTGTTGCGAACAGACTCTGCACGCTGGTTGGCCAGACGGATGTTGACCTCTAACGGGCCATCCTGGCTTGCATAGCCCTTAATGATAACCTTGCTCTTCGGGTGGTTCTTCAGATAAGAAGCTACAGCGGCTACATTAGGCATCTGAGATGCTGTGATGTTGTATCTGCCAATCTCAAAGTTCACATAACGTACTGTAGACAACTGGTCAGTGTTCTTTGTTACGACCTCAGGTTTCTTGTTCTGGCAGTCAGCGAGCTGCGCAGCGAGGGCTGCATTGTTGGCCTCAGAGTCAGCGAGGGCAGCAGCAGCTACACCAAGGTCGGCGCGCAAACCATTGACACGTGCATTAAGTTCATCAATAGTGGCCTGGTCATACGGTGTAACATATTCAAACTGTCCGCCAAGTGCTACAGATACACCAGCCATAAGGTCGAATGTAGCTCTGTTTACATTATAAGCGGCAGAGGTATTAGCCACATCGGCATCAGACATATTCCATGTAATAGACGGCTTCAAAGCTACTGTGACACGGTCTGTGGGGTGGAAGTTGAGGTTCAAACCCACCTTAGTGGCAAAATAGTTCCAGTCGCTCAGGTCTGACTGATAGTAGTGACCCCAACCGGCACCCAAGATAGCCTCGATGTCAAACTTGCGGCCCTGCTCGGCGCCCCAAGGTGAGAACAAATTAAAGAGGTTTACGGCACCGTATGCGCCTACGTATTGGCTATCAAACGCGGTGTTTGAGTGGAGACGATGTTTCCATGAGGAGGTATTAACACCCCAGGTACCCTCGACACCAAGACCAAAGGCCGGTGTGATTTGCTTCTGCAAATGCAGACCTACAATGCCTCGCATATTGCCAAAGAAGGGACCTGAATTCAGCGGGGTGGTGACACCACCGTCAAGACCAATACTCCAGTTGTCGCCGAATTTGGGCTGGACCATCGCATTCTGCGCGGATGCGGAAATCAAGCCACCGACGAGCAGTGTTGCACAGAGTAAAATCTTTTTCATAATACTACACTTTTTAATTAATTTTTCTATCGTACCTTGATTAAGGCATCCCCTTCTTGAATGTGTGTCTTTCATAGCTTTTTAAGACTATGTGTGTTTTTCTGTTGGAGATACTTTAATTGCGGTTTTACTATAAAACGAATACTGTTGAATAAAAGTTTAAGATTTTTACTTTTTTTAAGAGTTGATATCCCCCTCCCTGTGTGATGAGGATTATCGATGCATGATATCATGCCTGGTGAGCGTTTGCTGACATCATTATTTTTTACTAATTTTGCATGCTGAATATGGACCACTCCAAGACTGAAATAGAGACTTTAAGCAACGGCCTGAGGGTAGTGTGCTCTCAACGACCGGGCATTACTTATTGTGGTATTGTAGTTAATGCCGGCACACGCGATGAGCAGACCCTCACTGCCGACGATAATACCCCCTCTCACAAAGATGAAGCCGGACTGGCCCACTTTGTGGAGCATACTATATTTAAGGGTACCAACAAGCGGCGCAGCCACCATATTTCATCACGTATGGAGTCTATCGGGGGTGAACTCAACGCTTATACCACCAAGGAGGAGACAGTGATATACACCACGGCGCCATCAGGGTATACCGAGCGCGCCATAGAGCTGCTTGCAGACCTCATTATCAACAGCAATTTTCCCGATCATGAGCTGGAGCGAGAGAAGGAAGTGGTTATCGATGAAATCAACTCTTATCTGGATAATCCCGCCGAGGCTATCTTCGATGAATTCGAAGATCTGATGTATGCAGGCTCACCTTTGGGCCACAACATATTGGGCACTCCGCAGAGTGTGAAGGGGCTCACCGGTGCCGATTGTCGTGCCTTCATCGAGCATAATTACACCCCGGAGAATATGGTGTTGTATTGCGTAGGCGAGATGCCGCCTACCAAGGTGTACCAACTCGCAGAGAAATATTTCGGCTCTCTTGACCGGCCCTTAACTACGCGCCGAAACCGATTATTATATCCGAAAGAGCACTCGTCCTTCGATGAAATCAGGGATTTTGGACTACATCAGAGCCACACCTTGATGGGTGCACGGGTATTTGGCCGCATGGACTCTCGACGTCATGCCTTATTGTTCATGAACAATTATTTGGGTGGCCCGGCGATGAATTCGGTGCTTAACCGAGAGATGCGCGACAAGCGAGGGTATGTGTATACAGTAGAATCGATGATAGCAATGCTTAGCGATTGCGGACTCTTTGAGGTATACTTTGGTTGCGACCCTGAACATACCCCCAAGTGCAAACGATTGGTGCTCCGCGAGCTGCAAAAATTGGCCGAGACACCGATGAAACCGCGTGTTTTTGATGCTGCAATACGTCAATACCTGGGGCAACTGGAGGTAGCGTCGGCATACGCTGAGAGCCAGGCAATGTCGCTGGGCAAGTCGGTGATGTACTTCGGCAAGGTGCTGACAATAGCTGACACTCGCAGCCGGCTCAAAGAGATGACCCCCTCTGACGTGCAACAGATAGCAACCTTGATATGTGATAAAGGACTCAGCTCATTGACGTTGAAATGAAAATAGGAAGTATCGAGCTTGGAGACAAACCGGTGTCTCTCGCACCAATGGAAGATGTGACAGACCCCTCTTTTCGCCTTATATGCAGGGAGATGGGGGCCTCGTCGGTATATACTGAGTTTGTATCTGCCGAAGCTTTGGTACGCGATATTGCATCCACCACACGCAAGCTGCATATCAATGATGCCGAGCGCCCGGTAGCTATTCAAATATACGGCAGGGAACCGGATGCTATGGTGGAGGCTGCCAAGATTGTGGAGGAGGCTCAACCGGATATCCTGGACATAAACTTCGGCTGCCCGGTGAAGAAGGTAGCCGGCAAAGGTGCCGGAAGCGGTATGCTCCGCGATGTACCAAAGTTGCTCGACATCACTCGTCGAGTAGTAGCCGCCACACAGCTCCCCGTCACTGTCAAGACCCGCCTCGGGTGGGATTGCGAACATAAGATAATCACGGAGTTAGGCCCACAGCTACAGGATTGCGGCATCCAAGCCCTCACGGTGCACGGACGCACTCGCAGCCAGATGTACACCGGGCAGGCTGATTGGACTCTCATAGGAGAGCTCAAGGAGAACCCTGAGTTCCATCTACCCCTTATCGGCAATGGCGACATCGCCACCCCGGAGCAGGCTGTCGACCACTTTGAGCGGTATGGTGTAGATGGTATAATGGTAGGTCGTGCGGCAATCGGTGCCCCTTGGATTTTTAAGGAAATACGCCATTTCATCGATACCGGCGAGAGGATTTCGGTCCCGACAGAGGAGAAAATGGCCATACTCAGGCGTCAGATACATGAGAGTGTGGAGCGCATTGATGAGTATCGTGGCATCCTACACATCAGGCGGCATTTGGCAGCTACTCCCCTTTTCAAAGGTATTCCCAACTTCCGTGAGACACGCATCAGAATGCTACGAGCCGACACTCTCGCCGAGCTCGAGAATATATTAGACGAAATTTCGGAAAAGTTCCTCCATTTGTAACATAGCTGATAAAACATCTTCATAAATACGTTTATAAGACTAAACAACATTTTTTTGCATGAGACGTATTGCCTGGATTTTGATGACAATTTTGGCCGGAGTTTGTTCTCTCGCTGCGCGTGAATATAAAATTAACACCGGAGTATTCAACAAACTCAAAGTACCGGATAATCTTACAGTAATTTATGAGAGTGACCCCGAGCGCAACGGCGTTGCTACCTTTGAGTGCGCTGACAACATGGCTGATGCTTTTATGTTTGTCAACAACTCCAAGGGACGCCTGACTATTGAAATCTCCCCCGACTTCCTGGAGCAGGAAGTGGATCTTCCCGTGATATATGTCTACTCTGAGTTTCTCACTGAAGTTGAGTCTTCATCTGATAAGAAGGTAACAGTCAAGCGGTTGGCACGTTCACCGGAGTTTAAAGCAATCCTCTTCGGCAATGGCACCCTGGAGCTCCTTGATATGGACCACAACAAGGTGTCTGCATCTTTGATGACCGGCCACGGTCTTATTCGACTCGAGGGCAAAGCTGCCGATGCCCTGTTTAAGGTGGCCGGCGCCGGTAAGATTGACGGCAGCCGATTGAAGGCCGACAAGGTCTCTTGCCACGTGTTCGGCGGAGGTGAAATATATTGTGCTCCCATCGATGAAATAAAACTTAAAGGCCTGGGCTCCACTACTGTATACTATACCGGTAACCCTAAGCAAGTCAAGAAGCAAGGTATCGTAAAACTCGTACATATCACAGACCGCTAACCTATATCACACTGACATTTGGCAGAAGAAACAGACATAAAGGGCAAGACGGCGCGCACGCTGAAATGGAACACCATAGACCGCTTCAGCTCGCAAATCCTGTATGCCATAACCGGCATAATTCTTGCCAATGTGCTCCCGAAGGAGGACTTCGGCCTTGTGGGCGCCATCCTCGTGTTTCAAGCCTTCGCCACAATATTTGTTGATAGCGGCTTCGGCAGCGCGTTGTTGCAGAAAAAAACGCCCGACGATCGCGATTACAGTACCGTCTTTTGGTTCAACCTCATTGTAGCTGTCGGCCTGTATCTTATACTGTTTATTGCCGCCCCGGTGCTTGCCGACATTTTTAAAGACGAGCGTATAATACCATTAAGCCGAGTAATGTTTCTCAGCTTTGTAATCAACGGGTTAGGCATAATCCAGACCAACCTGCTGATGAAGGCTATGACTGTGCGTCGCTTGGCAGTGTCGAATATATGTGCACTGTCTGTGAGTGGGGCTGCCGGTATATGGCTCGCGATAGCCGGTTATGGTGCCTGGTCGCTAGTGTGGCAGACAATTATCTTGGCCGTGGTACGCACCATATGGCTATGGGTTGCATCGCACTGGAGACCTATGCTATGTTTCAGTATTGAGTCTATTAAAAGCATCTTTAGGGTGGGAATGGGAGTATTCTCAACCTCTTTTCTCAACACCGTCTTTCTGAACATCTATCCTTTTATCATCGGCGCCTGGTATAGCCTTGTCGCCTTGGGAGACTATACGCAGGCAGACAAGTGGAGCAAGATGGGAAGTGCATCTCTCTCGCAGATATTTATGGCCACCTTTGTGCCCCTTCTCTCCCGCTATCAAGACGACAACGAGCAATATGTGCGCACCATGAAGCAACTCAACCGCCTGAGTGCCTGTCTGGTATTCCCCTTCATGGGAGGGCTCGCCATAATGGCTCCCGCTATCTTTCACACCCTATTTGGTACCAAATGGGATAGCGCAATTATTCTTTTTCAAATACTCGTGGTGCGCGGTGCTCTCACTGTGCTGTGCACCCTCTATAACAACTATCTGCTCTCTTTGGGCTATGCCCGCAGTCTGGTTATAATCGAGGTCGTAAAGGATGTTGCCACCGTCATAGCCATTTTTGCCACCGTTTGGCTACATTCGGTTACATGGCTTGTCTTGGGACAATTGATAGCCGGCATATTCACTTGGATTGCTGTGCTTTGGATTACGCGCCGGGCTACCGGCTACAGCTATGGCACACTCACAGCCGGCATGACACCATACCTGCTGTTGAGCCTCATCGCTATGGTCGGCGCATGGTTGGCCGCAGGACTATCGCTTTCTCCTATTCTCACCCTATTTGTACAAACAGCCGTGGGGCTTATTATATATATCGGTGTGTTGGCCATGCTCAAGGACCCGGTGCTCCGGGAGGCGGCAACCTATCTGAAGCCCGGGCACAAACGGGCGTGATGCGAGATACATATTCAACTCTTTATTAGATATCTTAACAACTAAATAAAATGGCACAATTATCTATGCAAAAACTTGGCAAAGCGCTCTACTGGGTGATGTTGCTTATTATGCTCATCCCCTATGAAGCGTTTTCCTCAAATGGCGACCCACTCATCACTCCGGCGGTAGCGCTATTTCTTGGCCTCATCTTCGCCTTCGTATTTGGCACTCCTTGCCCTAAATTCAACAAGAAACTATCTAAATATCTGCTTCAGGCCTCAGTTGTTGGACTCGGCTTTGGTATGAACCTCATCAAATCATTGCAGAGTGGCGCTGACGGCATGCTCTTCACCATCATCAGCGTGGCTGTTGTGATGTTTGCCGGTGTAATCTTGGGCAAGACACTTAAAATCAACGAAAAGAGCAGCTATCTGATATCTTCCGGCACAGCGATATGCGGAGGTAGTGCAATAGCCGCTGTTGGCCCCGTGCTCAAGGCCAATGAGCATGAGATGGCCGTCAGCTTGGGAGTCATCTTCATACTCAATGCCATAGCACTGTTTATCTTCCCTCCGCTGGGACATTACTTCGATATGAGCCAGACACAATTCGGCACATGGGCCGCTATTGCGATACACGACACCTCATCAGTAGTGGGCGCCGGCGATGCCTACGGCCCGGAGGCGTGCGAGATAGCAACCCTCATCAAGTGCACACGAGCCCTGTGGATTATCCCCTTGGCCTTCTTCACCATGTGGTATTTCGGTCGCAAACAGAGAGCTGCTGCCGCCCCGGGAGAAAAGCGAAAGGTCAACATTCCCTGGTTTATATTCTACTTTGTCCTGGCCATGATTATCAACACATATACCCCTTCCGTGATTGACGGTGCACCGCTTGAGGTTGTGCAGAATATATACTCCATAATCGTAGCATGCGCCAAGAAGGCCCTTGTCCTTGTCCTCTTCGCCATAGGTGCCAGCTTGTCTCTTTCCGTTGTGCGCAAGGTGGGAGCCAAGCCACTGCTGCTTGCCATCCTGCTGTGGGTCATCATCGGTGTCTCCTCCTTCTTCGTAGTCATGGCCACCATTGACTAACCTTTCCTCAACATAACAATAGCAACCATACACAAAAAGTCGCCTTCATCAGGCGACTTTTTGTGTATGGTTGCTATTGCTCTTAGTTGGAGAGACGGAATTTTACGGGGAGTGTAGCTTCGGAGCTTACGGGAGTACCGGCATCGTCGGTGGCCGGGGTCCAGTTGGGCATATTCTTGACAATGCGAACGGCCTCAGCTTCGAGATCCGGGTCGAGTGGACGTGCCACTTTGACGTTGCTTATGCTGCCATCTGTGCCGACTACAAACAGCACGGTGACAGTCCCTTCAATACCGTTGTCTCTCGCAAAAGCGGGATATACCACGTTGGCGTTCAGATAGTCGCTCAAGGCCTCCTGCCCACCGGGGAAGGTGGCCGGAGTAGCGGCATATACACCGGCAGATACGGCTGCCAAGGCTATTGTCAGCAATAAGTGTTTCATAGCTCTTAGACCCCATCTTATAAAATTTTTAAGGCTTAGGGGCGGTTTTGGGCGAAGGATTTTTGCAAGTTGAGGATGGAGCAATGCGGGGATTGCGACTGACGAGACTTGGCGAAAATCACCGGCCAAAACCGGACCGCTACTAACTTTAAAACATTTTACATGATTCCCGGGTATTTGTTAAATATTAATTATTTTTTGTTAATAATCTCTTAGGAAGGTTATTTTAGTAATAAAGTTACCTTTTATCTCACATCCTTGGGCTCTTTTTGTCCTTTGGCTCAGTCACATAGCTCGTTATGCTCCTTCGCCTACAGACCAAAAATAGCTGCAAGGCTGCGACCCCTAAGCCATAAAAATTTTATGGGATGGGGTCTTAGACCGTGAGAATCTCTTTCTCCTTGGCGGCAAAGAGTTCGTCAATTTTCTTCATGTACTTGTCGTGGAGCTTCTGCACATCATTCTCGGCATCCTTCTCCACATCCTCGCTCAGGCCCTTCTTGATTTCTTTCTTCAGGCCATCGATAGCCTCACGGCGAGCGTTGCGTACACTCACTTTTGCATTCTCTGCCTCACCCTTGCTTTGCTTAACGAGTTGCTTACGGCGGTCCTCAGTAAGAGGGGGGATACAGATGCGTATTACCTCGCCGTTATTTTCGGGAGTGACACCGAGCTCAGAATTAATAATAGCCTTCTCTATCTCCTTGAACATGGACTTCTCCCAGGGAGTGATAGCGATAGTTCGGGCATCGGGCACACTGACATTGGCCACATTGCTGATAGGAGCCTGTGAGCCATAGTAGTCTACTTTGATGCCATCGAGCAGACGGGCACTTGCCTTGCCGGCACGGATATGAGACAGTGTGTCATCCAGATATTCGACTGCGAGAGTCATGTTGTCTTCTGCATTCTGCAGGTATTCAGATACTTCCATACTGTAAGGTGTTGGTAGATTATTATTCGTGTTAGGGATGTACGAGTGTGCCGATGGGCTCTCCGTTCATCATTTTTGCCAGGTTGCCCTTCACGTCCATATTAAAGACATAGATAGGCATACCGTTCTCTTTCGCCAAGGCGGTGGCGGTGACATCCATCACTTTCAGCCCGCGATTGATTACTTCGTCGTATGAAATCTCATCGAAGCGGGTAGCTGTGGGGTCTTTCTCCGGGTCTGCCGTATAGACACCGTCCACACGTGTGCCTTTGAGCATGACATCTGCCTCGGTCTCAATGGCACGGAGCGCAGAGCCGGTGTCTGTTGTGAAGAAGGGATTGCCGGTGCCGCATGAAATGATAGCCACTTTGCCCTGCTTCATGGCTTCAATAGCTCTCCACTTGGAGTAATGCTCACCTATGGGGTGCATATCAATCGCTGTGAGTACGCGGCTGGGCTGCCCGATAGCTTCAAGTGCCGAGCTCAAGGCAAGGGAGTTGATGACTGTGGCCAACATACCCATCTGGTCACCTTTTACACGGTCAAAGCCCTTAGCCGCTCCCTGCATGCCGCGGAAGATGTTGCCACCTCCTATAACGATGCTTATCTCCACACCTTGTGAGGCAATCTCCTTAATCTGCTCGGCGTAGTCATTAAGACGCTGTGGATCAATACCATAGCCCTGCGCGCCCATCAGTGACTCACCTGATAGTTTGAGTAATATGCGTTTAAACTTCATAGTGTACAGTTTTTTCAATTCACAAAAGTACTTCTTTTGAGGCAATTCTGCAAATTTTAAACTAAAGTATTATGATTTTTCGCCAAAAGCAAGGTCGCCGGCGTCGCCAAGACCGGGGATAATATAAGAGTGGGCATTGATCTCAGGGTCGATAACACCTATCCAGAGTGTCGTCTTATCTGCCGGGAATGTCTTGACGATGTAATCTACAGCAGCTTGCGATGCAATCACTGAAGCCACATGGATATGTTTTGGCTCACCTTTACTCAAAAGGGCACGATAACCAAGCTCCATGGATGCACCGGTGGCAAGCATGGGGTCTACGAGCATGAGCACTTTGCCATCAATGTTCGGAGATGCCAGATACTCGATGAGCACATCAAATGTGTCGGCATTCTTCTCGCGATACTTTCTGTAAGCACTCACGAAGGCATTCTCGGCTCTGTCATAGAAGTTGAGAAACCCCTGATGTAACGGCAAGCCGGCGCGCAGGATTGTGCCTATCACAATATCATCTGCAATGGTCTGGCAGGTGGCAGTGCCAAGTGGAGTTGGGGTCTCTACATCCTTATAGTTAAGGCGTTTTGATATTTCGTATGCCATTATCTCACCTATGCGCTCCAGATTGTGGCGGAAACGCATACGGTCTTGCTGTATGCCGGTGTCTCGCAGCTCAAGCATATACCGGCTTACCAGTGATGGTGTTTGTGCAAAATTTATAATCTCCATATATTGTCAATGTTTTCTATCAGTTGAGTGTCGCTGTCGTTTTTATAACTTGGGCATCAAGCTCCAATTGCGCCTTCAGTTGCTCAATAGAGTCAAACTTCTTTTCATCACGCACACGCCCCTTAAAGTGTAAACGCACACGGTGGTCATAAAGGTCGTTATCAAAGTTAAAAATATGTGTTTCGATACGCAGCTCCGGCTTGCCCGATGCCACCGTGGGGCGATAACCTATATTGGTCATGGATGGCATAAAAATGCCCGTTTCATCGATACTGACCATCGATGAATACACTCCTGCCGGGGGGATTAATTGTTCATGATGAAGCGGGCGTATATTAGCTGTGGGATAACCCAATTCTCGCCCCAACGCATCTCCGTGGACTACGGTGCCTTCAAACCCATAAGCATAGCCTAACAGGGCGTTGCCGGCATCAATATTCCCGGCCAACAGCTGACGTCTTACGGCTGATGAGCTCACACCGGGCAGACAGCGAGCTTCTATCACTTTCATTCCCAACTGACGACCTATCTTTTGGTAATAATCAAAGCCATTTTCTCGATCGCTGCCGAAGTGGTTATCATAACCGACAATGATCGATTTAACCTCCATTTCATCGGATAATTTGCGCAAAAATTCGGCCGATGTCTCCCTGCGGGTCTGCTCTGTGAAGGATAGTTTCCTCACCTCTATCCCTTCGCGTTGTATCATGATGCGCCGCTGCTCGAAGTCGCATAATTGAGGAGGCACTTTGTCGGGCCGCACAAGGGTGAGCGGATGCGGGTCGAGCACCATGGCGAGTGGGCGTAAACCTGCCCGATGGGCTTCCTCCCGCAATTGCCTCAACAAGTATAGATGGCCGCTGTGCACCCCATCAAATGTACCCACAGTGGCGATATACCCTTCGGCTATCTCCGCATTGTTGTTTTTATCAATTTCTGCCGATTTCATCGATATTTTTATTAAACAAGCTCTAAGATTTCTGTGAACTCAACTCCCGGGGAGACAAGAGCCGCATCGATACCACACTCGCGCGCTGCCTGACAATTCACCTCAGAGTCATCAAGGAAGAGGGTATCCTTGCCGTCAAGATGATATCGGCGTTTCAATATCTCAAAAATCTCTGCTTTGGGCTTGCATACTTTTTCTTGAAACGATAATATCTCACCATCGAAGTAATCGCGGATGGACAAGCCCTCTTGTCGGAACAGCCGGTCTATCACACCATGATACATAATCGGGTTGGTGTTAGAGAGCACATATAGCTTCTTGCCGGCGGCTCGCAGTTCACGCAATGCCTTAAGGCGAGATACAGGCAAACCAATTATAAATGAGTCTATTGCTCTTGTGAGCTGTTCATCTGTGACCGGCACACTCGCCATAGCCCTTATCACATCAAAAAAGCCCCCTGCCGAAAGTGTGCCCTGCTCGAGAGCTAAAAAATCTCCGCTTTGCACATATAAATCAAGTAGTTTGGCAGCATCTTTCAGGCCGAGCTTCAGCAGGTTATCAACACAGGTATCGCGATTTATATTCAAAACCACGCCACCCAAATCAAACACTATATTACAATATTTTGTTAACATATCAGAACAGTTCGTTTCTTATGAACACCCTCTACTAGAAGTTTTGCAACTGCAAATTTACATAAAAATTCTCGACATTTGTTGATGTCCTGCTTTTTTTCTATTTTTGTAGTCAGATAGTTTTATTTACCGCAAATATTTGAGATATGACTAAAATTAAATCTGTGGGCATATTGACATCCGGGGGTGATGCTCCGGGTATGAATGCCGCCATCCGCGCCGTGACACGTGCGGCAATATTCGCCGGCTTCAAGGTGTTTGGCATTTACCGTGGTTACAAAGGGCTAATCACCGATGAAATCGAAGAATTTTCAACTCAGAACGTTTCTAACATTATACAGAGGGGTGGCACCATTCTCAAGACAGCACGCTGCAAGGAGTTTCAGACAGAAGAAGGTCGACAGTGCGCATACGATGTGCTCAGGCGCCACGAGATAGATGCTCTTGTGGTCATCGGCGGTGACGGCTCACTCACCGGAGCACGCATCTTCGGCAATGAGTTCTCTTTCCCCATCGTCGGCCTGCCGGGCACCATCGACAATGATTTGTATGGCACCGACTCCACAATCGGCTATGATACGGCGCTGAACACTATCATGGAGTGTGTCGACAAGATCCGCGACACAGCCACCAGCCATGAGCGCCTGTTCTTCATTGAAGTAATGGGACGCGATGCCGGCTTCCTCGCCCTCAACGGCGCCATAGCCTCCGGAGCAGAGGCTGCAATCATCCCGGAGATATCCACCGAGAACGACCAGCTGGCCGACCTCATACAGTCAGGCTTCCGAAAAAGCAAGAATTCATCGATAGTTTTAGTAGCCGAAAGCCCCCTTACCGGCGGTGCTATGGGCCTTGCAGAGCGTGTCAAGAATGAGTATCCGCAATATGATGTGCGTGTCACCATTCTGGGCCACTTGCAGCGTGGCGGTTCGCCCACGGCCTACGACCGTATCCTGGCCTCACGCATGGGCTCAGCCGCTGTCGATGCGCTGCTCGACGACCAGCGCAATGTGATGATTGGTGTCAAGAATGACGAAATCGTCTATGTGCCGTTCACCAAAGCAATCAAGAATGACAAGCCCATTAATCGCGAGCTTTTAGCCACTTTGCGCCGCCTTTCTATCTAAAAATATAGGGAGGACTTGCACAAGTAACTAAAATGCCCTGAACGCACTAAAACCGGCGTTCAGGGCATTTTATTTTTTCTACCCTACAGATTAGAAATCATATCCCACTGTGAAGGTCCAAGCCTTGTTGCGCCCTCCTCCATTCTTCCACACGGCACAAGCGCCACTCTCATAGTGGATTCCCAAATAGTAATGCTCCAGTATAGTCACGCCAGAACCCATCTTGAATCCGAGGTCAAACTTCTTGCGATTATCAAAATAGCCATCCTTGTAGTCGCGCGACACAAGCCCTACCTCTTGTGTGCCTTTGTCAGAGCCTGAAAGTCCAAAATTGAAGTACGGACCGAATTCAATACTCCATTTAACATTCTCATTCGGATACATATTGAATATTCCCATAACAGGCACTAAAAAAGAGCGGCTGAGGGTATGGCCATATTCATGCACATTGGGGGCATTATCCACACCGATTTGGGGGATAACATAGCTATAGTTATGACTTCTGCTCTGGAAGAAGAAGCCCGGTTGGATACTTAAGGCGTTGTTAAAATTAAGATTAATCACGGCGCCGGCATCAAAACCCGTACCCCAAGAGTCGAGGTTGGCACGAGAGATATCCCCTCCACGGGTGGCATTGGCGGTATTGAAGCCTACGCGGACACCAACATTGATAAACTTGTCAGCTTCATCAGTATCAATCCACTCCTGTGCGGAAGTGCCCAACGCGGCTGTCAAGCATAGGGCTGTAACAAAATGTTTTAGTTTCATGTGGCTACTCAATTTAAGAGCTTATGTTATTTCTTTGTAGATTTAGGGTCCTCGCGAAGCACGAGCATTGCGTCGCCGTAAGCGCCAAACTTGTAGCCCTCCTTTACTGCTATCTCGTAAGCTTTCATTATCAGGTCATACCCGCCGAAGGCTGCAACCATCATGAGCATAGTGGAGTATGGCAGGTGGAAATTTGATACCATTGAGGTGCAAACGCTGAAGTCATACGGAGGGAAGATGAATTTATTAGTCCACCCCTTAGTGGGCATGATATGGCCATCCATACACACGGAGGTGGCTATGGCTCGCATCACAGATGTGCCTACGGCGCAAACAGCGCTACCGCGGTCTTTGGCGGCGTTGACTATATCTACCAGCTCGCCCGACACTTCCATATCCTCAGAGTCCATACGATGTTTGGTTAGGTCTTCCACATCTATTTCGCGGAAGTTGCCACGGCCGGAGTGCACGGTGCAGTAAGCTCGCTCCACTCCCTTAATTTCCAAACGCTTAAGTAACTCTCTTGAGAAGTGTAATCCGGCAGCCGGAGCCACAACGGCTCCCTCTTTCTCGGCAAACAGACACTGATAATTCTCAGCATCAGAGGCCTCCGGCTCTCGCTTGATATAGTCAGGCAGCGGAGTCATACCCATGGAGTAGAGAGTCTTCTTAAACTCATCATGCGGACCATCATACAGGAAGCGCAGTGTTCGCCCTCTTGAGGTGGTGTTATCTATCACCTCGGCCACAAGGCTCTCATCATCACCAAAATATAACTTATTGCCGATACGTATCTTGCGAGCCGGCTCTACCAGCACATCCCAGAATTTATTTTCGGCATTCAGCTCTCGGAGCAAGAAGACCTCAATGCGGGCACCGGTCTTCTCCTTGTTGCCATACAAGCGAGCCGGGAACACCTTGGTGTTATTAAACACCATGACATCTCCTTCATTATAATAATTGATAATATCCTTGAATGTATGATGCTCTATCTCACCGGTCATGGCGTTGACAACCATCAAGCGGCACTCATCGCGATGTTTGGCCGGGTATTGAGCTATCAGATTCTCGGGCAAGTTGAATTTAAATTGTGAAAGTTTCATATCAGAATGTTTGGCTATAAATCTCTTATAAATTATATTTGATGTTTCATTCTTAGCAAAGTGTCTAAATCACCTCTATAATTCATGCGAGATTCAATTCGCCTATGGATCATATTTTGGGGTTTATTATACATTTTGTCGGTATGGGATAATCTTGCGGGAACTCCAATGGACACTCCCATATAAGTTGCCGGGCATCCTCTATATTCATTGTGCGAGACAGGTCATAGTCTCCTACTCGTGTGCGCCTCAAGGCGGTGAGGTGTGCTCCGCTGTCCAGAGCCTCGCCTATGTCGCGTGCCAGTGCACGTATATATGTACCTTTGCTGCACACTATCCGCAGCTTAATGATTGGCAAGTCATATCGCAGAAGCTCTATCTCATCTATTTGAAGCGGCTTGGCCTTGAGCTCCGGGGCCTCTCCCTGGCGTGCCAAGGAATATGCTCTTTCGCCCCCTATCTTGACGGCTGAAAAGATGGGTGGGACCTGCATAATCGTCCCTTTGAAATGTTCCAACACATCTAAAACGCGCTCGCGGGTAATATGTTCATACGGATAAAGAGCATCTATCTGTTTCTCAAGGTCATAACTTGGAGTTGTAGCCCCCAAGCGTATGGTGGCGATATACTCCTTCCTACCTGCTTGCAGCTCATCGATGCGCTTCGTGGCTTTGCCGATGCATACTATCAATACTCCGGTAGCCATAGGGTCGAGGGTACCCGCATGGCCCACCTTGACCTTCTTTAGCCCCAAACGGCGAGATAAAACTCCCCGCAGGCGTTTCACTGCATCAAACGAGGTCCAGCCCAGAGGTTTGTCTATGCTTAATATTTCTCCGTCAATAAAATTCACGTCTCAGTTGCGAAATTGTACAGTTATTCAGCCTTTTTTACCACACCAGGCACAAGACACCTACTATGACACAATAGAGGGAGAACCAAATCAGCTTGCCCTTCTTAACCAAGGCTATCATCCATTTGCAGGCGGCACAGCCCACGAGGAAGGCGCTCAGGAAGCCTATTATCATGGCTATGGCTCCCACACTTCCTTCGCCTGAATTCTCTGCGGCACCGCTCGCTGTCAGCATTTTGGCCAAATCAAGCAGAGCCTCGCCCACTATCGGGATAATGACCATGACAAAGGAGAAGGTGGCCACCTGGTCGCGCTTATCGCCCAACAGGATACCGGTGGCGATAGTTGTACCGGAGCGGCTCAAGCCGGGCAACACGGCCACGGCCTGTCCAATACCTATGATAAAGGCATCCCACCACGATATATTGTGCCCTCGATCTGCCGGCACAGGCTTGCCGGTGGTGCGGTCTATACCGCTGAAGTATGCGAAGGCGAGCAACAGGGCGGTGACCAGCAGGCAGCAGCCCACTACCACAAGGCCCTCGCCAAAGATTTCCTCAACATAATCTTTAAAAAAGACTCCTACTATACCTACCGGTATACAGCTTACAAGGACTTTGCAGACATATTTGAAGTCGGGTCCACCATCAAAGCGAAAGAACCCGGCCAGTAAGCGCTTGAACATCGGCAACAGTATGACTATAGTCGACAAGACTGTGGCAGCATGCACCATAATATCAAACTGAAGAGTCTGGTCTACCGGCAGGTCTACACCGAGTATCTCTCTGAAAATAGCTAAATGTCCGCTGGAGCTTATCGGCAGATACTCCGATGCTCCTTGCACTATACCTAAAATTAAGGCTGTTAGCCAATCCATTTTGGGTTATATTTATTAGGTTACTTATTCTTTGGCGTATAAAGGATGGCAAAGGCCATGGCTACAAACCCAAGAAAGGCAAGAGTGGGGCCTATCACTATGCGGCGCGCTGAGAAGATATCATTATTAAACTGTGCCGTCTCGCCATTGGCAGAACCGGTCATCAGCAGAAATCCCACTACGATCATTAGCAGTGAGATACTCATATATATGAAATTCTTTTTGACAAAGGGGCGTGCATTCTCGTCTACGCCCTTATTCTGTACGTTATTATTTTGCATAAGTTAAGTGTTTGCTGGTGATTTATTCGAAGAGAAATTACTTCTGATCAAGATGTGGTTAAGTAAAGAGTTCATCATACTCCTTGTGGAGATATCGTGTGGTGGCGATGAAGGCCGACAAGGCACACAGCACACCTCCTATAACCACCAATGCCGCGCATATTATAATTGTCTCAGCAGTGCTGAGATAATTTCCCAACTCAGGTATCTGTGTCTCTCTCACGAAGCCGATAAAGCCCCCCAGTATGGCAGATGCCAAAATACCGGCTACGATACCGGCCCCCAAATTACGCATTACGAACGGACGGCATATAAATGAGGGTGTAGCTCCTACGAGCTGCATGGTGTGTATCGTGAAGCGGCGAGAGTAGATAGTCAGCAGAACGGTGTTATTGATGAGCACAAACGAGATGGCTATCATTGCCACGGCCACTATGGTCAGTATCCACATGGTGCGAGTGAAGAATGAGTCCATGGAAGTCACCACCTCGTTGTCAGGCATGGCCACCTCGGCAACTCCGGGTACCTTGACAAGCTCCTTCTCAACCTCGGCCGATTTTGCAGTTCCGGTATACTCGCTCTTGAGCGACAAACTTATCTCGGGGGTAAAAAAGTTGTAACCGGCTATCTCCTCCACATGGTCATCGGTCGTAGCATTCCAGTCTGCCAGAGCTTGCTCCTTGGTTATCATGGAGATGTTATGCACAAACGGACGCGCCTTGAGCACCTGCATTATAGAGTCTGCCTGCTCATTGCTTATATGGTCGGCCATTATCAAGCTCACTTGCTGTTGCTCCTTGACCTCGCGTGCGGTGTTACCGGCAGTCAAGCCGAGCATACATATTGCCCCTATCAGCACCAGCAACATCGTCACACTCGCTATTGTGGTGAAGTGCGCCGCCCAATACGAAATTTTTACTTCTTTGTTTTTTTTACTCATCAGCCCGTGGAGATGGAAATCTGCGTAATACTTTGTTAATCAACATGATAAGCAACGACGCCACCAATTTATCGACATGCCGTCACTTTCCAAACTGCAAAGATAACACTTTCACACCCCCTTTGTCAACTTTTTTAGCAACTTTTTTAGCTGCAATACGAATTTTTATTTTGTGCGGAAATGGGGATGATGAGCCATGAGCTCGGCTCGAACCCGTGATCGGTCTACATGTACATACTTCTCAGTGGTGGCTATCGACTCATGTCCGAGCATTTCCTGAATAGCGCGGAGATTGGCGCCCCCTTCAAGCAGATGGGTGGCAAAGCAGTGACGAAGGGTGTGTGGGCTCACCTTTTTGTGTATGCCGGCACGCTCGGCGGCCTCCCGGATTATATAAAACACCATCACGCGGGTCAGACGTTTGCCTCGCCGGTTGAGGAACAAGATATCCTCTTCACCGGGCTGTATCGCACCCATGTTGCGCTCCTTGAGATAATCATTTATTTCGGCTACCGATACCGGGGAGAGGGGGACAAGGCGCTGCTTGGAGCCTTTGCCCTCCACAAGCATATACTCTTCATCGAGATAAACACGGCTTATCCTTAGCCCAGTCAATTCGCTGACTCGCAGACCACTGCCATATAGGGTCTCGAGTATGGCTCGATTACGCTGCCCTTCAGCCTTATCCATATCCACCGCAGATATGAGGGCATTGACCTCCTCGATACTCAAGACATCGGGCAGGCTATTGTCTACCGTGGGGCTCTCTATGAGCTCGGTGGGGTCATCATCGCGATACCCTTCCATGCGTATGAAATGAAAGAAACTGCGAATAGAGGACAATACCCTTGCTTGCGAGCGAGCGGTAATGCCGGTCTCGTGCAGGGCAAACAAAAAGTCTTCGATATGGCACATCTCGGCAGTGGCCGCATCAATATTGGCTGATGAGAGCCAGTCAAGCAATCGACCTACATCACGCCCGTATGCCTCGAGAGTGTTTGAGCTGAGATTGCGCTCTACCATGATATATGAGTTGTAGTCTCGCAAGAGTTTGAGCTCGCCGGTGCATCCGCGTGTCTGCTCGCCGGAAGTATTTTCCCCGTCAGCCGGTGGTGGAGATTTCTCTTGCTCGGTAATCATATCATCTTCACATCAATACGGTTGAGAGGCTCGCGGTCATCACTTATAGCCAACACCATGTCGCGGTCTACGAATATCCAGCCACCTTTTATTTGGTCACGCACCGCATCAAATACCTGCGGTGCATCCTTAAGGCGGCGAACCACAAGCATATTACCGGAGTTTAGAAGGCCTTCAGGTCTATTGTTAATCAGGTCCACAGCTTCGCATATTGTCAAAATGCGCTTGTTCGGCACATATCCGCCCATGCCACGCCCCATCATCGGTCTGAGGTCTGCCATGCGTATGAGCAGCTCCATTTGAGGCTCCACACTGCCGGCTAACCGAATCCCTTCCGGCGCCAGACGGGCCACCAATCGGAATATGAGGGCATACTCGCGCTTCAAGCGCTTGGGGAAGCCTGCCGTCAAACGGCGAAACTTCAGCACCGCGTAATAGTGTCCTTTGCCATATATCACGTCGCGCACCACCCTATAGGCAAAGGGGGAATGTACCCCTATACCCAAGCGATGCCGCCGCAACACATACGCGCGACCGAGTGTCTTTGTAAGGCTCATAACTGTTTGATCTACTTAATGTTTGGTTCTATAATGGTATCAGGATTTGTTGTCTTCGGTATCTGGAGTGGTTACTTTCTCATCGGGGACTTTTGGCTTTTTCCTCTTGAGATAGCTGAAGAGTCCCCACCCGATTGCTGTAGCTATCAGCAAATATATGATTATCACCGATATTGTACCTATTGTGTTGGTGACATGGAGGCTCTCGGGGTCGAAAGTGAAGACTATGGTGTGCTTACCGGCTGGTATCTTCAGCCCTCGCAGGGCATAATTGACACGCGCGATATCTATAGGTTTGCCGTCAATGGTGGCGGTCCAGCCCCATGGGAAATAGACTTCGCTGAAAACTCCCACACCACCTTTTGCAGAGTTGGCCTCGTATTTCAGCTGATCAGGAGCATAATCGGTCAACTTGATATAGTCACCGTCAGAGCGCTCCGGGGTATTGCCCAAGGTCTTGGCAAAGCTCTTGTTGGCCACAGCTGCGTCGGCTGTGGCCAAGGTGTCAAGCGCATCCATTTCAGCATCATCACTGTCCACATAAGTGATTTTGTCTACAAACCAGGCATTGCCCAAGGCATACGGATTGGGTATGGCCATGGGGAACATATTTCCGTCTGCATCCTGCTGATACTGAATGACATACTTGGTGTTCAGCATATTTATCACCTCAGGATTGCCGGCAGAAATCTGGCGCTTCATCAGGTCGGAATAGCGGGTGAGCTCGGTGGCATGATATCCGCCCACACTCTTATGGTAATAAGCGGTGTGATTGTTGGCGTTATTGGTAAGGTCGAGGACACGGAAGTTGGGATCCTTATCCTTAAGTATCTGTTGGTCAGCCTCATTAGGCTCAAAGGTTATCTGCTGTTCCTCAGCGAAATTCTCATAATTGACATAACGCTTGTTCACGGAGTACAGGTCGATCAGGCACACAATGAGCACGCCACCCACCAACATCCATGCCTTTGTATAGATACGGCGGATATAAGCCCATACCACTGCGGTACCTAAGAGCAGGAAGATTAATGAGCGCATGGCGTCACCGCTGACAAGGCTTAGGCGCAAATCTTTGACTGTCTGTATGATAGGCATCCAGTCGGGGTCTTGCAGTACACCCTGCTCGCTCAGTCCTTGTGTCTCTCGCGCTGAGAGACCGGAACCCATAACAGAGGGCATCATCCAGAATATCAGGCATATAAGAGCCAAGATACCGCTCACATACACCATGCGGCGCTCAAGAGTCTTGCGGTCAATGAGCCCGGCACCCACCACAGGCGCATCGGTGAGTAGCTGCGGCTTACTCTCGGCATCCGAGCATATATCGATGATGCGGCTCAGGGCCATCATGGCTAACAGAGGGATAGTGAACTCAGCTACTACCAAAATACTTGAGACTGCTCTAAATTTGCCATATCCGGGTAGATAGTCGATGAGCAAGCGTGTGAGCCACTCTATGTTTCCACCCCATGAGAAAAGGATACTCAACACGGTGACACCGAAAATCCACCACTTCAGCGGGCCTCGGCATATCACCATGGCAAGGATTGCAAGTGCCAACACGAATGCACCGACATAGACGGGACCGTTGGTTCCCGGCTGGTCACCGAAATATTGAGGGAGACCTATTTCGGGGGGAAGGTCAGTCTTCTCGGCACCATCTATTGTGGCCACGGAGAGGAAGGGGTCGCCGTATGGATTGGGCTTGATGCTTGCTCCACCTTTGGCATTGGGGATGAGCAGTGTGAAGGTCTCATCGCCGGCATAGCTCCAGCCGGTGACATATTCAAACTTGACTTGCTCCGGTGTCTTGGGCAACTCGTCGAGGTCGGCATCATCGGTATTCTCACCGGCTTTAGGCGATAGATATGTGGCATTGTTACGCACAGTCTCTTTAGAATAAGCCATTGTGTTGTAGAGGCTTGCACTGTCAGCAGCAAGTGCCAGGACTCCGGCGCCCACCACACACGCTGTGGCTATGAGCCATTGGTGCATCTTCTTCTGCCGGCGCAATATCATGAATGTAGCGCCCATCACGGCTATGATTACGAAGCCGAAATAGTATGACATCTGTGGATGGTTGGATATGAGCTGCATCGTGCCAAACAAGGCAGCCAAGGCAGTACCCCACAGATACTTGCCTCTATAGCACAACCATATACCGGCTATGGTGGGAGGTATATATGTTAAGGTGACAAACTTCCAAATGTGGCCGGCACCAATAATGATAATGAAGTAGGTGGAGAAGGCCCAAGCGATAGCGCCAAATAGCGAGACATACCATCGCATCTCCATGCACATGCCCATGATGAAGAAGCCTAACATCATGGCAAACAGCAGATTTGCAGGAGCGGGCAACCCAAGGCCATAGATTGTGTTCACCCAGTCGAGCAGCGTATTGGCTTCGTATGACGGTGCTATCTGGAAGGTAGGCATACCACCAAGGATAGAGTTGGTCCATCGGGGAGTGTGTCCGCTGCTTTCAGCATACGCCTTTGCTTCCTGACCATTGGCGAGGCCTTGACGCATATCACTCTGCGCCAGGGTGCGCCCCTCCACATCGCCGGGATAAAAGAACAACACTGATATTATCGCCATGACCGCCACGGCGATAGCCACAAATAATATTTTCCGCTTGTCCATCTTCATATATCAATAATCACTCCATTTAGAGTGTGTGTAAATCGCTGTCGGTGTTAAATACACTCTAAAGCGGATACACGGGTAGTGCATCCGCTTTGGTGATAATCTGTACGCCTGTGGGGCGTGAGGTTTCAACAATCTAAACAAGTCTGATTGCTCAGACTTTATCAGACCTTAGTCCGAGGGGGGCCACCTCTTCTTTTGAAGGGGAGGAGTTTACTCTTCTACCTCCTCAACTATGGGGTCTGTTTTGCGACGATGGCGAGTCTTGAGCGGGCCATCAATCTTGACATCTATCTGGCGGTGGATGCTTTGCTCCAGCGAGATAAGTGTCTCTGTCTCAGTCACACCTTCGATGTGCTGTATATGGTCATTCAGCAGCTCCATGAGGTGCTGATTGTCGCGAGCATAGACCTTGATGAGCAAGGAATAAGGTCCGGTAGTGAAGTGGCACTCCACTACTTCGCGTATCTTCTCCAGGCGCTTTACTACATCACGATACATTGAGCCGCGTGCGAGTTTAACACCCACATAAGTGCAAGTGTTATAACCCAGAGAATGGGGGTTAACGTTGTAGCCCGAACCGGTGATGACACCGAGCTCTATCAGGCGCTGGATGCGCTGATGGATGGCGGCCCGTGAGACATTACACTCTACGGCGATGTCTTTTGACGGTATGCGGGCATTCTTCATTACAATGTTCAGAATGGTTCTGTCTAAATTGTCAATCTTTTCTAATGCCATGTTATTTGTCAATGTTAAATAAATAGTCTGTAGTTTGTTATACTAATGTTATTTACAATGTCGAGGAAAGCGCTCTGCTTATGTCTGTCCACGAGACAAGACCCTAATTTGACATAATGTAAGACAGGGTCTCCTTCTTGCGACTCAGCCAAAAATCGGAGCTAAATGATGTAATTTTGGGTTATACGGTGTAATATGACGCAAAATTAATTAAAAAATCCAAAAGAGACAAATCAAGATAACAAAAATCTATTTTTTAACATTATTTCACATATTTACCCTGCATTTTTAACTTTTCGCAGTGTAATTTTCGGCCTCGCGACCCAAAGTGAGCATTTGCAAGCAAATCTATGCTTTGTCTATTATTGCAAGTTTCGCAAGTAGTATATGTGCGAGGTCGGGTAGGCAAAAGAGTGTCTGCAAGGACACTGATTTATAGTAACCCCGTACACACGCGGCGTAGCCGTGGGTGTGCGGGGTTGGGTAGGCATACAAAAGGCGTGCGCAGCCCGCCGATTTACTGCTTGTTAAGGATAATTTGCAAAGCCTTATTTTATGGTTATATGGCCACGAATAGCGGCTATATTATTGAGGCAGGGTTGTTGTGTCGGCGGGGGCGTCGGGAGTGATGGCGGTCGGATTGGACTCTATCACCACCTCGACGGTGTCGCCGACGGGTGTGGCGTCTACGCGGCGTCCTTTGCAACTCATTATGCCGATGGCTAGGAGCCCCAAGGCACCGGCAAGCAATAATCTGCTCTGTTTCATATCAGAATGTGTGTATTATTGCTGTACACCAAGCAATTCGATTTCGAAATACAGGTCCTCATTGGGGCCGATAGGGCCACCGGGGGTACCTTGCTGTCCGTAAGCCAAGTCAGACGGTATGATGAACTCATATTTTGAGCCCACATTCATCAGCTGCACTCCCTCGGTCCAACCTTTGATCACACGGTTGAGTGGGAATGTCGCAGGCTCACCGCGTTCCACACTGGAGTCGAACACACTACCATCAAGCTTTTTGCCGGTGTAATGCACTGTCACTGTGGCATTAGGTGAGGCCGGCTTTTCGCCGCTACCCTTCTTTAGCTCTCTATACATCAAACCGCTGGAAGTAGTGGTAAACTCTTTATCGTTATCAGCAAGGTGTTGCTTGATAAATTGCTTAAAATCCTCAGTGGTTGCTACTCCATATGTTGCAGTGTCAACCGGTTGAGACGGATCCACTACCTCAGCTACCTCAGTTACTTCTTCGTCGGCTTCTTGAGCCTCAGTCTTTGCCTTGCAAGAATACATAGTCATGCTTGCGAGCAAAGCAAAGCCCGCAAGCATCAAAGTTTTTTTAATCATTACTTATTGACTTTGATAAGTTCTACTTCAAAGATCAATGTGCTGTGAGGGGGTATAGCGTTAGGCACACCCTGAGCACCGTATGCCAGGTCTGAAGGGATGAAGAATGTGTACTTGGCACCCTCCTTCATAAGCTGAACACCTTCAGTCCAACCGGGGATTACACGGTTAAGGGGGAATGTTGCGGGCTCACCACGGCTTACTGATGAGTCGAATACTGTGCCGTCAAGCAGCTTGCCGGTATAGTGCACTGTCACCTCGCTGTCGGCAGTAGGCTGAGCGCCGGTGCCCTCTTTTTCTACCACATACTGCAGACCTGAGGGGGTTTCTTTAACCTCTGCTTTCTTCTTATTTTCTGTCAGGAACTTCACGCCTTCCTCTTTAGCACGAGCCTCGAGTTCACCTTGGAGCTTCTCCAGATATTCGTTTATGAGTTTGTGGGCCTCTTCTACCGGCATCTTGGTCTCTTTACGGTCAAAGACAGCCTTTACTGCATCTGCAAATGACTCGATGTCAATATCATTGACACCCATACCATGGAGTTGCTGGCCCATGGCCATACCCCATGCATAACTTAATTTGTCCATATTTTGATATACATTAATAATTGTTTCTGATTAATGAACGCACAATACCCCTTATTTGTTGCATCACACAATGAAATCAGCCGAATTGAGTGTTGAGGTTGCAAGTGTCAGATTTTTTAGTTACTTTTGCACCTGACTCTAACAACAGGTGTTATGCAAACGATCAACGAACAAGCTATCAGCAAACTATATCTCAAAGACACAGCCTTCCAAAACCTGATGCAGCGACGCATCTTCAATGTGTTGCTTGTTGCCACTCCTTATGATGCCTTCATGATGGAGGAAGACGGACGTGTAGACGAGCAAGTATATTTTGAGTATGTCTCGCTAAATCTGTCCTCCCCTCCGCGGTTTACCAAGGCTGCCACCTTTGCTGAGGCACATGAGTTGCTTGACGCCAAACAGTTTGACTTGATTATTGCAATGCCCGGTGTCGACATCAGCGAGACATTCAGCGAGGCACGCAAAATCAAGGAGCAATACCCCGAGACCCCGTTTGTAGTGCTCACACCCTTCAGCAAGGAGGTGAGCCGCCGTCTGCAAAACGAGGACACGAGCTCAGTGGATTATGTCTTCTCCTGGCTTGGCAATGTCGACCTCATCCTTGCCATAATCAAGCTGTTGGAGGACAAAATGAACGCCCCCAAGGATATCGAGGAGGTGGGTGTGCAGGCCATCCTGCTCGTCGAAGACTCCGTGAGGTTCTACTCTGCCGTGCTCCCTCACCTGTTCAAATTCCTGCTCTATCAGAGTAAAGAGTTCAGCACCGAGGCACTCAATGAGCATGAACAGATGTTGCGTATGAGAGGGCGTCCGAAGGTAATCCTTGCCCGCGACTATGAGGAGGCAGTGGAGCTGTATGACCGCTATTCCAACCGTATGCTCGGTATTGTCACTGACGTGAGCTTCAACCGCGAAGGGGTCAAGGACAAGGAGGCGGGACTGAAATTCTCCCGCTATGTTCGCCAAAAGGATGCCACTATACCCATCATCGTGGAGAGCTCTGAAATTGAGAATAAGGACAAGGTGGGCGACTTTGCCGGCATCTTTATCGACAAGACCTCCAAGACGTTGCCTCAAGAGCTGCGTCGCGCTGTGCGCAATAACTTTGGCTTCGGCGACTTTATAGTCAAAGACCCGGCCACCGGCAGCGAGATAATGCGCATACGCAATCTCAAAGACCTGCAGAAAAATATCTACAACATACCGGGGGACTCGCTATTCTTCCACAGTAGCACCAACGACATCTCCCGCTGGCTGTACTCCCGCGCACTCTTCCCGATAGCCTCAGCCCTTAAAACACTGAGATTTACTGACATGAGTCAGGCGCCGGCACTGCGCAAACTCATATTTGAGGTGATAGTAAAGTACCGCCGCATGAAGAACCGCGGTGTGGTGGCTATCTTCAAGAAAGACCGGTTTGACCGTTACTCCAACTTCGCACGTATAGGCCAAGGGTCTATGGGAGGCAAGGGTCGCGGACTGGCATTCATCGACTCCATCATCAAGCGGCACCCGGAGTGCGAAAATTTCCACGGGGTGCAAATCACCATACCTCGCACTGTGGTGCTCTGTACAGACATCTTTGATGAGTTCATGGAGACAAACGACCTTTATCCCTTGGCTTTGAGCAATGCTTCAGACGAGGAAATACTCCGCGCCTTCCTGCAGAGCCGCCTCCCGGAGTCAGTGCGCGATGATCTGAGAGCTCTGTTTGACGTCATAGACAAGCCCCTTGCCGTGCGCTCATCCTCTTTGCTTGAAGACTCACATTATCAGCCTTTTGCCGGTGTTTACTCCACCTACATGATACCCCGACTGGAAGATGAGTCTGAACGCATGCTCAAGATGCTCACGGATGCTATCAAGGGTGTGTACGCCTCAGTATTCTTCTCAGACTCAAAGGCTTACATGAATGCCACACGTAACGTGATAGACCAAGAGAAGATGGCTGTCATCATCCAGGAGGTTGCCGGCGAGACACATGACGGCTACTACTATCCGAGCTTTGCCGGTGTAGGCCGCTCCATCAACTATTATCCGGTAGGCAATGAGGTGCCGGAAGAGGGTGTCGCCGAGGTGGCTGTCGGTCTTGGTAAATATATCGTAGACGGTTCGAGAGCATTGCGCTTCAGCCCGGCTCACCCCGAGTCGGTGCTCCAGACAAGCACTTTAGACCTGGCCCTGCGCGACACTCAAACTCAGTTCTATGCCCTGCCGGCCACTGACCCGGGCGACCTGAACTTCTCAGTGAAAGATGACTTCAACATCCAGCGGCTGAATGTGTCAGACGCCGTGGCCTCCGGTGCCATGAAGTATATGGTCAGCACATACGACGGCATAGACCACATAATGCGCGACACTGACCAGGGGCGTGGTCGTAAGGTGGTGACATTTGCCAACATACTGAAGCACAATGTATTCCCACTTGCTGAATGTGTCAAATTCATGCTCCATGAGGGGCAATATGAGATGGGGCGCCCGGTAGAGATAGAGTTTGCCGGCTGCATCGACCCCGATGCCACAGCATCATCAGAGCATAAGGGTACACTCTATTGGCTGCAAATCAGGCCTATAGTTGATAAGAAAGAGATGCTCGATGACTCCATCATGGCCCACCCGGACTCCGAGTTGTTGCTTCGCTCCAACTCAGCTTTGGGGCACGGACTCATGGACAATGTGCGGCATGTGGTGTATGTGCGCCCACAGTCGTTTGACGCCATGCATAACCCGGAGCTGGCGCGTGAAGTGGAGAAGCTAAACAAGGATTTCATCGCTCGCGACCAAGGGTATATCCTGATAGGTCCGGGGCGTTGGGGCTCTTCAGATCCCTCGCTGGGTATCCCGGTGAAATGGCCGCAGATAGCCGGTGCACGCCTCATCGTGGAGACGGCTCTCCCCGGCTACAATATTGAGCCGAGCCAGGGCACACACTTCTTCCAGAACCTTACCAGCTTCGGTGTGGGATATTTCACCATCAGCCCGGCACAGCCCGAGGATTTGTTTGACATAAATTACCTGGAAGAGCGCCCGGCGGTGTATGAGAGTGAGCGCCTGCGTGTCGTGGCCTTCGAGACCCCTCTGCCAATAGCTATTAACGGGCGTAAATCGCTCGGCGTGGTGCTCAAGGAGGGTATCTCCCCGACATCAGATACAACTGAGCAGGACTATGAATGAGCAGGAGCTGACACCATGGCAAATATGGCTCCATCCTCGGCGGGCACACACGCTGATTGAGCAACTGAATGCTGACTTGCAACAGACCTCTGAAGCGCTTGCCAAGAGTCAGCAGGAATGCCACGAGCAGATCGAGGAACTTAAAAAGACTCGGTCTGCTCTGCAGGCTGAAAACACTGAGCTATCGCTACGCCTCAAGCGCCTCAATGAGGAATATGACGAGCAGGAAGCAGACATCGCGGAGATTAAATCAATGTTCGATCAGGTGGAAGCCATGAAAGCCCGGTATGACAAACGCATGGAGAAATACAAGGCGAAGATAGCCGACCTGGAGCGCGCTCTGGCCCGCATGAAGAATGTCGGGGCCAATGACATCATGCCCCTACCCCCGTTGCCCAAGAGAGAAGCACCCAAGACAAAGCCGGCCAAGTTAGCCCCTCCCCCCAACGACATAGAGCCCGATTCCGATTGGTATCATCCCCTCGACCTTTAGATTCATTTAGTAAGATATATTATTAGGAATGTGATCAAGCCGATCAATATTCCGATACCGTAGAGGCTGAGACTGACCTTGAAATAGGTTGGTTTGTCCCATAATATGCTGTCCCCATTGAAATACCTGACTCCCGCTATTGCCAGCAGCATGAAAGTCGGACCTATCAACACGAATCCAAATAGTAATGTAAATATAAGAAAAGCAGTCATAAGTGTCTACTCAATTTAAATTAAATTTTATGTGGCTATGCTCATTTATATTTAGAACTCTTTGTTCCGGCTTTTTTTGGCATCTTTTGCCAAGTTTCATAAGTCGTTATGCCCGCATAACTCCTTCTTCGACTTGCAAAATCTGCTCAAAAATTCGCTCGACATAAAGTTTAATTTAAATTGAGCAGCCACTTAATTCTTTCAGTTTAAATCCCCTAAAATAGAGTACATTAATATAGCCGTAAGTATCACACCGAGCAGTAAACCTGAGACGGCAATCCACACATCCCTCACGCCGTGAGGCTTATTCAATATCGAGGATTGATGCCGCCTGGCATACAGCCTCAAGCACAGATACACTAAGATATCGATAATAACGGCCCCTATTATTATCCCTATAAGTTCATATAAATTTATTGTCTCCATAGTCGTAAATTTTTAGGCTTGCTCCTGTCAGAAAACATACTTAATCATTATAAGAACAAGCAGTGTTATAGCCATTATGATATTAGTCCAAATAAGTACCTTCTGATTGTATTGCTTCAAGTATTGGGGGTCAGCGTATTTGCTATCAGCACGTTGTGAGCCCCGGTATCTTGCCACAAACATGAAGAAGCTCCCAATCATCAATTCGACTACCAGTATTCTCAACATATTGGCCCATGAAAGCCAAGATACAACGCCCGAAGTGTAAGGCGAGAATCCCGTGGTACCCTCATATGGCACAAAGCCGTATATGAGCGATAATATCACTATGACAGCAGCAAAGCCTATAGCCAAATTCTTGCAAGCCCTGTACAGCCCACTTCTGTTGGCCTCATTACCTCTGCCATCATTATACTTGTGCATGATAATGAAGAAGCCGACAACCAGCGCCAAGCAGGCCACTAAAGTCAATATTATGAAAAGCAGTACAGACATATTCTAAAGATTTTTAATGGGTTAAACACTTCTCCATGCGAATATAAAAAATAATCGTTGTGTATTTTTTTGATTTTCAATGGTTTAGTATTATAACAATGAAATACGTTGCCCGGTTCGCCCTCTATTCATAACTCGCGTTTATGTCTCGCGAGGATGAATACCGGTAACAGGTCAAAAAACCGGCGCGACTGCAAAGTGCTTTTTATAAACAACACTATTGAGTCTAAAATGTCGTTTACGAGGAGCATTTTTATTCATTTGAGTTTGTGGGTGCTGAAATAATAAATTTCATAAAAAGGATACTAACCAAAGTTACGGTAGATATTACCAAAATTGCGGAAATTCTCTGTATGGGGGCACAATATTTCTTGTGATGATGTCTTTCATTTGATTAGATATACTAAAATTGGGGCAATACGCGTTAATAATGTGACTATGAAGATTACTTTTGTTACACCGCCCACGGCATCAGACTCTTACCGACCGGCAGAACGCTCGGCCGGATGTACTCGTGTCGTGTATCCTATACCCAACATATATGAGCTGACTGTAGCTGCTGTGGTCGAGCAGGCCGGACACGATGTGCGTCTGCAATCATTCACACAGCCCAAGCGGTCTGTGGCTGATTTCCGCGCATGGCTTGCTACTGATGACTCTGATGTATATGCCATATGGGGGGTAAACCTCTCGATGGAGGATGACCTGCCTGCTATAGCCGACATCCTCAACAGTCGGGCTGACAGCAAGGTGCTGATGCTGGGCCCGGCCCCCACATTCTTTCACAAACGCTTCCTGACAGACCCGCGCATCTTCATAGTCCGTGGTGAGCCGGAAGCTACTGTGTCTGAATGGCTTGTAGCAATCGAGAAGAACGGACAGCCGGACTTTGGCGCTGTCAAAGGGCTGTCTTATGTCGCAGGTGACGGCAAGGTGCATCACAACCCGAGTCGTGAGCCATCGCGCGATTTTGATGCCCTACCTTTCCCGGCCCGTCACTTGTTGGGCAATCGGCAGTTTCATAACCCGAAACTCAAGCTGGGGCCATACACCACGATGCTCACCTCGCGCAATTGCCCTTACCACTGTATCTACTGTGTTCCCAGCTCGCTGACCTTTGCTCGTGAGCTTGACTTCCGCGCCGGCAACCACCGCAAGCCGCCTATCTCCTATCGCTCTGCCAAGAGCGTGGAGGCCGAGCTGAAGATTCTCCATGAACAGGGTTACAAGGCCATTGGTTTCGTTGATGACAATTTCATCTGGAATGAGGAGCGCACCCTTGCGCTGTGCGAGCCGCTGAAGAAGTATGGCTTCAAATGGGGGTGTCAGGCACGCGTGGATGCCATAACTGAGCCGATAGCTAAAGCATTGGGCGAGAGTGGCTGCACATACATCGACTTAGGTGTGGAGTCCTTTGACGATGAGATACTTAAATATATCAAGAAGGGATTTACCGTAGCTGATATACACCGTGCTATCGCCTTGCTGCAAAAGTATAATGTACCGGTAAAGCTCAATGTACTCATTGGCACTTCTCCGCTCGAAACTCGCGAGACTATACGCCACACGGTGCGCGAGGCCAAGAAGCTTAAGGTTGACCAGGTGATGATAAATATTATCTCACCCTTCCCGGGCACGGAGCTATATGAGCTGGCCATCAAAAACGGGTGGATACTTGGCGGGGAATATCGCCCCACGGATGTGCAGCGCGAGTCAATACTCAACTACCCTCAGCTGTCAGCTCGCGAGATGGAGAAGGCACTCTTCCGCGCCAATCTTTCCTTCTTCAGTTCGCCGCGGTTCATAATCAAGCAGATACGCCGCTTCACCTCACCCACCGAGTTTGCTGCTGCCCTCAAGGCACTTAAAGTAAAACTTTTCGGATAAAAGCGCATCCTGTATGGTCTCCATTGTTATTATATCATGGAACTCATTAGGGATGCTGAAGAAGTGTCTGAGCTCGCTTGATGGTTACCTCAACAGGCAAGATGTGGAATTAGTGTGGGTGGACAATGGTTCTACCGACGGGGCTGCAGAGTATGTAAAACACTCATACCCCGGCACTAAGGTGATATTGCTACCCCAAAACATGGGTGTGGCCTATGCTCGCAACCGGGGAGTGGAAGCAGCCTCCGGCCGATACATTCTTTTTCTCGATGATGACACTGAGGCTACTGTAGAGGCATTAGACATTTTGGTGGAGTATATGGATCTACACCCTGAAGTGGGTATTGTAGGCTGCGCATTGCGAGACGCTCAAGGACGGCTGCAAAACTCCTTTAAAGGGTATCCGGGGTTATTGTGCAAAGTAAAGAATGTGCTGTCGGCGAAGTTGCACATCACGGCGCTAAAGGAGAAATGCGGACTGAAAAGTGAGCCTAAACTGCCCTCACAGGTTATTTATCCTACATATATCATCGGGGCGTGCCAACTGCTACGCCGCGAGGTGTTTGAGAAGGTAGGACTACTTGATGAACATATCTTCTACGGCCCCGAAGATGCCGACTTCTGCATCCGAGCAGCCCGCAAGGGCTACCTCACCGCCTTCCTGCCGTACATCTCTATCCGTCACCACTATCGCCGCATCACCGCCAAACGCCTCACCACCCCCGCCTCTAAGGCCCACATCAAAGCCCTACGTTACTTCTGGCGCAAGCACCACCGCTACCTATAATGGGTCAGTATCCGTGTTCACTGTAAAATAAAACCAAAAAGCGCCGGGAGCCGCAGCTGCCGACGCTTTAAGGTTCATGACGCAAAGACTTGTCTTATTACAATCTTTACAACCTGAGAGTCATAATAATGATGACTCCTATGCCTTTAGAACATATCAATCGGCATTTGGTTTAATGTCGAATTGATATTTTAACAATCTTTAACATCTTCACTCTGTTCTCCAGCCTCGATAGAGGTTATCCGGGAGGGTTAGAGATACTTGGCATAGTCTGCCTGGAGCATGTCGCCGGTCTCCTGGAAGGCTTCATGCAGCGCGAAAGCAGCCTTGAGTGTGTGAGGTGTGTGGCCACCCTTGCTGAGCTTCAGGTAATCCCACATGAGCTCTTTGTACATGGGGTGTACGCAGTTCTCGATGATAGTCTCGGCGCGCTGGATGGGGTTCTTGCCGCGGAGGTCAGCTACACCCTGCTCGGTGACGAGGATCTTAACGGAGTGCTCTGAGTGGTCGATATGGCTTGCCATGGGCACGATAGCTGAAATCTTGCCACCCTTCTGGATTGAGGGGCATGAGAAGATGCTCAGGTAAGCGTTGCGTGAGAAGTCAGCTGAACCACCGATACCGTTCATCATCTTGGTGCCGCATACGTGAGTAGAGTTGACGTTACCGAAGATGTCTGCTTCCAGGGCAGTATTCATGGCTATGAGGCCGAGTCGGCGTACAATCTCGGGGTGGTTGGATATCTCACCGGGACGCATCAGTATCTTGTCGCGGAAGAAGTCGATGTTGTCCATGAAGTGCATCATGGCGTCGTCTGAGAATGTCAGTGCGCAGGTAGAGGCAAACTTACATTTACCCTCCTCCATGAGGTGCATCACGGCATCCTGGATAACCTCGGTGTACATCTCAAAGCGGGGTATCTCGGGGTTCTCACCCAGGCCATAGAGCACGGCGTTGGCCACATTGCCCACACCACTCTGTATGGGAAGGAACTCTTTGGGCATCTTGCCCTCGCGAAGCTGGCTGGCCAGGAAGTGGCATACATTGTCGCCAATCTTTTGTGTCACCTCATCGGCAGCGGTGAATGCGTGGATGCTCTCTGAAGCGTTTGAGGGCACCACACCGATAATCTTGGCGGGGTCAATCTTCAGTACTGTTGAGCCGATACGGTCAGAGGGACGATAGATGGGTATCTCTCTGCGGTGAGGAGGATCCAAGGGGATGTAGTTATCGTGGAAGCCACGGAAGGAGGTCTTATAGTATGAGCTGTACTCGATGATGACCTTCTTGGCCATCATTGCTACAGTGGGAGTCATACCAAGGCCGGCACCGAGGATTACTTCACCGTTGGGACTCATCTCAGTAGCCTCGATGATAGCTACATCAATGTCGCCATAGAAGCCATAGCGCAGATCCTGAGAGAGGTGGGAGAGGTGGGCGTCAACGTATTGTATCTCACCCTTATTTATTGCATTGCGAGAATCTTTATGACCCTGATAGGGGATACGCAGATTTACGGCGTTGGCTCTGGAGAGCTCACCGTCTACATGGTCATTGGTGCTGGCGCCGGTGTATAGATTAATCTTAAACGGTTCGCCTTTTTCATGGAGCTCCTTGGCACGCTTGGCAAGAGCTACGGTTACAACTTTGGGTGTACCCGAGGCTGTGAAGCCGGAGAAACCCACATTGTCGCCATTTTTAATGTAACTGGCAGCCTCTTCGGCTGTAATAAATGGGATACTCATTTGTAACGTTTTAGATTTTATGGTAATTTTGCACAAAATTAGTCAATAAATTTTATAATACCAAATATGAGCGAAAAAAATTGCACAAAAAATAAAAAAGTGCGCATCGAGACATACGGTTGTCAGATGAATGTGGCTGATTCTGAGGTGATTGCAACCGTTTTGCAATTGGCCGGATATGAGCCCACAGAGGATGACTCGCATGCGGATATGGTGATAGTCAATACTTGTTCCATACGCGATAACGCTGAACAAAAGATCTTTTCGAGACTCCAATATTGGAATTCTTTGCGAAAAAAGCACCCCGGACAGCTCCTTATCGGGGTCTGCGGATGTATGGCCGAGAGGGTTAAAGAGGATTTGATGAAAAAAAATGGGGTGGACTTTGTGGCCGGCCCGGATGCATACCTCTCGCTGCCGGAGCTGGTGGCCTCTGCAGAGAACGGCCTCAAGGCAATGGATGTGGAGTTGTCGCTGACTCAGACCTACCGAGATGTGATACCTATGCGCTTGAGCCGTGCCCACATCAGCGGATACATCAGCATAATGCGCGGCTGCAACAATTTCTGCTCTTATTGTATAGTGCCTTACACTCGCGGCCGTGAACGTTCGCGCGAGCCGCGCAGCATCCTGGCCGAGCTCGACGATCTGCGTTCACGCGGCTTCAAGGAGGTGATTTTGCTCGGCCAAAATGTTAATTCTTATAAGTATGAGGATGAGGCGAGCGGTGAGGTGACTGACTTCCCCGGACTGTTGGCCCTCGTGGCTGAAGCTGCCCCGGATATGCGCATACGTTTCACTACATCCCACCCCAAGGATATGACAGACAGTACATTAGAGACTATGGCTGCTCACGACAATATAGCCAAGCATATCCACTTGCCGGTGCAGAGCGGCTCTAACCGTGTGCTCAAGCTGATGAACCGCAAGTACACCCGCGAGTGGTATATGGACCGAGTGGCAGCCATACGCCGCATACTGCCGGGGTGCGGGCTGACGAGCGACCTCTTCACCGGCTTCCATTCAGAGACCGAGGAGGATTTTGAGCAGACACTCTCACTGATGCGCGAAGCGGGATTTGACGCTTCTTTTATGTTCAAATACTCTGAGAGGCCCGGCACATATGCCTCCAAGCATCTGCCGGACGATATCTCGGAGGAGGTGAAGATTGAGCGTCTTAACCGTATGATTGAGTTGCAGAATGAGCTCTCGCTGAAGAATAATCGCGCGGATATTGGCAAGGAATTCGAAGTGCTGATTGAGGGCCGCAGCAAGCGCAGCGCTGAGGACCTGTTTGGACGAACATCTCAAAACAAGGTATGTGTCTTTCCCGCCGCCGGTCATCATCCCGGAGAGTTTGTCCGTGTCCGCGTGCACGACGCCTCCTCTGCCACACTCCTGTCCGAGATCATTTCCTAACTCACAGTCGGCAGCTCTGCCTGCTTGCCTCATATCCAAGCCGACGGATAAATAATTTTAAGTTGAGTCCACTCTAAAAAGTCTAAAATGGCGATTTAGGACTTTGCAACTCCCTGATAATCAACGTGTGTACGGTGTTGCTATAAATTGGTGTCCTTGCGGACACCAATTTGTCTGCATGTCCCACCCCGCACATCCACGGCTACGCCGCTTATGTGCGGGGCTGCCGGTAAATCGGTGTCCCGGCGTACATCATCCCTTCGTATAATAGTCTCGTAATGCGTCTGTGTCTACCAATTGACCCTGTCTGCTGACACGATATAAGAAGAGTGGGTATATCCTCTCGGACATGCCCACACTATGTTTTTTCCTGCCGGGGGTTGTTGCCACCCCCTCCAGGCCGGCGCACGCGCCGGATAAGTTTACCATTATTTAACCAAACATTGTAACACGGCCGTTGTTACGGCCGCAGGCTTTGCAATGCTCACGCACCCCGCAGCCTTTTCTAACCAAACGAATGTGTCCTTGTTCCCTCACGGGAGTGTTGTAAGGACCATACTATTTTTGTCTCGAAGATTCGAGTCAACAATTTTATAATTTTGCATTATGACCAACATTTGTCAGCTATAATATATAGGTCGCTGAAATATGCTATTTCAGCCGTCGGAGTGAGAAAGTCAGCGCCTTCTCCTGCTATGAAAAAGCATACAAATTTATATTTTTTTTGTGACAAGACCGCATATTTTCTCTAAAAAATTTCAACTATTTTATATGCAATTGTCTCTCAATTACTTACAAGGGGTCGAGAATGCCCTATTTCTACTCTGTTGGGGCCACATACTGGTATGCACCAAGGGTGGGGGCCCCGTTTTGCAGGCGGTTTACGCCATCCATGTCATACCGGCATTGCGCTGTGACGTATCCCGAATTACCGGCGCCTATGGCCGGTGAGTCGGGTTTAACCCGATAGTTGAAATAGTAGTCGCTGCGCTCGGTGTAGAACAGCGGGTCGCTGTCCCACAAGCAGGAGATGAAGTTGTCATCATCATTGCCGGCTGAGCGGAATAGGGTGTAGCGGAAGAAAATGTCGGAGCCGGATAGGTCACCTACATTAAGGTCTGAGGTCATGCCATAGACAATACAATTTTTAAATTCGCCAGTGAGTCCGTCAAGTCCATCTTCCGTATTCCCATAAAATCCGATGAGGGAGCGGTAGGCCGCCGTAAACAGATAGTAGTTGGAGAATGTGCATTGTGTAAAGTCATACACACCGCCGGTGAGCTTTACTACATGGTCGGCAGCCTCGGAGAAACAGCATCCCAGAGCCGTCACATTGGCGTGAGAGACATCGAGCACGGAGCCCTGTGAGTTATGGAGCCAGGAGTTTAGAAGCAGCAGCTTGCTGTTGGATGTGTTGCCGGTTGAGTCTACGCGCAGGCCATGTACAGTGGAGCGCATGTCCACATACTCCATTCTGTTGTCAAAGCTTTCGGGGGCTATGGTGACACCTTGCCATTGCCCGGCCATGATGTCATAGCCCACGTCGGGCAACACATTGTCGAGTCTGTCACCGCGCATAGCAATCATTTTGCCCGGTGCTCCCACTGCATTAAGGCGGCCGCGCACAGTGAGCGAGGCTTTGTCGTGGAAGAGTATCTGCGCGCCGGGGTCAATAGTCAGAGTGGTCCCTTTTTCCACTATCAGAGAGTCAAACACCACTATAGGGCGTTCGGCGGTGAAGTGTGTGTCGGATGTTATGCGCTCGTTATATAGGCGAGTCACATTCTGGCCCCATGCCTCCAACACCACACTCTGCTGCACTCCATTGGTAAGGAATTGTATTTTATCGGTGGTGAGCTGGGGCGCGTTTGTCTCCGACAGGGGCAATCTGCACTCCACAAAGATGAATATCGAATCATTGGCTCGTATCTCCACGTCAGAGAACGAGGTGCCGCTCACTCCGTCTACATTTATCTGAAATTTGGAGTTTGCATTGGCCATGGCTATTGATGTTATGTTGATAGCCTTATTGGCTTTGTTATATACTTTCAGACGCGCCGTGGGTGTCCCTACATCCGTGAATACTGTGTCGAATGTGAGAGTATCGGTGGAGAATGTGAGTATGTCAGAGCTTGACGTGGTGAAGTCGTCGCTGATACAGGAGCCGAGAGAGAGCCCTATGACAGCGACGATCGCGAGGAATATGGATTGCAGATGTCTCATACCTTATAAACGCCTCAGAGACAAAAGTTATTGCCACAGGGACTCATTTTCCCGAATTAGTGGCATCGAGCAGCCCCTTGCAGGCATCCTCCAGCAGATCGAGTACGAGTTCAAAGCCGCTTGCTCCCTCATAGTACGGGTCAGGCACAGAGTAATAATAAGGGTGCTGATGGCAATAATCTATCATGCGGACTATCTTCTTCTCATCTTCCACAGTGGGAGCGAGTCGGCGCAGGTTCTCATAATTGCTGTCGTCCATGGCCACTATAATGTCGAAGTCATCGAAGTCTGAGGGATGCACCGGCCGTGAGCGATGTGTGAGGTTATATCCACGGCGTGCGGCATGTATGCGCATACGCTTGTCCGGGAGCTCTCCGGCGTGCCCCGCGTATGTGCCTGCAGAGTCGAGGAAATACTTGTCTGTTAGTCCAGCATCGTCTACCATCTGCTGCATTACCCCTTGAGCTGCCGGCGAGCGGCAGATGTTGCCGAGACATACAAAAAGAATGCGGGTTTTATCGGTTGCGTTCATAACTATTTTTTACGTCGAGAAGATTTATTTGTACAGGGCTCTTCTATGAAGTCGACGCCGAGCGATTGACATATAAGCTTAGCGGCTTCTTCAGTGGCAATGGTTGTGCCGAGGCGTTGGCGCATATGCCGGTAGCCTCCCAATTGGCGGTCACGTTGTGGCGAGCCGGAGAGTAGCGGGCTCAGATGCAACGCGATATTGTCTACCGTGCACTTGTGTAGCAGTAATTCGGGCAGCAGTGGGGCGTCGACTATAAGGTTGGGCAGGCTTACATACTTGACCTTCAGCAGCTTCTCCATTATCTTATATGACAACTTGCTGCCGTTGGCTCGGTAGCAAACCACTTGCGGGGTGCCTAACAGCGCTGTCTCGAGAGTGGCAGTGCCGGATGTCACCAGAGCGGCTCTGGCATACTTCATCAGGGTATGTGTGCTCCCAAACACAACATTCAGCCCGGGGTATTGGGCCGTCTGCCTGTAAAATTTTGATGATATGGAGGGGGCGCCTCCCACGATGATTTGATAGTCCGGGAAGCGCTTGCAGGCCTCTATCATGAAGGGTAGATTGTTCTTCACCTCCCCCTTGCGGCTACCCGGGATGAGGGCTATTATCGGCCTGTCATCTTCAATGCCGGCACGCTCAAGGAAGTGCTTGAGGGGAGTGATATGAGCCAGTACGTCATCCATCTCCTGCACCGAGGGGTTGCCCACATATTTCACCTTAAAGCCGTGGCGCTTATAGAACTCGGTCTCGAAGGGAAGAATGGAGTACATTGCGTTGACATAGCGCTTAATGCTTTTCACTCGCCATTCCTTCCATGCCCACACTTTTGGGGAGATGAAATAGTGCACCGGTATGTTGAGCCTGTGAGCCTCCTTGGCCAGCTTGAGATTGAAGCTTGGATAGTCCACGAGAATGAGCGCGTCGGGGCGCCATGAGCTGAGTATCTGCTTGGCTCGTTTTAGATGCCCCATCAGGGTGGGCAGATGACGCAATACCTCGCTGAAGCCCATTACGTTCATTTCATCGCAATGGACTTCAGGCTCATGGCCGACCACCTTGCTCATCTGTTCGCCCCCATAAAAGCGACACTCGGCAGCGCTGTCTCGTTTAAGAATACCGGCCATCAGCCGCGACGCATGAAGGTCGCCGCTGACTTCGCCGGCTATAATCAGATATTTCACTTCTTAATAGTGGGGTTGGATGCTTTTGTGCGAAATGAGGTAGCCTTGACCTGGGCGGGTGCTTTTGCCGGGTTTATTATGCTCCAATAGGAGTCGCCGTCGGGATAGAAGTTCAGACGACAGATGGAGCGGTTGCCATCTTTGTCTTGAGCTGCGATAAGCATGGTAGTCCACTGCTCCACCACATCCTGATCAAAGGTATATTCGCCCAGAGTGTTGATCTGGTATGAGATATCGGTAGAGGAGGGTGAGGCGGCAATGTCCCAGAGGGTGTAGCCGGCATTCACTTTGTCGTCAACTTCATTCTCACCACCTACATAAATATATGCGTCGAGCACATTGCTGGGGGTTATCTCAAATTGCACTGTGACATGATTATTCCCTTTGCTCTTGTTGAGGATGTTGATCACCGGGCCTTCATTCTCTGCGGCTTTGACGGTTGCCACCACAGGCTGAGCGTCGTAAATGTCGCCATTGGCATCCACGCCGCGACAGTATAGCACATACTCGCCGGCATCATAGGCGGGCCAGCGGGCATCGTTGAGCAGCTCTTCCACGTCCCAGTTTTGGCCAAACGAGCCGTATAGGTAGTCAAGGCCATAGAGAGCTACAAAGCTTTCCATTGAGGACTTCATGCCATAGGCGGTGGTGACATACAATAGCTCTTCGGATGTGCCTGAGAAGTCGAAATCGAGAGTGTCGTCATTCTGACCGAGACATTCCACATTCACCTTGTAGGGGCTCTGACCGGGGGCGAGAGTAGTGAACTCTATAGTGTCGATGTTGTCCTTGGCCTCTTGTGTCACCGGGTCTATCTCCCATACAGCGAGGTAATATTTTGTGCCCGGCTGCACACTGAAGCGTGAGGTGTAGTATTCATTGCCTGTGCCATCATCTTCATAGTCCTTCTGGGTATATGTCTGAGTACCCATACCAACGTAAGCTCCGGATTGCAGGCACAACTTCATCACATAGTCGAAGGTGTCTTGTGATAGCTCGCTCAGCTCCATATTATAGTAAGAGAGGGCTATTACATTGGCGGAGTAATAAGACACGATGTTGTGAGCGTAAGCAGTGCCTGCCTCTTGGGTAGAGACGGTGTATGTCACAGTGTTTTTGCCTACATTGTCAACGGTCAGCCACAGTGGGGAGTCAATGACCTGCTCAGGCAGGTTGAAGGTGATGTATTCCACAGCCTTGGCATCATATTTGCCAATGACACGGTTGTCTTTCACCAAATAGAGGTTTTCGGGCTCCTCGGCCTTGATGTTGAAGAGGGGAGTAGCCATAAGAGCGACTAAAGCTAATGCGTATATTTTTTTCATGGTTTATGCCTATTTTTTGATTACTTTTACTGATGTATCAGCGCATGATACAATATATACTCCTGCCGGAGCGGCTGACAAGTCAATGGCGGATACTTCGCCGGCACTGATAGCGGCAGTGGCTACGATGGCGCCTGACATTGAGGTTACGTTAACTTGTTGAGAGTTTGCAGACTTGACGTTCACAACTCCGTCTGTCACAGTGGGCCATACGGCAAAAGTGGCATCCGCAATGACACTCTCCACGCTTGACACGTCTGCGCCGATAAGGATGCGGTCAAGATCAGAGTAGGCTACGGTAGAGGGTGACTCAACTGCCGGGCTGCTGATTAACTGCACTCCATCGTTGTTGATGTTGATACGGTTGAGCTGAGTGTAGGCCATCTCGATGCGATTGCCTTGCAGGTCAACTACCACAACTCCGGGCTCTGAGGCCATTGCTGATGCAGCCATACCGGCTATGCCGGCCAGACCGATTAGTAATTTTGTTATTCTCATATTATTATTGGTTGAGTTTCGGGTTCTTAGGTCCCTAAACCATAAATTTTTTTTGAGATGGGGTCTTTGGGAGAGTAAGCTCTTATTTGCCGGTGAGCAGGGACTTCAATGTATGCAGAGTCTGCAGAGCTTGCATGGGGGTGAGGTTGTCAATGTCCAGACCAAGTATGTTGTCTCTAATTTGGGAGAGCAGGGGGTCGTCGAGCTGGAAGAATGACATCTGTATTGCGTCGGCAGATGGCCCGTTAGTAACCTTGGATGTGTCGGCGAGGGTGCCGTTGTTGGCCTTGGCACCGGCCTCCTCCAAGGCGGCTAAAACCTTGTCAGCACGGTTGACGATAGATTGCGGCAGGCCGGCGAGGCGTGCCACATGGATACCGAAGCTATGGGCTGAACCCCCTTTCTGCAGCTTGCGTACGAAGATGATTTTGCCATTCTTCTCTTCCACGGCAACATTATAATTGGCAATGCGCGGGTAGCTCTTTTCCATCTCATTGAGCTCATGATAATGGGTGGCAAAGAGGGTGAGCGGGTGTGCATAGGTGTTCTGGTGGATATGTTCCACGATAGACCATGCAATGGATATGCCGTCGTAGGTGGATGTGCCTCGTCCTAACTCATCAAAGAGTATCAGAGAGCGAGGCGACATATTGTTGAGGATGGCGGCAGCCTCATTCATCTCCACCATGAAGGTAGATTCGCCAAGAGAAATATTGTCGCTTGCCCCCACACGAGTGAAGATTTTGTCTACGATACCGATAGTGGCCGCTTCTGCCGGCACGAAGGAGCCTATCTGCGCCATAAGTGTGATGAGGGCTGTCTGGCGGAGCAAGGCTGACTTACCGCTCATGTTCGGACCGGTGATCATCATTATCTGCTGCTTGTCGGCATCCAGATGCAGCGAGTTGGCTATATAGGGCTCGCCGGGAGGCAGCTGTCTCTCAATCACGGGGTGACGGCCGCGTGTGATGTCTATGCGTATCTCGTTGTCCACTGCAGGGCGGATATATCGATAGTCTTCGGCTACATGAGTGAAGGCCAACAGGCAATCTAACTCTGCCACGACGGCGGAGTTGACCTGTATGGGACGGATGAAGTCGGCAATATATGACACTAAGTCGTTGAATATCTGAGTCTCAAGCGATGCAATCTTCTCCTCGGCGCCAAGGATTTTCTGCTCGTACTCCTTGAGCTCGGGGGTGATATATCGCTCAGCATTGACGAGGGTCTGCTTGCGTATCCAGCTTTCGGGCACTTTGTCCTTGTAGGAATTGCGCACCTCTATATAATAGCCGAATACGTTGTTGAAGTTGATTTTCAGACTGTTGATGCCGGTGGCGGCAATCTCGCGGGCCAGCATCTCATTGAGATATTGTTTTCCGGAGGATGCCAAGTTGCGAAGGTCGTCAAGTTCCTCATTCACCCCTTGGGCTACAAAGTTGCCGCGAGATACGAGCGAGGGGGCATCTTCCACTATTGTGGCAGCGATGCGGTTCACCATATCGTCGCACGTGTCAATCTTGTTGCCGTAATCGCGCAGCTCGCTGCCGGTGGAGCGGATACACGCGCCCTTCACGGGCACCAGTGCGCGCATAGAGTTCTTGAGTTGCACCAGCTCGCGCGGGCTGACGCGCCCCACGGCCACTTTGGATATGATGCGCTCAAGGTCGCCTACCGTTTCAAGATGCCCCTGCAGGGTCTCGCGTGTGTCAGGATGGCGGAAGAAGTACTCTACAACATTGTGGCGTCGCTCGATAGTGGTAATGTCTCGCAGTGGGAAAAGCACCCACCGGCGCAGCAGGCGTGCTCCCATTGGGGAGACGGTCTTATCGAGGATATCCACCAGGCTTTTGCCCCCTTCGCCCATAGGTGCTATCAGCTCAAGGTTGCGTATGGTAAAGCGGTCCAAACGCACGTAGCGGTCCTCATCGATGCGCGACAGTGAGGTGATGTGGGCTATGTCAGGGTGCTTGGTGATATCCATGTAGTGCAACAGAGCACCGGCTGCGATGATGGCCTCCGGCATGTCATGCACGCCAAACCCCTTGAGGCTCTTGGTCTGAAAGTGGCGCAGCAGGCGCTCCATGGCAGCATCCATGGTGAAGATCCAGTCATCAAGCTCGAAGAAGAAGTGCTTGCCGCGGAAGGTGTCGGCGGCCTTCGCCTTCATGCCGCGCAGGATAAGTATCTCTTTGGGGCGTATACTGTTGAAGAGCTTGTCGATGTAATCGCTGTTTCCCTCGGCACATAAAAATTCGCCGGTGGAGATGTCAAGAAATGCCACTCCTATTTGTTTGGCACCGAAGTAGAGCCCGGCCAGAAAGTTGTTTTCGCGTCCGCTAAGTATTGAGTCTGAGATATTTACACCCGGAGTCACCAGCTCAGTGATATCGCGCTTCACCAGCTTTTTGGTTAGCTTGGGGTCCTCTAACTGTTCACAAATGGCTACACGCTTGCCGGCGCGTATAAGTTTGGGCAGGTAAGTGTCGAGGGCGTGATGAGGGAAGCCGGCAAGCTCTACATGCGAGGCTTTGCCATTTGCGCGACGCGTTAGAGTGATGCCAAGTATCTCGGAGGCGGTGATGGCATCTTCGCTGAATGTCTCATAAAAGTCTCCAACACGAAATAGCAGCACGGCATCGGGATGTTTCTTCTTCATCTCGAAATACTGCTTCATTAGAGGAGTCTCAACTACTTTTGCCATTAAGAACTTTTTTAATATAAATTTGAATGTCAGGGCATTATCTCGTCTTTGGTGGTGCCTGACGAGAGATCGTAAGCCTTATCCGGCGTAACGTATTTGGGCTTTGCGTATCACACGCCAACGGCCATCCTCAAAGATTGCTGTGCCGCTTGCCTCGTTGATGATAGAGGTGGCACCGCGGTTGTTGAGCAGGTTGTGGCCGGCGCAGGCATGGATCAGGAAGTCGCGAGGCATTTCTAAGGCGATATCAAAGACCTCCGGGTTCTCGATAACTGAGAATGAGCCTGACACGCCATCCGTAGTGACCAACTTGAAGATGGAGCGGCCATCGATAAATTTTGCCGATGCTCCCTTGAATACTCCTTCACTATTGGCCTCGGTGAGGTATATGATGCGAGGCTGCTGGCGGCGTGTTGCTGCAGGGCGCGGTGCACGGGCCGGCTGGCTCATAGTATTAGGTGAACTTGGATTCACCTGGCTTTTGAGGGCGGCAATCTCTGCTTTCAGTCGTGCTATTTCGCGGTCGCGGCCATCAGGCTCAGGCTCCTGTTCCGGCTGGAAGTTGGAGTAAGCAGCAAAGGGGGACTCATCTTCCGGGTCATTTAGCACAGTGCTCATAGGTGCATAGCGGCTTGCTTCCTCGGCAGCGCGGCGAGCGACGTAGCGGTCTGATATGGTGGTTCGGGCGCTATGCTGAGTGTGTGCAGGTCGCGGGGCTTTTTCGGCAGGCTCGGGGTATTCCTCCTCTTCTTCCTCTTCTTCATCATCACTGACTCTGCGGGAGTGTTGGGCACGCATGGTGCGGTTGCGGTTTTTCTTCATGATATTGAGCGCATACCCCACGAGTATCACGACGATGACCACAAGCACGCACAGCACAATGATGGCTGCAGTGTTGTCAGACTTCTTTTTTACCGGCACCGGCGCCGGGGGTGTCACCTCTTGTGTCTCAGCCTCAACTGTTTCGTTAATGTCTGCATCTTCCTGCATATCAACCGGTTGCTCTAATTCATCGGTTGAAGCCTCTTCAGCCTGAGCATCTTCTTGAGCCGGCTCCTCGGCTGGCTTGGTTTCCTGCACGGTGACAGCTACATTGCCCAACTTCGATTTGATTTGGGAAGATGCGTATGACACTGCAAATTGCTTCTTCTTATTTGCACTATTGGGGAAGTCAACGCTCCAATACTTAACAAACTCATCCTTCCCCCAGTCTGAGAAGTCGCTTTCGTTGGGGGCAGGTATAGATTTGAGCATGTTGATATTCTCTTTTTCAACTCCGGTGAGCTTGGATTCCAATTCAGTCACCGTTTTCGGATTGATGTTATCCAGATAGCCGGAACCGTTGTTCAAATTGCGCAGACAATATTTATAGGCAATGGCGCGCCCCTGCTCCATCTGGTCGGGGGTAGCGGCGTGTGTCACAATGCACGAGAGGGTGACAAGCAAAGAGAATATATGTGGTAAGTATTTCATGAACAGTGAGTTGTAAAGATATTAATATTAGGTAACTGTGTCGTATGATGCGTGATGCCCACTCATAACGAGACGAGCGCATGTTTGGGAACAGTAGCTACAAAGTTACAACAATTTTCGAAACCCCACAAACTAAATGGCCGCTAAAATATCAAATAATTAACGATAAAAACATGCGTCGAGTTACAAACTCACCGTGACTGTGACTGCAAGCGCCGCGACTGCTTAGATGTTATGAAGAGGGGTGTCCGCAAGTACTCCGACTTATAGTAACCCCGTATACACGCGGCGATAGCCGTGGGTGTGCGGGGTAGGGTAGTCAAACAAAAAGAGTGCGTAGTCCGCCGATTTACTGTAAAATTTCTTATTTGTATCTGGCTTTGCAGCACAACGCGGCTACATTTGTCCGATGACCCTCTCCGAAGAGAAGGAGATGTGGCATATATAAAATGAAACCGATGTTTCCAATCGGAAACATCGGTTTATGTACTTTGATTTCTCGCTGTAATTACTTAGCGGGCTTAGCGGGCTCAGCGGGAGTCTCAGCGGGAGTCTCAGCAGCAGCTGCGTCCTTAACCTCAGCAGCAGCGTCCTTAACCTCAGCCTCAGCCTCTTTAACCTCAGCCTCAGCGTCCTTAACCTCAGCCTCAGCCTCAGCCTTGTTAGCTGTATCCACAGCCTCGGGAGCAACCTGCTCTGCAGCCTCAGGAGCTGTAGTATCGTTAGTTTCACCGTTGCCGCTCTTGCCGCAAGATACGAGTGCTACTGTAGCGAGCACTGCGAGAGAAAGAATGATCTTCTTCATTTTTTTCTAAGATTTAAAATAATAAAACAATAAATTTGCTATCAAAAACGGTGCAAAGTTAATGCCTTTTTTCTTACCCGCAAATTTTTTCATTAAAAAAATCGAGGCAAGTATGTAAATTTAACATATTAACACTTGAAATGTTAAAATTTAGACTGTATTTTAACACTTCGACCCAATTAGCCATATTTCGAACCGTCAAAATCACTTTATCAGCCGTGCCATGTGGCTATCTCGTTTTTTTTATGTATTTTTGAACTCCAAAACAGACTTGTAATTATGCACATATATTCTAAAGGCTATGAGCGTGCGCTGCTCGTGGTAGGCACCATTGCCCTGCTTTTCATTTTATACTCATGTGCCAGTATTGGCAATCCCTCCGGTGGCCCGCGCGATGAGGACCCGCCGCGGCTGATGCGCGCCAACCCGATGCCTGAGAGCACCGGCTTTACCGGCCGCACATTATATCTTGAGTTTGATGAGTTGGTCAACGTCAAAGATGCCTTTACCAACGTCACTGTCTCCCCGCCACAGGCATCAGCGCCACGCGTCTCCTCCTCCGGCAATCGTGTGATGGTGGAATGGAGCGACCCCTTATTGCCTGACACCACATATACAGTGGATTTCGGCACCGCTATTGAGGATAATAATGAGGGTAACCCATTGGGCAACTTCTCTATCTCCTTCTCCACCGGACCGACAATCGACTCCTTGCGTATCTCCGGTATTGTGCTTGACGCTGCTACTCTTGAGCCGCAGCAGGGCATGCTGGTAGGTGTGCATAGCGCCGCTGCTCCCGACTCGGCATTGAAGACCCTCCGCTTTGAGCGTGCTACTAAGACTGATGACCGCGGACGCTTCACCCTGCGTGGCTTGAAGGCTCAGCCATACAACCTCTTCGCTCTCGGCGATCTCAATAATGATTATCGTCGCGACAACCCGGCGGAGTTGTTGGCATTCTATCCGGTGCCGATAACTCCATATTCCGAATCGGGAATTGCTTCCGACACCATATATAATATGTTGACCGGCGCCGTAGATAGCGTGGTGAGCCGCGAGCGAACTGTTTTCAAGCCCAATAACATACTCCTTTCAGTCTTTGACGAAGGCTATAAACCGCAATATCTTGTTAAATATGAACGGCCGGACTCCGCACGCCTTCAATTCATTTTTAATGCTCGCTCTGCAGAATTGCCAATACTCGAGCTTATCGGTAATGGTTACTCCGAAAAATGGTCAATCACCGAGTATTCGCAATATAAAGATACCGTAACTTACTGGATAACAGAGCCTGCTATAGCCTCTACCGACACAATGCACCTGGCTCTGTCATATAAACGAACCAATCAGCAGGCACAGTTATATGCCGGAACTGATACACTGATGCTCACAAAGCCCAAGGTGAAAGCACCGGCCAAGCGCAAAATGAACAAGCAACAGCTGGCTGCGGACTCTATAGCCCGCGAGCAGGCGAAGTGGCTCAAATTATCTGTCATGCCCACAGGCAAAATTGATGTCTTTACATCTATGTATATAGAGTCACCTGAGCCCCTAACTCGGTTTGACGTGGGTATGATGCGACTTGAAGAGAAGGTTGATTCTACATATAAGCCATTGCCAATGCCCGAGTTGATACCCGACAAGTATGGCAAAGTGCGCTCTTACAGCTTCAAATATCCATGGGAGTATGGCAAGACCTACCGACTAACTATAGACTCGACGGCTATGACGGGGGTATCCGGGCGTTTTAATGCTACTCTCGCCCAGGAATTTAATGTCAAGAAGCCGGAGGAATATGCGTCGCTGACGCTGCGCCTGATACCCGACACCGTGCAGGGATTTGTTGAGGTGCTTACAAGTGGAGACCAACCGGTGCAACGCGCCAGGGTACAGAATGGCATTGTGCGGTTCCCGTATCTTGCACCAACCGATTATTATGCCCGATTTGTTGCCCGCCCACTCCCTGAGGTACATGTCTCTGACGTGACCTTTAGCAGCAGCAGCGAATTGCTCGGTGAACTCGATATGCACCCCAAGGATGTTGAAACCGGAGCGGTATCGGCTGCATCAGATAATCCCTCGGAGATAGTGCTGAGCGAGGATAGTGTGCAGGCGGAGGATGTGGTGGATATCCTTGAGTTTCACACCGGAAATTATGAGCAGCGCATCCAGCCTGACGACGTGTATTACTACCCTAAAGTACTGTCGCTCAAGCGTCACGACCGTTCTGAACAATGGGACTTGAATGCCGTAGCTGTGGACCAGCAGAAGCCCTCCGCTATCAAGAAGAATAAGCCAAAGATAAAGTCTGTGCCGAGCAAGCGCAATAAGAAGGGTACTACTAACTCTACACAGACTGAGGAAGATGACGAGTACTTTGACGTCAATAATAACCCCTTTGACCCCAATAGCAAACGTCGTCGCAGCCAGACCGGCGTCTCGTATTAATCCTATTAACAAGATACAATAAAAGCTCAATTGACCATGGTCGATTGAGCTTTTATTTGGTATGATATGGGACGTCGGAAGGGCCGTGACGGCTATATATGACGTCTCAGAATGGTAGTCGCGATAGATATTATTCTTTGAACTTCTTCATGATGAGGCAGGCATTGTGACCACCGAAGCCAAATGTATTGGACAGGGCAGCGTTGACAGTGCGCTTCTGCGGCTCGTTGAAGGTGAAGTTCATGTTATAGTCAACCTCGGGATCATTGTCACCCTCTACGTGGTTGATTGTCGGGGGGATAATATCATCGGTGATAGCCTTCACGCAGAAGAGAGCTTCGAGGGCTCCTGCAGCACCTAACAGGTGGCCGGTCATAGACTTTGTGGAGCTGAGGTTCATCTTATAAGCGTGGTCGCCAAATACCTTCTTGATAGCCTTAGCCTCGGAGATGTCACCCACGGGTGTTGATGTGCCGTGCAGGTTGATATAGTCGATATCCTCGGGCTTCATGCCGGCATCCTTAAGGGCACCTTCCATCACGAGGCAAGCGCCGAGACCTTCAGGGTGAGTGGCAGTGATGTGGTAAGCATCAGCGCTCAGGCCACCACCTACTACCTCGGCATATATTTTAGCACCGCGAGCCTTGGCGTGCTCGTATTCTTCAAGCACGAGAGCAGCGGCACCTTCACCGATTACGAAGCCATCGCGAGAGCCTGAGAAGGGGCGAGATGCTGTGGCAGGGTCATCGTTGCGAGTTGAGAGGGCACGCATAGAGTTGAAGCCGCCCACGCCTGCGGGATAGATGGCAGCCTCGGCACCACCGGCTACGATAGCATCGGCATATCCAAGACGAATATAATTAAACGCGTCAACCAGTGCATTGTTAGAAGAAGCGCAAGCTGAGACAGTGCCGAAGTTCGGACCGCGGAACTCATGCTCGATAGAGATGTGGCCGGCCGCAATGTCAGCAATCATCTTCGGGATAAAGAATGGGTTATATTTGGGTCCTTTATCTTCGTTCTTGGCATAATATCCGGCCTCTTCTTCAAAGGTATGCAGACCGCCGATACCGGCAGCAAAGATTACACCTACGCGGTTTTTGTCTATACCCTCGCCTTCGAGGTTGGCATCAGCTATAGCTTCGTCGGCAGCTACCATGGCATACATGGCATAGAGGTCGAGCTGGCGAGCCTTTTTACGGTCGAAATGGGCTGCCGGGTCAAAATCTTTTACTTCGCATGCAAACTGAGTCTTGAACAGAGTGGCGTCGAAGTGAGTGATGGGGCCTGCACCGCTTTTACCTTTCAGAGCGTTCTGCCAGGTCTCCTCGGTGTTGTTGCCTATGGGAGTGAGGGCACCCAGGCCGGTCACTACTACTCTTTTTAATTCCATTATATAGAGTTTGTTAAAATTTTATACGATGGGTCTTGGAGGCAGCAAGTCCGATCAAAGACTCGCTGCTATGGTTTGGCAGCCGCTGCATCGTAGCAAATTGCTATACCGGAGCATACAGGGCCGGCCTGTGTGGCGACATAATCGCCGGGGATGGATATATGCCGTCAATACAAATGATTTAACATCGGTGTAAAGGGGCAATCCGCAGAAGTATGATTACTTCTTGTGCTGCTCGATATAAGCGATAGCGTCGCCTACAGTAGTGATCTTGTTAGCCTCCTCTTCGGGGATTGTGAGGTCGAATACCTTCTCAAACTCCATGATGAGCTCTACTGTATCGAGTGAGTCGGCACCCAGGTCCTTGCTGAATTCAGCGGTTTCAATTACTTCGTTCTCGTCAACGCTGAGCTTGTCAACAATGATTTCTTTTACTTTAGATGCTATTTCAGACATAATCTAAGAATTAATTTATGATTAATATGAATTTAGTTGCAATATAAGCACGGGAAAAGGTGCCCGCAAGAGCACATATCCGGTTTCAGAGTGCAAAGTAAACACATTTTTTTTAATTACGGAAATTTTTCCGCTATAAAATGGCCATTTCGTGCACATTTTTTTCATTCTTGTGCAAAAAACTCTTTTCTCAACCATGCTTTGCTCCCGGATCCCTTACTGGAAATGGGTTGACAAGCTAATAAAAACAGAGGCGGAGAGCTGATGCTCTTCGCCTCTATGTCGGGGTTAGGCGACTCGAACGCCCGACCTCTACGTCCCGAACGTAGCGCGCTACCAACTGCGCTAAACCCCGAGTGGTTGGTGCAACAACAAGCACGAGTCGTTGTTGCGACTGCAAAGTTACTTCTTTTTCCTCTTATGACAAAATTTTATATTCATTTTTTGAGGAAATAAGGATTTTTTACCCGTGGCCGGCAACATTGCGTTAGTCCCCGGTTTGCTTTTCGGCTTGCTTGGAGGCTGCTATGTCATTTGCGGCGACCACAGCTTTTGAAATATGCGAGCATATATGGTCCGCGCCCACAAGCTTGTCTATGCCGGCCTTGTGTAGCACCTCCCGCACATTCTCTTGTACTCCCGAGAGCACTACATCAATACCCTCAGACTGCGATGAATTAATAAGTATCTCCAAGTTATGAACTCCGGTGGCATCGATGAAGGGCACTTTGCGCATACGTATGATGCGCACAAGGGGTTTCTCGTGGCGAGCATTTCGCATCACCTCATCAAACTTTGTGGCTACACCAAAGAAGAAGGGCCCGTCTATCTCATAGACACTCACTCCCTTGTCCACATGGAGCACCTCATGAGTGGTGAGGTCAGTGCCTTCGGCGGCATCCAGCTGCTCGCCATAGACTCGCACTGTGGTGTTCTGCATGACGCGCTTCAGGAAGAGCACTATTGCCAGGAGCATACCCATCTCAATCGCAATTGTGAGGTCGAATATTACTGTGAGCAGGAAGGTGACAAGCAAGACGGATATGTCGCTCTTGGGGTTGCGGAAGATGCCACGTACGGTGCGCCAGCCTGACATATTATATGCGACCACGATGAGCACCGCGGCAAGTGTGGACATAGGCACAAGGTTGATCAACGGCATGAGGAACAGGAATACCAACAGGAGCACCAATGCATGGACAATGCCTGCAACCGGTGTGCGGCCACCATTGGTGATGTTAGTCATGGTGCGGGCGATGGCGCCGGTGACAGGGATACCTCCGAAGAAGGGGACAGCAATATTGGCCATACCCTGTCCGATAAGCTCGGTGTTACAACCGGTCTTCCCTCCCGTCACGCCATCGGCAACTGTAGCAGACAACAAGCTCTCGATAGCGCCCAATACGGCAATGGTAAAGGCTGAGGGAAGCAGCAGGCGAATGCTGTCCATATTGATGCCGGGAGAGTGTGGAGCTGGTATGTCTGTGGGCAAATTGCCAAAGCGGGCACCGATAGTCTCTACGCTTGTGAACAGGCCGGCATGATTTAAAATCCAAACCCCCAAGGTGGTGATAAAGATTGCGATGAGAGGGCCGGGGAGGCGTTTTGAAATGCGAGGTGTCAATATGATTATCAACAGAGCCACAACGCCAACAATGAGTGTGGAGAGGTCGATGGTGTTAAAATGTCGGATATAGACACCCCACTTGCTAATGAAGTCACCGGGCACTTTCTCGGCTATCGTTAGCCCGAAGAAGTCAGGCATCTGAGTGCTGAAAATTGTCAGCGCGATACCGGCGGTAAAGCCCACGACAATCGGGTATGGAATAAATTTGATGACTGTGCCCAGTTTAAACACTCCCATTAGTACCAGCAGTGCGCCCGCCAGGAAGGTGGCAATGGCCAATCCTGTAAGTCCGTAAGTGGCAATAATGTTATATACGATGACGATAAATGCGCCTGTGGGGCCACCGATTTGTACTGTGTTTCCGCCTAAAGCCGAGACGAGAAATCCACCAATGATGGCGGTTATGAGACCAGCTGTAGGGCTCACGCCGGAAGCAATGGCGAATGCGATAGCTAATGGCAATGCTACGATGCCGACCACGATGCCGGCCACAAGGTCTGCTTTAAACTTATTCAGCGAATAGTGCTTCAAACATTGAATTGAGGCGGGACTATACTGTAATTTCTTGGTAAACTCCATATCTGTTCAGAGTAGGGTTAATTCAATTTTGGGTTGTCGGTTTTACTGTTTAGCTTGTCGTAAAAAATGTGTTAAAAAGCAGTGTTGTAAAACCGGAGTGCAAAATTAACATATTTTTACGAGACGAATTTACTCGTGAAGTGTTAATTTGCAGATATGTTCAGGTTAAAAATGTTAAACTATGTTAAAACTGCATTGTTTATCCCTAAATTATTTTGGTGTATTGAAAAATAGTCGTAATTTTGCAATGTGTTTTTCATAGTATTAAATTAAGATTAAGGTTTCAGCCGGCTACCTTGTGAAAGGGAGCCGGTTATTTTTTCTCCACAGTAACCCCGCACATCCACGGCTTCGCCGTCTATGTACGGGGTTACTAATAAATTGGTGTCCGGACGGACACCGGACGCAACGCATCTTTTAGTCCTCGTGGGTTTGTGTTCCACGAGATTGATTTATAAGTGAGTATGTTATTTGGTGGCGGTGTAGATGGCACAGACGCCCGGAAGAAGGGTGTGATGCTGAGCGTGGGTGTAGCCGGATTCAGACATCAGGACGGTCATGCTTCGGCGTTGCGGGCAGGCGGCGATGCTCTCCGGCAGATAGCTGTATGCGCGCCTGTCTTTGCTGACTATGCGGCCAACAAACGGGATAAGGGTGCGTGTATAAAATTTATAGCCGAACCGCATGATGATATTTTGTGGCTCACACAACTCAATGACACATAGTGTGCCACCCGGCTTCAATACACGAAGCATTTCGCTATATCCTGCTTTTAGGTTTTCGAAATTACGCACTCCGTAAGCTATGGTGATGGCATCGAAGGTGTCATCGGCGAAAGGGAGGTGGAGTGCATCTGCCTGTTTGAAATCAATGCGGCTTTTAATCTCTGTCGGGAGGGCATGCAATTTCTTCTCTGCCACTGCCAGCATACCGCGGCTTAAGTCGGCGCCAATGATATGAGCTTGTGGCAGCTCCTTGGCTAAATGAAAAGTGACATCACCGGTGCCGCATGCCAGGTCCAAGACATTTATGTCGGCAGTGTTGGAGGCAAGCCGTTTCTTCAGACCCCTAAGTGCCTTGTTGCGCCACAGACGATGCATGCCAAAGGTCATGGCGGTATTCATGAAATCATAAGCGGGAGCAATGGAGTCAAACATTTGCTCCACTTGCTCCCCCTTATTGTCTGTTTCGGAATTATATGGCTTGATATTTTCCGGTGTTTCGACTTTCATCTATAAGGTAAGCTCTAAAGATTTTTCAGGCACTCGGTGACATTACGCTCAATTCGGGCATTGATGTCAGCCTCATCAGCACCCACAAACTTTTCGCCGGTGATGTGCTCATAGAGTTCTTTGTATCGGTCGCTGACCTCGTGGCAATACTCATCAGTCATTACCGGTACTTGCTCACCCTCGTGGCCCATGAAGCCATTAGCGATAAGCCATTGGCGTACGAACTCCTTGGAAAGCTGACGTTGAGACTCCCCGGCAGCAAAACGTTCCTCATAGCCCTCGGCATAGAAGTAGCGTGAGGAGTCGGGAGTATGGATCTCATCAATAAGGATAACCTCGCCATTGTGCTTGCCAAACTCATATTTGGTGTCAACTAGTATCAGGCCACGAGAAGCAGCCATCTCAGTGCCACGCTCAAAGATAGCAAGCGCGTATTGCTCCATCTTGTCATAATCCTCTCGGCTTACCAGGCCACGAGAGATGATTTCCTCACGAGAGATATTGGCATCATGACCTTCATCCTCTTTGGTAGTGGGGGTAACGATGGGGTGGGGCAGCTTCTGGTTTTCGCGCAAACCGTCGGGCAGCTTCACGCCGCAAATCTCGCGAGCCCCGGCGGCATATTCACGCCAGGCAGAGCCGGCGAGGTAACCGCGCACTATCATCTCAACCTTGAACGGTTCGCATCGCAGGCCTACAGTGACCATGGGGTCCGGGACAGCCACTTTCCAGTTGGGGCATATATCAAGAGTAGCATCGAGAAATTGAGCTGCTATCTGGTTGAGTACCTGGCCCTTGAAGGGTATACCCTTAGGCAGTATGACATCAAAAGCTGAGATGCGGTCAGTAGCTACCATCACCAGATACTTATCATTGATATTGTACACATCACGCACTTTGCCGTGATAAAGGCTCTTTTGGCCGTCGAATTTGAAATCCGTGAAAGTTAAGGAATTTGCCATAACGATAATTGAATATTACGCTGCAAAATTACAAAATAAAACGTAATTCTGCAACTGACAGTTTCAGAGCTGTGTGGTGAGACTATTTCTTGCAGCAATCGGGAGTGGGAGTCTCGCATCCCTGCTCGGCCTTGGCCCCACCGCAACATGCGCCGGCTGCCTTGGTGCATGCCTCTTCAGTGGTCGGGTCGCAAACTACCGGAGTGGCCTCATAGCCGATTTTATCGAGCGCAGTGACGAGCTTCTCGGGGGTAGTCTTGTCAGCATCGTATGTGATGGTTATCTCCTGTGCCTTGAGGTCAGTGCGGATATCTTTGACACCCTTCTCAAATCGGAGGTTACCCTTGATTTTATTCTCACAATTTTGGCAGCTCATTGGCGGATTGGGAGTGAACACAATAGTCTGCAAATCTTTGGCGCAGAGGCTTGTCACACTGAGAAGCAAGGCTGCGAGTAGTAATTTAATTTTCATGTTGATATAATTTTATTGTACAATTGTCAAAATTTACTTTGTGGCTATAACTTGCCGAAATTGAAGCGGATGCCGGCATAAGCCATGGCGCCGTGTATCGGACCCCACACCATTGTGGGCTCAAATCCGGCGCTCCATGGGTCGGAGGCATTGATGATGGGGTTCTTCTGGCGGAAGTTAGTAAGATTCTCGCCGCCAATATATACCGAAAAGTGGCGGAACCAGCGGGTGATCTGAGCATTCAGTTGGAAATAAGCCGGGAAACGTCGTGGCCAAGAAAGCTCGCCGTCAGTCGTTGTATAGGGAGTGGGCATGCGTCCCGGACCATTGAGTTGGCATGTGACATCAAACTGCCATATATTCATGGGGGTGGAATAAGACAGAGTGAGCAGCGCCTTGTATCTGTTGGTGAGAGGCTTCTCGCGGCGAACACCGTCAGCGTATGTGGTCTTGACATCATTAAAGCGGTAGGCCGCCATTACGTCAAAGCCACTGAAGAATGTGTAGGAGGCGTCTATCTGGAATGTGTGGCTATAGCTCAGACCCGGAGTGGAATACACGGCCACTTCATACGGTGTGCTGTCATAGTCCACCACGGTCTGTGAACCAAAACGGGTGTAATAATACTCCACATTAACCTTCACATCCTGTACTCCAACCGGGATATTTATGGCTGAGCTGGCGCCGAAGTTCCATGCCTTTTCCTGGTCAAGATTGCCGATGACAAAATTTCTGCCGGAGGCTAACAGGTAGTTGAACTCAGCCAAGGGATGAGGTGTGCGGTAACCTTGGCCGGCAGACAGACGAAGGCTCAAGATGTGCAAGGGGGCATACTTGATATGAAATCGGGGTGTGAAGAAAGAGCCAAAGATGCTCGAGTGGTCATAACGCAGACCGGCCATGGCGGTGAGCACATTATCCCATTTGTAGGTGTACTGTGCATACACACCAGGAGTAGTCTCCCGCTCTTTAAGCTGTTTTGCCGGGGATAATGGATCAGCTCCATGCTCATCACTGTAATGCTGCCCCAGGTAGTCATAATTCACCGAGGCACCGGCAGCCAGATTGTGGCGCTCATCAAAGTCATGCTCAAAAAGGAGCTGCCCATACACAGACTTCTCATTTACGTCATACGAGTTGAGCCCGTAGACAGCATCAAGCTTATGCATCGATGTATTGGCCATGAGTGCTATATTGGTGTTGTGCTCGCGGTTGAGGACAAACGCATGCTTCATGTAGCCCTCATATCTGTCGGTATTCATATCGATGCGAAACCTGTTGGCGCCGTCATGATGACCATGTATCTGGCCTCCGCGAGTATCCTCCTTAAGCAGAGTGAGGCCACCATGAAAGATGTATTTGTCAGTGAAGAGGTTCCACCTGTTCTGGAAATTATACTGCCGCAGATGAGGCATATCGCTGAAGCCGTCATTGTTGGTGTCATGGTGCCCCCAGCTGTTTTCGAAGTGTGCCAAAAGCTCAGTGTTCAGCTTATTGGTGATGTGCCAATTGCCGTCGGCGTTTAGCTCCAGCTTGAGGTTTGAGTCGAAGTATGCATTTAGTGCAACCCCCTCCGGGTCTTGAGGCTTGAGATACTCAATGTCTATCTGACCGGTCATCGCCTCGTAGCCGTTTTTCACTGAAGCGACACCCTTTGACACCTGAATACTTTTCATCCATGGCCCCGGCACATATCGCAGAGCGTATGGGGATGCGGCGCCACGAAAGGCCGGCATATTTTCGGTGAGCAGCTGCACGTATGTGCCGGGCAGTCCCAGCAACTTAATTTGCCGAGCGCCGGTGGTGGCATCTGAATAACTGACATCTACCGATGGTGATGTTGTGAAGCTCTCACCCAGATTGCAGCATGCAGCCTTGAAGAGCTCGGTCTTGCCAAGCAGCTCGCCATTGATGGCACCATGCAGGCGCCTGGATGACCGGCTACCGGAGACAACGACGTCATCCAGTAGGGTGGAAGTTGAGTCCGGCTCAAACTCCGGCTCCAATGTGGATGTCAGCTCCTGAGCTAATGCGCCCATAGGGGCCAAGGTTGCTATCATGGCAATATGTCGAAAGCGTCTCATCATGTATTATGAACGCACACGGGGCATGAAAAATTGTTTGAAATCCTGACAATTTCAAATGTTTATAGTGGAAATGTGGTATGAAAAACAGAGAGTTCGGTGCCTCACGGCTCCAAACCCTCTACTTGCACTCTATTTACGGGGTGAGAGTGCCTACAACACATATAACATTCTATTTCACTTGTGCCGGGGAGGGCTGTCATGCTCTCACTCCGGCGGAGCTATCATTCACATAAATCACTCAAAATTACAACAGTCAAAAACATTCAATTTTTTAATCATCACTTAAAATTTCACGATGCAGATTATTTGTGGTACCATGACGGGGGGTCAGACCCGTCATGGTTTGGATAGAGTTGGAAGAGTTGTCTCTTATTCGCCTCTTATGGCAAAGTCCATGCGGAGAGATGATGTGGCTAATAAGTTAATGTTTCACGATGAGCTTGCGCACTGCAGTGTGACCGGTGGTATCGCTCAGCTTGACGATGTATGTGCCTGCCGGCATGTTGGCAGTGTCGAGAGTGTTGGTGCCACTCAGGGCCTCCACGCTCATCATAGTTCGACCATCCATAGCAAAGACCGTGACATCGTACTCAGCAGCCGCCGCGTTGACCTTAACGTATGAGTCTGCCGGATTGGGGTAGAGCACTACGCCGTCGAGCTCAACATCGGCAATACCAAGAGGCTTGTTGGTCATGCTTACAGGTATGTTGACCCACTCATGGCGGCCACGTTGAGTAGCGTGAGCTATGAGGCTGAGCTGTTCATCAGCCTTGGCTGAGCAGCTCACTGTGCTGCCTTCAAGGCTTAGACGCTCATCGTCTGTCTCGATTTCGTATGTCACGGTGCCATCCTCGACATCGAAGCTGAAGAAGGGAGCGAGCTCAAAGCTGTCTACGGGAGACTCCTCGTCGTTGACTGCGAGAGTTACTGCCTGACCTTGAGCCACCGGGCGAGTAGCACCGAGATTATCGATGCAGACGTAAGCCGGAGTGCTCATACCAGATGAGTTGCTCTTGGTAGAGGTCATGTTCCATTCTACAGCCATCACCTTACCGAGGCCGGAGAGGTCGACCCATTGCCATGTGTCAAGATACCAACGGTCTTTCTCGTTGTCGGCGCTATAGTCAGCCAGCGGTATTTCGAGTTCGCTTGTTGAGCCGTCGGCGGCAGTACCCTTGAGTTGGAGCATGATGTTGTCTCCCTCGCCAAAAGCACCCTCGCTCATACCGTCGCCGTTGAGGATTGCATCTACAACCCAGGCATTGTTGGTGATGTACATACCGGGTATCACTTGTCCCTCCTTGCTATTGCTCAGGGTAATGACAGTGCTGCCCATGTAGGGTGAGATGAATACCACACCGTAGTTGTCACTATTGTCAACGCCATGTCCTACGGCAGAGTTCCATTGGTCAGTGACATAAGTTGAGAAGGATGTGGATGTATGGTTGGAGTATCCGAAGAATGCCCAGCTGTCCCAGTCTGCCATATACAGATTGTTGAACTCGAATGAGCCGGAGAAGAACGAGCCCGTCATGTAGTCCTCATCATCCACATCGCCACACCAGTGAGAGTCTTCGGGCAGATAGAGGTCGTCGAAGGTAGCGATGGCCATATCGCCGAGCACACGCACCGCGGTCTTGGCTGTAGCTTCGGCACCACGAGCATCGGTCACCTTCACTGTGTATGTGTTGCTGACTGTGGGGGTGTAGGTATATGTCGCTGATGTTGCCACAACATTGTGAGCGGCATCCATCCAATCATATGAGTAGGGAGCTACACCGCCGTCAATGGCTACTGTCAGTGAATATTCTTCATTGGCATTCACCGCTTGAGACTCATTGCGGTCTATGTCGATAAGCATCTGCAGGGGAAGGGCACCGACATTGTCGATGTAGACATCTCCTTCGCACTCAAGTGTGATATAGGTGAACTTACCCATATTCTTCAAGTCGATGTATCGCCATGTCTCTGATGCCTCGATGTCAGCAGACTCAAGCTCGGTGAGTTCATCATCCATAGTGGTGAGAGTCACCACATCATTGTTGCGCATGAACAAGCCCTCGAGACCAAGGTTTGCGGCATTGGTGAGCTGAATTACGGCATATTCATCATCCATAACGGCAGCCTTTGCGTTGGGAGCCGGGGCTACACCATCAGTGATATCCTCGATGCTGAAGCCGGTAAAGGACATTGTGCCGTCGAGAACACGAGTCTCTTCAATGACAGCCTCTTCGAAGGTTGCCACACGGGTGGGCTCATAGCTGGTGGTGAACTCGTCAGTAGCAATCACTTCAGAGTCGATGTCGCGAAGTGAAGTGAGCACGGCATATACGCGATATGTGGTGTTGGGTGTCAGTCCTTTCAGAGTCATCGTAGTCTCAACCCCTTTGCGGAGCTCAACTATGAGGTCTTCATTCTTGACATCTTCCGCCGAGGGTGTCTCATGCTCTGTGTCATAGACGGCATATGCCATAGTGCCGGTCAGGGCACTCATCACAGAGTAGTCTGCTTGGTCGTGAGCTATGTTCTTGACCACCGGATAACCGTCGGCCATTGAGGGAGCCACTGTAGACTCGGCATATTCGTAAGCACCTATGGTGGGAATTGCTGCGCGCTCGGCACCATACAGGTCGGTGGTGATATAGTCAACAGGCATACCCCCTACGAGATGCCCTGTATTTGCCGGCTCAAGGAATTCTGTTGAAAGGAATTCTGTAGACTCATTGTAGGAGTCTGTCATGGGAGCCCATGTGCAGATCTCTTCGAAAGACTTGGAACCCTCAGTATAGCCCTCGGGAAGCTCGGGGCCGCTTGTTGAGGTGCCACCGATATAACCGAAGTTATCGCCGGCAGAATAGCCCACATTGTGAGATATCACGGCCTTCTGAGTGTAGACTAATCGCTGTGAGTAAATCACGTTGCCGGGAGTCTCCATCTGCAGGATGTTGTTCATGATGCGGGTGCCGTCAATGTCGCCGGCGATGTAGATACCGGTGACACGCTCACCCTCAGTATTGGCAGCAGCCATGCGGATAGTGTTGTTGATGACATCCACATTGGGTATGCCGTTGTTGAAGCGGATACCACATGCTGATGCGCCGGGAGCGTCAGTGATGTTGATTTCGTTGTTGTAGATACGACGTACACCATCCTTGACATTGTCCATGTTGTAGATGCGCAGATAAATACCTATCGGGTTGGGAGTATAGCTGCCGGTACAAGCCTTGGTGCGTATCACATTGTTACAGACTGTGATGTCGCCGCCAAACTCGCTGAGGTCCATACCATAAGGGGTTGAGGTGGTCTCACCCTCAAACATGATGTCGTTGCCGGAGATATAGGCATCCTCTTCGTTGGCCACATAGATACCCTTGCTGCCTTGGTTGCGGAAGACGTTGTTGATGATGCGTCCGCCATGCTGCTTGGGATGTGCCACAGTGGATGTGCCGGTGAGGCCTACGCCTATATAGCCACCGTCGAGCAGACAGTTCTGAATGGTGGTATAGTTATGGTTGGTGTTGATATCCCCGCTCTTCACATACTGATATACCAGATATGAGCCACTTGCAGAATTGGTGCTCTTGGCAAGTTTGAACACGCAATTGTCGATAGTAACGTGCTCGCTCTTGTTGCGGAAGAATACCAGGCCGGGGAAGTCAGAAGCAGTAGATGTCACGGTGACATCGCGCAGAGTGCAGTAATCTACACCGTCAAAGGTGAAGACGCCGTAGCGCTTATCGTAGTTGCTTGAGCCGGGATTGGTGTAGGTGTTATAGCTGATGGTGACATTGTCACGGTTGCCGCTCTTTGAGCAGAAAGTGATGGTGTTCACATCAGAGCTGCCGATAATCTCGGGCACGGTGACAAGCTCATTGTAGTTGCCATCTTCAAGCTCAAAGACAACCGGGCCATCGATACCTTCGGCCATGGCGGTGACAGCAGCCTTGATGGAGATGAAGTCCTGCTCACCGCTTGTGCCCACAGAGTATGTGCCATGCATACCCTCCTGGATGGTAAGGAGCACTTTCTTCTCATCAACGGGAGCTATGACATTGTCGCCGGCAGCCAGTGAGAGGAGCTGAGCTTGCACCTTGGCCTCAAGTTCAGCCTCGGTGTTGATGTCGTAAGTCAGCCAGAAGAAGTAAGTGCCGGCCTCGTCAAAGGTCTGTGAGCCCTCAATCAGGTAAGTGCCGTCAGTGAGTGTGCCGGTGCCATAGAGGTTGCTCAGGTCGAACGCATCGTTTACACCGGTGTAGTAAAGCTTGGCGGCTGTAACTGCCTCAGAGTCACTCTCCAGAGCTGACACTTTGAAGTTGTCAATAGTCACATACTCCTTCTCGCCCTTCACATTGACAGTGAGCTTGAGCAGCTTGTTGTCAGCAGAGCCACGGAGCATCTTGCCATCGTTGACAAGAGTGACATCTATGCCGGCAACAAACATCGGCTGCGGCACGAAGGACTCAACAAGAATTTCCCATCCGTCGTTGACATTGTTTTTCTTGGGATCGAAGCTGACGGTAATAGCGCCATCTTCAGCATGCGAGATGATGGGATTGAGCTTGTCTGCACTCTGGCTTGACGAGAGGCTTTGGACAGCTTTTGCGTCTGAGGCAGGACTGGCACCCTCATAGAAATATAGGTAGTCTTGATAGTTAGTGTAGAAGTTGTTGACAGTCATGCGTATGACCTCACCTTCACAGGCAGGCATGAATGTCACTTTACCGGAGTGGCTTGTGGTGTACTTGCCGGCGGGGCCTCCATCGTCATAGAAGAGCATTGAGCCCTGCACGGTGACTGTGGCATCATTACCACCAAAGAGGTAGATGTTCTTGGTGATGAGTTCACCCTCAGGGTCACCGTTGGCAATTGTCACATTGTTGCCGGCAATCTTTTCAGCTGTAAGAGCTGCATCAATCTTGCGGTCTGAAGGGAAGGTGTCAGCCATATCAACGGCGAGCCACAGGTAAGATGTGCACTCGCTCAGAGTGAATGATGCCGGGGCAAAAGTCACTGTCTGAGTCTCTACATCAGCCTCGGCCACGAGGGTTGTTGTGGCAAATTCATCGGATATGCCGGTAGAATATAGTTTGGCCTTCTTGATAAGCTGCCAATTCTCTTTCAAATCAAAGGTAATCTCAGTAAGTGAGAGCGGATCCTTGTCGCCGCTTGTTGTATTGGCAATTGAGAGCACAGGGAGGTCTGTAGCTCCGGGAGTAGCAGCGGAGCCGTTGCCTACTTGAGCGACACTCACACTTTCAAATACCATGGGTTGTGAGAGATATTCGCTCACCTGAGCTTCAAATCCATAACCACTGGTGGCTGAAGACTGAGTGTAAAAGAGCACTGTCAGCGCGCCGTCGGCATTAGAGGGGCGGAGTACGCGGCCGGGGCCGGTAGTATAGGTGTTTTCGGTTGCTTCCCACAGTAAGGGCGCTGTGGTGTCCGTGCCGTCGTATACTTTGAATATGGGAGCATAGTAGTAACCCTTGTACAGTTTGAACTTGGTGAAATCGAGTTGGACTATCATACCCTCTGTGCCGGGCATAAAGGTTGTCACCTGATTGCCGCTTGTGGAGTCGTAGGCGTATGATGAGTATGTTGAGGGCTTGTTCTTGAATGTCCAGGTGCCATAGATAGTCTTGCTGACTGTGGCATTGTCTGAGAATACGACGTTGGACACTACTCGGTTACCCTCCGGGTTGCCATCTTCAACGACCAAGTCGTTTACCTTAGTGAGAGTGGCGTCAATTATCTGGTCGTTGACAGCGGTGGGTGCTACATCAAATACCAGCATGAAGTAGTTGTCACGCTCAGTGAGAGCCTGCGGTTCATTCAATGTGATAATGAAGGCCTCACCGGGATTGACTGTCTCGCCGGCGAGGGAGCCGGTGACTGATGAGTCTTTGCCGAGGTATAGGAGTGCAGCACGAGTCACACCGGCAGTTGAACCGTTGGTGAAGGACATACTGTTCACCTTATAGGGATTGAGAGTGCCTGCGGTGTTGACACGTATGAGCATGGTGCGAGCATTGACATCGCCACCTGATACTGTCTCGGTGTTGGGCTGTGTAGCCTCAACGAGGGAGACTGCCATGTTTTGTGGCTCAACCTCCTCGATAGTGGCGACGAAGCCGGATTGTGGATTGGTACCTGTGGTTGAGGTCAAAGAGATGGTCATTGACCCGTCGGCAGCGCTCGATGTGATGACTGCCGGCATGGGGTCTTTCAGCAGGGTTGCCAATAGGGTATCATTTGCTTTCTCGGAGCCGGCATATATATTGAGCTTGTCGTTCTTGTCGATGGTTGAGGTGTTAAAGAGATGCAGGTCAGTGAATGTGACACGTATCACTTTGCCCTCAGTGGCCGGCTTGAAGGTGGCCATACCATCGAAATTGAGAGAAATAGTGCCGTCAACGCCACCATCATCGTATAATGTGAGAGGTTCGCTTACGGTGTATGTTGTCGGCTCGGTGGAAAGGCGAACCTCGTTGACAATTGTGATGTCTCCGGCGGGGGTAATAGCCTCGCTGACACGCTGCACATCGGCCACGGTAGCGCCGGTGAGTGTGGCATCGAGTTTGGCGCCGGCAGTGGCGTCCGCCGGTATGTCGGCTACCAACCAAAAGTAGTTGTTGCCACCACGCAGTTGTTGATTGCCGGTGAAGGTTATAGTGCCGTCAGCGGCAGTTTGCACATCGCCAAACTGCACTCCTTCGGGTGAGTTGGACCCTTTGGAGTAGAGTATGCGAAGATTGTTGATGTTGGTGTATAAAGTAGAGCCCTCGAGGTTGAAGGAGAGGGAGCTGCAGGTAAACGGCAGATTGCTACCCTCAGTGAGCAGGTTTACACCAAGAATGGCGGCATTTTTCTGACCACGGTAAGCAGAGACGGCCTCAGGAGTGGTAGCAGTGGCAGAGAGCCAGGACATATCAGCAGGAGTAAATTCCTCTACTGTAGCCTCCCAGCCAAAGCCGCCTGTATTTGAGTAGCTATGGCAGTAATAAAGTACTGATAATGAGCCGGTAGAACTCTCAAAGCTTTCGCCGCTAAGTGTGCCGGTAAGCTCTGCCATATAGCCGTCGGGCACCGGGGAAGAATAAGCTGTAAAATCGATGTCGCCATCATAAACGTATACTTTTGGTGCAGTTCCGGTAAGCTCAAAGCTGTCGAAGGTGATACGTATCTGCTGACCATCATGAGCCGGGACAAACCGAGTATATCCGCACCAATTGGATATGGTTGCACCATTAGGCCCTCCCATATCATAAAACAAGAGGGTGCCATCTACCATTTTGTCACCTTGCTTTCCATCTTTCTTCGGCATGGTGTACTGCTCCACTTCGTCGGCATAGACGAAGTCGGGCATTACTGCCAAAGAAAGAATTGCGAACAAGAAAAACAATAATCTGTTCATTCTTTTAGTTTTAAGATGTTGATAATTAATTAATTGGAATTAAATTAAAAATTATCAAGCATCCGTAAACCTCATGGAAGCTCTCAGCCGATATTTGCCTATGACACGCAACAATCTCCATGAATTGCCGCTACGGTGACGGCGCATTGCCTATGATGCACTCGCAGAGCATGATGTGATATACTGCGAAAACTCATTGGTGTAGCCGTGGCGCAAAGGTGCCATACGTATGCCCTAACTCCCGAAGGCTCGCGAATACTTGCTGCACAGATGGTGCAGACATACAACAGGTAGGTCTTCTGGCTTTGTCCTTTGGGTCTTGGTATGGAGCGTTGCCTTCCCAAGGTTGAGCGCCTCAGTGGCTTGTGGCTCGCGACCCTCTCTTCTATCGGCAATCGAGTGTATTTTATTGACAATCAATTGCCCGGAGGACTTACAGCAGCGGGTACTGCAGCCGATTTTCACGGCTTTCCCTTTTCGCCCGAACAACGTGAACGGACTACTTTCCTATTTGCGCTGCAAAATTACAACCTTTTTTCTTGAATTCAAAATTTTTTTCATCGATTATTTTCGCCGCCCCGTTAAACAATTATTTTCGCCGGTTGTTGTAAATGATAAAAAACACACAATCTTATTAAATTTATAGCTTATGAAACCTGTTAATTTTTACAAGGCAGATAAGTCGTTGGCAGGAACCAAGACGCTGGAAAACCTGACAGCCTCTTATGCAGCCGAGTCTATGGCTTACTCACGTTATAATTTCTATGCATCACAGGCCGAGGCAGAGGGTTATTATCCCATCTCTGAGATATTTAAGGAGACAGCAGACAACGAAATGCATCATGGCAAGGTATTCTTTAAATACCTGCAGGATGGCGAGCTCATCCCGGTAAATCTGCCCGCCGTGGCTGCCGGTGTGATTTCAGATACATCATCCAACCTTAAGGAGGCAGCCCGCGAAGAGGAGAGCGAGGGAGTAGACTCATATATCAATGCCGCAAAGGTAGCCACCGAGGAGGGCTTCCCCATCATCGCTGCTCACTTCAATGCCATCGCCAAGGTGGAGGCATTCCACAAGGCTCGTTTTGATGCCCTGCGCGAGATGGTTGACAATGGCACCCTCTGGAAGAGAGACAAACCTATCAAGTGGCAGTGCATGGTATGCGGCTACGTGAGCGAAGGCACCGAGCCTCCCAAAGTATGCCCGGCATGTAATCACCCGTATCAGCACGCCAGACCTCTGGAAGGTATCTAACACATACTCGGCATAAGGCCACACTCATAAAAATCAGCCGGCTCGATACACTCGAACCGGCTTGTTATTTCTGTTATATTGTTATTTCTGTTACAGGGGATTAAGCGGGTTAGCGGCGCCCTTTGCCGTTGGATTTGGCGCGGGCTGCCTGCTGCTTGCGGAGCTCTTCTTGCTGGCGGCGCTGGGCCTCTTCAAGGCGTGCCATAAATCCGCTTTTCTTCTTTGGCTTCTTGGCGTTCTCGGCCATGGCTTTGCGCACATCAGCCTCCTTGACACACCAGCGGCGGATAGCCCATGACTGCACGATGGTGATGAGCAGCGACAGGAAGTAGTAGTAGCTCAAGCCGGCGGCATAGTTGTTGAAGAAGATCATGAAGAATACCGGCATCAGATACATCATCCACTTCATGCCGGGGGTGCCACTGCTCTGGGTTGCCATGTTGATGCGGGTGTAGATGATGTTGGTGACAGTCATCAGCAAGCAGAACAGAGATATGTGGTTACCGAAGTATTCCGTGACAAGGGGTATGTGTGCGTTCCATGAGACTATGGCATCCGGGGCCGAAAGGTCATGACACCACAAGAAACTCTGCCCGCGCAGCTCAATACAGCTCGGGAAGAAGCTGAACATTGCAAATAGGATAGGCATCTGCAGCAACAGTGGCAGACATCCGCTCATGGGGTTGGCACCTGCCTTGGAGTAAAGGGCCATTGTCTTTTGCTGACGCACCATGGCGTTCTCCTGGCCGGGGTATTTCTCATTAATAGCCTTGATGTCCGGCGCGAGGATGCGCATTTTGGCCTGGCTCTTGTAGCTCTTGTATGTAAGGGGGAAGAGCACTATCTTTATGAAGATGGTGAGCAACAGGATGATGATGCCATAGTTCCAGCCAAAGGAGCCGAGGAAGTTGAATACGGGGATAATAATCAGCGTATTGATCCATCTGAAGATGCTCCAACCCAGCGGGATAAGCTGAGTCATGTCAAGGTCTTCGCCTCTGTCGATACGGTCGTCAAGGCCGGAGAGGAGGGGATAGAGGTTGGGGCCGAGGTATAGGTCAAAGCTTGCGGGTGTCTTGGCGCTCCAGTCATACTTGTTGACATTGGCGTTGGCAGACATATATTTGAGATATGCATTGGCCTCTTTCCCGAAGTTGTCTTTGTCGAGCTTCACGGATGTGAAGTTGACATCATCCATGGGGGTCTTGGATACAAGCACAGAGGAGAAGAATTGGTTCTTGAAGGCCACCCAGATCACCTTGTTCTGCTTCTCTTCAGCGTCATCTGCATTGGCATTTAGGTCCTCAACATCCCCTCCATTAAATTTATAATAGATGGCAGAGTTGCGCTCCTCAAACATTTTACCTTGCTCCTGGCGGCGCAGAAGTTGGTTCCATTCCACACCGAGGCTGCGTCCGGTGGAGTGCAGATACTTGTCCATGCCCTGCTGCTCGATGGCGATATTCACCACATAGTCCTCGCCTGGCTTGATGGAGTATCTGATGCCCCAATAAGTATTGTCGGCAAATTTCAGGCCAAAGAGCACAGAATTCTTGTCAGACTCGAGGATGTCGAAGTACAAGTCGCCGGTGTTGAAGCCGTCAAAGCCGGGCACGGTGAAGGTCATATCGTTTGTGTTGCCGTTAAAGAGCACAACAGGCTTGTTGACTTTCTTGGTCTCGTCAGGGTCAAACTCGGTCTTATACTTCTTGAGCTCGGCAAAACTCATCTGAGCGCCGTGAGAAGTGAAGGCCAAAGAGAGCACATCGTTTTCGAGCTTTACGGTCTGCTCATTGCCGGAAGTGAAGCGGCTGAATGGACCGTACTGATAAGCGGAAGTCTGCAGTGTGGTGGCGCGTTGCACAGCCTCGGCACGCTGTGCGGCGGTGAAGGTGTCATCAGCAGTGATGATGCCTTGTACCGGTATCTGTGAGCCACCTACAGTGACATAACCGGACAGGGAGTCGGCTGTCAGACAAAGGTCATAGTCGGTGCCGGCGAGATGTCGAGAGCCTTCGGCGTCAACCTCACCATACTCGGTGATGGTTTGCTTAAGGTCGGCCACCTCTTTGTCTGTCAAGAGTTCGGGTAGCTTTGATTGAGCCTCTTCTACCGCCTGCTGCTCAGCTTGTTGCTGCGCCGGGGTAGGGCCTTGGTTCTGCTCCTTGCCGGAGTTTATCCACATGAAAACGATGAATACCAGGCCGATAAGTACCAGGCCTCTGATCGTATTTTTGTCCATTGTTTTGGTTTAGAGCTTAATAAAATGTAAGAGCTTGTTTAATAAAAAATGTGAACGTCAGGGTCGCAGATGAGGTGCAGCTGCGAGACATAACGGTAATTTTTGGAAACAAGACTCTCAAT
>JAMPDX010000007.1 GCA_023665425.1 Muribaculaceae bacterium
CTACACGGCAAGAGAGCCGAAAAGCGTGTAGCAAATTTTTAACTAACTATTTGATACGGCGTGATTTGTCATACTTTTGTCTGCTCATAATCCAAGTGTAGTGAATAACTTTGCGGCTACTATTTGCTACACAGCACGCAAAGGATAATATTTAACACTTTAAAATATGAGCAAGAGCAATGTTAACATCCGATTCTATCTTAGAACCAACCACGTCAACCGTGACGGCACATGCGCCATCTGATTATCAACGACAAAGACGATGTTGACAATGTCATCGCCAAATACAAAACTGGATGACCGCGAAGGCATCAGCAGGAGGCCGGTAATCTTTATCCGGGGTTTCCCCGACGCATCTATGGCAAGAAGATTGTTCAGTTTGCCGCTCTTCTATGAAATCTGAAATTTCATCATATTCATCACATGACGTCAGCACTCCGATAAGTGTTATTCTCAACACATCTTCAAGCTCATGCTCGACTTTGGCCAACACTCATGGGTATTTGACTCTTGCGAAAAAATTCTATTTGCATATAGCTAATTTAGAGCTCGTTTAATAAATAATGTGAACGTCAGGGCGGTGTATTTTTTATTAAACAAGCTCTTAATACTTTTCAGCTACATATGCAATCAAATAAACTTTTTTCACAATCTAACCCTTGATTTTAACCAAATCTTATATAAATTTCATGCTCCAGTCCTGTTAAAATGTTTGATGATGTTGGGGATGTCAGGATTTTTTTGTAACTTTGTTCGCTGTTGAGGCTCTTGTGTGTTACAAAATTTGTTGATAGCCTTAACAGTGTAATGAGCCGTCAGTGTGCATTTCCGTGAGATTTATGCATTGTTCAGGAGGTGTGAAGGCAATTACGACCTAATTGATTTTTTAACTAATAGACCTAATTTCTCGGAATTGTTGATGCGAAGCTAAGTTCGTGGCAACGATGTGTTAAAAATATATGGAAAGATTAAACGGAAAGACATTTATTATAGGGCGTGAGGAGGGCCAAAGTCGTCTATTGATTGCTTGGCAAGATGCTCCCCAAGGTCAAAAGTCAAAGGCAATTATACCTGTCAATGTGCCAAATTTTGTGACTCGTTGCCAGCCGCAGATTCGTGACAAGGGCCATTTATGTTTGGCAGTGCAGCCTGATGGCAATATTATAGTGTCCAATTTAAATATTCAGAATCATACTTATGTAAATGGGGTGGAGATAGCATCGCGCCGAGTGTCACCTCTTGATACGGTGGAATTGGGCCTCGGTAGGTTTAAGATTGAGATTAATAAGCTCCTGAATGCTGCTATGAAGCTTGTGCCAGTGCAGACGCCTCCGCCTCCGAAGCAACTAACAGTCAACATTCGCCACCTGGAGGATGTTTGGAATAATTATGACAAAGCGAAAAAAGCGATTAAGGCTCGCCAGCGAAATGTCAATTTGATACGTGGCATTATGTCGGTGTTCTCTGCCGCCAGCATTTTTATTAGGCTTGCTTTTGAAGATGAGACGGTTCAGACTATTGGCACCGTTCTGCTGGTCGTGTCGCTGTTAGGCGCTATCTATTCATTCTTGGTGCTTAAGCAGAATAATGTAGCTGAAGAGGAGGAAGAGTTGTTGATTGATTTTCAGGACCATTATTTGTGTCCTAACTGTCATAAGTTCCTTGGTAATATGCGATATGTGCTGATGAAACGTCAGACCGGCATGCAGTGTCCTTATTGCAAATCCAAGTTTGAGGAATAGTAGCCCGGGCTAAATTTTTTTAGCCGGGTGATAGATATTCTTTGATACAGACTCTTTAAAGTCAAATAACAAACAAAATCGCTCTCCACAAACACAGATTAACAATTAAAAACTATAAAACTATGGCTACTAAGAACGAAGAGACTCAGATGAATTATGATAACTGCAACGAGGAGACTCGTCTCCACATCGGTTCAGTGCCTCCGTCATTTGAGACATCAGAACAGACAGAACTCTTTACAGATGAGAATGGCGCATCTGACATGGCTGAGGATCCCGCAACAGAGGCTGCAGCCAAGCGCCGCAAAATGATACGTAATAGTGCCATAGGAGTAGGTGGCGGTGCCCTGTTAGTGGGTGGTATTGCAGCTCTGTGGGCCAACAATGCCAATGCTGACGAAGCAGCTTCCGACAAGAAAGCAGTGGATGCTGATAAGAATGATAAGGAAGAGGCCGATAAGCCTGAGGCTAAAGCTGATGCCGATGCCGATGTAGTGCCCTTGGAGGAGCGTCCGGACTCAATCTCCGGTGGAGCTGATCACCATGCTACCGCTCAAACTGCAAATGCCGGCGCTTCAACAGCTGCCGCAGCCGGTACTCGCCATGAGGCTGCTGCCCACCATGCTCCGGTGCATGAGACTCCGGCTGACACCACAGCCCATGCTGACACCGCTGCTACCAATACTACCCATGTATCCGAAACTCCCGCAGCTGCAGCAGATACCCAATCATGGGCTAAGAATGACCTGCATGTGTCTGAGAATGTGAGCGATGACATGAGCTTTGCCGATGCTTATCATGCCGCTCGCGAAGAGGTTGGCGCCGGTGGCGCCTTCGTATGGCACGGCGATGTTTACAGCACTTACTCCACTGAGGAATGGGATGCACTCTCACCCGTAGAGCGCACACAGTATGCCCAAAACTTCGATTGGAAGCAGATAGACTCACAGGACAGCCCTGTCTATGACCCCGCACATCCCGAATGGGCAGATGATGACATCGCAGTGGCAACAGGAGTGAATGATGATATGTCCTTCTCCGAAGCCTTTGCGGCCGCTCGCGAAGAGGTTGGCGCCGGTGGTGCATTCGTATGGCATGACCAGGTTTACGGTACATATAATGCTGACGAGTGGAACCACATGACAGCCGCCGAAAGAGCTGAATTTGCCGGCCACTTCGACTGGAACCGTGTAGGCTCTGAGACAAGCGATGTCCAAGCCTATGATAGCCACTCTACCACTCATACACGTTCTGCCGAACCGGCAGCTGAGGTTGAGGTTGAGCCTGAAGTAGAGGTGCATGGTGTAGTATATGACAGTGAGACAGGCATGACAGCCGGCCACATGTCAGTAAACGGCGAGGAAGTGGTGCTTGTAGATGTAGACAATGACGGTACATTTGATGTAGCAGCCGCAGACCTGAATGGTGACGGCGAGATCCAGCTCAATGAGATGCGCGACATCACCGGTGCAAATATCCACGTGGATGATATGGCGCAGGCAATTCCTGCAACTCACGCAGCTGAAGATGTTGTGGTTGAACCCGTAGCAGAGCCCGAGGTTGAAGTGGTAGGTATAGTACACGATGAGAATTCAGACATCACATATGCCGGTGTCACTATCGAGGGCGAAGATGTGTTGCTCATAGATGCCAACAACGATGGCACTATGGATATCGCAGCCGCAGATCTCAATGGCGACGGCATGATATCTCCCGATGAGATGGAGAACATCTCCGATGCCGGTCTAACAGTGGATGACCTCAATGTTATCAGTGATGATCAGTTCACTGCAATGGATGACCCCCACATGGACGACTATGTAGATGACGCCGCCATCTAAGACCCCATCTCATAAACTCTGTAAGCAACGATCGATGAAGAATAAATTAAGAATTTTCTTATCCTTGATACTACTCACTATGGTATGTGTGGCTCATGGCCGCACATATCTGGTGGCAGTAGGGGTCAACAACTATTCTCAATTTGGCGGTAGGGTGCAGAATCTCACAGCAGCCAAGGCTGATGCGTATGCTGTAACAGAGTTGTACGTGCACAAGTCTAATGCCGAGTATATGTTGCTGTGCGACCGCAACGCTACCACCGGCAGCATACTGAATGCCATACGCAAAATGGCCCGGAGTGCCGGCGCTGATGACCGTATAGTCTTCTACTTCAGCGGCCATGGCTATAAGAATGGTGTGGTGGCCTATAACGGCCAGGTCTCTTTTGCAGATATCCGCAAGGCATTGATGCAGAGCAAGAGTCGCTCCAAGATAATGATAGTGGATGCCTGCAATTCCGGCGGCTCCAGAAAGAGTTCATCCACCAGCTCCTCAGCGTACAACGCGGCCAAAAAAGCAGACGTGATGCTGTTTCTTTCCTCGCGTGACAACGAGAACTCGCAAGAGCTGCCTTACAAGGGACATGGCCTGTTCACTTATTGGATGCTCCGCGGTCTCAAAGGAGAGGCGGACACAAATCGCGATGGCAAAGTCTCGGCCAAAGAAATATTTAATTATGTCCACACCGGAGTGAGCAAGACACAGCGGAAACAGCATCCGGTAATGTGGGGTAACTTTAATGGAAATATGAGTGTATTATGAGCCCAAATTTTATAAAAGTAAAATGTCCCTCCTGCGGCGCTACATTGCGAGTGCAGTATATCGCCGACCCGACAGGCAAGACCATAACATGCCCGATCTGCAATGTGAAGAATCCATTGCAGATGTTTGCACAAGTGGATAGTGTCGGTGGAAATAAGGGACCTCAATCAGCCAATCCGCAAAACAACAACTCTGCAGGTCAGCATCCTGGCACAGGCAGCAATGTCGACGGTCACACCGAGCTTGGAGGCATGACCGAATTGGGTAACAGAAACAATGCAATATGTGTGCTTCGTGATATACGCACCAATCAGGTGTACACCCTTCGCCCGGGCAAGAATGTCATAGGCCGCGCGTGCACATCGAGCAATGCTACAGTGCGTATCAACACCGGGGATGCGCGCCAGATGAGCCGTGAGCATCTCGACATCACAGTGGAGCATAACCCGCTCACCGGCTATGTGCACTATGTCAAGCTACACAAGAAGGAGGTGAATGAGACACGCATTGAGCCAACCTCAAAACCCGGGTCTCCCTATCCACCGCAAATGACAGTGCTCAACTTTTTTGACACCTTTGTGCTCAATCCCGGCGACCTAATCCACCTGCCTGATGTGACTCTCCGACTGGAATTTCTTGACCAAGACGACACAATCCTCGGAGGTTTAAATTCTTAATAACTTTAAAACCGGAGGTTTCATGAAAAGGTACCCATGACTCGCATGCTTGTCAGATGTTAGTCCCTGACTTTCAGCCATGAACTATCACGACTTAGGGCGTGCGACCTCTAAGGTCAAATTTTTATGAAATGGACTCTTAACATTATGAAGTATAAACTGCAAGTATATAGTATATGGGAGTATGGCTCCCGCAAGGACTCCCAAGGCAATCCTCATCAAGAGGATAGCTTGTATCCTCTCTTCGGACAGGAATGTCCGGAAGATCGCACCTTTATATTGTGCGACGGCATGGGTGGCCATGGCTCCGGTGAGGTGGCCAGCGCTGCTGTGTGTGAGGCTATGAGCAAGTCTATAATCAACGACGGCCATGACCCCGAAGGGGAGTTTGATGATGAAGACCTCGCAGCTGCCATCACAGCCGCCTATGCACTGCTTGATGAGAAAGATACCCACGAAGCAAAGAAGATGGGTACTACAATGACCTTTCTCAAGCTGCATATCAATGGCGCCACGATAGCCCACATAGGCGATAGCCGTGTGTATCAGATACGCCCCGGCAAGAATGCTGAAGATACCAAGATACTGTTTCAGACTCGCGACCACTCCCTGGTGAATGACCTTGTCAAGATAGGGGAGCTCACCCCGGAGCAAGCTCGCCACTCACCACAGAAGAATGTCATAACCCGCTCCATGATGCCCGGCGCCGAGAACCGCCATTGTGCCGATGTGTGGCATACTCGCGATATCAAGCCCGGCGACTACTTCTATATGTGCTCTGACGGCATGATAGAGCAGGATGATATGGAGAGCGGCGAACAACTGCGTGCCATATTCTCTGCTCAGGGCGGCACAGATGCCGAACGTGTGCGAACTCTGCGCGATGCCACTGAGCATAATAGGGATAATCACACAGCCTTCATTATACATATATTGGCTGTTGAGGACCCGTTGCCCACAGAAGTGGCCGAGGCTCCGCGAATGCTCGAAATAGAGCAAGCATCTGCTACCGGCGAACTTCCACCGGCAACCAATCTTACTGAGATTGAGCCTATGGTTGAGGTAGATACCCCGGCTGCAGTTGACACTCGCGCCCCCGGAATGAGAGGAGTTTCCCCATACACTCCCAACCCGGCTGATAAGCGCAAGATAGCCAATCAGAAGCAAGCCCTGCAGAAATACCGTCGGATAATTATTTTCCTGATTATTGTTATTGTGGCCGTTATTGGTCTGAGTCTCTATTTTATCCTTGGCAATGACTCATCAAATGAGAGAGAAGCGATTAAGGAAACAACTGAGGAAACTGGCAAGCCCGATAAAGACACAGTTCAGACTAAACTCAATATAGTAAATCCCGAGGTCAAAGATTCCGAAAAAGAAGAATTGAAAAAGCCTAAGGACCCTGTTAATGAGGAGATTCAGCCCGAGGATGTAATTGACGAAGTGACCGGCGTGTTAAGTAATGATAATGACCGGAGCAATGAGAATGGAGCAACATCTTCTCAGTCAGAGCCCAAACAAGATAAGAAAGATAAAAAAGAAGGCCGAAAAATAAATACGTCATTTTCAAATCCTTATCCCAAAAGAGGACAGAATAGTTATGGAAGATAGTCAACAAAAGCCCCCGATGCCCAAATGGGCAAAGATATGTTTGCTGATAGTGGTAGCTGCAGTAGGCTACCTCTATCAACGATATCTCGCTTACTATTTAGCTTGGTTTATCCGGACCAACTCAGATAATGTAGCAATTTTATTGTTCTTAATTCCCGCAATTATATCTATAATTTTTATTATCATCCGCTTTTCTTGTAAGAAGATAAGGAGGACCATGGGCACAATCATGACCTACTCTGTGGCATTTCTCGTGGGTAGCGCTGTCGCTATACCATACGAGTTTTGTCATGAGGGATATTATGACATGGGTTTGAACTATGGCAAGAGTTACAATTATAATGGGACAAATTCTCTGATAGACAAATATGGCAATCTTAATGTGGACTTCAAAGAAATTGTAAAGACGGATAAGAACGTATATGCCATTACTCCGCCCCCTGAGGCTCAGGGAGCCTATTATGGTGGCGATATATTTTATGTGGTAAACCTCACAGATCCTGAAATATTGATCTGCCGCGAAGTAAATATAAATGAGGTAAATAAAACGATAAGCCCAATAGAATTGGAGGCAGAATTGGGCAAACCACTAGTTGGATTTGAAGTATATCTTGATAGTCTGGGTGAAAAAGTACAATATGAAAATCCATGGGATAATCTTGATGAATACTATATTCAAGGTAAGTTAGTTGATGATATCTCATATGCACTTCAAGGAGAGAAATACAAGAATTTCAAAAAGAAACTCAACCGATTGGGCCCAATAAGGGACTAATCGGTTGTAATATAAGCATCTCTCTTGCCTATTACATATCCAGCTTAAGACCCCTAAGTCTTAAAAAATTTTATGAGTTGGGGTCTAATACTCATGACCGTTTCTTACTGCTATATTAATGACAAGATGTATTGCATCCACAAGGCATATCAAATCAAAAAAACAAGTTTATTACTCCCGGGCATAATGTGCTCCATAATATTATGCCTCGTTAGCTGTTCTTCAAATAGGGGTGAGGCTACTGATGAGGTGGTGGCTCAGGTGGACTCACTTCTTAATAAAACCATAGAGTTTAACGGGGCCAAGGAGCTTGAGCTGGCCACTCTGCGGCATAATAGAGATATCGCAAAGACCCCGGCAGATAGGTATAAGATCAATGAAAAGCTTTATAAAGGTTATTTTTCGTATCAGTCAGATTCGGCCCTGAAATATATAGATGAGAATCTTGAGCTGGCCACGAAGATGAATAATGAGCAAGAGATAATACGCTGCAAGATAGACAAGTCAGAGCTGCTTGCCGGTAGTGGTCTGCTTTCTAACTCCATAGATGTGATGAACTCTTTAGACCGTGCATCTATACCGGACAGCTTGCTGGTGGATTATTACGGGCAGATGGTTTTCTTATACAGCCACATGGGCAACTATGCCGGTGGCGACGACAATGGCTTTTATGTGCTTGAGAAGTTATATAAGGACTCTGTTGCCAACATAATCACTCCCGACAATGATGAGTATCTGTGGTATAAAGGTATGCAAATCCTGGGTACCGACAAACCTGCCGATAAACTAATAGCAGAGCTAAACAAGAAGCTGAAGAATGCAAAGTTCAACACTCATCAGAATGCTAAAGATGCCTATATCCTGGCGCGCTTGTATGAGCAAACCGGTGACCGAGAGAGCCATAAGAAATTCCTCGCCTTATCGGCTATGGCTGACATCCGTATAGCCAATGCCGAGATAGCCTCACTGCAGGAATTGGCGGAAATATATTTTGATGAGGGGGACATTGATCATGCTTATGAGTATATTAAATATAGTCTCAACAAAGCTCTGGCGTACCCCAACCGCGTAAAAGCCCTTGGCATAGCGAGCACCATGGACAAGGTGTATAACGCTTATCAGAAAAAGAATGCCAAGCTGTATAATCGCACACGCTACTTCCTCATTGCCGTCTGTGTGCTGGTGATTATTCTCATAATAGTCGTGATAATCAACCGCCGCCAAAACATCAAGTTACACAGAAGCCGGCGAGAGCTTGACGAAATCAATAAGGCCCTCAGTGAAAATAATCGCAAACAGGAAGAGGCCAATGATGCCCTGACCAAACACATGGAAGAGCTGTCACGTTCCAAAAGCGAGCGCGACGAGCTGATATCAAATCTGCGTGCTGCCAACGAACACAACAAGGAGATATCCGCCACATTGCGCGAGGCAAACTTTGTGAAGGAGGAGTGCATAGGTGCTACTTTCGCCCTATGTTCCACTTACATTACGCGTCTGGAGAATTATCGCAATAACATATCCAAACTGGCCCGAGCTCAAAAGTGGAAGGACCTCGAGAAGGAGGTGATAGCCGCTTCGCGTGTAAATCGCGAGCTAAAGGAATTCTACCATAGTTTTGATACATTGTTCCTGAATATTTACCCCGATTTTGTCAGCGACTTCAATGAGCTGCTCCGGCCGGAGGAGAGGGTATCAGTGCCCGACGGTACCCTCAACACAGAGCTCAGGATATATGCTCTTGTGAGGTTGGGGGTATCAGACTCAGTAAAGATAGCCAAGTTGCTACAGTGCTCGCCACAGACAGTGTATAACTATCGCTTGCGTATGCGAAATAAAGCCCTGGTGCATAAAGAGAATTTTGCTAACGCCGTGAAATCCCTCGGCAAATTTAATCATTAAAATTGATTATATAAGTACCCTCATGAGGGTATATAAATATTACATTCCGGTCATAAAATACTTACTTTTTGAAAATACTACTTACTTGATAATAAGATACTTGCGGTCAAACAAATTTACATCTCTGCATTACTCAATTATGATAGAGTGTAAAAAGATGTTAAATTTGCAAAATAAAAATTAAGACCGCAATTATCTAACATGAATAAATTCATTTGGACATTATTATTTGCATTTGTACCATTTGTGCTATGCTCATGTTCCGACAAAAAGGATGAGCCCCAGAAGCCCGGTACCACTGTCTCCGATGTTAACATCAAGGTCACTCCCGAAGCTATCAGCACCGGCTATGAGTCCGCGGAGGTAAGCCTTACAGTCACTGCTAATGCCGATTGGTCAATCAAGCCGGATGCCGATTGGTGTACTGCAACCCCCTCCGGTGGTGCTAAAAATCAGGAGACCGTTGTAAAGGTGAAAATCAACGGAAATGACAGCGGCGCCAAACGCACTGCCAATCTGGTTATCAAGAGTGGCAGTAAGACTGTCAGAGTGCCGGTAAGCCAGACAGCTCGTCCCACGCTGAATGTGTCAGCTACAACCATCAGCTTCGGTGCACAAGCCTCGTCAACCAAACTTACTATTCAAACTTCTGATGACTGGAGTGCGATCGCGAGTGCCTCTTGGTGTACACTTACACCCACGTCAGCCAACGCCGGCAATACAGAAGTACAGGTAAATGCTGAGGCTAATCCCAATAGGGATACACGCGAGGCTACAATCACAATCAAGTCCGGGGAGCTGACCCAAAAGGTAAAGGTGCAGCAATATTCCGATGTTATTGAGGCTCCTGATGGATATACTCTGGTATGGCATGACGAGTTTAATGCACCGAACGGGTCCATGCCTGACACACAGCTTTGGTATTATGACATTTGGCCCAAGGGATATGTCAACAATGAGTTGCAACGATATGTGGCCGGCCGCGAAGGAAATGAATACACCGCTATTATAGAGGATGGAATACTCAATATTATAGCTCGTAAATATGGATCTGAAGTTATCTCTGCACGCATCAATACCCGTGAGCTATGGCAATATGGATACTTTGAGGCTCGCCTAAAGCTCCCCAAGGGCAAAGGTACATGGCCCGCTTTCTGGATGATGCCTGCCAATGGTAACAACTGGCCTCATTGCGGTGAGATAGACATAATGGAGGAAGTTGGTGTTAACCCCAACTACACATCTTCATCCATCCATTGCACTGCATACAACCACACCATAGGCACACAGAAGACAGCCGAGCGTTACACCCCCGGAGCAGAAGAAGAATTTCATGTCTATGCCCTTGAGTGGACACCTGAATATATCCGCACTTATGTGGATGGTCAGCCGTTGCTCTATTTTGCCAATGACGGTAAAGGTGACGAAAACACCTGGCCCTTCAATAAGCCGTTCCATCCCATACTCAACCTCGCATGGGGTGGCGACTGGGGCGGATGGAATGGGGTAGACCCCAACGCTTTGCCGGCCACCTATCAAATAGACTATGTCCGTGTCTTTCAGAAAAAATAGCACATTATCATGTCATTGCCCCGGAAAGAAAACGGACTCAATGCAGACATATAAATAATTGACACTGTATTTCACAGCATATTGTATCACCTCTCCCACAACCCTAATATAAACGGCAATTCAGACTACCGGTAATTTAGAAAGTTAAGGATGTCCGAGGTGGTGTGAAAGCACCACCCGTCACCCTTAATTTACCAATTAGAATGAATAAAACCGTTACATCACAATCTCACACTGACTAAAACCCAAAACAAATTATTAACAAAACTATTATCAGATGAAAAAACTAACCTTCCTTCTGATTGCCGTCATGACATGCTTGTGTGCATACGCACAAGATGTCAGTGTATCCGGTATAGTAGTTTCTCAAAGCGATGGTGAGCCTCTGATTGGCGCATCTGTGCTTGTGAAGGGCACTACTTCCGGTGAAGCTACCGACATGGACGGTAAGTTCACAGTCCGTGCCAAGAACGGATCTACACTCCTTATCTCCTATATAGGATATACTCCTCAGGAGATAAAAGTAAATGGAAATATGCCTAATCTGCGTATAGAGCTTATTGAGGATGTGCAGATGCTTAATGAGGTTGTAGCCATTGGTTACGGTACTCAGAAAAAGAGCGTAGTGACTGCAGCTATTTCCTCAGTGAGCGAAGAGACTTTGGAGCAGACATCTCCGGTAAATGTACAGAGCGCCCTGAAGGGTGTCACCGCCGGTGTCACTGCTACAACAGCCAATGGCCAGCCCGGTTCTGCACCCCAGATACGTGTGCGTGGTGTAGGTACTATCAATGACTCCAATCCTCTCTACATTGTGGATGGTATGCCTATTGAGGGAGGTATCGACTATCTTAACCCGAACGATATCAAGAGTATCGAGGTGCTGAAAGATGCCGCATCCGGTGCCGTGTATGGTGCTCGTGCTGCCAATGGCGTAATCCTTGTCACCACAAAGACCGGCCAGAATGGTCGTGCCAAAATCACCTACGACTTCTCATACGGATGGCAGAGCAAGCTCAGATCAGTTGATATGCTGAACGCTACTCAGTATGCTATTATGAAGAATGAGGGTTACCTAAACATCGGCCAGCCCGCACCCTATGCAGACCCCTATAGCTATGGCAATGGCTTCGACTGGCAGCAGGCTATCTTCAACGATGGTGCTCCCGTCATGAACCACCAGTTATCTGTATCCGGTGCATCTGAGAAGGTCAACTACTATCTGTCCTTCGGCTACTATACTCAAGAAGGTATCATAGGTGGTAACTATGACCAATCCAACTATAACCGCTTGACCCTGCGCTCTAACAACACATATACCCTGTTTGATGACTCACAGAAGCGCAACTATCTGAATAAATTCGTGTTGACTACAAACCTGTCATACGCTCGCATCCACTCTAAAGGCTTCGGCGGTGGCGGTGGCTATTATGGTGGTGCCATCACCAATGCCCTGGGTATGTCTCCTCTGTTGACTCCCACGCTGGAGCCCGGTTCTGCCCTCTATAATGAACAGCTCGCATATTATGCCGGCAATGACAAGTATGTACCCCGTTACGATTCCAATGGCTGGCTCTACATGATACCCGAGTCTCACGGCGGTGGTTATCAGGAGCTCGTCAACCCCTTCTATGACTGGTCCTTCCCCTCAGGCAAGAATTGGAGCCATAAGTTTGTGCTCAACCTCTCTGCTGACTTGCAGATTTGGGATGGCTTGAGCTATCGTATCAACTTTGGTGGTGACCTCTCCTTCTGGGGTAGTGAGAGCCACTCAGAGCCTCGCTATGCTTCCAACCTCTCCAACACAGATGCTATCCACGCTACAGCATATGCAAGCTCAAACCGTGGCTGGGTATGGCAGGTTGAGAACTTGATACAGTATGACAAAACATTTGGCGACAACCACATCAATGTGGTATTGGGTCAGTCCGGCAAGCAATCTACCGGCTGGTGGATCAGTGCTGAGGCCAACAAGCTCTATAACTTCAACAAGCCTTGGGTGACAGTGGCTCAGGGTTCTCCCGGTGAGGAGGATGGTGGTAACCGTACAGGTAACGCCGGCCCGAACTCAGCATGGCCCAAACTGCTCTCATACTTCGGTCGTGCATCTTATGACTATGACGGTCGATATATGGCACAAGTTACAATCCGTCGCGACGGCTCTTCTCGTTTTGGTGCTAACCACAAGTGGGCTACTTTCCCTTCATTCTCAGTGGGTTGGAACCCGACAAACGAAGCATTCCTCGCCAATCGCCCCGACTGGTGGTCAAACACTAAGCTGCGTGTATCTTGGGGTAAGAATGGTAATGAGGCCATCGGTGACTTTGCTTACACAGTGCTCACCAGCGGCAATAACAACTACTACTTCGGCCCGGAGGGTGTAAGCTCTACTTATGGTACCAAGGCTTCCGGCCTTGCCAATCCCGACCTGAAATGGGAGGAGTCAACTCAGACAGACATAGGTCTTGACCTGGGCTTCTTCAACAACTCTCTGCAATTCAATATCGACTGGTATAAGAAGCGCACCACCGGTATGCTTATGACCATGATGATTCCTACCTACGTAGGTGAGACCAAGCCTATTGGTAATGTCGGCACAATGGACAATACCGGTGTGGAAATGGACCTGCGCTGGGCACATAACTTTGGCGAGGTAGAGCTCAACCTGGGCGGTAACCTCTCATACGTGAAGAACAAACTCGTAAACCTCGGTAACGCTGACGGTTGGAGAACAGAGATCAGCAACGGTACAGCCGGTGATATCGCCCGCTCTATGAATGGTGAGGTATTCCCCTTCTTCTTCGGTTATAAGACTGACGGTATTATCCAAAATCAGGCTGAGGCAGATGAATACAATGCTCTTTATGGTCTGACAGCAAGCCAGGTGCAGTATTACGCACAGCCCGGTGATGTCCGCTTCGTGGATACCAACAACAATGGCACTATCGACGCTGACGACCGTACCAAGATTGGTAAGGGCCTGCCTGATTGGACTTACGGCTTCAACATCGGCCTTGGTTGGAAGGGCTTCCAGCTGACCGCTTACTTCCAGGGCGTTTGGGGCAACCAGATCTATGACGCCTCACTGCGTGGTGATACTCCCGCCAAGAACCTCCCCAGCTGGATGCTCAACCGCTGGACCGGCGAAGGCACCTCTAACACAATCCCAATCTATCGTCTGGGTGACTCTCGCAACTGGCAGAGCTCTGACTTGTATATCCACAGCGGTGCTTACCTGCGTTGCGCTAACCTGACACTCTCTTACAACCTGCCCTCAAACCTGTTGCATAAGATTGGTATCGACAGTTTCCGCGTCTACGTGATGGGCGAGAACTTGTTCACCGCTACCAAGTATCATGGCTTCACACCTGAGGTAGGTGATGGCACAAGCATCGGTATCGACTATGGTAACTATCCCGAGGCTCGTACATTCACTATCGGTTTCAACCTGTCAATCTAATTTTAAAGGACTAAAACAATGAAAATAGCAAAATATCTTCTTTTAACCTCGATTGCTGCGCTGGGCGCAGGTCTCTCATCCTGTGGTTCCGATTGGTTGGAAATCAGCAACAATACACAGGACCCGGTAGAGGAGTACTATACATCCGAGGAAAACTGCTGGCAGGCAGTAGTGGCTGCTTACGACCCTCTGCACTGGTTTGACTATGCCAACAACTATACCGGCTTCAATATCTATCCTGAGGTGCTTGCTGACCAGTGTTTCCCCGGTGGTGGCGACGTCAGCGATATGGACCAGTGGAAGGGTTGCTTTGACTTTAATATCACTCCCACCAAGGTGCTTGACACCAACTATTCAAATGCATACTCCGGCGTGAAGCGCTGTATTGATGCTATCCAGTATATGGAAAACTACTGGAAGCCGGCCAACGCCTCAGAGGAGGAACATCGCGCACGCTTCATCTCCGAGGTTACTGCTCTGCGTGTATTCTACTATAACCACCTGTGGCACTGGTGGGGCAACATCGTGTACTACACCCAGCCACTAAGCGGAGACTATATAGGCACTCAGTATACTGCCGATGAGGTGTATGAGTTCATGATTACTGACCTGGAGCAGGTAATCAAAGATAACAATCTGCCCGAGAAGTGTGAGGGTGCCGAGTTAGGCCGTGTGACCAAGCACTTCGTATATATGCTCTATGCTGAAATCGTGATGTATCAGAATGATGAGTCACGCAAGCCCACAGCTCTGCAATACATGGAGGAGATCATCAACTCCAACAAGTATCAGCTTATGGATGACTTCGCAGCTATCTGGGATGTCTCCGGCGAATGGTGCTCAGAGTCAGTATGGGAGATAAACTATTCAGACTTCCAAGCTACTCGTAACTGGAATTGGGGTGGCACCGCCGGTGGTACTGTAGTGCCCTGTATGGTTCTGCCCCGCGGATATGACAGCCACGATGGTATCCATGACAACACCGGTTGGGGCTTCTGCACAGTGCGCCAGTCTACTTACGACTCATACGACCCGGCCGACAAGCGCCGCGACGTGTCTATCTGGGCTCCCGAGGAGGGTTCTTATACCGTTGGTTATCAGGACACCGGCCTATTCGTGGCCAAGTATGCAGGCAAGATTGGAGGCAACTCCGGCCAGCTTGCAGATGCCGTGCTCAACTATAACAACAACCTGCGTGTCTATCGTTTCGCCGAAGTGCTTCTTAACGCAGCAGAGCTTGGCTCACCTAACAAGCAGGCATACCTTGACAAGGTTCGCCAGCGTGCCGGTCTGGGCTCAGTGACTGCAACCACCGACAATATCATCCGCGAACGTGCATGGGAGTTCCTGGGCGAAGGTAAGCGCTATTGGGACCTGATCCGCACCGGTCTGGCCAAGGATTACCTCGTGCCCGGCAACGAGATAGACGATGACCGTAAGGGCCGCTATACTGACAATAAGAAGTATATCCCCTTCCCGCAGTCTGAAATTGACTATTGCCATGGCACTCTCAAGCAGAATGACCAGTATTTCCAGTAATCAAGTAGATAAGACAACCAAGATGAAATCAATAAATAAAATCTTCAAGTATGGCACTATGGCCGGCATGTTGCTGGCAATGGCCGCTTGCTCCCCGGATGACGACTACAATCTGCCCAATCAAGCCGGAATACCTCAGGCTTCAGATTATAAGATTGGTGTCACTGTAGACGAGCTGAACAATGTGGAGCTGAATATCCTCACTGCCGATGGCCAGAAGGCTATGGGCGTGTATCCTGTCTGGTATGTGAATGGCAGCAACCGCCCGTCCACCTCACTCACATATCGCGACCTCATCACCATCGCCGGTGACTATCCGGTAGAGATGAAGGTGGGTAACTCCAATGGTGTGTCGGAAGGCTCTGTGAATGGTATGATTCATATAGACAAGACAATCTTTGACTTTACTCCCTATATGACCGGCTTGACCAACGGCTCAACCAAAGAGTGGGCTGTAGATGGCACCAAGAGCGGTAATATGGCATGCGGCCCTGACACCAATAACCCGGCAGGTTGGTGGAATGGTGAGCCCGGATGTAAAGAAGCAGAGGGTGTATATCAGAATATTATGACCTTTGGCGACACCGGTAAGGAGACTGAGGGCTCATATACATTCGACCCCGGCACCTCCGGCACTGTATATGTCAACACCGGTGTACACTCACTCCCTGGCCTGACTGTCAACAACCCGGATGACGGCAACGACTTCCGTGTAGCTTGCAGCACTCAGACCTCCTCTTTCACCCTCTCTCCGGAAGGAGCCAGTCTATATCTGACACTTCCCTCACACACATTGTTCCCATATATTCCCTCAGAGGCCGGCTATGATGCTCCCAAGTATCGCATTGCCAATTTCAGCCGCAACGAGATAACCCTCGTTCAGGACCTCGACGGCATCTCATGGCAATACATCATCGCTCCCAAGGGTGCAGCTGATGTCACAACTACTGGCTTTAAGTATGATGGTGAACACAACCTCTGGAAGTCAGCCGACGTGACTGTACAGTCCACATGGTTTGCTGATGACAACTGGGGAGAAATATCACCTCAGCCCACAGTAGAGATCACCCCCACCAAGGGCTTCAAACTCCATGCTCCCGCAGCTACCGGTGGCACACAGTGGCAAGGCCAGGTACACATCGGTACAAACATTCAGGTTAAGGCCGGTGTTACTTACGACTTCTCTTGCAACATCACCGTGCCCAAGGATGGCGTAGTGACAGTTAAGCCCCAGATGGACGGCAATGATGATGTATACTTCATGGCCAATCAAGTTGAGGTACAACCCGGCGGCTCAATCGCATGGTTCTCTGATGTCGAGGGCTTCGACGGCACACTCAAGATTGCCTTTGACTTTGCCGGCTATGGCGATTGCGACATCACTGTAGACAACATCGTCTTCAAGGAGCATCAGTATGATGACGGCACCATCATTCCGGCATCTGCTGCTCAGCCCAATATCGCTGACGCTGACAACCTCTTCAAGAACCTTGAGGTGGTCAAGTACTCCACTTGGTTTGCTGATGGCAGCTGGACACTTCTGGCTACCCAGCCCACTATCACCTTCGGCTCAGACGGCTACAGCTTCGTAGCTCCCGCCGGTGTGGGTGGCGACCAGTGGATGGGTCAGATACATATGTGGACCAATGTCAAGACCAATGCTGCAGACAAGTATGACTTCCTTATGACTATCAACTCCACCAAGGACCTGAAGGGTGTCACTGTAAAGATTCAAAAGGGTGACTCTCTGGGTGAGGACGGCGACACTGACGATAACTCATTCATCGTCCTTGACCGTATCGACGTCTTTGGCGGCGAGCCCACAGTCTACTTCTTCAAAGGCAAACAAGGCATTGACACCAACAACCTGCAGGTATGTATGGACTATGCCGGCATAGCCGATGGCACACAAGTCACTGTGTCCGGGATTAAGATGGCAGTATCCAAGTAACTTACCGTTGCGCAATTCATTACGTCCCCGACTGCCCCGTGTGGCAGTCGGGGTTATTTAAAAACTTAGACCCCAGTCTCACATTGCTTCAAACATAAGTTTATGAAAATATATAATAGATGGATATATGCCGTTGTTGTAATAGCCGGCATGACATCATTTTCAAACACATACGCCGCTACGGACTCCTGCTCGGAATTCGTCAGAGTGCAGGGCCCTGACCTTATCAAGCCCGACGGCTCAAAACTCTTTATCGAGGGCACCAATCTTGGCAACTGGCTCAACCCAGAAGGGTATATGTTTGGTTTTGGGAGAATGAATGCTCCTCGCCAAATCAATGACACCTTTTGCGAGCTTGTCGGCCCTGACAAGACAGCTGAATTCTGGCAGCAATTCAAGGACAATTATATCACCAAGGCAGACATAGATTTCATAGCTTCTACCGGAGCAAATACCATTCGCCTGCCGTTCCATTACAAACTCTTCACCGACGAAGATTACATGGGCCTCACCTCCAATCAAGATGGGTTTGCCCGTATAGACAGTGTGGTGTCATGGTGCAAGGCCAACGACCTCTATCTCATCCTCGATATGCATGATGCTCCCGGCGGCCAGACCGGTGACAATATTGATGACTCATACGGATACCCCTGGCTGTTTGAGAGCGAAAAGAGTCAGCAACAATTTGTGGACATCTGGCGCTCTATAGCCGATAATTATAAAGATGAACCTGTCATCCTCGGCTATGAGCTTATCAACGAGCCAATAGCAACCTACTTTGACAATCAAGATGAGCTCAACTCCAAGCTCGAACCATTACATAAAAGGGCCGTCGCCGCAATTCGCGAGGTAGACCCTAACCACATCATCCTGATAGGCGCCCCTCAATGGAACAGCAATTTCGAGCCATTGAAGGACACCGATTATGATCCTCAGCTCATGTTCACCTGCCACCGCTATGGTGGGGAGCCCACAGCCGAGGCTATAAAATCATATATTGATTTTCGCGACAAGACCAACCGCCCCATGTATATGGGTGAGATAGGTCATAACACCGACCAATGGCAGGCAGACTTTGTGAAGGTGATGAAGGACAATAACATAGGTTACACCTTCTGGCCGTATAAGAAGCGCGATAGCAGCTGCATGATGGGTATCGTGATGCCCGAAGAGTGGGAGGAAGTGGTGAAGTTTGCCGAAGGACCGCATCACACATTCTCTGAGATACGCGAGGCCAAACCTGACCGCGCCAAGGCTCAGATAGCCCTCGATAAATTTATCGAGCAATGCCAAACCGTGAATTGTGTGCCGCAGACATCATATATCGAGTCAATGGGGCTAACCATACCCTTAAAATAATCATATCAAAATGAAGACCACGTTAATATCAATTTTTATGTGTGCCTCCGCCCTGTGTGGCTATGCAGCCCTTCCGGTATATCTGGACGATAGCAAGCCGATCGAGGAGCGTGTGGAGGACGCATTGTCGCGCATGACATTGCGTGAGAAAATTAATATCATACACGCTCAGTCCAAGTTTAGCGCTCCCGGTGTGCCCCGTCTGGGTGTGCCCGAGATATGGTGCACCGACGGACCCATGGGAGTACGCCCCGAAGTCCTCTGGGATGAATGGGAGCAGGCGCAATGGACCAACGACTCTTGCACAGCCTTCCCCTCGCTCACAGCACTTGCTGCCACCTGGGACCCCGACATGGCTCTGCTTTATGGCAAGAGCATTGGTGAGGAGGCACGCTTCCGCAACAAGAGTGTGCTGTTGGGGCCCGGTATCAACATTTACCGTACACCCCTTAATGGTCGCAATTTCGAATATATGGGTGAGGACCCGTTCCTCACGGCCACAATGGTAGTGCCTTATGTGAAAGGTGTGCAGAGCAACGGCGTGGCCGCCTGTGTGAAGCATTTTGCCCTAAATAACAATGAGATAAACCGACATACATCAAACCCTATAGTGGACGACCGCACACTGTATGAGATTTATCTTCCCGGCTTCAAGGCTGCGGCTCAACAGGGCGAGGCATGGACCTTTATGGGCGGATATAACCTCTTCCGCGGCGAACATGCCAGCTATAACCCCATACTCATGAATGATATCCTCAAGGGTGAATGGGGATGGGATGGTGCCGTGATTTCTGACTGGGGTGCTGTGCATGACACCCCAACAGCTGTGACCGGTGGTCTTGATATGGAGTTCGGCTCATGGACCAACGGCCTGACAAACGGTGCCTCTAATGCCTATGACAATTACTTCCTGGCCGAGCCCTATCTGCAGGGTATACAAGATGGTACATACTCCGAAGATGAACTAAATGACAAGGTGCGCCGTGTGCTGCGACTCACCTTCCGCACCGCCATGGACCGCAACCGTCCCTTCGGCGCACTGAACTCTGATGAGCATGTGGAGGCCTGCCGCGAGATAGGCCAAGAAGGGGTTGTGCTCCTCCAGAACAAGAATAACCTGCTCCCGCTGAATACGGCCAAAGTCAAGAAAATAGCCGTGATAGGGGAGAACGCCATCAAGATGATGACAGTAGGTGGCGGTTCCTCTTCGCTTAAAGCTCGCTATGAAATCACTCCTCTCGACGGTCTCAAGTCCCGTGTGGGAGATGAGGCCGAGATAATTTATGCCCGAGGTTATGTGGGTGATATCACCGGCGAATACAATGGTGTGGTCACCGGCCAGGACTTGTCAGACAACCGCACACCGGAAGAGCTTACTGCTGAGGCCCTGCAGGTGGCAAAAGATGCAGATGTAGTCCTTTTCTTCGGCGGCCTAAATAAGAGTGAACATCAAGATTGTGAAGACTCAGACCGCGAGACGATTGACCTCCCGTACGGTCAGAATGAATTGATTGAGGCAATTGCCAAAGTGAATCCTAACATCGCTGTAATAAATATCAGCGGCACAGGTGTGGCTATACCATGGACCAATAAGGTGGCATCAATCATGCAGGCATGGTATCTCGGCAACGAGACCGGCAACACCCTGGCATCTCTCATCATGGGTGATGTCAACCCCAGCGGCAAGCTACCGTATACATATTATGCAAGCCTTGACCAAGTAGGTGCACACAAGCTTGGCGAATACCCCGGTCACAAAGGAATTGATGCTCTCGGTAATGAGGTTTGGGATATGCCCTACAATGAGGGCATATACGTGGGCTATCGCTTCACAGACAAGAACAAAATCAAACCCACATTCCCCTTTGGCCACGGCCTGAGCTATACCACCTTCAAGTATGGCAAAGCTGCAGTAGACAAGACACAAGGCTCCGTGGATGATACTTTCACAGTCACAGTGCCCGTCACAAACACCGGTGCCGTCAAGGGCAAAGAAGTGGTGCAACTGTATGTCTCAGACATCAAGTCAAGTGTAGACCGCCCCGTCAAGGAGCTGAAAGGTTTTAAGAAAGTGGAGCTTGAGCCGGGCCAAACTGCTGATGTCACTATCGAAGTGAAGGGCAGCGATTTGGGGTTCTTTGATGCAGCAAAACATGAATGGGTAGTAGAGCCCGGCGAGTTTGATGTTCTGGTAGGCTCATCAGCCACCGATATCCGCTCCAAGACTCGCTTTGCAATAAAATAAAATTAGAGCACTAATAATATGAAACAAGCTATTTCTTTAACCCTTTTGGCAATGACATCAGTGGGTGCGTTTGCCGAGCCGGTGCCACCGGCAATTGCTCCGGATCCGGCTCTTGAAGCCCGAGTGCAACAGATAGTAGGCAACATGAGCCTCGATGACAAAGTGGGGCAGATGTGTGAGGTGGTCATTGACCTCGTGTGCAAAGACCAACCAGAGGATGGCAAGGTGGTGACCGACCCGGCTAAACTGGAAACCATCTTCAATAAATATCGTGTGGGCTCAATTCTGAATACTGCTCAGGGTCATGCTCAAGGCCTTGACACCTGGTATCGGCTCATAAGCGATATTCAGGAAGCCTCAATGAAGTATATCGGTATACCCGATGTCTATGGTGTGGACCAAAATCATGGTACTACTTACACCTCCGGTGGTACACTCTTCCCACAAGAAATAAATATGGCCGCCACCTTCAATAGAGCGTTGACAGAGGAGGGGGCTCGTATATGCGCTTATGAGAGTCGTGCCGCCTGCATTCCATGGGTGTACAATCCGGTGATGGACCTGGGCCGTAACCCCGTGTGGAGTCGCATCTGGGAGAGCTTTGGTGAGGACCCATATATTAACGGCGAGATGGCTGCAGCCATGGTGCGTGGATACCAGGGTTCTGACCCTAACCATCTCGGGGTGCTCAATGTGGGCTCATGTCTCAAGCATTATATGGCTTACGGTAATCCGGTGAGTGGCAAAGACCGCACACCCGCCTCTATCAATCCCGTGGACTTGCGTGAGAAGTATTTCCAGCCCTTCAAAGTAGCCATTCGCGCCGGCGCACTCTCAGTAATGGTCAACTCGGGCCTGAACAATGGTATGCCCTTCCATGCCAACCATGAGATGCTCACCGAGTGGCTTAAGGAGGATCTCAACTGGGATGGAATGATTGTCACTGACTGGGCTGACATCCACAACCTTTATAACCGCGACAAGATTGCAGCCGACTATAAAGAGGCCATCATGCTCAGCATCAATGCAGGTGTGGATATGTCCATGACCCCGTATGATGTGGAGTTCTGCACGCTGCTCAAGGAGCTTGTGCAGGAGGGTAAAGTGCCTATGGAGCGCATTGATGACGCCGTGAGCCGCATCATACGTTTCAAGCTACGTCTGGGCCTGTTTGAGACCCCGGTCACCAACCCCAAGGATTATCCCCTCTTCGGCAGCAAACAGCACGCCGAGGCTGCCCTCGAGAGCGCACTGCAGAGCGAAATCCTGTTGAAGAATGAGAACTCAGTGCTTCCACTCAAAAAGGGTGCCAAGATATTGCTTACAGGCCCTAATGCCAACTCTATGCGTACCCTCAACGGTGGGTGGTCTTATACATGGCAGGGCACCGATGAGCCCCAATACCATGAACAGTATAACACCATCTATGAGGCCTTTTGCAACCGCTTCGGCAAGAAGAATGTAGTGCTGTGTCAGGGCATCGACTATGTGCAGGACTATGGCAAATGGGAAGAAGAGCAGAATGTTGATATCCATGCAGCTGTGAATGCCGCCAAGGATGTGGATGTCATCGTGGCCTGCATCGGCGAGAATTCTTATTGCGAGACTCCCGGAAATACCAATGACCTGCACCTATCAGCTAATCAGACAGCCCTTGTCAAGGCATTGGCCGAGACAGGCAAGCCCGTGGTGCTGGTGCTCAACGAGGGGCGCCCGCGCATCATCCGCGAGATTGAACCCTTGGCATATGGCATCATTGACATATTGCTACCCGGCAACTATGGTGGCGACGCTTTGGCTCAGTTGATGGCCGGTGACAAGAACTTCAGTGCTAAACTGCCGTACACTTACCCCAAGTGGATAAATGCCTTGGCTACGTACGACCACAAGCCTTGCGAGACAGTGGCTACCATGAGTGGCGCTTACAACTATAATGCCGACATTGATGTGCAATGGCCCTTCGGCTATGGCATCAGCTATACCACATTTGCTTATTCAGACCTCAAGGTTGACAAGGCAGAGTTTTCTCCCGCCGATGAGCTCACTGTCACTGTCACTGTCACCAATACCGGTGAGCGCGAAGGTATGGAGCCGGTGATATTGTACAGCAGCGACTTGATAGCCTCACTCTCACCTGACGTGCTGCGTGTGCGTGGCTTTGAGAAGGTATCTCTCAAGCCTGGCGAGAGCAAGCAGGTGAGCTTCAAGCTCCCCGCTTCTGATTTGGCTTTCGTGAATTATCAAGGCAAGTGGACGCTGGAGAAAGGTGACTTCGACTTCACCATCGGCACACTCAAGGCCCGCACCACTTGTACCGAGACAATAGTCTATCCGACCCCGAATATCTAACCTGATGAATTAATAAATTGTGGCAGGGAGTATCATAAATCGATTTGAGAAATTTTATGTTGCAGCATGCTGATATACAGCGGTGCAATTTGTAAATTCAAGTTTCGCAAGTTAACGTGTAAAACATTAACAAGCAGTAAATCGGCGAGCTGCGCACGCCTTTTGCCTGTCTAACCAACCCCGTACACCCACGGCTATCGCCGCGTGTGTACGGAGTTACTATAAGTCGGTGTCCTTACGGACACTCCTAACCATAACATATCAATAGGATACTACCTCCGAAACTCGAATTTGTAAATTATATAAAATATTCGGTTTATGACTCTTCCTGCTATGCTTTTATTAGACACACTCTTATTGATGATTTAAAAATACCAAGTTGGTATTCTTAATCATCATACAAAATTTTACCAATTTATTTTTTAATCATCACTTAGTCGGCTGTGGGCGGAAGAAGGTCTTTTGAGCGACATCGTCATTGTCCGGGAATGAGCAGCCCATCAAATCCATCAAGGTATAAATAAGGTCTGTGAGGTGTGGTGAATTGTCAGTTGAGCTTTCAATCCTATTTGCCAATGTGGGATGCTTCTGCTTGAACACCGGGCTGAGGTAGACATAGAAGGGCACCGGCAGAGCAGCCTGAATGCTCACCTGATTGCCGGTTATGGCATGACCGTAGTATGTGGGGGAGGATTGAAACACGTCCTGACCATGGTCTGAGAGGTAAATCACCACGGCATCGGCATCCTCATACTTCTTTATGATTGTGCTCACCACCATGTCGTTATAATAGATGGAGTTATCATAATCTGCAATGATCCTACGCTGTAGGTCGGTAGGCAAATCGTATTCCTTCGGGGTGAAAATCTTGTACCCCTCGGGGGTGCGGAATTGGTAATCAATATGATTGCCCATCAGATGAATCAAAGTGAGTGTGCGACGGTCCTTCTTCAAATGCTTGTCTATGATTGGTAATAAGTCAGCATCAAATCCAGTCTGCTTCTCCTCGAGGGTATTTGTGAACTCCACGTCGTCGCAAAAATAGGCTATTTTGGTAGTGGGGGTATCATAAAAGCCCTTTTCGGCTTGGTTTGATAGCCATATAGTGGTGTATCCGGCCTTTTGGGCCACCTCCAAGAATGTCAGACACTCATTCCAGTTTTTATCCGGTTGGTCATTATAGGTGCCTATCATGTGCTGAAAGCATGAGATGGTGTGCTGCGCTGAAGCCACTGCCGATTTGAACACAAACAAACACGAATCTTGCTCCATAGCCATTAGATGCGGCTGATTGTGTACATTATAACCATACAGCTCGGAGTGGGAGGTGCTGTGAGACTCACCGAAGATAACCACAATATTGAGAGGGGAGTCATCGGTATTGATATTGAGCTCGGGATTTTGCGGTATGATAGGGAGTCCGGTATCTACCCTGAAAAATAAGCGCACTTTGCTTTCAAAAGATGAATAAGCCATGTATGTGCACGGGTATTTGATATATAAGACAAAAAATCCTATTAGCATGACCGGAAACCCGTATCTGATAAATTTGCAGACGCGAGGACCTCTATCATGTAGCCAACGGCGCAGATATTTACCAATGAGTATGGAGCCGGCAAGGTATATGGCTATTGCAGCTACAACGGATATGATTAACGTCAATGCAAGACGCGTATCGCTATATGCCGCAAGATAGTTATAACATTCCTCTATGTTGGATGCCACAATCACAGCGGGAATATCTTCGTTAAACAGCCTATTAGAAATTAAGAACGGTACCAAGTCCAGCAAGTAATCTGAGGCAAATGCTATCAGCGCAAGTGTTAGCCATATAGCGGCGCATACTTTGCAAACTCTGCGAAGGAGATTATACACCAACAGGACGAGCCAAGTAATGGGTAAAGTGTTTGCAATGAGCAGGCAGAGGGCCTTGAGCGGGCCTTCAGGTATCAGTCTGGGATTAATAAACACAGAGATGTAATAAGGCACCATCTGCAGAAAGAGAATAAGCAGCATCAAGCCCGGCGTGCGCACAAATGGAGCTGTCAAGGCATTGAGCAGAGTAGTGTCAGCCCATGCAGCAAAGCTATGTATTTTCTGTTTCAGTGACATATCATTACAAAGGACGGAAGAAGGTCTTTTGAGCTACATCGTTATTGTCCGGGAAGGAGCAACCCATCAAATCCATCAAGGTATAAATAAGGTTTGTGAGGTGGGGCGGATTGTCAGTTGAGTTCTCAATTCTATTGGTTACAGCGGGATGCTTCTGCTTGAACATCGGGCTGAGATAGACATAGAAGGGCACCGCGAGGGCTGCCTCGGCGCTGCGCTTGTTGTTAGGCTTGGCATGGCCGAAGAAGTCCGGCGATGACTGGAAGAGGTCCTGACCATGGTCTGACAGGTATATCACTACCGCATCAGCATCCCGGTATTTGTTCATTATGGTGCTCACTACATAATCGTTATAGAGTATGCTGTTGTCGTAGGCCGAGATTACCTCTTTCTGCTTGTCAGTGGACAACTCATAGTCATCGGGTTTGAAGCGCTTAAAGTTCTCCGGCGAGCGCTGTGTGTAATCTATGTGGCTCCCCTGCAAGTGAATTACGGTGAGGGTGCGATTGTCTTTGTTCAGATGCTTGTCAATAATGGGGAATAGCTCCTCATCAAATTCCGTACGTTTATGCATACCGTCATTTGTAAACTCGATGCTATTGCAATATTGAGCAATCTTTGTTATCGGGTTTTCATGGAAGCCCTTTGCAGATTGGTTTGAGAGCCATGTGGTGGTGTATCCGGCCTTATTGGCCACCTCCAGGAACGTGAGACACTCATACCAGTTTTTATCAGACTCGCCGTTGTATGTGCCAACCATGTGCTCAAGACACTCGATGGTGTGCAGCTCTGAGGCTATTGGCGATTTGAAAACAAATAGGGTTGAGTCTTCCAGCAGCTTGTTGAGACGTGGCTCATTTGGCTTATCATAGCCGTAGAGCTGCGAATGAGTGCTGCTGTGAGACTCCCCTATGATTACCACGATTGTAAGAGGAGAGTCCTCTGTATTGATGTTTAGCACGGGATTTTGCGGCACTATAGGGTGACCTGAGTCTATGGATGCAAACTCCACAATCTTACCCTTGATATTGGTGCTCGCCATTTTTGATACTGACAGCGTGATATTGCAAATTACACAGCCGGCCACGATTATTACCAAAATATATTTGATAGTCTTAATCACTGCACCACCTCTTCTGCTTAACAAACGGCGTAAATACCGCCCCACGAGAATTGAACCGATGAAGTATGAAGCTATAAATGAGCCGATGTAAAGCAGGAAAGATTGCACCAACGAGCCGTTAAGGTATGTGGCTATGAAGTTGCAGCTCTCGTCAAAGTTTGAAGCAAGCAAGACGGCTGCGATGCCTCGATGAAACTCCTGATTGTAAATTGTCACCAGCCCGAAGTCTATTAGCCAATTGGTAAAAAAAACTATCAGTGTGAGTGTTATCCATATACCGGCACATATCTTACTTGCTCGGCGTAAGAGGTTGTAAATCAACAGCCCCAACCATGCAAACAGTAATGAGTTTGCAAATAGAATACCGGTGGCAGCCACAGCACCCTCGGGAATACACCATGGGCGTATATGCACATACATGTGGTATGGCACCACAACCTGCATCACGAGCAATACCATCATCAGACCCGGAGTGTGCACAAAAGGTGCCGTCAGCGCATTTAGCAGCTTGGTGTCTGCCCACCTCCCCAAATTATGTATCTTGCTATTATGTGTCTTACTATTAACTGACATAGACTTAGTAACTATGCTAAACATTCAAATCAAAGTGCAAAGGTACAATTTTTTCAAGATAACCCACAAACTATCTTAGCCCTAACACCCCCTATTCCAATTTTTTTTATTAATTTTGCACTTAGACTCCACCAATTGCAGGTTAAGAGTGAGCCTAATAAAAAATGAGATGTAAGGTTACATCTTCCGAATTAATTATGTCGCAAACAAAAGCAAAACCTTTTCTGAAATGGGCCGGCGGTAAAACACAATTACTGCCGACGATCGAGCATTTTCTTCCCGCTGATATCAGGCAGAAGGAAAATGTTACCTATATAGAACCATTTGTGGGTGGCGGTGCAGTATTGTTTTATATGCTGCAAAACTATCCCAATATTAAAAGGGCTGTTATCAATGATATTAATCCAAAGCTGATAAATACTTATAAGACCATTAGAGACACTCCGCGCGAGCTGATAGAATTGCTGTCATACCTGCAAACATCTTATCGAGGAACGGAAGGGAATGAGGCCCAAAAACAGTTTTATTTGGATATTCGCGATAGATTTAACACCGGAGAACTCAATAATTTAGAGAGCGCAGCATATATGATTTTTCTGAACAGAACTTGTTTTAATGGGTTATATCGGGAAAATTCCAAAGGAAGTTTCAATGTCCCGTTTGGCAAATATGTCAATCCGACAATATGCGATGTATTCTTATTGATGTCTGACAGCGAAATGCTGCAACGTGTTGAAATTCTGAATGGAGACTTTGCCCAAACAAAGGATTATGTCGGCGACTACACATTTTTCTATTTTGATCCGCCATACCGGCCTCTGGATGCTACTTCAAGCTTTAACTCGTATGTTAAAAGTGCATTTGATGATGAAGAACAAATAAGGCTAAAGAAGTTTTATGCCGCTATGTCAATAGAGGGCTGTCAGTGCATGTTAAGTAATTCAGACGGTAAAGGTCGAAATATAGATGATACGTTTATGGATGACCTTTATGAGGATTTCTTCACAGAGCGTGTTTTCGCCAAACGCTCAATAAATGCCAATCCTGCCAAAAGAGGGCAATTGACCGAGCTATTGATAAGAAATTATGCCGAATATCAGGGGCAAGCTATGAATCTATTTAATCAATTAGCCAATGACTGAAAAATTTAAAACCTTCTTGAGTCAATTAAAAGATACTCATTTCTCGCTAATGGACTATGTAGATTTTCCAAAAGTACAAGAAAATGTTGAAGCTGTATCCATAAAATTAAATCAGCTGAATTATCTTATTGGTCAAGAAGATATGTCGGCTGCTGTAAAACGTCTGTGGCAAGAAAATCCAAAAGTCTTTACTGTGCTCTGTATCTTAATAGCAGTGAGAACAAAGGATAAGAAAAAGTCGGTAGACGTCTCAGGAAACATCCACTATATAACTGACTATTTCACCTCAGCAGAACAAGTACTAACTTTTCTGAATGAAACAGGCCTTACTGAAGTGTTTCAACAGAAACAGATAAAAAATCTTGTGGATTACGTATTTGGTGTAGAGGTAGGTCTTGATACCCATTCTCGTAAAAATAGGGGTGGTACAATCATGGAAAAGCGTATGGCTTTAATACTTACCCAAAACGGAATAGAGTTTGAGCAAGAAGTTAATTTTACCGAATTTCCCGCTATTGTTTCTGCGCTTGGGGTGGATAAAAAACGCTTTGACTTTGTAATAAAGACCCCTGCTGTGACATATCTCATTGAGACAAACTTTTATTCTGAAGGAGGGACTAAACTCAACGAAGTGGCTCGTTCTTACACCGAATTAGCTATCAAAATTAATGCTGTCCCGGGTTTTGAATTTGTATGGGTTACAGATGGCAAAGGTTGGCTGAAAGCCAAAAACAAGTTGGAAGAAGCCTTCAAACACATCCCTAATATATATAATCTATCCGATTTGCCGGAGTTTATTGACAAGGTTAAAGTTTGAAAAACATGATAGAGTCATATTATAAATCCAATGACAGAGCATTCACATTAGTCAATGGTGACTGTTTTGATGTGTTATCAAATTTTGACTTTAAATTTGATATGGTGTTCGCTGACCCGCCATATTTCCTGTCAAATGGAGGGATAAGTTATCAATCCGGCAAAATAGTATGCGTAGATAAGGGAAATTGGGATAAGCCGACTCATGCAGGTAGTATAGACGATTTTAACAAACAGTGGTTATCCCTGTGCCGCGACAAACTCAAAGATAATGGTACTATATGGGTTTCCGGGACACACCATAATATTTTCAGTGTAGCGAAAAATTTAGATGAATTAGGTTATAAAATTCTGAATGTGATTACATGGGAAAAGACAAACCCACCACCGAATATCTCATGTCGATTCTTTACTTATTCAACTGAGTTCATCGTTTGGGCGAGGAAATACCCAAAAGTTCCTCATAGATATAATTATGAACTCATGAAGGCCATTAATAATGGTAAGCAAATGACAGATGTTTGGAGACTGCCCGCAATTGGTAGATGGGAAAAGTCATGTGGCAAACATCCCACTCAAAAACCATTGGCTTTGCTTACCCGAATAATTATAGCTTGCACAGTACCCGGAAATTGGATTCTTGACCCATTTGCTGGAGCTTCCACCACCGGCATTGCAGCTTATATTTGCGGCAGACGTTTTTTGGGAATTGAGAAAGAGACCGTATTCTCCGAAATGTCACGGCTTAGGCGGCTGGAGTTGGACAATACAGACATCTTGAACCAGTATAAAGCTAAACTGACAGATTTGTCTTATTGCAATGTGAATGAGACATTGTCAGAACCGGATGCCGACTATGGTCTTGACTTGCCTTTTTGATTAAGGGGGACTCAATTAGTGGAGATGGTGAGTAATATTTCGGGAATTTTTTGTAATTTTGTGGGCTGAAACAGAGAAAGTAAAAAGGATGATGGGCGGATTATGGGCCGTGTTGGGTCTATGATGCTCAAAATGACGCACTTATGGAAGATATTCGCAATATTGCCATTATCGCACATGTGGACCATGGCAAAACTACTTTGGTTGATAAGATGCTCTTGGCCGGACATCTGTTCCGCGACGGACAGACTACCGGCGAGCTGATACTCGATAATAATGACCTGGAACGCGAGAGGGGCATTACCATCCTCTCCAAGAATGTTTCCATCAATTATAAAGGAACAAAGATCAATATCATAGATACACCGGGCCACGCCGACTTTGGTGGCGAGGTGGAGCGAGTGCTCAATATGGCTGACGGATGCCTGCTGTTGGTAGATGCCTTTGAGGGCCCCATGCCGCAGACACGCTTTGTGCTTCAGAAAGCTATCCAGATGGGCCTCAAACCGGTAGTAGTGATAAATAAGGTTGACAAGCCCAACTGTCGCCCCGATGAGGTGCAAGAGATGGTGTTCGACCTGATGTATAACCTCGGCGCTACCGAGGAGCAACTCGACTTCCCTACAATCTACGGCTCTGCCAAGCAGGGATGGATGAGCGACGACTGGCGCAAGCCCACCGACAATATCGTGCCGGTGCTTGATGCCATCGTGAAGTATATCCCGGCGCCTACGCAGATAGAGGGTGACGCCCAGATGCTCATCACCTCTCTCGACTTCTCAAGCTATGTGGGCCGTATTGCAATCGGTCGTGTTCACCGTGGCACAATACGCGAAGGTATGGATATGGCTCTCATAAAGAAGGATGGTAGCGTAGAGAAACAGAGAGTCAAGGAGTTGCATACCTTCGAGGGTATGGGGCGCAAGAAGGTGAAGGAGGTGAGCAGTGGCGATATTTGCGCTATTGTGGGCCTTACCAATTTTGAGATTGGTGATACACTGACATTGCCTAACAATCCCGAGGCTCTCCCGCGCATCGAGATAGATGAGCCCACCATGTCTATGACTTTCACCATCAACGACTCCCCATTCTTTGGCAAGGATGGCAAGTATGTCACTTCACGCCACATAGGTGAGCGCTTGACCAAGGAGCTCGATCGCAACCTTGCTCTGCGTGTGCAGAAGGCAGAGGACTCTGATGTGTGGACTGTCTTTGGCCGCGGCGTCTTGCACCTCTCAATCCTCATTGAGACTATGCGTCGCGAGGGCTACGAGTTGCAAGTGGGCCAGCCGCAAGTTATTATCAAAGAGATAGATGGTGTGAAATGCGAGCCGGTAGAGGCTCTCACCATAAATGTGCCGGAGGAGTATTCGTCCAAGGTGATTGATATGGTGACACGACGCAAAGGTGATATTTTGAGTATGGAGACTCAAAATGACCGTATTCATATTGAGTTCCAGATACCGGCACGCGGTATCATAGGTCTGCGCAACAATGTGCTCACCGCTACCGCCGGTGAGGCAATCATGGCCCATCGCTTCTTGGAGTATCAGCCATGGAAGGGAGAGATAGAGCGTCGCACCAATGGCTCGCTGATAGCCATGGAGGGTGGCACCGCTTTTGCGTATGCCATAGACAAACTGCAAGACCGTGGCCGCTTCTTCATCTTCCCGCAAGAGGAGGTGTATGCCGGGCAGGTTGTTGGTGAGAATGCCAAGGAGAATGATATCGTGGTCAATGTCACCAAGAGCAAGAAGTTGACAAATATGCGTGCATCCGGTGCTGATGACAAGGCCAAGATTGTGCCCCCGGTAGTTTTCAGCCTTGAGGAGGCCCTTGAGTATATCAAGGAGGATGAGTATGTTGAGGTGACCCCCAACCATATTCGCTTGCGCAAAATCATCCTCGATGAGCTTGAGCGCAAGCGTGCCAACCGTTAATTTGAGCTTTTTTGATTCATTTTTAGATTAATTTGGAATCTCGTCTTGCCACTAAATGCAAGACGAGATTTTTTAATTTATCTCGCCAAAAAGCTCAGATGATAGATTTTGCACAAAAGAGACTCTTTATAAAAGCTTAGATTATTAAAAAAAGTTATAAGCTCTTAGACTATTATAATTTTTTTGTATCTTTGCAAGATAATCCTATTAAGACATGGGCTTTAAGAAGTTTGTAAAAGGAATTTTTAATCCACAACCACCGATAGTTCAGGAGCAAGGGGAAAAGAAGCAGGCCCGCAACAAGGCTTCCCTTGTAATTGATGAGATAGTGTATGCCTTTGAAGAGTCTGTCAAAGCTGCCGGCACATCCCGTTCGCTCATATGCCACACAGCATATGTGGCATATGTGCCGTCACGCTATTATCGCGACTTGCAGCTGACATTTGGCATTATTACCAAAGAGATAGTTGATATCTTTCACGAGCGGATCAATGCCAAACTGAGCAAGAACCCGAAGCTGAAATTTTCAACCCCTTACAATTTTTGGTCGTTTGACCTGATATCGCTCGATGAGAATTGCAGTGACATCCCTGACCCGGATAATCCTGACAGTATAGTCAGCTTCGATGAGTTGGAAGAGAACTTTGTAGCAGTGCGCTCCACCATGGTGCCCAATGATATGTTTGACTTCGAGTCTGCCTCTGATGATGACAGCATACGCACCAACCGTGCACAGCCCAACAGTACCTTCAATAGGATACAGGCGCTCTCTATCGGTGCCATCAGGGGCCTAAAACCGAGTGGACAGGGGTATATGTATCCCATAGACCCGAAAGGTGACAGTCTGCTGAATACGGATGCAAGGACCGGTAGCGGCGGTATTTCTGACACTGTCTTGGCCGTGCTTGAGGCGGCAGATTTCGATATCGCCTTTACAGACAGAAGCGGCAATATGTATCCCAAGCTGGATATCAAGCTCAACGATTTCTACATCGGAGGGCCCTCGGCAAGCTACAACTACAATGGTTTGCCTCTTGTACACCTTAATTCAGAAGCCGTGATGAGTCCACACCTGGAGATACGTCGCGACACTGACGGCAGTTTCTATCTGCGTCCTCTCGGCGCTGTGGAACTGAATGGCCTCGAGATAAAGCGTAATAAGTGGGCCAGACTCTCCGACCGCAACTCATCAATCAAAATCAACGGAGAAATCGAGCTTACATTCAATAGGAAAATTTAGAGCTTGTTTAATAAACAATGTGGAATTTAGCCTTTATACTTTGTGAAATATTGTTGCTGTTGTTTTTAATTGCAGTAGCATTCCGAAATCCCAAATCAGACAAGTAAACACAATGCAGATATCATTCTTCGGAGCAACAGACATAGGCCGTAAGCGCACCAATAATGAGGATGCTTTTATAGCACAAGAGATATGGGACAATGAGCATATACTGCTCGTTGCCATCGATGGTATGGGAGGTGAGGAGGGTGGCGAGGTAGCCGCCGAGATAGCACGACTCACCATCGTTGAGTATCTCGAAAGGATACATGATGGCTCGCCACTTAATTTGATAAAGAGCGCCATGGCCGAGGCCAACAATGCCATATTGCATGAGAAGGATACACAACCCCGCTATCAGAGGATGGGGTGTGTGGCCACCGCCGGCATTTTTGACCTCAAGGAGCAAACCCTCAGTATAGCTCATGTAGGTGACTCCAGACTGTATCGCTTCTCGCATGATGAGCTTACCAAGCTGACCCACGACCACAGTCTGATAGGCTATCAGGAGGAGCAGGGTATACTCACGGAGGAGCAGGCCATGCATCATCCTCGACGCTCAGTGATAGAGCGGTGTCTTGGGGCCGAACTGCATAATCCTGAAGATAAGCATTTTATCGAAGCCGGCATTTTCCCCCTTGCCAATGGAGAGACATATATATTCTGCTCAGACGGGCTGAGCGATGTGCTGACTTCAGACCAAATAAAAGCCTGCCTTGGCCGGGGACGTACTCCCGCTGCTGAATGCAAACAGCTCATCGATGCGGCCAATAATGCCGGAGGCAAAGACAATATCACCATCATCATAGCCCATATAGGGAGACCTTCATCCGGTAAAAAGGGAGCATCTCGACCTATACCGGCCTCAGCAAAAAAACAAGGTGTCAACCCCGCCGAAAAGTACATTCGCACTACCTCCGAAGCTTCCGACACGGTTGAAAAAACGCAAAATATACGTCGCAACTCCAACCGTTTTCGCCGAGTGTCCTTGCTGATTGTAACCAACATCATATCCCTATGTATAGGCGCCGCAATATCCTTCATTATTTTTCATAAGAATGAAGTGCCGGTAAAACCGGAAGAGATGAAGACGGAGCTTAAAACAGTGCCATATCCAGCTGATAGTGTGTCTGCACCGTCAGACACAGCTTCTATCCAATCCTCTGATACTCGGACTCCTAACAGGGCAGCCAAGCCAAATACCGACAACTAATGAAACTTCGCTCTACCATTATTGCATACATCCTGGTAGCGGTCCTCATGATTTTGGGGGCCAAAGCCATTTTGTATAATCTCGAGCCTTTGTTCGAGAAGGTTGACAATAGGATAGCCACCGGTCAGACAGTTGTGATGAACGATAAGTTGGAGGCCCAAAAGCTTGACTCCCTATTGCTCAACGGCGACTATGTCACCGACACTCGGGATGCTGCTTTAATAAGCAACTGGTATATGCAGCAATTAAGTGAGGGTGATCCGATTACATTTCTTGACCAGATAACGGCCGAACGTTTCCATCTACCTTTCGACAGCATCCTCACCCGCGGCGGCGAGGGCCTGAATGCTCGCCTGCAGACTGACAAAATAAACATAGGCCAGGATGAAGAGTGGGCCAAATTAGACAGGCAGAAGCTTTCCTCAACTTTTGGCGAAGAGAATGACTCCTCAGCCGTAATCAGGGTAAAAGTGTCCGAAAAAACCGGGTCTGCCGGCTTCTTTGGCGATGGCACGACCCCAATCTCCGGTGTAGTTGTGCGTCTGACAGAGCACTTTGTCAACCCTGACATTCCCTCCTCCGAGCTCGCCCTCTCCAACGATACAAAGACTGTAGGCTATGCCATCACAGACCAAGAAGGCGAAGCACACTTTAATGCTATTAAAGGACATTTCTATAGCGTATTACCTATACGCGAAGGGTATGCCTATGGCTCGTCAAAGGGCACTGACAAGGGGGCTATGGCATCTGATATGGATGTGCTAAACTTTACTCAGAAACCCCACGTATTGCGCCCATTTAGCCCGGGTGTATATCAGCAATTACGTAAGGACCAGGCGCTTATAGCACGTACACCTGCCGACTTCACTCGAGGTCTGACATGGGGTGTAGGCATCTTCTTGCTTACATGGGCTCTTGTTTTTGTGGCTATTGTAATAATGGACCGCAGGCTTGGCAGAGTCACCGACAAACTCATACCTGTGGCCATTATGATACTCTCGGCTATAGGTCTGCTTACACTATACGGCACTATGCGACCATTGTCCGACACATTTTTCGCGCAAAAGATGGTGTGGTTTAATGTAGTGGGCTGTATCACCATGGTGCTCTTTTCCAGCGTAAATTACCTTAAGCTTTTCCAACGATATCGCTCACTGTGGGTAGATAAAATGCAGGTGGGGCAGGGCACCTTTATGAGTGTGATTTACACCTATCCTTTCCTTATATTAGCCGCTGCACTGATGGTGCTTTTGCGCATTGCCGGTACCGGTCCTATCAACAGTGATGCACGTGTCAACCTTGGCTTCTTCCAGCCCAGCGAAGTGATTAAATACTTGGTAATTATCTTTATGGCCATGTTCTTTGTGGCTAAGGGAGATGTGATACGCACCTACGGAGCCCGCATGACCAAGTTGGCGCGTCGGCGCCATTGGGCCATTATCAGCGTTGTGGTATTGGCTATTTTGGCTATCAGCCTGTTGTTCCTCGGTTTGCTTAAAGATATGGGCCCGGGATTGGTAATACTCGCCACATTCATCCTCGTTTATTCTATAGTGAGACGCGACTTCCCTATGCTCATGATAGGAGTAGTGAGTTATATGCTCTTGGTTGGTGCAGCATATATGATGACCCCGATGATGTCGATACGCTTGTGTGCCATCGGCTTATGGTTCCTGTTGTGGCTTCTGTTCGGTTGGCTGAGGTCAAAGACAGTATATGAGAGTGCCATCTTCTTCAACGCGCTGATATCATTATTTCTTGCCGGCGGCTATATCATCACCCCCATATTGCCAAATATGGCTACACGCCTCTTTAACCGCACCAATATGGCATGGTCAGGCATATTCGATAATTCCATACCTCAAGGAGACCAAATAGCGCAAGGTATCTGGGGTGCAGCCAGTGGCGGCTTCACCGGTATGGGCCCTGGTGGTGGTTCATCCTACCTCATCCCGGCCGGACATACCGACTTGATACTCAGTAGCGTGGGCGAGCAAATGGGTTGGCTTGGCTTACTCATTGTGGCTATATGCTTCTTCATATTAGTGACTCGAACCACCTCGGCCGCCCAATATTCCGGCAACAAGTTTACGATGTATATTACTCTCGGTATAGGTATGCTCACCGGTGTGCAGTTCCTCCTAATCGCGTTGGGCTCTATAGGCGCTATCCCCTTGACCGGCGTGCCGGTACCTTTTCTTAGCTATAGCGGCACCAGCCTGGTGCTCTCCTTGGCTGCATACGGAGTGGTCATCTCCGTATCGCGCCATCAAGGCAGCCTCAAAGCCCTGGAGGCATTTGTGGTACAAGAGCCGGACCACCCGACACGTACTCGCCGCAAGGTAGAAGATAATTTTGCAGTCAAAGAGGCTAAATCACTGACACGTAACTTGTTTGCCGGTATGCTGCTATTCTTTATCGGTATCGTGGTCATTCTCTCCATCAACGGCTATTTTCAGATGATACGTCGCGATGAGACACTGCTGCGCCCGGCAATAACTTCCACCAATCAGGGGCTGCGTGAGCTGACCTACAACCCTCGCATCAAGCAGATTATCGATATGCTCGATCGTGGCAACCTGTATGATCGCAATGGCTTACTACTTGCTACCGATGATAAAAAACAAATGACAGAAGCGAGGGGGGCTTTGATAGAAGCGGGTGCAGTACCCGAACATATTAAGACACTCACCGGCAAACAGTTAAAGCGTTACTATCCCTTTGGGGCCGATATGGTGTTCATGGTGGGAGACCTCAACCGTTCCGATATTTATGCCAACTACAGCCCAATACCCATGGGCTACCTTGCCGAGAATGCCAATGAAGACTATCTGCGCGGTTTTGAGACCCACCCCAAGACAGTGGAGCTCACGAGCGAGAAATACAAATACAATAAATTTCTCGATCCGGCGCAGAATGTGTCAATCAAGTTTCGTCAGCATGACTACTCCGTGCTCCTGCCGGCCCTCAATCAGCCCCTTTATCGAAATGATTTTATCGAGGAGTTTAATCGCACACGCCAAAAGCGCGACCTGCAACTTGCCGTAGATGCTCGCCTGCAGACCATGATACAGCGCAATTTGGACATCTTCATTGAGTCTAACTCGCAGCTCAACAGCCTGCCATATCTGCGTGCGAGCGTTGTGGTGCTCGATGCCGGCAACGGCGACTTGTTGACATCGGCCAATTATCCACTGCCCGACACCGACTCCATTGCCAATCTGCGGGATATGCACCTCGACACACGCGGCGGCGCACCCTCGGAGTGGCGCCCCGGTGCCCCCATCACCGAGCGCGACTTAGGTATGACCTATCTGACAGCACCCGGTTCTACGGCCAAGGTAATGACAGCCATGGCAGCCTTCATGAAATTGGGTGCCAAGGCTTACGATATAGGCTATGATATCTATCCCTCCATGACCATTGAGCCGGCTTCTACTGAGCCTAACCATTTGTATCCCAACAAGAACCGCAATGGTGGCCGACTAACATATATGGAGAATGCCATCAGATATTCCTCTAACTGCTACTTCATAATGCTTGCCAATGAAAATGACCTGTATCCTCAGCTCGGTGAGCTATACTGGACCGTGGGAGCCTCTATTGGCAATAAGCGCCCATATTACTTCAGTTCAGATGAGAGCTCGGCAGTGGGCAAGGCAGAGTTTGAAGAGGTGCTCAATAAGTTCCATATCAATGGCTTGAAAGATTACACTCGGTATATGGAGCGCACTGAGCACAACGATACGTGGACCAACCGTAGCCCTTTACAGATGACAAGTATTCAAGCCTTCACGGGCATTGCATGGGGCCAGAGTCAGCTTGATGCTTCACCTCTGAGCATGGCTCGAGTAGCTTCAATAGTGGCCAACGGTGGTAAACTTATTCCTACCCAGTTCTTATTGAAGCACCCCAATGTGGCCGCAATAGATGTCATAGATGCAACTTCAACCACTCGACTCGACGCGGCAATGCAAGATGAGGCTGACAAATGGCTGGGCAGCAATTTCTTCCCGGAATACTTGCAAGGGCGTATCGGTGGAAAGACCGGCACCCCCATGCGAGCTTTCAAGGATGACAGATATAATGACGGATGGTATATATGTTATATCAAAGGTGTTTCCAGTCAGCGCAATTTGGCTATTGCCCTGCGTCTCGAACGACTACCTCATAAGACTATTTCCACAGAGGCGGTCAAGGCAGTGGCTCAGTCCGTAATCCCCGCACTCCAAGAGTGTGGATACATCAAGCCCTCATTAACATACTAACAAGAATTGTCAAACCATGGATATAATTTTCAACGAATACTATAATCTGCGAAGCCTGGGCAAAGGGAGCTTTGCCTCGGTCTTCAAGGCGAAACATATTGAGTTGGGCTATATACGTGCTGTCAAGGTGAGCAAGGATATTGTCACCGGAGAGGACGATAAGGCATGGCAAACATTCCTCAAGGAGTGTAAGCTCTTGCTCAAGATAGGCAATGGATCACACCCCAATATAGTGCGTATCTATCAGCCCAGACGCATTGGCAATAATGCACTCGTGGAGATGGATTATATTGAAGGTGAGACACTTCATCGCTACATCGAGCAGAATGATTTGTTCCTGCCCATGCATGAGGTAAACCGTTTCGCCCACGATATAGTAAGTGCCATGGCTTATTGCCATGTTGACTTGTATAAGTTCCTTATGGACCCCGTGGAGGATAATCTGGAGCCGGACCCCAGGGACGGTAAGAAGTATCTTGTATCTCCCGAAAAAGAGAAGCAGCTGATCGAGAAATATGGTGTAATTCATAATGACTTGCATTCGGGCAACATCATGCGTCGTGATTATGATGGCGCATATATCCTACTCGACTTCGGGTTGGCCAAACAGGATGGCCATTTTGTCAAGAGTAGCTCAAGAAATGACGGCTCACGCGAATATTGCCCACCGGAGAAGTTTGACGGTAAAAAGCTTACCGCAGCGGCCGATGTCTACTCTCTTGGCATATTGATGTTTGAAGCTCTCGCCGGCGATGTTCCATTCAAGGCCCCCGATTCCGGCTCTCCAGAAAGCAAAGCATCCGCCCTCGAGAATGCACATAAGTACAGCCCTATACCTTCCATATTGACCTTGCGCAAGGCAGCCTTTGAGCGCGCAAATCCCGGCTTGCAATATGTGCAGGACTATCCCCAAGAGCTTGAACTGATAATACGCAAATGTCTGGCCAAGAACCCCGAGGAGCGCTATCAGAACGCAAAGGAATTGCAGCAAGCACTGCTGAACATTCCCGCCCCGACATCAATCGGAAACAATGAAAGGACTCGCAGACTGCAGCAGCAGGTACAGATACTATCTGAGAAGCTCGCTCGCCTCCAAGACCGCGATAAGCAGCTACACGCGGGAGGCCCAATGACAGATAAACAAGCCGCAGCACAAAAGCAGGCCCTGCATAAGGCTGATAGTCGGCGTCGTGGCTGGAAACGCCTCTCTTTCTTCCTGATTACACTGGTTTGCATCTTCGGTGGTGCGTCAATATTATGGCATCTCGGTATAATACAATATATGCCAGCCAAGGTGCAACAATATGCCAATGTGGAGAATACCGACACTATTATCAAGCCGGAGGTGGAAACTATTCATCATACGGTGCATGATACCATTGTGCAGCGTGACACCGTGCGTGTGGAAGTCCCGGTGAGCAAACCCGAAGTTGTGGGGCCAATACCGGACCCTCACATCATTGAGAATGTCAATAATTTCTTGAATGAATATCTCTAACCCATATTGATGATGACACGTAAAACTTCTCTTTGGGATAAGATAAAAGACATCTTCGTTGATGATGAAGACGAAGAACCCATACAGCCGGAAACGTATCCCCAACAGGCAGCTGAATCTCAGGCTGCTGTTGCACCCAAAAAGGCCGCTTCTCCAAAAAAGAAGCCGGCTGCTTCAAACAACTATATCGAGAATAAGAGTGATGCCCTGCAACTCATTACCACTTGTTTGAGCAAATACTCATATTCCAAAGATAAAAACCTCGGGCTCCTGGAGCTCTGGGTCATACGCGACGAGAACTCTGACATCGTCAATTGGGCCGATGAGGAATTTCTTGACGAGCTGCGTGCTGCCCTGCATCAGCAATGCATCGATGCAGTAAAGAGGATTAGAGTGTACTCACCTACTTATCAGGAGTTTATTGATATTAAGAAGGCGCGTCCGAATATCATACCGATAGAGCGGACCCGCATTTATTACCATACCAGCGCTATAGGAGCCGCACCTATTGAGCAAGTGATGGGTAAGGCCGCCTGGCTCGTATGCGTGAAAGGAGAGGATGCGGTGCAGCAACAAATCGTGCCCCTCGACCCATCCAATAAAAGACAGTGGAATATAGGTCGAGGCCTCAACGACACTTCACTCGCTGCGCCCAACGACATCATCATCAACTCGGATTGTCGGGATGTGAGCAGAAACCAAGCCGCCATATTAAATGACTCGGGCCATTATTATCTGGCATGTCACAAGGGTGGGTGTCGCGCTTTGGGTGGCACAGTCACCAAAATCATCCGTGCCAATGGGGCGGAACAAGAATTGCGCTCTTTGTCTCCCAAGATATTGTCTCCACTCAGCGAAGGCGACATCATAATGCTTGCCCATACCGTATACTACCGATTTACATATCAAAAACCTGATTGATGTTTCTTAAGGAATACGAAAAAATACGACTTATCGGCAAGGGAGCCTTCTCCTCCGTATACAAAGTTCGGCATGCCAAATATGGATATGTCCGGGCTCTGAAAGTGTGTAAGGACTTTATTGAGGATGAGACGGACAAGGCCTGGGACACATTCATTTCGGAGTGCCGCGTATTGCTCAATATAGGCAATGGCTCTCACCCCAATATCGTGCACATTTATCAACCGCGCCTGCTCGACAACAGAGCCATTGTGGAGATGGATTGTGTGGAGGGAGACTCTCTTCATGACTTTATATCTACACACAAGTTTGTGAGTTTAAGCGAAGTTCTTGCATTTGCAGAGCAAGTGGTGGATGCGGTGGCATATTGTCATGTGGATGTGTACAAATTCTTGATGGACCCCAAGACAGATGACTTGCAGCCCGACCCCTCAGATGGCCGAAAATATGTTATCACATCTGAAAAAGAGGCTCAGCTCATAGCCAAGTATGGAGTCGTACATAATGATTTGCATTCCAACAATATCATCAGGCGAGACTACGATGGCAAGTATATATTGCTCGATTTCGGCCTTGCCATCCAGGACTCGCATTGTGTGAAAAGCAGCTCTCGCTTTGACGGTGCAATAGAGTACAGCTCGCCCGAGAAGCTTGAGCGCGGCGAGGTGTCTGCCCAAAGTGATGTCTATGCACTGGGCATACTTATGTACGAAATGCTTTGTGGCCATGTTCCCTTCCGTTATATCACAACAGATGGCACCTCTCCCGAGTCTGCAAGAAACCGAGTGTATCAGCAGCATTTGCATAATCTGCCACCCGATATTTGTAGTGAGCGACGCAAAGCTTTTGCAGCCGTTAATCCGGGAGAGGAATTTAAGATAGATTATCCGCCTCAACTTGAAAGGATTATCCTCAAATGCCTCGCCAAGAGGCCGGAAGAGCGCTACAAGAATGCACGTGAGCTCCTCGGGGAGCTGAAAAGCATTATTAAGCATGATGTGGAATTTGCCGAAGATATTGCAGCAATACAAAAGCAAAAAAATGAGCTGGAGTACCGGACAAATATCATGCAGCAAAAAATTGACACACAGCAGCAGACTATTAATAATCAGCAACAAATCATCGCCAAACTGCAACAGGAACTCAACACCCTCAAGGGGTCAAACATATCTGAAAGGTTCCCCGTCGATGAAGATGATGACATACCGATAGTCGAAATTGAATACGAGGACACTCCCGCTGAGGATACACCGCAGCAAAAAAATGGTTGGACATCCATCTTTAAAAAGAAAAGCCACTGAGGCCCAACGGTATATATGAAGCTTCTCAAATACCCTATAGGAATACAGACCTTTGCCGACATCATCAATGGCGGCTATGTCTATGTAGACAAGACTCAATATGTGTGGCGTCTGGTCACACAAGGTAAATTTTATTTTCTGAGCCGCCCGCGCCGATTTGGCAAGAGCTTGCTGTTGTCCACTCTGGAGGCTTTCTTTAGAGGGCGCAGGGAGCTGTTTAGAGGGCTATATATCGACAGTCAGGACTGGGATTGGCAGGAGTATCCGGTTTTTCATCTTGCGCTTAACGGGCAGGATTACAACTCCGTGGAGAGTCTTAAGGATACCCTGGGATATTATATCGCCGAGTGGGAAAACGCATATAATATTCCGGCCGATCCGAATATCGCCACTGTTGAGGTGAGGTTTGCCAACTGTATAAGACGTGTATGCGAGGCTGTCGGGAGGCAGGTAGTGATACTTGTGGATGAATACGACCAGCCGTTGCTGCGCAATATCGAGCAGGGCAGGGAGGAGCTGCACAACACACTGCGCGAACACATGCAGGCATTCTTCTCGGTGCTCAAGGCCCAGGACCAATACATCAAGTTTGCCATACTTACCGGTATATCGAAGTTTAGCAAGGTGAGCGTGTTCAGTGGCCTCAACAATCTTAACGACATATCTCTCGACTTGGATGCCAATGCTATCTGCGGTATCAGTGAGAGCGAGATATCAGGTAACTTCGAGGAGAGTATTGCCATGTTGGCCAAAGCTAATGAGATGACTCCGAATGAGGTGAAGCACCGTCTGAGACGCGAATATGATGGCTATCATTTTTCGCGAAAGAGCGAGGGCGTTTACAATCCCTTCAGCCTGCTCAATGCCTTCAATAAGAAGAGTTTCAGCCATTATTGGATGGCTTCCGGCACCCCCTCGTTCTTGATAAAAATGCTCGGAGAGCGAGGATGGGACTTGTCGCAAATAAGCAATGTGGTGGTATCGGAGTCTGATCTCATAGGCTCCGACAGATATTTGACCAACCCGATACCGATGTTATTCCAGAGTGGATATCTCACCATAAAGGGCTATGACAAGGAGTTTAACGAATATTACCTTGATTACCCCAACGATGAGGTGTCGGAGGGATTCAACAACGACTTGCTGAAGGCCTATTCCGGCCGTAAAGACTCTGATGTGTTGATCAAGAATATTGTCAAGGATGTCAGGAAAGGGAAAGCCGAGTCGTTCATGCAGGCCATGGAGACTTTGCTGGCCGATATACCATATGACCAAATACTCAACAGGGAGCTGCATTATGAGAATATGATGTATCTGGTGATGAAGCTGATGGGATTTTATACCCAAACGGAGTATAAGACTTCGCAGGGGCGCATAGATATGATAGTGCGTACCGACCGATATATCTATGTGATAGAATTCAAACTCCATGGCACTGCCGAAGAGGCGATAAATCAAATCAAGGATAAGAAGTACACCAAGCCTTTCGAGCGCGAGGGTAAAGAAATAATCCTCATAGGGGCCGCCTTCAGCTACGAAACGCGCAACCTTGATTCCTGGCTCATCGAGTCGCTATAAGTGATGATTAAAAAAATTACCAAGTTATTTTTTAATCATCACTAAGCCCCCTTTAAACCAAATTGGGAGTGGGGTTACTCGGTCATGATGAGCGTTTGGTCATCAGCATTGTAGAAGTAGTAAGCCATATTTCCGGTGGCCATTTCGTTGCGGCTGTCCCATGAGCGCACTTTGCCCAACAGACGACTCACTGCATCGAGCCAGTCGGGGTGCTCACCATTAAATTCGCCACTCTCAATATCATAAAAATCAATGCTGCCATATCCGTCTGAGGTAGAGCCGGAGTACCGACATTTGACGTAGCCCTCACTGTTTTGGACAATAAACTCATTGTCCTTGCTCATTGTTATGGTGAAGTCTTCATGCGGGTAGAGGTCATCCGAAATCCCGACAACTGCGGTGCAATTGTCGATTATCAAGTCCCCGGAGAGGTAAATGGGGTATTCATTGGAGTAGTAATCAGTAGTGTCTTTGGGGTCTATTACCTCGCAAGCAGCGGCTCCGGCAGCTGCAAATAGGGCAAAGCAGGTGGCGACTATAAGCCCCTTCTTTTTGGACCGACTTTTTGGTGCACATAAGAACAATAAAATGACACCGATTACGCCCAATACAATAGGTATGAGCCAGGTGCCCGGGGTAGGAGGAAGCCCCAATTCGTCAAAAATTATCGGGCCAAAAAAGTATTCGAGGGCATAGCCAGCACAGCCACCGATAATGGCAGCAATAAATGCCAACAAGAAAGTACCTGAGCCCGATGGTTTTATCGGTTTAGACAACGCTTTTTCAAATGCAGTGACATCTGACGGACGATCTTGGCGCCGAGCCGACATTGCCCATTTTATGGCATTTGCCGTGCGTGATGAGATATTCTTGGGCAATGCCGGCAGGCCCTTCTCCATGATTGTGGAATAGTGTGGGGGGTGTTTGCCGGTCAGTGCGGCATACAGTGTTGCGCCGAGAGCATAGATATCTGTCGAAGGAGAGAAAGAAGCCACCCCACCGGGAGTGTATTGCTCAATTGGGGCATAGCCCATTGAGAAGCTGGGCATCATTGATGTCGTCTCATCGCCGGCATTGTCATATTGTTTGGATGCGCCGAAGTCTATAAGGATAGCGCGGTCATCACTCCGGCGTATCATGATATTGGCCGGCTTGATGTCAAGGTGATTGATATTTCGACTGTGCACCGCTTTCAAGGCAGTGCAGATACTGCGGATATATCGCAGGGCTTCTTCTTCCGGCAGGGTGCCTTTTGACTTAATCATTTGGGACAATGTCACTCCATCGATATAGTCCATCACGAAGTATGCGGTGTTGTGTTCCTCAAATACATCGTGCACTGAGACTATATTCTCATCCCTCATTGATGCGAGGAATTTAGCCTCTTTGATAAATTTGAGCTTCAAGTTCTCAATAAGTTCGCGCGATGAGGGAGTGCCGATAGTCACAGCCTGTGTGCGGGTATCGCGATTGCAGTATGAGTGAGGGAAGAACTCCTTGATAGCCACCAGCTTATTAAGGTTGCGGTGTTGTGCCAGATATGTGATACCGAAGCCTCCTTGCCCCAATATCTTTTGGATTACATATTTGCCGTGCTGCAGCGTGTCACCGGCAGTGAGAGCATTGATGATGTTATCCTCCACTATGGCTTCCTGTATGATAGTATCCTCCATATCTGAAAAATTAGGATACAAAAGTAAGTGTTTTTTTCGAAATAATCAAATAGAGATGTAAAAATCAAATCCGAGTCATATGCATGGCCCGGATTTGACAGTGTATGAATTATGGTTGTTTTTACCATACGAATTTACGAGTGCCCTCTGAAGTTTTAATCAAATAGATGCCGCGACCGGGCAGCTTCACAGAGCCGATGGTATTTACTGCAACGGGCATTCCGTCAGCAGTATAGATGCTCATCGCTACATTGGATGTCACTATACCGTCTGCAAGGATGATACCCTGAGTGTTATCAGCAATGTTGTCAATACCCGCAGGGTCAAGAGTGGCAAAGCGCACTACCTTTGAGTAGGATGACGGGGTGCCATCCTTGCCCACAGAGCGGATATATGCCACATAGTTTGTTGTACTCTCCAGGCCGGTGGCGTGGAGTGAAGTGCCGCTGACATTATATGCGTCATAACCGGCTACGGGAGTGTCCTTTATATCACCGGCGAAGTAGAGCTTGATGTCATCAATGCTAATCTCCATTCCGGCGGTGCGGCAGGTATACTCAAACAGTAATTGGTTTACACCGGCGGGCAGATCAGTGATAGTAATCAGGCTGCCCTCTTTAGTGGCATTCAGCTCATTGATTTCAGCTATCTTGGTGATGGCATAGTTGGGCTCTACGGAGTATACACTAAGTGACATAGTGCCATTAGCCATATTTGAGCGCCCCCAGAATTCTATGCGGCTGATGTCATGATCATAAGTACCGGTTGAGAGCACAGTGCCCGGAGTCATGCGCAAAGAGGGGGCTGACTCACCCACATAGTCCTCGCGATTGTCGAAGGCACCGCCGGCAAACATCCAATCGTATGGGTATTTGCGGTTGTCCCAATTGACATTCTCACCCAGGGTGGGCTCATCCTCAACACGTGTGGCGATAGTGGCCTCATAGCCGTTGGCATTGGGCACCTCATACCATGTGAGGTCAGCGTAGGTGTCGCCGGGAGCTACACTCAGCAGTGGAATGACATCTGCCATCTCCTCTGCAAAGGTGGAATAGAACCCCTCAGTAGCCTGTGAAATATTATTGTCGGAGGCAGCAAAAATAGCTACCTGATAAGATTTTCCGGGTTCAAGATTGTTGATAGTCACCTCGTTGGCATCGCCAAGGTCGGTGAATGTATAACCCTCAAGGGGAGTGGTCTCAAGTGTGCCGAACAAATCATCAAGATACATTGACAGCACGTTGACATAATACTTCTTTGCACCCTTTACAGGCTCCCAGTTGAATTTGAGGGTAGTATTGCTTACATTTGAGAGGACTGCCTTGGGTGAGGATATATACAACGGCGAATCCTGATTGCCACCGTCGCCCACGCGCATTGATATTACACCATTGCTATCTTCGCCGATGTTGGTGATGGGCAGCTTTGTGGCGGTACCGTTCCAGTTGACGAAGCGCGGTGTTGAAGAGGCTGTAAACTCGGACTGCATCCATGTGCCGGGGAATGGGTCGCCTGATTGCGAGCCCTCATCGGCGGCACCATCGGCCTCAACGATGTCTACATATTGGTGGTTGGGGTTGTTGTTTACAACATTTTGGTCCCATACTTGCTCATTGAAGTCTATATGCCATACGAGCATACCATGGCCCGGGATAAATTCGTCGCGTCCATGTTGCTGGCGGTTCTCAAACAGGAAGTACTCTGTGGGGGTTGAGGGGTCGGGGGTAATGCGATAAGAGTTGCCGCCATCTACTGTGGGGAGCATATTTATCTCGGCACCCTCGGTGATATCTATAGGTTTCTCCCATTCCAGAGCATACTTCTCATAGATAGAGTACAATGGCGGGGTACGGGAGTTATTATTGTATGACCCCTGGTCCATGGTTGAGAATGTGCCGGGAGTGACTGCAGATGTGTAGCTTGTGGCATATAGGTCGGGGAGACCGAGCACGTGGCTGAACTCGTGACAGAATGTGCCGATACCGGAGTGAGTGTGACGGTCGCCATTGATAGTGTGCAAAGTCAGCTCGTTGGAGCAAGCATAGTGGTCTATCTTGACCCCATCCACCTCCGGACATTGCATGGCATATCTCAAGTTCCAGGCATGAGGCCATACAAAGTCGTCACCGGCGCCCTCATTTTCTCCGTAGCCGGCATAGAAAACGAAGACATTATCTACATATCCGTCGCCGTTAGTGTCATATATTGAGAAGTCCACCTCAGGGTCCAGAATGGCAATAGCATCAGACACCATCTCGTAAGGGCGAACATCATTGTCCGAAACATTACGTCCATAGTAGCTGTAGGGCTTACCGAGCTCTACTGGACCGTAAACGTCAAAGTGGGGCTGGTAGATGCCATTGCTGGAGTGCACGAAGAAGTCCTTGACAGACCCCTCGCAATAATTGCCGGAGTAGCCGGGCTCATTGAGCATAGCTGTCATTTCAGCCTGAGGGTTATCGGCAAAGCTCCATTTGAGGTCCGAGAAGTTGACCAGCACCACAAGCACAGGTCGTTCTCCATCGGTAGGAATTGCTCTCAAGTCGTGGCCATCGGCGTTGTCCCATTTGGCTCCCTCAAGCGGGGCCTTCATGCTGTAAGCCGCCGGGGCTTTGGCCATACGGACCTGATTATTGATAATGCTTTCAGCCTTCAGAGCTTCGTAAGTCTTCTCCGGGCGGATATTCATTATCTGCGCCTTCTGGTCATCCGAGCGCAGATTGTAGTCCATAGGCACAAGGTCTGTGGCCTGACCGGCGTTGTCAAGTATGCGATACCAGCCATCCTTTTGCTGTTTAACTATATAGCCCTGTTGGTCTGTCATGAAGTGGAAGTGCTCATCTCCGTGCATAGAGAGAGTCACTGCAGAGCCGTCCGGCTGAGTACGTGTGAACGTGCCGGGCCGAGCCGGAGCTGCCATCATCGGTAAGGTCATACCGACGAATGTCAAAGCTGTGAGAGTACGGTATAATTTTCGGTTCATCGATGTTGAAATTTCAATTAATAAGTGTTTGCTACGTAACTTCAATAAGATTGGTTTGCGGCTGCAAATATAATAATAAACGCAATCGCCCACAAATTTATTATACCAAATTTTATTATACCGAGGTTTTTTTGTACCTTCGCATGATTTTTATTAAACAGACATTTATGTCGATATCCGATAATCTCACAATCAACATAAAAGGTAAACTCATGGATTTCTCAACTCCATGGGTTATGGGTATAGTCAACGTCACGCCCGACTCCTTCTTTGCCGGCAGCAGAGTGGGGGATTATGAGGCTATAAAACAACGCATATTGCAAATGCGTCAAGATGGTGCAATTGCTTTGGATGTAGGTGGTTACTCCACTCGCCCCGGGGCAGCTGAGGTCTCCTCGCAGGAGGAGTATAGCCGGGTGGCCCTCGCTCTTGACTGCATACGCCGTGAGTGGCCCGAAGCTATAGTGAGTGTCGATACCTTTCGCGCTGAAGTGGCAGCCAAATGTGTGGCTGAATATCAGATAGATATAATTAACGACATCTCCGGTGGCGATCTGGATGATAAGATGTTTGAGACAGTGGCTGAGACAGGAGCAGCATATGTCTTAATGCATACTCGAGGCACACCGCAGACCATGCAGCAACTCACTGACTACAAGGATGTCACGGCTGAGGTGATAACCGACTTGGCCTTCAAGATGGCTCGCCTTCATGCTCTGGGTGTCAAGGATATACTCATTGACCCCGGTTTTGGTTTCGCCAAGACGCTCGACCAGAACTATGAGCTTATGGCCCGGCTCGACAGTTTCAAGCAGCTCGGCGCGCCACTCTTCGTGGGGATATCGCGCAAGAGTATGATTACCAAATTGTTGGGTATCACTCCCAATGAAGCTCTCGAAGGGACAACTGTCCTTAATACTTATGCTCTGGAGCATGGAGCAGATATATTGCGAGTGCATGACGTCAAGGCTGCAGCTCAGGCTGTGAAAATAATGCAAAAGATACTACGAGCCGACACAAACGATGTCGGGCGAATAATCTCCAATGTAAACTTATGATTGAATTTGGCATAAAAGATATTATTGATATCCTCTTAGTCGGGCTTCTGCTCTTCTATCTATACCGCACTATGAAGAAGAGCGGCACGCTCAATATCTTCGTAGGTGTGATGGCCTTCGTGGTGGTGTGGATTCTTGCCTCAGAGGTATTCGGGTTACGCCTCACCGGCTCCATTCTTGATAAGTTCATGGCTATCGGTCTGATAGTACTGGTGATACTTTTCCAAGATCAGATAAAGCGCTTCCTTATTGATTTGGGATCGCATGAGAAGTGGAACTTCCTGCACCGACTGTTTCATCACCAGGACTCTTCCAAAAAGGAGATGGACTATATCATGCCGGTGGTCTATGCCTGTATGAGCATGAGTAAGACCAAGACCGGTGCACTCATTGTCATACAGCGCAAAGTGGTGCTCACCGACTATGAGAAGACCGGCGATATAATTAACGCCAATATCAACACACGCCTTATTGAAAACATATTCTTCAAGAACTCCCCGCTGCATGATGGCGCCATGATAATAGCTGATCACCGCATTATCTCGGCCGGCTGTATTCTCCCGGTTAGCCATGATATGGGCATTCCCAAAGAGTTGGGACTTCGCCACCGTGCCGCCTTAGGTATGAGCCAAATGACCGATGCTGTATGTATAATAGTCAGTGAGGAAACCGGTGGTATATCCATGGCCATAGACGGCTCCCTGAAGGTGCGCCTCACAGCTCCCGAACTTGAGCACGCCCTTAACGAAGCTCTCAAAAACGAATAAATAAGAGCTATAAACACAAAAACGCCCGAAGTCTGTACGGCTACGGGTGTTTTTGTATTTTTTGACATCAATTGCCAAATTTCTAATTGTAAGGTATGTATGAGTCGGAGGGGATGCGGCGCAGTGTTATGATGGGCTGCTCATGCGCATCATACAATGTAATGGTGTTTGCATCGATGGGATGTACTGTGCAGACCTCCTCGAGAGCGACAAGCAGTTCCGTCTCTTGCTCCAGGTCGGGGCACGCCTTGCGTGTAGTGGCAAGGTTGGTAAAGGTGATGGCTCCATTCTCCAGCATATCCGGTATGAGTGTGCCATTGAGGATGTTGCATCCGGTGTTGCCATGGATTTTCTGCTCCTCTACATCAATCACCAGACGTATGTCAGTATTGTCAATAGGCTTGCCGGAAAGCTCAGTGACAGTCCATGTGCCATTCATAAACTCATAATCCTGATGCACAAGCTGCATCAATGGGTGGTCGGAAGAGTTGAGCAGAGTGATGGTATACAGCAGCCCGTCGCGGTGCCATGTGTAACGCGCGGTGTTGGCCATCGCCTTATTAATCTCTATCTCTGACAGACCCTGCACATCGCACAGACGCATGGTGGTTATAATGTTGGAGAATTGCAAAGTGGAGTCATTAGGGTTGGCTGTATAATCAGCGTTAAGCGTGTTGCAGCCATTATTGCCATACACCTTTTTCTCCTTGATGTTGAAGTTGAGGTATGGGGGCTCTTCGCCCACAGCTTTTACACCCCCTACTTCTGAGATAGCCCAATAACCGCCAATCTCGCCACGCTCCAATGCCTGCGAACGATATGACTTCGTGTTTGATGTGATTACATTTTCTCGGTCTGAGGGCAGAGTGGCCTCTGTCTTCACACTCTTCTTGAATAAGTCACAGCCGGTGAGCGTCAAAGCGATGAGTCCTCCGGCGATGATAGCTGTTATATGGCTGACTTTTTTCATAATTCTATCGCTTACTTTCTGCAAAGTTACAAAAAAAAACTAAATTGCGAAAATCTTCTGTATCGTTCTGTACCCATCCATACAGTCTCACCACCAGGGTAGGGGTTGTTCATCAGCCTTTTCCCCTTTCAGCACTTGTATAGCAGTAGCCATGCAGTCACCCAAAATATCCCATTCTTCGGGGATGCCGCTGCATATAAGCATAGCCGGTTTAATCAATTTCTCAGCCTGAGCTTCTGTATATGCCTTCACGCCGATGATATATTCACTTGTGGGATAATCGATTATTGCACACACACCTCCGTTTGAATTGAGGCGCAGACCATGCACATTATAGTTTTGGCCACTCTTATCGGAGACCATTGGATAATTAGTGGAGCCGAAGACACTCTCACCCCACAGAATAGCCCCATAGTTGAGAGCCTCCATTTGTCGTGCTATATTTTGTCTTACTGCAACACTATGGTTTTCCTCTTCATTTAATATTGTTTGAACCTTGGTTCTTTTTGTGTCTGTCATAGCTTAAACCCTTTTATTTTTAGGAATATAACAATAGTTTTGGGGTTAAAGTTTGGTCAATTAAAAAATTATAATTAATTTTGTGCCATATTTCTGAGAAACACACAGCGACAATACTTCGCATTGCTCTCCTGATGGGCATTACCTCTCATGTAAGTGTATGAATATACGTTTATTGCCTACAACTGTGAACAATTATACACTGCGGTTTGTAATGTCAATATAAAGAAACCCAACTCATAAATCTTCCTGTACGTATGTCGCGGCTATGCGACAGCTGCGTTATTAGTCAATTGTCGGCATGAATAAGGCCGATGTTTTAACCCGATAACATAATTAGGCCAACGGCCTATACAAATTTATATATGTATAATTTTGATGAACTTACAGCAATGGATGAGTCCATGCTGCGACAAATAGCCTCAGACATGGGCATGAAAAAGGTAGACAGCGCCGATGTCCAGTCAATGGCATACCATATAATCGAAAACCAAGCTAAAGACTTTGCGAAAGCAGAGGCTGAAAAGCTCGCGGCCAAGCCGGCCCGCGAGCGTAAAACACGTGCAAAAAAGACATCTAAGAAAACTGAACCTGCAACCGAGAATACCCCTGAGACTTCGGCAGAGACCGCCATAGATGCTGAAACACCCGTCGAGGAGGCCCCGGTAAAGAAGCGCCGCGGACGTCCTCGCAAAGCGGATGTAGAGACACAGAAACAGGCTGAAGTACTACAAGTTGAGGCAACAGAAGATACTCCAACTCCGGAGACTGCCCCGGAGACTGCTCCTAAAAAACGTGGGAGGAAACCAAAGGCAAAAGTTGCCACGGAGCCATCACTCTTTGAGTCGGAGACAGAGCAGACACAGCAGCTACCCGCTGTTATTGAGCCGGCAAACGATATCGTTCCCTTGGTGAATGTTCAGGGAGATGAGCAATCCAACCAAGCCACAGAGCTACAGCAAGCCCCGGATCAGGCAACAGTGCAGCCCGCCAAAGAAGCGCATCACACTCCGTCGCTCAATGCCTTTTTTCCAAAGGCCGGCGGCAAGAAGTTTGTGCCCCGTAGCCAGAAGGAGCGCGAAGAGGCTCAGAAGGCTGCTGCTGTGGCACCCATACTCATTGCCGAGCCGGGCAAGAAAGCTGCCCAACAGATGCAGCAGATGCAAGCCAGACAAAACAAGAAGGGCAAAATGTCACAGCGCCAGCAACAAAAGTTGCAGCGTATGCAAGAGACCATCTTCGACTTTGACGGCATTCTGACCTCATCAGGTGTACTCGAGATTACTCCGGAGGGCCATGGCTTCCTCCGCTCATCAGACTATAACTATCTACCCTCGCCCGATGATGTATTGGTCGACAAGGCTCAGATTAAGCGCTACGGACTCAAGACCGGCGATGTGGTAGAGGGTGGCATCCGTCCTCCACGCGAAGGCGAGAAGTATTTCCCTCTATGCAAGATAGATTTGATTAACGGTCTGCCCCCGGAACTCATTCGCGACCGCACACCATTTGAGCACCTTGTGCCCCTCTTCCCTGATGAGAAGTTTGACCTCACTTCCGGCCGTACCTGCAACATCTCTACTCGCGTTGTGGATATGTTTGCCCCCATCGGTAAAGGTCAGCGCGCGCTGATTGTGGCTCCCCCCAAGACCGGTAAAACTATATTGCTCAAGGATATAGCCAACGCAATAGCGGAGAATCATCCTGAGACTTACATTATCATGCTCCTAATTGATGAGCGCCCCGAGGAAGTGACAGATATGGCCCGTTCGGTTAATGCCGAAGTCATAGCATCTACATTTGATGAGCCGGCAGAGCGCCATGTCAAAATAGCCGGAATTGTCCTTGAGAAAGCCAAACGCCTGGTGGAGAGTGGCCATGATGTTGTCATAATGCTGGACTCTATAACCCGCCTGGCTCGCGCTTATAATACTGTGTCACCGGCAAGTGGCAAGATTCTCTCCGGTGGTGTGGATGCCAATGCCTTGCAGAAGCCCAAGCGCTTCTTCGGTGCCGCACGTAATATTGAGAATGGCGGCTCACTCACAATCATTGCCACTGCTCTCACCGAGACATCCTCCAAGATGGATGAGGTGATCTTCGAGGAGTTCAAAGGCACCGGCAACATGGAATTGCAGCTCGACCGTAAGCTCTCCAACAAACGCATATTCCCGGCTGTGGATATCGTATCTTCTTCAACACGCCGCGATGACTTACTGCTGAGCCAGGAGGTGCTTAACCGTATGTGGATACTACGTAACTATCTTGGTGACATGACATCTCTCGAGGCAATGGAGTTCATCAAGAAGCGCATGGAGATGACTCGCAATAACGAGGAGCTTCTCGTTACAATGGACAGATAATCAGAACACTCATAATTCACGATGCCCCACTCAGTAAAAACAAATGCAGCCCGTCTGCTTGACCGTGCCAAGATACCTTATAGGCTCATACCATATACTGTCGACCCGGACAATTTAGCGGCAGACCATGTGGCGGCAGAGCTCGGCGAGGATATTAATTGTGTCTATAAGACTCTCGTATTGCATGGAAATAATACCGGTTACTTTGTGTGCGTTATCCCCGGTAACCGTGAGGTGGACCTGAAGAAGGCAGCCAAGGCTTCCGGCAACAAAAAAGCCGAGATGATACCCATGAAGGACCTGCTGAATGTCACCGGGTACATACGTGGGGGATGCTCACCCCTCGGCATGAAAAAGGCTTTCCCCACTTATGTACAGGAGGATGCCGTGTCGTTGACAGAATTTTTTGTCTCTGCCGGGCAGCGAGGGTTGCAAATATGTGTAAACCCGGCGCAACTCATCGAGTTGATTAAAGCCAATGTCGCTGACATAACTGTTTCTCTTATAGATGAATAGCTTTGGCCAAATACTCCGGCTTACCACATTTGGGGAGAGCCACGGCCCGGCCATAGGTGGTGTGCTCGATGGTGTGCCCTCCGGCTTTGACATTGATGAAGTCATGATACGCCACGAGCTCGCTCATCGCCGTCCCGGTGGGGAGAGCATGGGCTCACGGCGTATGGAGCCGGACAATGTGAAGCTCCTTTCCGGTATTTTCAGTGGGAAGACGCTTGGCACCCCAATAGGCTTTATTATCGAAAATATTGATGCCAAATCGGATGATTATGAAGCTGTAAGGGATGTTTATCGTCCCAACCATGCCGACTATACATACGATGCCAAATATGGCATACGCGACTATCGCGGCGGTGGCAGAGCCTCTGCTCGCGAGACGGCGTGTCGAGTATGTGCCGGCGCCATAGCAATGCAGATATTGGATACTTTCGGCATCAAAATAGCAGCCTATACATCGCAGATTGGCAGCTGTAAGTTTGATGGTAATTGTGCTGATATGAGCGTTGTTTATGCCTCCGATGTTCGATGCCCGGAGCCCGATGCTGCTGCGCGCATGAGGGCTGAAATTATGAATGCCCGCAGCAAGGGCGACAGTGTCGGAGGTGTCGTGACTTGTGTTATAGACGGTGCCCCGGTCGGCTTGGGAGAGCCGGTCTTCGACAAGTTGCAGTCTCGCTTGGCAGCCGCCATGATGAGTATTCCGGCAGCCAAGGGATTTGAGTATGGTATGGGTTTCGGTGCCGCTTGTGCTTACGGCTCGCAATGCGTTGATAATTTTGATAAGCAACATCCGACTAATTTCTCCGGTGGAATACAAGGTGGTATATCCAACGGACAGTCGATCAATATGCGCATAGCCTTCAAGCCTGCACCAACTCTGATGATGCCGCTGCAGACAGTTGATAAGAACGGCAACAGGGTCACTCTGAATATGAAGGGACGCCATGACTCATGTGTTGTGCCACGCGCTGTGCCGGTAGTCCGCGCCATGGCTGCCCTCACAATTCTGGATGCTTTGCTGCTGAATACCGCCGGGCTCTTGGAGTCCATTTCATAAAAAATTTAACCTTGGGGTGGGTTATTTTTGAGATAATTTCTTTTATCTTCGTAGGGAACATAGCGAGCTATGTGACTGGAGAAGATGAAAGAAATTAGCCAAAAAGAACCCGGACTTAAGTAACTTTTACAAAATGACTCTGAGTTGTGAAAATTATAAAATAACATAAAATGGAATATTCCATAAAAAAGATACCTCTGACTCGCATACTTGGCAGCTCTCAGTCCCTGACTCTCAGTCATGAACTGACATCGTCTCAAGTATGCGACTCCTATGGTCAAATTTTTTATGAAATGGGCTCTTAAGGAATCACATCGGGAAATGAAAGCCTATACCGATTATTCAGACTTCCTGGCACGGATTTTTAAGGGGATTAAGGTGCAGAAGCTCACTATTGATGCCGGCCACAGTTGCCCCAACCGTGATGGTACTATTGGCAGAGGGGGCTGTATCTACTGCAATAACAATGCCTTCTCACCCACCTATTGCCATGAGGCAGGATCTGTATCGGCCCAGATAGAGGTGGGGCGCAAATTTTTCTCACACAAATATCCCGAGATGCAATTCTTAGCCTACTTCCAGGCCTACACCTCCACCCATGCGCCTCTTGACGAGCTGATTAAGGCATATGAAGAGGCAATGTCGTGCCCCGGTATTTGTGGACTTGTGGTGGGTACAAGGCCTGACTGTATGCCTGTTGAATTGCTCGATTATCTGTCTGATGTTTACCACACACATATGCCCGTTATCATCGAATACGGAGTAGAAACGGTGCATAATGATACATTGCAACTCATCAACAGACATCACACATCGGAGTGCGCTCATGCGGCAGTTGAGGCCGCTGCTGAGAGGGATATTCCGGTAGGGGTTCACTTGATAATGGGACTGCCCGGCGAAACGCGTGAGCAAATGCTTCAGACCGTCCGAGAGGTTGTCTCATGGCCCGTCAGTGTCGTGAAGTTTCATCAGCTGCAGGTTGTCAAGGGCACCCGGTTATATGATTTATGGCGCATTCAGCAGATTAACGGGCCTGAAGCTACCCCCGGTTTCCCGACTATAACAACTTTTCAGCTTGAAGAATATCTCGATTTATGCGTGGAGCTGATACATCTTGTGCCCCAACAGATATCCATAGAGCGTTTCACCGCACAATGTCCTTCCGCACTATTGGCTGCACCCTGCTGGCACATCAAGAATTACCAATTCACCAACCGATTAAACAATTGCTTATTAAAGTCTTACTCAGAGGGTAAAGTCACCCATGTATGAGTGTGGCCTGTTGCGGGGATTACCTTTGTAAGAAGCTCGTCGAGGGTCATTGCCACACTGGCTGTGTTGACACACGGGTGGCAAGCATATCGCGAGGTGCCTTTCAAGTCAGTGTCTATGATGAGCCGCACACGCTGTTCTGTATCATAGATGAGGCCCATGGGCGAGACGGCTCCGGGGTGTATGTGTAGCATCTGCTCCATGTGCTCTGCCGATGCGAAGGAGAGGCGTGCGCATCCCAACTGAGACGACAAGTATTTGGTCTTGAATGGCTTGTCGGCCGGTATCATCAGCAGAAAGAAAAGGGTATGCTGTTTGTTTGTAAGAAACAAATTTTTGAACACCGGGGCATCAATTTTATGCCGTACAGCCTCACACTCCTCCATGGTAAAAGCTGCCGGGTGAATGAGGGTGGTGTAGGATGCTCCCACTTTGTCAAGAAAATCATACACCCCTGCTTCAGCCTCGCATGAAGGCCGATACCCGGTTGGCTTCCCTTCAAATAATTGTGTCGAATCCATTCCTTAAAAATTACGTGTCTTCTATATTGTATCCTCAACGTTCCATTGGAATGCTCGCAGCCCCAGACGGGGCTTTGTCAAGTCAAGGGCATGAAGGTCCTCGAGTACCTTAGGAGCTGACTCATCAGGGACAATAGTGAGTATGGATTGGGCCAAAGATGGCCATGCGTGGGTCCCATAGTGAGGCTCCCCCTTGACCGAGCCTCGCCCCTGCACGATGCCGAAGCCGGTGAAGCCTCGACACGCGTGACGGTTGAGTATCTCGATTATACCCTCGTGGTGGGCTTGGTCATATGCTATGAATATTGCTTTCACTTTTCTGTCTGTTATGTAATTAGAGCTTGTTTAATAAAAATGTGAACGTAAGGGTCGCAGATGTACCTCATCTTTGAGGCTGCTGGTGAAGGAACATAGCGGGCTATGTGACTGAACCAAAGGCTCAAAGATGAGGTGC
>JAMPDX010000008.1 GCA_023665425.1 Muribaculaceae bacterium
CCAAAAAGACGCCGTGATTTAACATTCTTACATAATTTATAAATTATCTTTTTACATCATTGAGAGTCTTGTTTCTAAAAATTACCGTTATGTCTCGCAGCTGCACCTCATCTTTGAGCCTTTGGGTTCAGTCACATAGCCCGCTATGTTCCTTCACCTGCAGCCTCAAATCCGAGGTACATCTGCGACCCTGACGTTCACATTTTTTTATTAAACAAGCTCTAATAATGCACCCCGGTAGTCGAGCGACTGCCGGGGTGAAAAGTTTGGATTAGAAATGATTATTTCACATAGATGCGGCTGGCTTTGCCGTTGGCGTCTATCTTGATGTAGATGCCCTTCTCGGTGGCGCGGTTTACACGGTAACCATTGATGTGGTACAGTGCTTCGCCTTCGCCGGTCATGTAGATAGTATCAACACCAAGTGAGATATCTATCTTATAATCAAGCTTCAGGTCGTTGATGAACTCAACTTTGACACTCTCTTCTGCAAAGTTGCCGATGAGATGAGCAGTGGGTATAATCACCTCATAGTCGCCATCTTCTTTGAAGGTAGCCGGGTCAACATTCAGAGTCATGCCGGTAGTGCTGATTACTGCACCTACAGCAGCTTCAAATGGATTGGCATCCTGTGCTGAAGCCATGTCTGAGAGAGCTATCCGGGCAATGGGCAGGCCGTCGCGATTGATGACTGCCTCCTTCTCCTTGAGTTCCTCAACAGCATCGGGTTCCAGTGTGAAGCCCATAGCAGACCAATCAATAACGATCTCAGAGTCAGTCCATACGCCGAAGGCACTGCCGGAGCTCGGAGTAGCATTGCAGTTTAACTCGACTTCGAGAGGAGTCATGGTATAGAACAGATAGAGGTCTTCAAACTTCACCTTCTTGCCGGTGGCAATATCTATACCGGACTTGCCGGCGAGCTTGACGGTGAAGGTATATCCACCGAGCTTGGCCATATCAGCTTCAGTCACGTAGTAAACAAGGATGCTCTTGCCGGTAAGCTCAGCATCGGGCAGGAATGTCTTGCTGTCGCCATTGGGGTTAGTGACAACTAACTGTACACCTTTGGCATCGTCTAAGGAGTTAAGCTCATAGCCGGTGATAGAGATTGTGACAGGCATATCATTGTACCAGTAAGTGTAGTCGCCGGGCACGGGAGATGCCTCATACTCGGGAGTCACTACGGCTGCCTCGATGGTGAAATTGGTGGTGATATCTGCCGGGAAGATTACCTCTGCATCATCGGCACCGGTACCGACAAACTTGCTCAGGTCGATAGTAACATTGTACTGTCCGGCGGGAGAATTCCAATCCTTCGGGTATTTCCATGTCACCTTATTTCCCTCAATTGCGGGAGCTGACATAGCCACAGCGACATTCTCGCCACTCTCAACTACTGTGATGGGGTTCTCGCCCTCAGCAATGCTAAGGGTCAGAGCATTGTCTACAGTGAGTACTATATCGCCAACAGCATCGGCCGGGGCATATACAGTATTCTTAGCCGGGGTGAGGTTAAGCACTGCATCGATAGGCTTGGCATACATGGTGTAAGCGAAGCTGATATTTGTGAGCTTAACCTTCTTGTTTGTATCAATGTTGAAGGCCTTGACACCGTCAAGTTCTACTATGAAAGTATATTCACCAAGCTGATTGATGAACTCATCGGTGACATCAAAGCTGAGGGTAGAAAGGCCGGAAGTACGGGCTACAGTGTATTGCTTGGTATCGCCATTTGGAGCGGTGATGTTCAGCTTGATCGAATTAGCCTCTTCCTGGCCGGCTATCAAGCAGTCAGTCAGCGATACTTGTACGCCGAGCTCATTGTCCCAAGTGTGGTACTCGCCGGGCTCCGGATTGACAGAGAATGTGGGAGTGACCACGGGAGCCTCAATAACGAAGCTGCTGGAAGTACTCATCGGGAAGATAACCTCAGCCTTGTCTGCGCCGATACCGGAGAGGAATGTGGTCAGCACTGTCACTGAATATGTGCCGGCGGGGTTATCCCATCCGGCGGGGAACTGCCATGTGATGGTGTTGCCATCCACTACGGGAGCTGACATCTCAACATAGCCGGAACCTTCTGTCTCAATAACTTGGATGAGGTTTACACCTTCCTGTATGTTGAGGCTCAGAGCATTGCTCACAGTGAGCACGATGCCGGGCACGACATCTGTAGGTGCAATGATAGCATCTGTGGCGGGAGTGAACTCAAACACCGCATCAATAGGCTTGCCATACATCTCGTAAGCGAAGCTTATGTTTTGCAGATATACAGGAGCGTAAATCTGAGTGTCGAGACCGTCAACGCCGTCCAGAGCTACTACGCAATTGTAGATGCCAATCTTATTGATGAACTCATCTGTCACGTCGTATGTCAGGAAGTTTGTACCGGTGCTGTCTGCATTTGGCAGATACTCCTTAACCTCATTATCCGGGGCAGTGATAATGAGCTTGACATTCTTGGCCAGCTCCTCGGTAGCAATCATATAGTCGTTCAGGTTAATTCGGATACCCGCGGCATTGTCCCATGTGTGGTATTCACCGGGCTCGGGATACACGCTGAATTGCGGAGTAGCGTCAGCAGCAATTGCAAAGTTGGTGCTGATCTCGAAGGGGAAGATAATCTCGGCCTTGTCGGCACCGATACCTGCCAGGTCATTGGGATTGATTGTTACGGTGTATGTACCTGCACCCTTGGTCCAACCATCGGCATATTGCCATGTGATTGTGTTACCTTCGATTACGGGTGCTGCCATTTCTACTGAAGCATTCTCTATCGTCTCGATAACACTGATGGGATTAGCACCCTCATTGATGCTCAAGTTAACGGCATTGGCTACTGTGAGCACAACTGCGGGTATCTCATCGTTGGTAGAGTATATGCTGCCGGCTGCCGGAGTGAGGGTAAGCTCGGCATCGATAGGCTTGCCATACATCTCGTATGCGAAGCTGATGTTCTGCAGCTTAACCTTCTTAGAAGTCTCTATGTTGCGAGCGACGATGCCGTCAAGGTCAAGTACACAGTTGTATACACCGATTTTGTTGATAAACTCATCGGTCACAGCGTAGCTGAATACGTTGGAGCCACTTTGCTCTGCGATAGGCAGATACTCACGGCTCTCATTGTCCGGACCGGTGATGGTCAGTTTAACGGCTTTTGATAGCTCCTCAGACTCAACATAATAGTCAGTCAGAGAGACAAAGATGCCAGTTTCATTTACCCATGTGTGATATTCACCGGGCTCGGGAGACACTGTGAATTGAGGAGTGACTACCGGTGCTTCGATTACGAAGTTTGTGCTTATCTGCTCGGGGAAGATTACAGTCTCGCCATTCAGACCAACGGCGCTAAGCAGTGTGGGCTCGATGGTGACGGTGTATGTGCCGGCAGGATTGTCCCAACCCTCGGGGAACTTCCATGTGATAGTGTTGCCGGAGACAACAGGCTCCGACATCTCCACTGTAGTGTTGTCGATAGTATCGATAACGCTCAGCGGGTTGCTCCCCTCAACGATACTTACCGACTTGGCATTGGTGATGGTGAGCACGATGTCTGTCACTACATCTGTGGGAGCATATACAGTGTCGGCAGTGGGGGTGATGGTATAGGCTGCGTCCACTTTGGGCTCTACGATAGTGTATTCTACTATGGCATCGCGGTCAAACTCGATAAGATGAGTAGGATCATCCACCTCATAACCGATCAGGCCCTGGATGGGGAAGGTTACGGTATATATACCGGGCTCGGTAAACATGTCAGCTGATACATTAATATTGGTTAACAGGTAGTTGATTTTACCTACACCGGATTCTGTTGCCTTTGTGAGCACAATCTCCTGAACTGAGCCGTCAGGCTTTTGGATTTTGATGGTGCGACCTATATACATATCTCGACCATCTTTGTTAAGTTTATATGTTTTATCCCATGTGCAGGTTATTGTAGTTGCTGTCCACTTGGTGTACTCGCCGGCAGCCGGGGTGAAAGTAGGATTAGGGTCTACAGGGTCTCTGCGTATCGGCTCGGTGAGAGTGACAGTGTACTCAATATTGTCAGGGAATTGGATCTTGGCGCCATCGGCTGTAGTGCCGCTGACACCCTCGGCCAGGAATATGGCTATGCTATAGCTGCCGGCAGCAGGAGCCCATGAGGCGGGCATGGCCCATGTCAGAGTGTTGCCGACTACTGTGGGTGCACCTAACTGAGTAGTCTCTTGAGTCTCATCGTTAATGATACTCAGCAAAGAGGGAGCGTCTGCAGCAACCTCTACAGATGTTGCATTGGTGATGGTAATTTTCACCTCAGTCAGCTCATCTGTTGTCATGGAGGCGTTTTCAGCAGGCTCAACAGTGTATGTCGCGTCTACCGGAGGATTACCTATTGTATATTCAAATTCATAATTGAGCAGCTCAACATTATCGCTGCCATCAGTGGGAGCGGCATTAATCCCTTCTACTTTCCAGATACACTTGTAAGTGCCCTCTTTGGGAAGCGAAGTGACTTGATATCCAAATCTATAGCCTGTTTGTGTGCCTTGTACTCGACCGGCGGTGTAGGTGGTAGACTCCATGTCCGGGTCCAGTATTACCAGCTGCAAATTCTTAAGTTCAGTTGCAGTGTATCCTACCGGCTTGCAATTGTTAAGGTCAATAAGTAGACTTTTTGCTGTCCAAGAGTCATAGTGGCCCGGTGTGGGAGTGATGGTACATTCAGGCACAATCTTGGTCACACCACCCTCAATATTGAATGTATAGGTATTGGCGGTGGGGAACTCCAAAGGATGCAAATCCTGGGTGTAAGCTGTCAAGGCATTATAGTTGACAGTTATGGTGTATGTGCCTTTGGACAATATGGCAGCTTTGCCGGTGGTGGTATCGTATGGGAATTCCCACTTTAGAGTGTTGCCCTGTTTCTGTCCCGGTTCCATCTGTATTGCGTTGCCGTTATTGTCCTTCACTGTGATTACCGCATCGATATCTTCGCAGTTGAAGATTGAGGCATTGTCCACAGTGACGCTAACATATTGGGGAGCATTGTCGGCATCAAAATCGCCTTGCGGTTCCACTGTCACCTGAGCATCAACCGGAGAGCCAATCTCGCCAACGATATAAGGGCCGGCTACAAGATTGTAGATGGGAGTGGATGACCTGGGGTTGAAGTAAGCATCATTTGTGACATCCCAACCGGACGAGGTGGGGTAAATGAAGCGATAAGTGCCGGGAGTAGTGATGGCATCTTCCTCCGGAATAATGACACCCATCTGATTAAAGTAGCGTCCGCCTTGCGGCGTAAGAGTCATTTTGGCCTCATACACGATGGTGTTGTCTTCGTTAACCACCAGAACTTTGCCTTCTGTAAAGTTGGCATAGTTACTAATCATGTAATAGACCGAACTCAAATCAATGGTGTATGTACCCTTCAGTGAGGAGTATACACCCGGCGAAGTGTTGGCATTAAGCCACGTCGTGCCGTCCGGCACCTCGGTAGTCTGTCCGGTATACGTCTGCCCGACAAGACTCTCAGTGTCAGCATCTTGTGCAAAAATAGAAGCCCAAGAAGTCAGAAGAACGGCCGCAAAAAGCGTTAAAACTTTCTTCATAATTTGACTGATTAGGTTAATAAAAAAAGAACTGTTTGGATTTCAATAAGATAGACAGGCGTAATATTTGGCAGTTTGCTAACCCTTCTCCGTCAAAATGATTAAACTAAGCAGATACTTATATTGAGGAGCGGGGCAATGATGGTGAAATATAAATTTTACGATGCCTAAAAAATGGAAATACATGGCAAAGTTACAAATTAGTTTCTAAAATTCCAATCATTTTTTAATAAAATTTAAAAAATAAAATTTTATCAGTTTTCCAATGTGCAAAAACTCGCAATAAATAGAGCCCCATCGGACACTCAGAGACTATAGGCTTGTTATATATAGGAGAAAGCGCGGAGCGCTTGCATAAAAAAAACCACGATATACGAGAGCCTACGGCTCAAGCTTCGTGGGGTTAGAATAGTGTAAGCGCTACGCGCTTCAACCATTCAGGCTAATATATACGGATTATTAGACACACTCTTAGAACATACAAATCTGGGCGGCGCGCTTCAGAGCCTTAAGGAAGGCGTCTATTTCCTCGCGGGTGTTGTAGGCAGCCATTGTGGCTCGCACAGTGCCAGGGATGCCTAATCGTTCCATCAAGGGCTGCGCACAGTGGTGGCCGGTGCGTACGGCTACTCCCTGCTTGTCGAGGAGCATACCTATGTCATAGGGGTGGGCGTCGCCCACCAGGAAACTAAGCACCGGCTCTTTGCCCGGGGCAGTACCGATTACTCTGATACCGGGTATCTCCTCATACAGGCGGCTCATCAGATAATCCATCAGCTCATGCTCATGTGCTGAGATGCTCTCCATACTCACCTCTTCGATAAAGTCAATGGCCTGGTTGAAAGCGGCGATATCAACAAAGTCGGGAGTGCCGGCCTCAAACTTATAGGGTAGTTCGGCCCAGGTAGTACCTGCAAAGCTCACATGGCCTATCATTTCGCCACCTCCCTGGTATGGGGGCATCGACTCCAACAAACTTTTACGCCCGTAGAGGATACCTACCCCGCAGGGCCCATACATTTTGTGAGATGAGAAGGCATAGAAGTCGCAATCAATGTCGCGCACATCAATACGCAGGTGTGGTGATGCCTGGGCGCCATCCACGAGCACCGGCACCCCTCTGGAGTGAGCATAGGCGGTCATTTCCTTCACCGGATTGACGGTGCCCAATACATTGCTTACATGGCAGAAAGCGGCCATTACGGTCTTGTCGGTGAACAGCTCGCGATACATATCCTGCTTCAGCACCCCTTCATCCGTGATGTCCACCACCTTTATAGTAAGCCCCTTGCGAGCGGCCAACAATTGCCATGGCACTATGTTGGCATGGTGCTCCATCACTGTGAGGATGATTTCGCCACCCACCGGGAACCTCTCCCCAAGGCTGGCTGCCACAAGATTGATAGCCTCTGTGGTGCCGCGGGTGAAAATCACCTCCTGCTCAGATTCGGCATTGATATAGTCTCGCACCCTGCGGCGTGTCTGTTCTTGCAGGTCGGTAGCCTCTTGCGACAGAGTGTGCACCCCGCGGTGTACATTTGCCTTAGTGTGCTCATAGCCGTTGACAATAGCCTCCACCACCAGGTGAGGGGTCTGTGAGGTAGCACCATTATCGAGATATATCAAGGGCTTGCCCTGCACCTCGCGGTTCAGTATGGGGAATTGTTGCCGTATTTTTTCAATATCGTATCTTTCCATGGCATTATATATTATACCGGACACTCATCGGTGGCACATGCTACGCATGACTTCATGCCGGAGCCGCTCAGACGCATGTCCACGAGGTGGCGCAGGCGGTCGCGCAGCTGCTCCATGCGTACCGGCTCTATGACATCTGCCATGAAAGCCTGGCGGAGCAGAGTTTTGGCTGTCTTCTCATCCAAGCCGCGAGTACGCATATAGAAGATTTGCATCGGGTCGAGCTGGCCGATAGCGGTGCCGTGTGAGCACTTGACATCGTCAGCATATATTTCGAGCTGGGGCTTGCTGAACATTCGCGCTGAAGGAGAAGCCACCAGATTGCGATTGGCCTGCATTGCCTCTGTTTTAATGGCGCCGGGAGCCACGTAAACGCGGCCGCAGAAGACACCTACAGCCTCATCGTCTACCACATATTTAAACAGCTCATTACTTGTGCAATGGGGCTTGTCGTGGCGCACCATAGTGTAATTGTCCAGACGACGATTGGCATCCTCAATGCCCATGCCGAGGATTTGCAGATTGCCACCCTCGTCAAGGAATTTGGCATACAACTCATTGCGTGTTACGCCATTGAAGAGGGTAATACCGTCAAGTAGCACATTGGCATCGCGCTCGATATTTAGGTAAAGGGAGCTGAGACGACTTGTCTTGCGTGTGCTCTCCTCCAACTCATAGATGTCGAATTTGGAGCCGGCACCGGCATATATTTCGATAGTCTGGAGGTTGAGGAATGAAAGCTCTTCATTCTGCGTATGGTCGCAGCAGAGCAGGCAGGCCTCAGCGCCCTGTTCGAGCACTATAAGCAGGCGTCGCACAGCCATCATTGGCACTGCCCCCTGCAACATACTTACGAGCTGCAGCGGGCGTTCTATCTTCACATCCTTGGCCACATGGATCACAAGGCCATCCTGCACCAGCAGTGTATTGAGTGCCACCAACGGATTGGAGATGTCGGCTATTTTGCCGAAATAGGGCTCAATCAGCTCCGGTGTATGCTGAGCGGCATAACGAAGAGAGGTGACTGTTACCCCCTCCGGCAGGCGTCGGCGTGAATTGTCGGTAGTGGCAAAGCTGTCTCCGCACAAGAAGAAGAGTGATGTGCTCATGTTGGGCACATGGCATGAGAATGTGTCTGCAGGATTGATGCTTAGAGACATGCGCTCCACATTCAATCCGTAGTCGGGAGCCAAGATGGATTCCAAGTCCGTCTGCTCATAATTCTCACTCCCCTTTGCAGGCAATGTGGAATGCTCCAACACTTCAAGCGCTTCGGTGCGCCACTTGTCGAGTAGGGGCGCACCCAGTTGGCTGAAAGTCTGTACATTTGCCTTATATAAATCTATATATTGAGTAAGTGAATTCATGACATGAATATATTATCAAATAAGCCCGTCGGCTTCGGCTTGCTTGATGAGTGGGTCGAAACCATTCTTCTCGATGAACAGTGCCAGCTCCGGACCGTCCGTCTTTATGATGCGTCCTTTGTATAAGATATGTATTATCTGGGGCTTGAGATAGTCGAGTAGACGCTGATAGTGTGTGATGACTATAGTGGCATTCTCGTCGCTTTTGAGTGTGTTGACACCATCGGCCACGATGCGCAGGGCATCGACGTCAAGGCCGGAGTCAGTCTCGTCGAGTATGGAGAGCTTGGGCTCAAGCATTGCCATCTGGAATATCTCGTTGCGCTTCTTTTCGCCGCCGGAGAAGCCTTCGTTTACTGAACGTGAGGCCAACTTGCTATCCAGCTCCACCACGGCACGCTTTTCGCGAGTGAGGCGCAAGAAGTCTGTAGCACTCATGGGGGGCTCACCCAGATATTTGCGCTTCTCGTTGATGGCTGCACGCATGAAGTTGACCATGCTCACACCGGGTATCTCCACCGGATACTGGAAGCCGAGGAAGAGACCTAAGTGGCTGCGTGTCTCGGGCGGGAGGTCCAAAAGATTGTGTCCGATAAACTCTGCTGAGCCGCGAGTCACTGTGTATGCCGGATTGCCGGCGAGCACCATTGAGAGGGTACTCTTGCCCGAACCATTGGGACCCATGATGGCATGTACCTCGCCGGAACGTACATCCAAGTTGATACCTTTTAATATTTCCTTGCCGGCTATGCCTGCATGCAGGTCTTTGACCTGCAACATATATTCACTCATATTATACTGTCTTATGCTGTCTTATACACAACGCTCCGAGCGGTGTATTGGTTTATTTCGTTAAACAAGTTCTAAGCCTCTTCCGGGGCATCAAGTTTGTGAGCTTCCTCCATCTGGTGATAGTGCTCCAAATCTGATGGGCTCTCGGTGCCAAGCATCGCAGGCGCCACCTCCATGACCAATTCCACCAAATTTCCATCGCCATAAGAGCAGAACTTCCTCAAATCGCAGTTAGGCCTGATTATAAGCCACAGGTTGAAAAGGATACTCATAATCAACACCCATTTAGCCAAGCAGAAAGCAGCTCCCATTATCGAATTGATGGCACCGGTGTGGAGTATGTTCAGTGCACGCGACAGGACAATGCCCAATAAGCGGAACACGATATATACCACCGCAAAGATCAGGGAAGCACCTATCATGCAGGCGGTATAGTGGCGCATCGGCTCCCCAAACGGAGCCGGGGCAAAAGTGTCGGCCGCCGGTATCACCGGGTCGAGCATTTCTGCTGCTTGCTCGCAAAATATGCGTGCGGCAACAAATCCGAAAGCCAACCCCAAGAGAGGAGCGAGCTGCTTGGCCATACCACGTTTCCACCCGCGAAAAATGGCTGCTACCAGGACTATTATGAGTATTAAATGATATATCATCCTTTTGAGCGAAAGAAGCCACTGATGTAACAACGGGGCTCTATCTCAAATATCCTGCAAAGTTACAAAAAAATTAACAATCCACGTCTGCTCGCCCTGAAAATAATCGCCATAATGAGATTAGAAAGGACTCTAAAAGAAAATAAATTCCAGTTTAGCGAGTTATACTTTAAAATATCAACAAGCGGTAACTCGGCGGGCTACGCGCGCCTTTTGAGTGCCTGCCAACCCCGCACACCCACGGCTGTCGCCGCGTGTGTACGGGGTTACTATAAGTCGGTGTCCTTGCGGGCACTCCTTACCATAATATATACAATTGGATATTACCTGCTAAATTTGTATAATAAATATTAAAAAAGTGATAATTTAACTTTTTTAAAGGACTTTAATAGTGTTAATTTGATTTTTTATTATTAATTTTGCATCGTGGTATGGCAGGAAGTTTTTGTGAGCCGGCTAATCTGTTCACTGCCGGCAAGCTAAGTTCCTAAAAAAGTATTGACATATTTTTTACGATAACCTAAAATAGTGTTCACTGATTAACTAATGAAATCTTACATTTTGCTTTTTATCTTTGCGCTGGCAAGCGTGTTCGGCGTAAAAGCAGCTGATGTGGTGACTTCTGACCCGTCGCCTCTGCAGCAGAGTAGCAAGGATGTCGTGGTTTATTTCCACGCAGACCTTGGCAACAAAGCTCTTAATAATCAGCCTGCATCTGCTCAGATCTACGCCCACACAGGCGTTATTACCAACAAGAGTACTACCAACTCTGACTGGAAGCATGCTCCTACTTGGGGCACCAACACTCCCAAATATAAGTTGGAGTATGTGAGCCCAAACCTCTGGAAGCTCAACATCGGCGACATCAAGACTTATTATGGGCTCACTGATGATGAGATTGTCAAGAAGCTGGCTTTCGTGTTCCGCACATCAGACAATAAGCTTGAGGGTAAGGATGTCGGGAACGCTGACATCTTCCTCGACGTTAAGGAGGAGGGCTATCAGGTGGCACTCTTTTCGAACCTGGAAGGCACTTTTGTGGATGACGCTCATAAGACAGTTAACTTCACCGTTACAGCCACTCGCCCCTCTACCTTGAGCCTCGAGATCAATGGCCAAACAGTGAAGAGCGCCGAGAACGCTACTCGTCTGGAGTCTCCCTATACATTCACCAATCATGGCAACTATACCGTAGTAGCCAAGGGTGTAGCTGGCTCCGAGAGTCAGACAGTTGAGGCTGTTTATTGCTATCCCACCTCTTCCACTCAGGCCAACTATCCCGGCGGTACTCCCAAGCAGGGCGCTGTGCGAAATGCCGACGGCACTGTCACCTTCTGTCTGGCAGCCCCCGGCAAAAGCTCTGTGATGCTCATCCCCGGCTGGAATGGATATGTGGCTTCTGACGAGAATGTAATGAAGTATCAGGACTATAACGGCAACCGCTACTTCTGGACTACAGTCTCCGGCCTTGACCCCGACACCATGTATTTCTACTATTATCTGGTAGATGGCACTCTCAAGGTTTCCGACCCATACGCAAAGCTAATCCTCGACCCCTATAATGATAAATATATATCAAAGGATGTGTTCCCCAACTTGCCCGAATTCCCTCTCGACGAGGTAGGTGGCAACACCGTGGTAGCCGTTTATCATGAGAATATCAACAAATATGACTGGAAGGTGAGCAACTTCAAGGGTGTAGACAAGGAGGACCTCGTGATTTATGAGCTTCTGCTCCGTGACTTCACCGGCACTGAAGGCGCTGCTCAGGGTAATGGCACAATCAGAAAGGCCATTGAGAAGCTCCCTTACCTTATCGACATGGGTGTTAATGCCATTGAGCTTCTCCCCATTATGGAGTTTAACGGCAACAATTCATGGGGCTACAACACTAACTTCTACTTCGCTCCCGATAAGGCATACGGCACTCCCGACGACTATAAGGAGTTTATCGACCTGTGTCACCAAAACGGCATCGCTGTAATACTTGATATAGTATTCAATCAGAGCGACGGTCTGCACCCCTGGTATCAGATGTATGACATCGCCAACAATCCCTTCTACAACAAAAATGCTCCCCACTCATATTCAGTGCTGAATGACTGGAAGCAGGATCATCCCCTCGTGGAGCAACAATGGACTGACTGCGTGAAATATTGGATGACAGAGTATAAGGTGGATGGCTTCCGCTTCGACCTTGTAAAGGGCCTTGGCGACAATAATTCATACGGTTCCGGCACCGAGGCTTACAATGCTTCACGTGTGGCCCGCATGACCCGTATACACTCCGCTATGAAGGAGGTTAACCCCGATGCTTACTTCATCAATGAGAACCTTGCCGGCGCTAAGGAGGAGAATGAAATGGCAGCCGATGGCCAGATGAATTGGGCCAACGTGAACTATGCCGCTTGCCAGTTTGCTATGGGTTACAGCGAGGACAGCAACCTCAACCGCTTCAACGCTGAGCGCGACTCTCGTACATGGGGCTCTACAGTAGGTTATGCCGAGAGCCACGATGAGGAGCGCATGGGCTACAAGCAGAAGCAGTATGGTGCCTCCGGTGTCAAAGGCAACAATGAGGTGAGTAAGCGCCGTATCGGTGCCCTGCACGCTCAGATGATACTGTCACCCGGCGCTCACATGATTTGGCAATTCTCCGAGCTTGGCAATGAGCAGACCACAAAGTCCGGCAGCAGCAACAACACTGACCCCAAGATCGTGAACTGGAATGCTCTCAACGATGATGATACTTACGGCCTGTATAAGAACGTCTGCGAACTCATCCAACTCCGCACCAAGGAGCCGGAGCTCTTTGACAAGGATGCCCTGCAACAGATGAACTTTGCCGCATCTTCATGGCAAAATGGCCGCTTCCTGTATCTGAAGAAGAATGGCAAGGAGCTGATACTCGCTATCAACCCCAACGTTACCGGCGACCGCACCTTCGAGTGCTCTACAATGTTCAGCTCTACCGACAATGCCAACTATCGCATTGAGTCTAAATCATACAACACCAACCCTACCTTTGATGCTGCAACAGGTCGTATCACAGTGCCTGCAAACTCATACGCAGTCATTGTAAGCCGTAACGTAGTCGGCATCGATGAAGTTGGTGTTGATACCGGCGTCATCTCCACAGAGGTTTACAGCGTAGGTGGCGACATCATTATTAATGGTTCATACTCTGTTGCTGAGGTCTTCAGCACTGACGGTGCTCGTAAGCCCATGACTGGCCTTACCCCCGGCATATATGTAGTCCGCGTTGACAATCAGACATTCAAAGTAGCCGTTCGCTAACACTCTCCCTACACTCATAAATTCTGAGGGTGTGTCATAAATCGAACATTTGATAGAATTACAAATTGCACCGCTGAATATAAGCATGCTGCAAATTAAAATTTATCAAAATCGATTTATGATACACCCTCAGTATTTATTGGGGTGGAAGGTTGATTAGCGGCCGAGTGCTTTTTGAGCCTCTTTTTGAGCCTTGTTCACAGCGTCACCCGCTACGCCCTTAGCTTTATTTACAGCGTCGTTAGCAGCATCTTTAGCTTTATCTACGGCCTTATTGGCAGCGTCATTAGCTTTATTTACAGCATCGTCAGCGGCATCCTTGGCGGCATCCTTAAGGTCGGATACGCCCTCTTCAGCCTCCTCAACGGGAGTAACTTCTTCGATGACAGTTTCACTCACTGTGATAGTGTCAGGGGCATCAGCGATGTTCTCTGTGGCAGTTTCTTCTGCGTTAGTCTCAGTACCTTTGTCCTTGTTGCCGCATGATGCAAATGCGATCATGGCTATAGCAGCCATTGAAAGTGCAATTTTTTTCATAGTTTTAGTGATATGATTATGTTATAATAGTGGAAGCCATTGATAACAATAGCCACAACTTTTTATTTAACGTATGATATAGTCGTTTTGTTTAATAGACTTGAGAAATTAAGCATCCTCATTGGAGCTTGTTGCCTCATCATGCTTCTTGTCGGCGGATTTGTCGGCTTTCTTTTCCTCTTTTATCTCGTCCTGAGAGTTTTCGTCGCTCTGCTCTTCATCTTCGAGGCTGCTTGATATTTCGAGCTGTTGCACCTCATCCTTGATTTCCTCACTATAGTCGCCATCAACAGAGTCTTCAGACACTATGATTTCGGTGTCGGGGAAGTCATTGACTATTTTAGCATTTATGGCGCCATTTGTCTCGGCGCTTTCATCATTCTTGTGGCATGAAGCCATTCCTATCAAGGCAATTGCAAGTGCCGGATATAAAATCTTTTTCATATAGAGCGTTTTATATTGTTTTTGTATTTATACACGTGTTTTAGCGGTACGACGGGCAAAGGATGCTGATATGGCACCGATAATGAGGGCCACGGCGGCGCAGAGCACAAAGACTATCAGTATGTCTGTGATGCGGATGCTCACAGGGTAATGACTCATTATAATCTGAGAGGGATTACCCGGTATGCTGATGAGCCCGAAGTGCTGTTGCAGCATACATAAAATGATGCCGGCCACCAATCCTACAAGGGAGCCGACCATACACACTATGATGCTTTCCCAAAAGAATACCCGCCCTATCAGTGAGCGCGATGCTCCATAGTTGGTCATGGTGTGTATATTGCTCCGCTTCTCTATAATGAGCATTGACAGCGTGCTTATTATATTGAAAGAGGCTATTACCAGGATGAAGGCCAAGAGCAGAAATGTGATCCATTTCTCTATCGCTACCATCCGGAAGTGTAGTGTCTGCCGGTCTGTGCGGGTGCTTATGGTATAATGTGGGCCGAGGATTTTGGCTATGTGTGATTGTATGTCAGACTGATTGCTGTTATCTTTTAAGCTGATATATAGGACGTTGGCCTGTGTGTCATACTCCAATAGTCGACGCGCCACTTCGATGTCTGCTATGATTGTGGCAGCATCAAATTCTGCCTGCTGAGAGGAGAAGACTCCGGTGGCAGCCAGAGAGTCGACCATAAACGATGATGAAGGGTCTGTGAATGCCGATGAGCTGTTGCGGCGTGGAAGATAGACCATGATGCCTGACTCACTGCCATGTGGTAAGCCGAGATTTCCGGCCACTCCGGAAGACACCAGTATTGGAGATACCGGCAATGTGTCAGTCTGCACAGGGTCGCTGCTAAGTTCGGCCTCGGCAAACAGTGCTGCCTCATCAAAGTCCGCTGCCGCCATATCGGTGATAGCATCGTTCTGCTCCGCTGTCAATGATTGGCTCGCCTCGTGGTCTACAAGGGCTTGAGGCTGAGGCTTCCATGAGCCCTCAACTATCACAGAGTCAATGGCTGTAACTCGCCTGTAAGCAGTGGGATCAACACCCAAAAGCCTTACCGGCAGCTGCTTGCCGTTGTAGAATGCTACTGCCTCATCAACGATGACGGGGGTGACAGCTTCGACCCCTTCTATCCCGGCAATCGATTGCGTGAGTGAGTCTGCATTGTTGATGATATCGCTACTCGCACTGCGCACCATAAGGTCTGACATGATGCGAGTGTCTCGGTCTACAATGGCTTCGTTAAAGCCGTTGAAGACCGAGAGAACACATATTATAGCCATGGTGGCAACAGCCACACCGCACACTCCGGCTATGGCTATAGCCGTGACTGCACTATGTGATTTGCGCGACCAGAGATACCTTAAGGCCAAGCGTAAGGCTAATTCGTTGTTACTCACTCAGAAATCTGTTATGTCAGCCAAATGTTTGTTTGGCTGACACTTATATGTTTATAGGTTCGATTTTATTCCTTGTCGGGGCATGGACAATCGCAATCGGAGTCTTACTTGTCGTCATCATGCAGATGAGGGTCGGCAGCCAGCAGACGGTCGATATTCTCGATATAGTCCAGCGAGTCGTCAAGATAGAACTGCAGCTCCGGGCATTTTCGCAATACGTCCTTGACACGTGATGCCAACTCATAGCGCACGGTCTTGGATTGAGTGCGAATATTCTCCAATATCTCGTTTGAACGATTAGAGGGGAAGATGCTCAGGTATGCCTTGGCAATACTCAAGTCCGGTGAGACTTTTACACCCGACACACTCACCAGCACACCACCCATGGCCGCTGTCTGTTTACGAAATATTTCACTCAGCTCCTTTTGGAGCATTCTGGATATTTTAGCTTGTCTTTTACCTTCCATAATTTTGGGTTTTGTTTAGTGATGATTATAAAATTTACCAAGTTGGTATTCTTAATCATCATACAAAAATTACCAATTTATTTTTTAATCATCACTTATATAACGCATTTGGAGATTATAAAGTTGATTGTTTTTCTCGAATGCGTATTATAGTTAATCCGTCGCGCAGCGGCAAGATTACTTTTTCTACTTGCGGGTCTGCTGCCACCAAGTCGTTAAAAGCCATAACGCCGACCGTCTGTGTGCTGTGGCGCTCATCTGCCACAACATGTCCGTCCCACAGGGTATTGTCGGCTATGATGAGACCGCCGGGGCGAACCATCGGTTTTATTGCTTTGTAATAGTCGGGATACTGTCGCTTGTCGGCATCTATAAAGACAAGGTCAAACGGGGCTTCTGTCACAAGATTGGGTGTAAGTGCCAAAGCATCCCCTATGTGTAGAAAAATCTTCTCTCCAAATGGTGAGAGGGAGATGTTCTCTCTGATAAAATCCTCCAACTCATCATTTGCCTCTATGGTATGTAGCACTCCTCCGGCAGGCAGCCCCTCAGCCATACACAGGGCAGAATAACCGGAAAAGGTGCCTAATTCAAGTATCTTCTTGGCTCCGGTGAGCTGCACTATCATCTTTAGCAAACGCCCCTGCAGATGGCCGGAACACATGCGCGGATTGAACAACCGTAGATTTGTGACGCGGTCCACTGCCTGAAGCCAATCAGGCTCGGGGTCTATATGCAATGATATGTATTCTTCAAGAGACATGACAGCCGATTCTTAAAAGAGCTAGAATAGCAAGCCAATATGAGTCCAATCCGAAGCCACAGATGGAGCCGTGGCATACGGAGGCAATGACAGATTTGTGTCTAAACTCCTCTCTGGCTGCCGGTTGCGAAATGTGCACTTCAACCACCGGAAGAGGGGCAATTGCTGAAATTGCATCGGCTATGGCGTAAGAATAGTGAGTGTAAGCTCCGGCATTGAGTATGACAGCGTCGGCACGTAGCTCCTTGGGTCCGATAAAAGCCTCATGCAAGGCATCTATTATGGCGCCTTCGCAGTTGGATTGCACATATTGCAGCTGCGCCTGAGGGAAGGCTCTCACCAACTCCTCGAAATATGGCTCAAATGCCTTATGGCCATAAACCTCCGGCTCACGGCGTCCAAGCAAATTCAAGTTCGGCCCATTGATTATCAAAATCTTCATTCTTCAGAAATTTATACGCAGTCACCACCGCTACGGTGTAAGCGACTACCTATCCAACTGCAAAATTAGTGATTTTTTTTTGCGTAACCAAGTCTATGCCTCCTCATGACCACCAATAATATCAAATACTTTTTGACAGAGGAATAAGCACGGAGCGCTTGCATTAATTTAACCCCACGAAGCTCGAGCTGATGGCTCTCGCATATCGTGGGGTTATAATAGTGTAAGCACTCTGCGTCTCAACCACTTAGCAAACTCATCGTAGATGGTGATGTGCTATAGTCGTATTCGGTGTACGGCGGAACGCGATTGAGTGGATCAACCGTATTTGTCCGCTGACAAACTTTTGGGCCCTCACATTTTAATGAGCGGTTACTTTTTGACGGACCATTCGACACCGTTTTTAGTGTCTTTGACATCGAAGCCGGCTTCGGCCAGACGGTCGCGGATTAGGTCTGAAGTAGCCCAGTCTTTGGCTGCTTTGGCGTTCTTGCGGATTTCCATAAGCAGGTCTACGGCCTTTTCGTAGGGCTTGAAGACGTCAGGGTCTGATCCGGAGTCTCCGGTGGTGCGGATACCCAAGAGCTCCACCAAGAAGATGTCAAAGAGGTGTCGCAGTGAGGCCAAATCATCGGCTGAGAGTTTTACCTCACCGGAGTTGGCGGCGTTGATGATTCGGCCTGCGTCAAACAGATGTGCAATTACTTGGGGCGTGTTCAGGTCATCATCCATAGCCTCGTAGCAGCGTGCTGCAAAGTCGGGGAGCTCGATGCTGCTCGTCTCTGCCGGCAGCAGATTTTGCAGGCGCTGGTAGGTCTCGAGCATTTTCTGCAATGCCTTCTCGGCGCTTTGCAGGGCGGCGTTGCTGAAGTCTACGGTGCTGCGATAGTGAGCCTGCAGGATGAAGAATCGTATCACCATCGGAGAGTAGGCCTTCTCCAACAGGGGGTGTGAGCCGGTGAAGAACTCCTCAAGATTGATGAAGTTCTGATAGCTCTTGCCCATCTTCTTGCCGTTGATGGTTATCATATTGTTGTGCATCCAGTATCTCACTGCCGGATGCCCCTGCGCGGCCACACTTTGGGCTATCTCGCACTCATGGTGGGGGAAGAGCAGGTCCATACCGCCGCCATGGATATCAAAAGTCTCGCCCAGATATTTCTCACCCATAGTGGAGCACTCGAGGTGCCAGCCGGGGAAGCCTTCGCTCCATGGTGAGGGCCAATGCATTATATGTTGTGGAGAGGCGCACTTCCACAGGGCGAAGTCCAGCGGATTGCGCTTTTCGTTCTGTCCGTCGAGGGTGCGAGTGTTGCTTTGCATCTCCTCGATGTTTCGGCCTGACAGTATGCCGTATTTATGGTCTTTGTTGTATTTTTCGACGTCGAAGTATACAGACCCATGGCTCTCGTATGCGTAGCCGGCCTCAATAATCTTCTTGACATACTCAATCTGCTCAATGATATGGCCTGATGCGTGGGGCTCAATTGAGGGAGGGAGCACGTTGAGTGCTTCCATGTCGTGATGATATCTGTTTAGGTAATGTTGCACCACCTCCATGGGCTCAAGGCTCTCAAGGCGTGCCTTCTTGGCAATCTTGTCCTCGCCGTCGTCGGCATCATGCTCCAGATGGCCTACGTCGGTTATATTGCGCACGTAGCGCACCTTGTAGCCCAAGTGTTGCAGATATCGAAAGAGTGTGTCAAATGTGATGGCGGGGCGTGCATGGCCCAAATGAGCATCGCCATAAACTGTGGGGCCGCAGACGTACATGCCTACCATACCCTCGTGCAGAGGTTTGAATAATTCTTTCTGTCGGCTCAGGCTGTTGTATATCAATAGATTGGTATCCATAGGGAGCAATAATGTGTTTGGGGGTTGAGGAGGCGAGATGGGCGAGGGGAGTGTAATTGATCAAAAAAGGATAATCCGGGAGGCGCAAAGGGTGATATCGCGCCTCCCGGTGATGAGATTTCAATTAGTTGTTGGAGAAGTTCTGGCCGTTGTTGGGGCGCTTCTGCTGGATTTCACCGAATGTCTTCTCATATTTCTGAACATTGTCAGTGAGGGCGAACATAAGCTGCTTGGCGTTCTCGGGGCTCATAACAATGCGGCTTACCACGGGAGCCTGGGGCATGCCGGGTGCAGCAAAGATGAAGTCGATAATAAACTCGTTGGGGCCGTGGCCAATCATTGCGAGGTTTGAGTACTTGCCGTCTGCTACCTCGGGCTTGAGCTGGATTTGCAGCTGGTTCTTGTTTTCCTGGTTGTTGTTTGCCATTGTTTTATTTATTTAATTGTTTGTCAATATGTTAGTAGTGATTAATGAGTGCCTTCTCAATCCGGCGGATTATCCGGCGCCTTCACATATCAGATACAAAGATACTTCAAAATTTGCACATGACAAAATCCGTGCCAAAAAAAAGTGGACAGCACACATTTTTTACGCAAAGGGGGCTAATTATTGCTCCCAACTCAAAAAAAAGTATTAATTTTGCAGTAAATACGCATTTATCAAATTGATTATTACCGAGAGTCCATATTTAAATTCATGCATGCCAGACCCATCATCAGCTCCTAAATCGCTGGATACAAAGGAGATGCTGTGGGCTATTGTGTCTGTTTGGATAGTCGGAATGTTCTCGGCACTAATTGCATTTCATACATTCCGGACAGGTATAAACCCCAATAATATAGCCTACGCACAGCAGTGTGGCATAGGGTATGGGGTGATCGGAATACTTGCATTAGTGGGAAGCCGCATGATATTGTGGCGATTGTGGAGCCGTCAGGCATGTATTATAATTTCATCATTGACGGCACTGATGTTTGTTGGTGTCTCTGTCAATATAGCAGGCTATCTGTCAGTGCCGGGGAGCACATGGGTTAATCCCGGGTTAGCCCCCTGGAGCGATGCTTGGGTGCGCTATCAGTCTGCTATGGATTTATGGAACGGCTGGCCCTTGTCAGACAAACCGGCAGTCGGGTATCAGTTGTTTCTGATGTTCTGCTTTAACACTTTTGGCAGAGGCATACTTGCCCCGCTGTTGGCCAATGTGTTGTGTATGAGCTTGTCAGTAGCCTTGGTAGGATGCATCTGCCATAGATTGTGCCCGGGCGGCGACGCCATAAAGCGCGTGTGGGTGGGGATGTTGCTCTTTGCTATCATTCCCGGCATAGCATATTATGGCACACTACTCCAGCGGGAGGCAATCATAGTATGTGCTCTGAGTTGCTTCACCCTACTGCTGACAGATATATATCAAGGCCGGCTGAGAATTAACTCACTTGTGGCCGGGTCAGCCGGAGCCTTCATGCTCATGCCTATTAGGCACTTGACCGGATACTTGCTCATGGTTTGTGCCCTGACATGCTTTATCCACTCATTTGTAAAGCATACCGGCACCTTCTCCGGTAGAGCCAACAGCACATTGGCGGCGCTGTTATTGTGCTTTGCCATAGTGGCCGGTGGGCGTACAATGAATACCTTAGGCGACACTGCTCTGCTTGACACCGCACAAGCGGCCCGAAACAATAAAGCCATGTTCGGCTATGGTTCGATAGAGAAAGTTGCTCAAGACGCCGGCAACTATTACAGCAAATCAATACCCGACAGGCTGGCCTATCTGCCTGTAGCAGCAGTAGCACAATACTTTCCGCCATTTCCATGGAACTATACTCGCGACCGTAATATAGCCCGGTTTGTGCCGATAGCTCACCTCTCCATATTATGGTATTTTGTGGGAGGCTTGGTATTGGGATATTTCGCCTTGTGTATTTATCGGAAGCGAGTCGCCGGCGGACTCCAAATATGGGCACTTATGTGGCTGATGTGCTATCTGAGTGTGGCATTCATGAGTGCCGGCACTGTAGCACGCTATTACTTGCCCTTCATGCCGTTGTGTATCCCGCCGGCATTGCAGACCATCATCAGTTGCCGCCATGGTCTGGTAAGTGGCAGAGATGTTAAGATATATGCCATTGCATATATTGTGGCAGTGGCAATGGCACTCGTTGTTGCATATAACTATCTGAAGATGTGATGAGCAGGCGAGAGGTACATATAAGTTTAATTACCATAGTCCGCAATGCAGAGGCACATCTGTCGGACACCTTGAAGAGTGTAGAGCAGCAGACACTCTCCCCCTACGAACATATAATCGTTGATGGCGAGTCTACAGATAATACCGCAGCAATCTGTGAGGAATATGCTCACAGAGTCCCATATACGGTTGTGATAGAGTCTCACCCCCAAAAAGGACTGTATGATGCTCTCAATCACGGCATACAGATAGCTCGAGGGGATGTTATAGGCATTCTGCATGGTGACGACAGGTTTGATTCGCAACATGCGTTGAAGACGATCAGTGATGCTTTCGCTGCTGATGCCACATTGGAGATGACCTATGCCGATATTGTCTACAATAAACAGAACGGCGAGCGTGGCCGTTATTATTCCGGTCAGCCATTCCGCCCTGATATGCTCAAATGGGGCTTCATGTTCCCCCACCCCTCAATGTATGTGACGCGTTCATTATATGAACGTTATGGATTATATCCGACAGGCTACACTGTGGCCGGCGATTATGAGTGGCTTGTGAGAGTGCTGCTGGCCGAGCCCCATAATATCAAGTATTTACCTATGTGCATGGTGCTGATGTCTCCCGGCGGATTGTCGTCTCGCCGACACAACCGCCTACTGGTCACCCCTCGCGAGAAGCTGCGAGCCCTGCGGCACAACGGGCATAAGGTCTGTGCATTACGTTTGTTTGGCCGATATGTAATAGCCTTAAAAACATTGTTTCTTAAACGTCATGGCTGAGTATAAAAATATTCTTGTCACCGGAGCTACCGGTTTTATCGGTTCATATTTCATGCGTCTGCTTGAGAGCGAGGGCTACAAGCCCGATTATATATCGCGCCGGCCGGATGCCACTATAGCCTGTGACCTCGAGAAGGATATTCCCCTTCTTTCGCGTAGATATGATGTGGTGGTGCACATGGCCGGCACCGCAGATGACTCTCGCGCCGATGTACTCAATAATATAGGCACCAGACATTTGCTGGAGGGCCTCGAGAATGTGCCTCCGCGTCAGATAATATATATCAGTACTGTCCATGTATATGGTAATGACCCGGGTGAAGATGTGGAAGAGAGTTGCTTTTTGCGCCCGGATACCCCTTATTCTCGCTCCAAGATACGGGCTGAAAAGACAATCGAAAAGTGGTGTGCAGATCATGGTGTCTTGTGCACTATTCTACGCCCCGCCTCTGTTATAGGCAATGGTATGCACGGGCGATATGCCTTCATGGCAGACTCGGTCAGCAAGGGCTATTATATGCACATTCGCGGCAACGAGGCAAAGCGCAATCTTGTGATGGCAGATGACCTTGCCGCTGCAATCAGGCTGTGTTTCGGTGTGCCGGGCGTGTATAACGTCACTGACGGACTGGCTCACGGTATAGTGGAAATAGCTGATGCCATGGCAGCCAATTTCGCGACAAACAAGCGCATCCTGTCTCTACCTAAAGGATTGATAAAATGGGGCTTGCGTCTGTGCCCGTCAAGCAAGTTAAAGGAGATGTATAAAGCCCTCACCACAACGGCAACATTCTCAAACAAGAAGTTGACGCAGACCATTGATTTTAAGCCCTATAACGCTGTTGAGGTGATGGCACGCCGCCAGAGCGATTACCCATACATGGATAAACCACAGGACATTAAACCGTAGAATGAAATGGGAACAGCAAAAAGGATAGCGGATGGTATTGCCTTGTTTACGGCCGGGGTTACTTCATGGATGAAGGTGCCGCTAATGAGTAGCCGCGCATTCAAAAAGGGATGCCGGAGCGAGCACGACGAGCTGGTGATTTTGGGCAACGGCCCCTCCTTGCGACATACTATTGACACGGAAATGCCAGCGCTGATGTCGCGACAACGTTTGGCTGTGAATTTTGCTGCCAACTCGCCGGAGTTCCGCAAGCTCAAGCCACAGCTATATGTGCTCGCAGACCCTCACTTCTTTGTCGGCGTTGACACTGACCCCAATGTGGCGCGGTTATGGACAAATCTTGCCGATGTGGATTGGGAAATGTCTCTGTATGTGCCCGGTAAGATGGTCAAGCTTGTCCGGTCAAGATTGAATAATGACCTGACTGTTAAGGGTTTCAACCTCACTCCGGCAGAGGGAATGTCTGCCCTGGTATATCCCCTCTATAACAGTGGGTTGGCAATGCCGCGCCCTCGCAATGTGTTAATACCATCTATCATGATAGGGATACGCGAGGGATTCAAGACTATCTACATAGCCGGAGCTGACCATACATGGAGCAAGACGCTCGAGGTGGATGAGGAAAATCGGGTAGTCACCGTGCAGCCCCATTTTTACAAGGATAATGCCGAGGAGAAAACGCGTGTCACCTCCACCTACGCCAATTATCATTTGCATGACATACTTCAGAGCCTGTACGTAGCTTTCCGCTCATATCATCAAATACAGGCATGGGCACAACGCAAAGGGGTGCGGATTATCAATATCACGCCCGGCTCCTTCATTGATGCCTTCCCGCGACGCAAATCAATTGAGTGAATTAGCCCTCCTCCTCGCAGATGAGGCCATCCTTAATATGGATAATTTGGTGGCCGATAGAGGCCATGTCCGGGTCATGGGTCACTATCACGAAGCCCTGACCAAGGCGCGTATGCAGGTCTTGAAACAGACGAATAATTTCATCGCGATTATGCGAGTCCAGACTCCCGGTGGGCTCATCGGCAAATACGAGCCCGGGATTGTTTATAAGCGCTCTGGCCACAGCCACTCTCTGGCGCTCACCTCCGGACAAGGCTGACGGCTTATGAGTCAATCTTCCGATAAGACCGAGTAAGTCAAGCAGTTCGCGCGCATGGCCTTCAGCTTGGCGGCGACGTGTGCCGGCAATCAGGGCCGGGAGCATAACATTCTCCAATGCGTTAAACTCCGGTAGCAGTTGGTGAGTCTGAAATACGAAGCCGATATGGCGCCCTCTGAATTCCGATAACTTCTTGTCGTTGAGGGATGTGACATCCAAGTCATCATACAGTACAGCACCGGAGTCAGGGGTGTCTAATGTGCCCATGATTTGCAGCAATGTAGACTTACCCGCACCACTTCCACCGGTGATGGTGACAATTTTGTCAGTAGGTATGGTTAGGTCTATCCCTTTGAGTACTTCCAGAGTGCCGAAAGATTTGCGCACCCCTCGCAGTTCGAGCTTATCCATTGTGCTTCAAGATTTTATTGATAATGTATGAGGCAATATAAATGCCGAATAAAGCCGGTATGGTAGCCAAGGTGCCATATCCGGAACGCTTGTTTTCACGCCCTTGCTCCATGATGAGGGAGTGAGAGCGCGGAGCCTCGCAGCTATATACTACCGGGATTGAGGGCTTGCGACCTCGCTTCTTGAAGGCCTCACGTACAGCGCGGGCCAATCCGTCCTGGCGAGTATCCCACAGGTCAGCATAGCACACCTTTGTGGGGTCCAGTCTGCCGCCGGCACCCATGGAGGATATAACCCTTATACCCATAGATCTGCACGCGCTGAGGAGCGCAACTTTTGGCGCCACTGTGTCGATGCAGTCAGCCACAAAGTCGAAGCCCGATGCGAGTATCTCATCCACATTCTCCGGAGTCAGAAATTCGGCAAATGTATTCACCCGGCAGGCCGGGTTGATGTCGGCAATTCGTTGCTTGAACAGTTGCACCTTGCTTTGCCCTATATCCGGCGAGAGGGCGATTATCTGCCTATTGAGATTGCTCGGGGCTACGGTGTCAGAGTCTATCAGGGTCAGCTCTCCAACTCCGGTGCGAGCAAGCATTTCGGCCACATACCCGCCTACACCACCCACACCTACTATAAGTACGTGTGTGCGTGCGAGGCTCTCGACACCGGCCTCTCCCAAGAGGCGCAACGTGCGCGAGTTCCAGTCCTCTGACGTATGTATACTTTCCTCCTTCATATTTACATATTGTTATATGTCGCGCAGCCTGTGGTCATAAAGACAACTCCTTTCGCAGGCGAGCCACCGGAATACCTTGATTGTCGCGATATTTAGCCACCGTGCGACGTGACACCTCGTAGCCCCTCTCAGCCAGGGCCTTGCAAATATCCTCATCGCTCAGGGGGTGACGCTTGTCTTCTCTCTCGACTATTTGCTTGACTGCCGCCTGCACACTGCGAGCTGATATTCGCCCTTCTTCATGGGTGCCGTATCCCTCACTAAAAAAGAATTTCAGGGGCTTCACACCGCATGGTGTGGCTATGTATTTTGCGGCCGTGGCGCGCGACACAGTGCTCTGGTCCATGCCGATAATCTCACCCACATCCTTCAGTGTCATAGGGCGTAGGTCCGCTTCGTCGCAAGTCTGGAAATACTTCTTTTGCAGCTTCACGATAGCTGTGAGCACGGCGTGGAGAGTGTCGCGACGTTGTTGCACAATGCTTATGAAATCGCGGGCGTCGCGATAGCGGCTGAGTACAAACTTGGCCGACTCATCATCCTGGCTCTGCTTGCGCTCGCGGATGCGTCGATAGGCTTGCTCAAAGCTTTCCTCGATGGCCAGCGAGGGGATATTGCTCGTAAACCCGATGGTGATTTCTCCCTCCTGGTCTACATCCACCTGAAAATCAGGCACAATGGCGGCGGCCAAGTCGCGGCGCCCGGTGCCGATGACACTCCCGGGCTTTGGGTTGAGCGTGCGTATCAGGCTCACTGCATTATCCACCCTCTTTTGTGGCAACTTGAGCTTGCTGACCAGGCGGTGCAGATGCTTCATGGAGAACTCCTCAAACTCATCATTTATAATAAGCAGCGCATCGTCACGCTGCTGAGACTGCGGTAGTCGTTCAAGCTGCAGGCGCAAAGTGTCTTGTAGATTGACAGCTCCCACACCCGCCGGGTCCAGACTGCGCACCAACTGCATGGCTGTGTGCATGGTCTCACGGCTTATTTCCACACCCGGGCCGAAAGCCAGGTCGTCAATCATGGCCTGTTCGGAGCGTTGCAAATAGCCATTGGAGTCGAGGTTGCCAAGGATATACAGCGCTGTGCGGCGGACTTCCTCGGGCACTATGCGTTCACCTATCTGGGCTGCCAGATGCTCAGTGACAGACTCGGAGTCATCAATATCTATTCCGGGCCATTCCGGGCGTTCCGGGGTGCGCTCGCGCGGGTATAGCCGAGCCTTCTCGTCAGTGCTCAGACTGAGTGGGGGAGTATCAGTGGTGCTCAGCGCCGGGTTGTCGTCAAGCTCCCGCTCCACAGCCTCTTCCGCCTCTTGCTCATTCATCTCAAGCAAACGCACATAGCGCACCTGCATCGGCGTGAGTTGAAGCCGTTGCTTGAGTGCTAATTCTTGATGTAGATTCTGTTGCATAGACTCGAAGATGCCCGTTTGGGGATGCGAATATACGAATTTTCCACCAATGTAACAATTTTTTTACCCCAAAATTTCCATATATCCAAAAAATAAACTAATTTTGCACCCTGTAACTAAAGGAGTTTAAGTGGCTGCTCAATTTAAATTGAACTTTATGCCGAGCGAATTTTTGAGCAGATTTTGCAAGTTGAAGAAGGAGTTATGCGGGCATAACGACTGATGAAACTTGGCAAAAGATGCCAAAAAGCCGCCGGGACAAAAGGTTCAAAATATAAATGAGCATAGCCACATAAAGTTTAATTTAAATTGAGCAGACACTTATGTCTGTATAGGCATACTTTGCATAAAGTTAGTAGTTCAAACTGAAAATTTTTTATTTGCACAATGGCAAACAAGGATATAAACAAGGAAGAGAATACCGTGATTAATGACGGTCAAGCAACACAGCCCTCAATGGGCGATAAGATTGCCAAAAACAAAAAGCTGTTCGGTGGTATCGCTATCGCCGTTATTGTTGTGGTGCTCGGTGGCATCGGCTGGTGGATGTATAATAAGAATGCCAATGAGAACTCAGCTAAAAAGTTCTCTACTGCCTATGTCAATGCACTGAAAAATGGCAACACTGACGCTGCCTCAATCAAGAAGCAGATGGATGCCGTTGCCAAGAGCGAGAAAGGCCAAGCCGGTGGAGACCAGGCAGAGATAGCTCTCGCCGGCCTCTACATGCAGGACAACGAATATCAGAAGGCACTCAATGTGCTTAATAATGTAGACATTGATGAGCCCATCATGGAGGTCAATGCCATTATCCTGAAGGGTGACGCCTACGTAGGTCTCAACAAGCTCAGCGATGCTCTGGCTCAGTATGACAGCGCTTATAACAAATCAAAAGACAACAACCCTCAGCTCGCAGTGCGTGCCCTTCTCAAGAAGGTCTCAGTGCTCGATGCGCAGAAGAAGTATGCTGACTCACTCGCTATCTACGAGCAGATACTTGCTGACTATCCCGATGCACTCGGCTCAATCGCCAATCAAGTGCCCGGCGGTATCACAATCGAAGACATCGAAGCCTACGCCGAGGCCGAAAGAGCTCGCTTAGGCAAGTAATCCGACGCAAGCAATTTCATTAACAGAAAATTCTCCTCTACCGATATAAGAGGAAAATAATAAAACACTGTGCTATGCTCAGAGCGTACCTTTGCCGAAGGTACGCTCTGTCTATATATACACTATTAAACATATCTGGCACTTATACTCTCAAATCCTAATTTCGCGAGTGTATTTGGCTGTTTCATATATTTTTATTAATTTTGGCGCTGCAAATTGTGCTCGGACTTGTCGATGCTACTTGTCTGAGTTTTGCGGACAATACGTGGAGCGTTAAACCTGCGCCTGAGGGCGAGCCCATCAGCAGTAGGGGAGACGGCTTCATCAATAACCTATTTGTGACAATGAGTAATCAACGAAATATACGTGTCGGCATAACCCATGGCGATATCAATGGTATCGGCTACGAGGTGATAATGAAGGCATTAGCTGATGAAACAATTACTGAGCTATGCACCCCGGTAATCTTCGGACATCAGCGCACCTTAATGCATTATCGCAAACAATGTGACATCGACCCAACATTCCGGTTTTCACCGGTTTCATCATCCGATGATATCCGCGACGGCGAGGTCAATCTCATAGATATTGCCCATAACGAGGAGATTTCTCTGCATACCGGCACCGCAACCGCCGAAGGTGGTAAATATGCGTTAGCAGCCCTTGAAGCAGCCGTAGAAGCCCTCAAATCGCGCCGTATAGATGTGCTTGTCACCGCCCCTATAAATAAGGAGGCGATGAAGATGTCCGGCTTTCACTTCCCCGGTCACACCGAGTATTTGGCTGACAGACTCGCCGAAGATGCTGACCCGGTAATGATACTTATGAGCGATGCCTTGCGTGTGGCCGTGTTGAGCACCCACCTGCCGATAAACGAGGTGGCACGCGCCGTGACAATTGAGTCTATCACCGATAAACTCCGCGCTCTGCACAACACAATGCGCAAAGATTTCGCTATCGAGCGCCCCAAGATAGCCGTGCTCTCGCTGAACCCTCACGCCGGTGACGGCGGTGCTATCGGTACCGAAGAGATGGAGATTATCACCCCGGCCATAGAGCAAGCTTTCAAGCGCAAAATCATGGCATTCGGTCCATATGCTGCCGACGGCTTCTTTGGCTCTGGCAAGCAGAATAAGTTTGATATCATTCTGGCCATGTATCATGACCAAGGGCTAATCCCCTTCAAGATGTTGGCCATGGAGCATGGAGTAAACTTCACCGCTAATCTTCCCTATATCCGTACCTCGCCCGACCATGGCACCGGTTATGACATCGTGGGCAAAGGTTTGGCCGATGCCACCTCAATGCGCGAAGCAATATACTCGGCCATCGACCTGTATCGTCGCCGACGCTCATATATCCGCTCTCGCTCCAATCCGCTCAAGAAGCAGTATGTAGACAAGAGCGGAGACCGCGAGGTGCTCGACTTGACCAAAGAGGACAATACTCCCGATGAGATACTCCTCTGACAGATAAACCTAATATCCATACCCCCAGCGGGAGAAATCAAGAAGTTAGACAATGCATTATGGTATAATAGCAGCCGGAGAGGGAAGCCGCCTCGCGCGCGAAGGTGTCGAGCCGCCCAAGCCATTAGTGAGGCTCGACGGCAAGCCCCTCATACAGCGTCTGATAGATATATTTGTAGCCACCGGTGCAGAGAGCATATCGGTGATTGTCAACGAACAGATGACCGAGGTGCAGCAGGCAGTCAAACAGATAGCCGCTGAGTGCACGGTGCCCGTCAACATCGTGATTAAGAGCACCCCAAGTTCAATGCATTCATTCTATGAGTTGAGCAAGGTGATGGGGCGTGAAGGCAAGTTCATTCTCACCACCGTAGACACCATCTTCCTCCCCGGCGAGTTTGACAAATATGTCAAAGTCTTTGAGCAATCACCTGCAGAAGTAGATGCCCTCATGGCAGTCACCGGCTATATCGATGATGAGAAGCCCTTATATGTGGGGGTAGATGATGCAGGTAATGTCACCGCCTTCAGCGATACGCCGGTTAAGGGAGAGCAATATGCCTCCGGCGGCATCTACGGTCTCACTTCCGAAGCCTTCAGTGTGCTTGATGAGTGTATGGCTTCCGGTGTGAGCCGCATGCGTAACTTCCAGCGTGCTCTGCTCACCAACGGATTAACAGTCAAAGCATTTCCTTTTGATAAGATAATAGATGTGGACCATGCCGGAGACATACCCAAGGCAGAAGCCTTTACAGCCTCCGAGCGCAAAATTTCACAATAATGTCAGAGATAAAGATAGCCGGAGTAATGCGTGCCGGTGCTTATTCGCCCAACCATATAGGCAATGATGCCAATATCTTCAACGCCACAGCCGAGCAGCTGCGACGTCGTGGATATGTGGTCAACATATACAGCGAGGAGCAATTTCGCAAAGGGATAATGGGAGAGCCTGTTATCCTTAATATGTGCCGCGAAGCTGCCTCAATAGGCCTGTTGCAGAAATATGAGGATGAGGGTAAACTGGTGATAAACTCAGGCTATGGCATAGAGAATTCCACTCGTGAACGCATGACACGCATCCTTATGAGCCATGGCATACCCTATCCGGACTCTATAATGGTCAACACCAACGAGGCCGTTATTTCCGAGCTTAAGCGTGCCGGCATCGAGGCCTGCTGGGTGAAACGCGGAGACTTCCACGCCATGCACAAGGAGGATGTCAGCTATTGCCGCCATCCGCAGGAGGCTCAGGATGTGCTTCAAGAGTACTTCTATCGCGGCATCAACAGAGCTGTGATAAATCGTCATCTCGAGGGAGACCTGGTGAAATTTTACGGCATAGCCGGTACAAATTTCTTCTATAGCTTTTACCCCTATTTTGGCCATAATGAGAAATTTGGCCTTGATGCTATCAATGGTAAGCCTCATGGTGTGCCCTACGATAAAGAGGATCTACACGCCACCTGCGAGAAGGCTGCTGACCTGCTTGATGTCGTCATATATGGCGGCGACTGTATCATAGACCATGATGGCTCATACAAGATTATAGACTTCAACGACTGGCCCTCTTTTGCACCCTGCAGAAGGGAGGCATCCGTGCAGATAGCGCGCGCCGTGATAGCTCGTATAAAGAAGTTCTTTAAGTGACCTCCAATCAGCCAAACAATGAAATCAAGAAGACCGATACCCATAACAGACGAAAAATTCCCTCTCCTGCCCAAGCTGATAGCTACATCATGCTTTGTGGGTTTCTTGCCATGGATGCCGGGCACATGGGGTGCACTCTTGGCAATTGTGCTGTGGCTCCCCATGTACTTATGGGCTCCGTTGGCTATAAGCCTGACTATAACTCTGGTTGCGACAATTGCGCTGACTATCGCCGGCACTTGGGCAAGCACAGTCTCCGAGAAATATTGGGGTAAAGACCCGGTGGCGGCATGTGCCGATGAGACTGTGGGACAATGGATTTCGATGCTCCCTCTCTGTGGAGGACCGGCAATGTCTCCATGGTGGCTCATAGCGGTTAGCTTTGTGCTCTTCCGCGCCTTCGATATCTTCAAACCCTTTGGCATACGCAAACTCGAGAAGCTCCCCGGAGGATATGGCATGATGGCCGATGATATTGCAGCCGGTCTATTAGCTGCGATTATAACCTTTTGTATCAATATATTACTTTAATGGGTACTCTCAGTACATTCAAAAATAAATTCCTGAAGAGTGACAATGTCGTCTTCGAGTTCCTGCGTAGCATCTTCAGCTCGCAGGCTGCTTCGTGGATAGATATGTTCATGAGCTTTGCCTTCTTTGCATGGCTGGGTATAGACCCCTGGTTGGCAACTATATGTGGTGCCGTGGCAGGTGGTGTAACCAATTGTATAATCAATTACAAATTTACATTTCATGCCCAAGGATGTCCATGGAAGGCTGTAGCCGTGAAGTATATAATGGTATGGCTCGGCTCCGTAGCCTTCAACTCTTTAGGCACAGAGTTCCTCTTCCGCCTGTTCAATGGTTGGCAGTGGGTGCATGAGCTCACCGATAATGAAGATGTAATCTTCGGCGCCGTGCGTCTGTCGGTATCATTGATTGTCTCTCTGGCATGGAACTTCTTGATGCAACGCAACTTCGTGTATCGTCCTACTCGTTTTGACTCCAAAGCCATAGCGTTGGTAGACTTAATATTAATCACTCCACCCTCAAAGAAATAACTATGAATATAAAGCATAAATCAAAGCAGCAACGAGATGCCATGCAGCTCGGCATTTATAAGATAATCAATCCCTTTGTGCGTCTGCTCATACGCTGCGGTGTTACTCCCAATATGGTCACCACCATAGGCTTTTTTGGTCAGGTGCTCGCCGGTGCAATTATCATATGGGCAGCCTGTATCAGCAATAATGGTGAGAATGTAAATTATTCGATGGTGCTGATTTCCAGCTTATTGGTGTTGGGCTTCTCACTATTCGATATGCTTGACGGCCAGGTGGCACGCTTAGGCAACATGGCTACAAAGTTTGGTGCGATGTATGACTCTATACTCGACCGCTATTGTGAGTTTGCCACCCTCGGAGGCATTTGTTTCTACCTGTTCAAATGCAACCACCTCACCGGCGCTCTGCTCACCTTCCTGGCCTTGATGGGCTCAATCATGGTGAGCTATGTGCGTGCACGTGCCGAAGGGTTGGGTATCGAGTGCAAGATGGGCTTCATGCAGCGCCCGGAGCGCGTGGTCCTCACTATGGTAGCCCTGCTCGCCACCGGTATCACCGGTTGCATCGTGGGCAACGACGGTGCTTTCGATGCCAATTTCATCTTGATTTTTGCCATGGGCTTCCTCGCATTCTTTGCCAACCTCACAGCAATTGCCCGCATCAATCACTGCCGCAAACAGATGATGTCGTAATAAAAACAGTAATGAAAGAGACAAGAAAGATGCCAACAGTCAAAGAGAGTGTCATACTTATCGGAGGGCTCGCTTTCTGGCTGCTTATCACGATACTCTTCATCGGCTTCAGGCCCGAACATATTTTCTTAGCCCTGCTCGTAGCCGGATTATTTTATGCTACCCCCGGCACACGTCGGTGGGTTGTGGCGCTACTCCCTTTCGTAGTCTTCGGTATCAGCTATGATTGGATGAACTTATGTCCTAATTATCAGGTTAATACCGTTGATGTACGCAATATATATGAGGCGGAGAAGAGCCTGTTTGGTGTCAGCACCGCTGCCGGAACACTCACACCCAACGAATTTTTTGCCATCCACAATTGCGGCTTCATGGACTTTATGGCCGGCATCTTTTACCTTTGCTGGGTGCCCCTCCCTATTTTCTATGGCTTATGGCTAATGGCTACCGGCAAGCAGTCCGGATATTTGCATTTTGCCCTTGTCTTCCTCTTGGTAAACCTTATAGGCTTCACCCTATACTATATCTATCCGGCAGCTCCCCCATGGTATATACCGCTTCATGGCTTTGATGCAGTGCCCGGCACACCCGGCGATGTGGCCGGCTTGGGAGCTTTCGACAGTATGACGGGCGGAAGCATCTTCCATGGGTTATATGCTCGCAATGCCAATGTCTTTGCAGCTTTCCCGTCGCTCCATTCCGCTTATACTCTCGTGGCCCTCATCTATGCTTTCAGAAATAAGAATTCTCTCGGTTGGAAGATTATACTCGCAGTTGTAACCTTAGGTATTTGGTTTACTGCCGTATACACTTCCCATCACTATATAATTGATGTGCTTGGAGGTATCGTCTGCGCCTTTGCCGGATACTTCTTCTTCGAAGGGGTATTGATGCTCCTACCCGGCTTCCGCCGATGGCTTGCTAATTATACAAACTACATCTCACCTCATAATACAGTAATAAATGGCTGAAAATATTGACAAGGAAATAGAATACAAAGCTGACACCATCGACCCGAAAGAAGTGCGCCCCGATGTGCTCAATGCCGATGATGTCATAGAGATGGTGCCAAAGTTGGCAAAACACAAAAAGCTTGTAAAGTGGCTGTTGCACTTCCTGCAGGTAGATGAAGTCAATGCTGTACATGGCCGATGGTGTGACACTCCCGGTCCCGACTTCGTTCATCGCATGGTGGACCTTGATTTCAAAAACAAGCTGCGCGTGGACAATGAGCAAGTGCTTCAGAACCTACCCAAAGGTGCATTTGTCACAGTGTCTAACCACCCCTTCGGCGCTATGGACGGTATCACACTCATATATCTTATTACCAAATATCGTCCGGACTTTAAAGTGATGGTCAATATGATACTGAATAAGATCACCGCAATGCGTCCCAACTTTATCGCTGTGAATGCCTGGGGCACGAAAGACCCCGAGGCACGGCGTGTCTCTATGGCCGGGGTGCGCGAGGCCATCACTCGTCTGCGCGAAGGACATCCTATTGGCTTCTTCCCGGCCGGCACAATGAGTAAAACAGATTGGCATGGGCATCTCATTGACGGTCCCTGGCAGAAGTCTGTGCTCCAGATTATAGCCAAGGCCAAGGTGCCTGTTGTGCCTGTCTATTTCCACGGCTCTAACTCCTGGTGGTTTAACTTTTTAGGACATGCCTGCTGGCCCGCCCGCTCGCTGAGACTCCCCGCCGAAGTGTTCCGCAAACGTGGCAAAGAGATACATATAAGTGTAGGCGATCCTATCTCGGTAGAAGAGCAAGCTCAGTTCGGTAAGGACTATGATGCTCTCGGCAAACTCCTCCGTGAACGCACCTACGCTCTGCGTGATAAGAATAAAAAGTAATGAGTATAAAATCAGAATATAAAAGTACTCTTAAATCTTCTGATACAGAAGAATGGTTTGACCTGGTGTTCTATCGCCCCATCGGGTTTGGATGGGCTGTGCTCGCACGCAAATTGGGTGTCACTCCCAATGCCATTACTATAGCATCCATCTTCATAGGGATAGCTGCCGGCATCTGCTTCTACCCGAACAATATGTGGATCAACATCATGGGCATATTCCTTTTAGTTTGGGCCAACTCCTTCGACTCTGCCGACGGACAATTGGCACGCCTCACCGGTCAGTACTCCCGGCTTGGGCGCATACTTGACGGCGCCGCCGGTGACTTTTGGTTCATCTCCATATATATATGTATATGTCTGCGTGAGGTGCACACATCATCCTTCTTCATGGCCCACAACTGGCTAATATGGGTCATAGCCGTGGCTGCCGGATTGTGCCACTCGCTCCAGGCAGCCCAAGCTGATTATTACAGGCAGCTACATCTATTCTTCCTCAAGGGGAAAGAGGGCTCCGAACTCGACTCATCAGACAAATTGAGAAAAAAATTGGCCGAAATGCCTCAAAACGGAAACTTCTTTTCTCGTCTGGTGTTAAAATTCTATATAGGCTATACATCAGCACAGGAAAGCCGGACACCCGCTATGCAGCGTTTCCGCAAAGTTTTAGTAAGCAAGTTTGGCGGTGGTGCACCTTCTGCCACTTTCCGCGAACGTTTTCGCCAAGCCAGCTTACCCCTGATGAAGTACACAAACATATTGTCCTTCAACACACGCTGCTTCGCATTGTTCATCGCTATAGCTGTCCGTATGCCTTGGCTTTACTTTGCCTTTGAGCTCACAGTGCTCAATGTCGTACTCGTCTACATGGTGGTGCGCCACGAGTCTATCTGCAAGCGGTTTACACGAGAGCTCACACATAAGTGAAGATAATAAATATAGAGAAAATGGATTTTTCAAAAGTTAAAGGTATTATTTTCGACTACGGCGGCACACTTGATACCCGAGGGGATCATTGGAGCCACGTCATTTGGAACGCTTATCAGCAAGCCGGCGTCCTTGTGGAGTATGAGGCATTTCGAGACGCTTACGTATATGGTGAGCGCGAGTTGGCACGCACACTCCATATACTTCCGCATCACAACTTTCATGACCTATTGCTCATCAAGATGCAGATAGAGCTGCAATATTTGGCCGATGGCCAGTTCATTAACCCCGAGGAAATACAACCTAAGGCCAAAGCAATAGCCGACTTGTGCTATCAGGCTGCCGGCGATTGTATTGCCGAGACCAAGCCGGTGCTCAAGCAGCTCCATAAGCGATATCCCATGGTCCTCGTTTCCAACTTTTATGGCAATGTGCAGGCGGTGTTAAAGGATTTTGGCATAGACCAATATTTCGATAAAATAATAGAGAGCGCTGTGGTGGGTATCCGCAAGCCTGACCCTCGTATCTTTGAGCTCGGTGTGCAGGCTCTGAACATGAAGCCCGAGCATGTGCTGGTAGTCGGTGACAGCTACAAAAAAGATATAGCCCCGGCGATGAGCATCGGGTGCCAAACAATCTGGATAAAAGGTCGCGGATGGACAGCCGAAGAAGAAACCATACTACATCCGGCAATCATCACCTCCATCGGCGAGGTGTTATCTCTCCTCGCCGGCAAATAAACTTGAATTACATTAAGAGTGTGTCTAATAAAAAATGTTAACTTCAGGCACGGTGTCCGTCAGGACACTGATTTGTCAGTAACCCCGCACATGCGCGCCGTAGCCGTGAATATGCGGGGTTAGACATGAAGACAATATGGTGTCCGCGATGACACCGGTTTACTGTGATGTCAGGTAGCCGCTTTGGTAGCACCAATCTATTTATTCACAGACCTGATTTTATATCAATGTAGGGGAATTTAACACTTAGCTCTATTTACATATTTTAACAATTAATATAAGTATTTCATCAAATTAGATATAATATTAACACTTATTAACGCTTATAACAAAATTTCACATACTGTCTCATAAGTTTTTTTTGTTTTTTCTTTTTTATATCGAAAAATAGATATAATTTTACACCCAAATTCGTGTTAGCCATTTTTGTGCCTGCCTCTCTAAGGCGCAAAATACAAATTTTCGGCACGAGTGAGATTAACGAGGAGCGCATGGCTCCACACTCACAAAATTGAATTATAAATTAAAACATAACTAAAAACTATGGAAGGAAAAGTAGCTGAAAAGCCCAATGGCAAATTAGGCGTTCTCGTAGTAGGTTGCGGTGCTGTATCCACAACTTTTATGACCGGTGTGCTGATGACTCGCAAAGGTCTTGCAAAGCCTGTTGGCTCAATGACTCAGTACGACAAGATCCGTGTAGGTCGCGGTGCTGACAAGAAGTATCTCCACTATAAGGATATCGTGCCTCTGGCAGACCTCAATGACATCGTATTCGGCACTTGGGATGTTTACCCCGCAAATGCTTACGAAGCAGCTATCAATGCAGAGGTTCTCAAAGAGAAGGACATCGAGCCCGTAAAGGATGAGCTCATCGCTATCAAGCCCATGAAGGCCGCTTTCGACAAGAATTATGCAAAGCGTCTTGACGGCGACAACACAATGGGTGACATCACTCGCTGGGAGATGGTAGAAAACCTCCGCAAAGACATCCAAAACTTCAAGAAGGAGACAGGTGTAGAGCGCGTTGTTGTCCTCTGGGCTGCTTCTACTGAGGTTTATGTACCCGTTGACGAGAAATATCATGGCACTATCGAGGCTCTCGAGGCTGCTATGAAGGCTGACGACCGTGAGCACGTAGCTCCCTCAATGTGCTACGCTTATGCAGCTCTCAAGGAGGGCGCACCCTTCATCATGGGTGCTCCCAACACCACTGTCGACATCCCCGCTATGTGGCAGCTCGCTGCTGAGACCAAGATGCCTATCGCCGGTAAGGACTTCAAGACCGGTCAGACACTTGTTAAGTCAGGCTTCGCTCCCATCATCGGCACTCGCTGCCTGGGTCTGAGCGGCTGGTTCTCAACTAACATCCTCGGTAACCGCGACGGTCTGGTGCTCGACGAGCCCGCTAACTTCCGCACAAAAGAAGTGTCAAAGCTCTCTACTCTCGAGTCTATCCTCGTGCCCGAAGAGCAGCCCGACCTCTATGCTCACGGCAACGATGAGGACACTCAGTACTATCACAAAGTACGTATCAACTACTATCCTCCCCGCAATGACAACAAGGAGGGATGGGACAACATCGACATCTTCGGATGGATGGGCTATCCCATGCAGATCAAGATTAACTTCCTGTGTCGCGACTCAATCCTTGCTGCACCTCTGTGTCTTGACCTCGTGCTCCTCTCTGACCTCGCTGCACGCTCAGGCCGCTACGGCATCCAGCGCTTCTTGAGCTTCTTCCTCAAGAGCCCGATGCACGACTACACTGAGGGTGAGGTACCCGTTAACCACCTGTTCCAGCAGTATGTAATGCTCAAGAACGCTATCCGCGAGATGGGCGGTTACGAGGCTGACGAGGAAATCGATTAATTCCCGCTAATAAAGACCTAAGACGGGTCACAAATCATAAATAAGCACTGAAGTCGAATGATTTCAGTGCTTTTTGCGTCATACAAACCTGTGGTGACGATGTGTACCTGAAGGTATGCGCAGCTACCGCTGACATACGACAATAGATATGTTTTACAACATATTTTTGACATTAGTTGATATTTTTTTACTAAATTTGCACCGCTTTTCCGTGGCACAACATTTGTCCACATGCAATAGGTTTTGATTATCCAAAATTATCTTGTTTCTCTTATTATGAAAAAATTATTTACTCTGTTCGCTCTGTTAGCAGTGATTGGTTTCTCTGCTATGGCCGGCTCATGGAGTACAGAGAAGGATTATTACATCAATCCCTCTGCCTGTACTTGGTTCCTTAGTGATGGCGCTGTAATCCAAATCTGGGATGGCGCAGAAAATGTGGTTGCAAACAAAATGAACGACGGCAACCTATCCTTCAGACTTACCCACGACGGCACTGATGGCAAAATTTACATCAAACGTTGCAGCCCTTCCGGCGAAACTTGGAATGAATATGCCGCAACTGCTCCCGAGAATGACACAGAAAATATGATTGTCCTCAACAGCAACTTCGACGACTGCAGCTGGTCAACCTATACCGCTACTGTAATTGAAGGCACCTGGAGCACTACCAAAGACTATTATCTGGCCACCTCTGCCTGCACTTGGCTCGGTGACGCTAATGCCGTACTGCTTGTGTGGGACGGTGCACAAAATGTTGAAACTGAACTCGTTGAAACAGGTCTATACAAATTCCGCCTGTCCAACCCCGGCGATAACGGTTACATCAAAATCAACCGTTGCAACCCCGATGACCTTGCTACTGTATGGAATGATATGGGTGTAGCCGCCACTACTGACAGCGGCAACAACCTTATAACAATCAACAGCAACTTCAATGGCTATGAGTGGGGCGTTTATACTGCCACTGTTGACCCTAATCCCGACCCCGACCCGGATCCCGACCCCGACCCGGATCCGGATCCCGATCCTACACCCTCTCTGCCCGAGAACTTATATATGCTCTTCCCCGATGCAGCTAACAACTGGAACCTCGCAAGCGCTCCTGTCTTTACCAAAGATGGTAGCATCTATACCATCAACGAGGTGGAACTCGTAGCTCCCGAGAACAGCACAGTAACTTACATCAATCTCAGCACAACTCTCGGTGAGAATTGGGATGCTATCAACAATGCCACCCGCTACGGTGCAGCCAATGAGGGAGACTTGTTGGTTGACTCCACTCCCGCTGCCATTGTTGAGTATACAGTCAATGTTAACGCAAGCGCTTGCAAGTCTTGGACTGCTGCTCCCGGCAAATACAAAGTAGTGGCTGACCTGGCTGCCATGACTCTTACTCTGACAAAGACAGGCGAGGTTACCCCCGACCCCGACCCCAATCCCGACCCCGATCCTGACCCCGATCCTGACCCCGTTGTCAATACTCCCGATAACCTCTATATCGTAGGTAACACACCTAACGGGACTACTCTTAATGGTGACTGGGACCCCGCTGCAACTATTGCATTCACAAAAGAGGGCAACGTATTTACTCTTGACAACGTGACTATTACAGATGCCTTCGAAGGGGACGGCTGGTTCTCATTCGTTACCGTACAGGGCGCTGACTGGGATACTGTCAACTCAGGTGATCGTTATGGTGCCGTTGCAGGTAACACCACTGTCACTCCCGCTACTCCCGTTGAGGTAGTTAAGTATCCTGCCAATGTAAATGCTTCTGCTGCTGCCTCTTGGAAGATTGCCGCCGGCACTTATAAAATGGCAGTTGACTTCGACACTATGACACTCACCGTCACTGTGGCTACCGGTATCGAGGATATAAATGCCGACAGCGCCGAGGCCGAGTATTATGACTTCAGCGGTAACCGAGTGCTCAACCCTGCCGCCGGTTCATTCGTAATCGTTCGCCGTGGCAAAACAGTGAGCAAGCAAGTAATTCGCTAATCACAACAATACACCTTTTATCATAATTAAGGGTCGACCCTCAGTAGCGAGAGTCGGCCCCCTTTGTTTTGTGGGAAGGGGTCTAAACTCGATCTTCCCGATAGCCGGAAAGCATATTGCGCAGCTGCTTGCGTGCAAAGAATATCCTGCTCTTGACGGTGCCTACCGGTGTGTGAGTCATTGTGGCTATCTCCAGATACTTATACCCCTTCAGATACATAACAAAAGGTGTGCGGTATAAGTCATCAAGAGTGCCTAACTTTTCTATTATCTCATGCGTAGAATAAATATCTTCGGGCGAAGTGCTCACAACATCATCAGATGAGTTGATGTGATACAAATCATCAGTAGTGTCGACCATAGTAGCGTGGCGCCTGGTCTTCCGATAATTATTGATAAACAGATTACGCATGATAGTTATCATCCAGCCCTGAAAGTTGGTATTCTCGCGATACTTGCTTTCACTGTCCAGGGCCTTGAGAGTAGTGTCTTGGAGCAGATCCCGAGCCTCATCACGATCGGGGGTCAGCATCTTTGCAAAGTTCATAAGTCGTTCCTGCATCTCCAGGACATGCTGTTTGAAAATAGCGTGTGTCATAGTTGGGTATAATTCTTCATCAATAAAACACACTTGCGGCATCAAAAGTGCACTGCGTTTAAGGTTTAAAAGGTTTATTTAACGCTTGATAGCAGAGTCTGACACTACAAAAATTGTAATTTTCGACCCCGCGTGCCTCTAATTTCTAAATTGGATTTTGTTACTTTGACTCTTTTTTAGTAACTTTGCGAGCTAAATATACTCAAACTCGACTCATCAATTATAGAACATGGGTAGAAAGCTCAACCGTTTCAGTCTCTGGCTGCGTCGCCAATCTCACTTATCGGTCATCATTGTGGCCGGTGCATTCATCGTGCTTCTCTTCAGCAACGAGGAGACAAGCATGGCGCGCTCTCAGGAGCTGGACAAAGAGATTGCCTCTCTGGAGGCACGCATTAAGCAAGCTGAGGACAGCGCTGCATACTATCGCCATGCGCGCGAAGACCTCATCACCGGCACCGAAGAGCTCGAGAAGGTGTCGCGCGAGAATTATGGCATGCAGCGTCCTACTGAAGATGTTTACATCGTCGAGTAACTCCCTGTATCTTAGAGTTATAGGCACAATTAACAAAGATAAAAATGGCTAAGAAAGATAAATTAGAAGCAACAGACCCACGCCTCATAAGCCGCCGTAAGATAGTAGAGGCTTCTGCATCTATTGGTATGATACTTATAATCGTGGCAATGTTCCTCCCCCTGCTCAATATGCTGAGTATTGATAACCTGCATATTTTCAAATGGATATTTGCCGGCGGCACACTCATGTATTGGGGCGCACGATGTGTAGACATCAGCAGCAAAGGTGAGAGCATTCGTATTCGCCGCCTGCGCCGTATCGAGTTTTGGGCCGGCGCATGCTTCGGCGTGGCCGCCTTCTTTTGGTTCTTCAACGAAAATAAGTTTGGCCAAACACCCGGTGTAGGCCCCCTCACCATACTGAAAGACACTATACTCTTTGCCCTGGCCGGAGCCGTCTTGCAGATTGTAGCCGCTTGGATGATCTACTTCCGCGTGAAGAAAGAGTCTAAGAGAGAGTCTAATAAAAACGCATAAAGCAAATCATCGTGTCCATTCTCACTATAGACAAAGGCAACACCGCGACAAAAATCAAAGTCTTCACCGACTCTGACAAGCCCATCTATGTGGGCTCCATGCCTGTGGCAGACATTGATGAGATAGCGTCTGTGATATCCGAATATGATGTGACCACCGGAGCCCTGTGTAGCGTCGGACATTTGGATATACGTATGGTGGAGACACTCAGACGTCTACTCCCCGGTGGATTGATGCTCCTCACTTGCGACTCATATGTGCCTGTCAAAGTGAAGTATGACACCCCACGCACTCTGGGTGCAGACCGTGTGGCCGCTGCCTGTGGCGCTGTGGCACTCATCAGCGACACTCCGCTCCTTATAGCCGATGCCGGCACCGCCCTCACTCTCGATTATGTAGATGCCGGGGGTACCTTTTTGGGTGGGAATATATCTGCCGGTATCAACCTCAGACTCCGCTCTTTACACCACTTCACAGCTGCTCTCCCTCTGGTTGACAGTACAGGCCCGCTCCCCGATTTTGGCCATGACACAGACACTGCTCTGAGGTGTGGCGCTGTAAGAGGGGTTGCCGCTGAGATTGAGGCCTCATTCCGCTTCTGGCTGAGGCAAAATCCCGATGCCAAGCTTGTGCTCACCGGTGGCGACAGCTCGCTGCTATTGCCACTCCTCCCTACTGAAACTATTTGCCATCCCGACCTCGTGTCGCTCGGCCTTATCAGCATACTCAAACACAATGAATATCTCTAAAAGAATAACAACCGCGCTCCTCCTGACACTTGCCTTCATTGGCTCACTGAGCGCACAGAACCTCACCACTCCCTACTCAATGTATGGTTATGGCATACTCCAAGATGGCGCCACATCCATGCAGCGGCAGATGGGCGGCATAGGCTACGCCCTGCAGAGCGGACGACAAATTAACGCCATGAACCCCGCCTCCTATGCCTCTATTGACTCCCTCACTTTCCTGTGGGACATAGGCGCTGACCTTTGTTTCAATAATCGCCATGAGACCATCTCCGACGGCACAAAGCTGAAAGGACACGGAGTGGGCGGAGGCCTCGACTATATTACTATGCAATTCCCCCTGAGCAAATTCGTAGGTATGTCAATTGGCCTTATACCCTATAGCTCTGTGGGTTATTCATTTGGCGACCAGGTGATGCACGGTTCTCTCTCAAACCAGGGTACCGGTGGCATTAACCAGCTATATGCCGGTATTGCCGGTAAAGTGGCCGGGTTCTCGCTTGGCGCAAATTTCTCATACCACTTTGGCAACATCATCAACGATGTCTACGCATATACAGCCACAGGCAATCAGTCTCTGTTTGAACATGTTATCCAAGTGCGAGACTTCAATGTCAACGTTGGTGCACAATACACTGCTCATCTATCACGCTTCAGTCACTTGACTTTGGGTCTCACCTATTCACCCAAAATGTCAATGCATGGCAAGACATGGGCTGCTTACTGGGATATTACAGCCGAATCAAAGGCTGACACCGTGGGCTACACACATCTTGGTGGTAAATACTATCGCCCCAATGCCATAGGTGCCGGTATTAACTATACTCGCGAGAGGGGCTCTCGCTTCCTTGTTGAGGCTGACTTCTCTTGGCAAAACTGGTCTAAAGCCGCCTTCCCGTCGCTGGTTGACGACGAGGGTGGGGTAGTGGTGCTCAGCCAGACATTCAACGACCGTCTGCGATTTGCCCTTGGTACAGAGGTCATCCCCAAACTGCGTGGCAATTATTTACAGCGCATAGCATATCGCCTGGGTGCTAACTATACCCGAGACTATCTCGTCATTGCCGGCAATGACGTCAAAGAGTTCAACCTTGGTTGTGGCTTTGGATTTCCTACCGCAGAGGGCAAGACCATCATCAATCTTGGATTTGAGTGGAAACATCGATGGGCTGCCCCACAATCCCTTATTACAGAGAATTATTTCAATATCACCCTCGGCCTCAACTTCAACGAGACATGGTTCTTCAAGCGCAAGATTAAGTAACCCTCCGCTCTCTTATTCTCACTGACATCTTCCGAGCCCCGCTACGAGGAAATGCGTCAACTTATGAGTAAACTCTCAACATATAAACAAAGACAGCGTGCCATGCAAGTGGTTGCGCTGCTATTGGTGTTGATTTGCATTATAACCGCATGTAAGAAGGAGGACCCGATAAGCATTACCAACAAAATTAATCCAAAGGCAATGCCCACCATGACGACACATGATGTCATGACAATCATATCCGACTCCGGTATCCCTCAATATCGCATGGTCTGCCCTACATGGATTGTGTATGATAATGTAGATACCCCACTATGGATTTTGGAGAAGGGTCCTTACCTTGAGAAGTTTGATGCCAATTACAATATCATCTTCACTGTGGCTGCCGACTCTGCTGTCAATAACCGCGTGGAGCAGAGATGGTATCTATATGGTGATGTAGAGTTTAACCAGATGCCCGATTTGCTTATCCTCACTCCTGAACTCGTCTGGGACCAGCGTGAACAAAAGATATCCTCTAACTCGTTTATACATATAGAGCAGCCGGACAGGATTGTCGAAGGTTATGGCTTTGTAGGTTATACTGACTCGCGCGGCTCGCTGCAGTCGTATGAGTTGCATAACCCCACCGCAGTGTTGCCTTACAACAAGGATAAAATATTCGGTGGCGGCTCCGGAGCGACATCACCGGACAGCATTATGATGCCATCGGCCCTAAACGTTAACCCCAATATGGTGGTGCGTCCTACGTCAGCCGACCTACCCGCTCCAAATGCTCATTAAATAAATGTGGTAAAAATTTCTTATGGATCCATTTATTGCTCTAATAATCACCATAATAGCAATTATATTCTCAGGTCTGTTCTCTGGCACCGAGATAGCATACGTCCAATCTAACAAGGTACGCATCGGCATTGATGCCTCAAAAGGTGGACTCATTTCCCGCATTATATCCGGGTTCACAAGGCATCAGGATATGTTCATATCCACACTGTTGGTAGGCAATAATGTAGTATTGGTAATATATGGTATCACCATTTCCATACTAATAAATGGCCCATTGGAGCAATTCTTTGATAACAACGAAGCCCTCGTGCTCATCTCCAACACCATAATCTCGACCGTTATTATACTCATCACCGGCGAGTTCCTCCCAAAGACAATCTTCCGCATCAACCCCAATCTGATGCTCAAGGTCTTCGCTCTCCCACTGTATATCATATACATAATACTCTACCCGATATCTCTGTTCACATCATCGCTCTCTTCTGTATTAATGAAGATGTTCGGCATAACTTCACCCAAGGAGGATAACTCAAAGCTGACAATTGACCAGATTGATGACTATATTCAGCAAGCAATTGAGGACCAACCTAAGGGTGAAGAGGTGGAGAACGAAGTCAAAATCTTTCAAAATGCCATTGATTTCAAGGATACACACATTCATGACTGCATGATACCCCGCAACGAAATCATTGCAGTGAATATCCACACTACCACCCGCGATGACCTGTTGCGAAAATTCATTTCCACCGGTCTATCCAAGATTGTGGTATATGACGGTGATATCGATGATGTTAAGGGCTACATACATGTCTCAGAGCTCTTTACCCCCGATGTCAATTGGAAGGAGTGCCTTAAACCGGTAGTCTTTACACCGGAGACAATGCTTGCCAACAAGATGATGCGGCGCCTCATGGCTGAAAAGAAGTCGCTCGCTATCGTGGTTGACGAATTTGGAGGCACTGCCGGCCTCGTTACTCTCGAAGACCTCGTCGAAGAAATTTTCGGCGAGATACAAGACGAACACGATAGAGACAACTTGATCATCCGCAAAATATCCGATAATACTTACGAACTATCCGGTCGAGCAGAAATTGAGGCTATCAACGACCAATTCCACATCGACATTAAGGAGAGCGAAGACTATCACACCATCGCCGGTTTTATCCTCGAGAACCTTGAAGCCCTCCCGGCTCCCGGCGATACATTTGATATTGGCCATTTCCACTTCAGAATCCTTCGCACTTCTGCCGCTAAAATAGAGCTGGTATCCCTCACTATCAAGGAATAACATAGTCAAGATGAAAAAAATAAAAAATTTTTGTTAAAAACCTTGCTATTTCAAAAAAAAGTTATAACTTTGCATCCGTAAGCGTCAGTTTATGGAAGACGGCATAAAGTTACTTGGCACAAATGCCAACTTATTCGTCTGTCTGAACTAACCCGTCTCTTCAGAGACAGATTTTTTCAACCTATTAACATTATCTATGAAAAGAAGGTCTTTTATTGAGGATGTTGTCGGAATGCAATCAAATCTTATGAATTTTGCATTCAAATTGACTATGGATAAGGATAGAGCCTCCGACCTCGTGCAGGAGACTACCCTCAAAGCCCTTGACTCGCAGAATAAATTCTCTGAGAATGTCAACTTCAAAGGCTGGCTATTCACCATAATGCGCAATATCTTCATCAACAACTACAGACGGAATGTTCGCCAGAGCTCCCTTATCGATACTGACGACAACTTGTTTCATCTCGGTGACACACAGATAGCTCCTGAATCTCCGGATGGCACTTACGCTGTCAACGAAATTTCACAGGTAATAGCTCGTATTCCGGAAGACTTCTCCAAGCCTTTCCAAATGCATGTCGCCGGTTATAAGTATGAAGAAATAGCCGACATACTCAATCTGCCGCTCGGAACAGTTAAGAGCCGCATCTTTACCACCCGCACCCAGCTCAAGACTCTACTTAAAGATTATCGATAACGATTCTATTAATAAATGGAAGGGAGAGCTCACACAGCTCTCCCTTTGTCATATAAGACGTCATACTTTCAAAGTGCCAAATACTAAAAAACAACAAGCACAAGAGGCCGGTCGGTTAGCCGAGAAAGCTGCTATTGACTATCTTACCATTAAAGGATACGCCATCAAAGAGACACGTTGGCGTCCGGCCCATGGCAAAGGCGAAATCGACATCATAGCCGCAATGGACAATACTATTGTCTTCGTTGAGGTCAAAGCTCGCAGAGAAGGCTTAGAAGAGGCAGTCGCAGCTGTAGACCTCCGAAAGGCTCGCAACATGTCATTTGGCGCCGACACATATCTCCGACAGCAGCCATACTGGTATCAGTATCGCTACGATATTATCGCCGTAGACTTGGCAAAGTCACCCTTTGGCATCGAGCATATAGAGGATGCGTTCCTCTCTCCACTATTCACTAAATAGTCTCCTCACACTCCTCACAGCCCAAAATAAGCGTTGTTTTGAGCTATGACACGAAAAAAGTTCAAAAAAAATTACGCATTTAAATGTCTGTAAATCAGGCTTGAATAAAATACAACAGCAAAAAATCAAATTTTTCTTTTAAAAAGATTTGGTCAGTTCAGAAATTCGCCGT
>JAMPDX010000009.1 GCA_023665425.1 Muribaculaceae bacterium
GCACAGGCCTCTACGCTAAGGGTCTGAAGACACGTGCTCCGAAGAAGAACTCTTCTAAGTACATCATTGAAAGAAGGAAAAAGTAATTGATTAAAAAGTAGACACCACATGAGTCGTTCATTAAAAAAAGGACCGTTCATTTCCGTCAAGCTCGAAAAGAAAGTAGCTGCCATGGATGAGTCCGGCAAGAAGTCTGTCATCAAGACTTGGAGCCGCGCCTCCATGATATCTCCTGACTTCGTAGGTCACACATTCGCAGTGCACAACGGCAACAAGTTTATCCCCGTATACGTCACTGAGAACATGGTAGGCCACAAGCTCGGCGAGTTCGCCCCCACCCGCAACTTCCGCGGCCATGCAGGCAACAAGAAAAAATAACAGGCCCAAATCATTCACGATAAAAGAAGAAACATAATACAATGGGTAAAAGAAAAAAAGAATCAGCTGAAGTCCTTAAGGAGGCACGCAAGAGCCAATACTTCGCCAAGCTGAACAATGTCCCCACCTCACCCCGCAAGATGCGCTTGGTGGTAGACATGATTCGCGGTGTCGAGGTATTCAAAGCCCTCGGTATCCTTAAATTCTCCAATAAAGAAGCTGCCCGCCGCGTAGAGAAGCTCCTCCGTAGCGCTATCTCTAACTGGGAGCAGAAGAACGAGCGCAAGGCAGAACAGGGCGAGCTCGTAGTCTCAACAGTATATGTAGACTGCGCTCCCATGCTCAAGCGCCTGCGTCCCGCACCTCAGGGTCGCGGCTATCGCATCCGCAAGCGCTCTAACCACGTGACACTGTTTGTTGACTCTATAGATAACATTAACGCTTAATACTGACAAGATGGGACAGAAAGTTAATCCTATTAGCAACCGCCTCGGTGTAATCCGTGGCTGGGACTCAAATTGGTACGGCGGCAAGAAATATGGTGACATCCTGCTCGAGGACTCCAAAATCCGCAAATACCTCCGCACCCGTCTTGCCAAGGCAAGCGTATCGCGAGTAATCATCGAACGTACCCTCAAGATGGTCACAGTGACCATCTGCACATCACGCCCCGGCATGATTATCGGCCGTGGCGGTCAGGACGTTGACAATCTCAAGAAGGAGCTCGTCAAGCTCACCGGCAAAGACGTGCAGGTCAACGTACACGAGATTAAGCGTCCTGAGCTTGACGCTGAACTCGTAGCCGCCAACATCGCCCGTCAGATCGAGAACAAGGTGGCCTACCGTCGCGCCGTTAAGAAGGCCGTACAGGATACCATGCGCATGGGCGCCGAGGGTATCAAGGTGCAAGTTTCAGGCCGTCTGAACGGCGCTGAAATGGCTCGCTCCGAGATGTTTAAAGAAGGACGTACACCGCTTCACACCCTGCGTGCCGACATCGACTACGCACTGGTTGAGGCCCTCACTAAGGTAGGTATCATCGGTATCAAGGTATGGATCTGCCGTGGTGAAGTGTATGGCAAGCGCGAACTCACACCCCAGTACACAGCCGCTGACAACAAGGGTGGCCGTCGTGACTTCGGCAACGACCGTCGTGAAGGCCGTCGTGGTGGTTTCCGCAAGAGAAACAACAATCGTTAAACCTGTAGAAAAGACTAAACAATGTTACAGCCTAAAAAGACCAAGTTCCGCCGCTCACAAAAAGGCCGCATGAAAGGTGAGGCCCAGAGAGGCAACCAGCTCGCTTTCGGCTCATTCGGCATAAAGACACTCGAGTCTAAATGGATCACCGGCCGTCAGATTGAGGCCGCCCGTATCGCCGTGACACGCTACATGCAGCGTCAGGGTCAGATTTGGATCCGCATCTTCCCGGATAAGCCCATCACCAAGAAGCCCGCTGAGGTACGTATGGGTAAAGGTAAAGGTAACCCCGAAGGCTTTGTGGCACCCGTCACTCCCGGACGTATCCTCATAGAGGTAGAGGGTGTAAGCTACGACATCGCCAAGGAGGCATTGCGCCTTGCAGCCCAGAAGCTCCCCGTCATCACAAAATTTGTGGTACGCCGCGACTACGACCCCTCACAGAACATCTAATAAAAGCGGAGGAGGCTCCTCCTCCCTTTTACCCCCCTATACAAAGCAAGCGACTCACCCGAGCCGCTTGCTTTAATTTTATATGATACAAATCAAGTTTCGCAAGTTAACGTGTAAAACATTAACAAGCAGTAAATCGGCGGGCTACGCACGCCTTTAGTTTGTTTACTCAACCCCGCACACCCACGGTTGTGGCCGCGTGTGTACGGGGTTACTATAAGTCGGTGTCCTTATGGACACTCCTAACCATAACATATTCAATGGGATACTATTTGCGGAATTTGAATTAAGCGGGCGCCGGAAAGCCGGACATGTGTAGACATCGTCGAGATGCATGAGTGATATAGTCCTTGCGGGAGAGAGTAAAAATACCATAGGAAGGGTAAGAAATTAATCTGTTTAGGGGATGTGCATAATTAAATGAGGGTATGTGGATAACGTGTAAAAACCATTAAATCAGAGTATTGCAGGAATTGTAAAGTCGCAGTAATTTTGTACCCGTAAAACTAACAGAATATTACCCTATTAAACCAATGAAAAAATTAATCTTAATGTTTCTGGCGATAGGTATGGGTGCAGGTTGCATAAGCGCGGCCACTCAACTGCGGCTTACCTTGGCTGACGGCACTACCCCGACTTATACGTTGTCAGAGAAACCCACAGTAACCTTCCCCGGCACGCAGATGGTTATCGCGACTCCCGAAGCAAGTGTAAGTTATAACCGCGCAGATATAATGAGCATGGACTTTGGAGAGGCTGCCACCGGTATCGAAAATGTTTTCTCCTTTGATGATGATGCCTTTGGCTATATTGACGGAATCATCGCATCTCCCGGCTCTGAGATAATAGTGTACAATATAAGTGGTCTGCAGGTGCTCCGTGGCTATGAGAGTCTCTCCACTAATGAGCTTTCTGCCGGTATTTATGTTGCCAAGACAGCTCGCCATACAGTAAAATTCATTAAGAAGTAATCCACAATTCCTTATCCCAATTAAAAAGCATAAAAATGAAGAAATATATACTTACAGCGGCCCTGTGCGTCGCATCACTGAGCATTTTCGCAGACACTGAAGTACTTAAAATATCACTCGTAAACGGCGAAGAGACGACAATTCCTATAGCTGACATCAAAGAGATGAGCTTTACTACAGAGGAAGAGGAAGAGGCTGAACCTACCATGGCAGAGAAATTTGCAGGTGTCTATAACGGCACGCAGACACTGACAGTAGCCGGAATGTACAAATATTCTGCCGAGGTGGCGTATACTCTCACCGCAGCTGAAGATGGCACTCTGACAGTATCAATCCCCCAATATTCTCTGACCAACACAATGATGGGAGACCTCACCTTGGGCGCTCTCACTATCAGCGGCCTGGAGTGGAACGAGGAGAAGGTTGGCTTCTATCGCATGTATGCCAATGATGGTCTCACTCAGCACTTTCTCGCTGTGAAAGATGGCAGTAATGTCTTTGACAACGACTATGCCCTCGGTGGCGAGAGCAACATCCTCATCACACTGACAGATAACAAGCTTCATGTTGAGAATCCCTTCAAACTCGGTGCCATGCCACTGCCCATGACAGCGACCTTCGAAGGCGAGAAATAATCTATGAAAAACATTGGTAGAAGTTTATGTGTTATCGGTACAAGCTTTGGTGTGCTTCTTGCACTCCAGTCTTGTACCGGTATTTTTGGCGGCGTTTACGATGAGCCGCAGGAGCCCGGAACCAAGCCGGTGGCCGGACAACTTTATATCGATGCTTCCGACTGGGAGAAGTGGTATTATATAGACCTGCCCTATATCGCAGCCAAGACACTTGAGGATGAAACATATAATGCCAACGCTGATTGGCAGTGTATAGACATACCCATGCAGCAGGTAGCCACGCTGGTGGACAAAGCCGGCATCTACACTTACTGGTTTGACGTCTTTGGCGAGGGCATAAGCAACAGCCGCTTCGAGTCATATATGCCCACTGCGGCTCAGTTAGAGCCCGAGAGCTGGACTATAGCGGTGCATCGCGATAATGTGCGCACTAATGGTTGTAAGGCAGCGGCAACTTCCTTCAGCAGCCTCGAACAGCTTCCGGAGGACAAGTATTTTCTATCCGCCCTCACCTTTGAGGGGGACAGATGGAGCGAAAATGAAGTGTGGTGTGAGCAATCACGCATGCTGTTGGGCTATATAGGCAGCCAGGGGATTAACATTAATCCTGTGCTCAGTTCATGGCTCAAAGTGGAGATACCCCCAATCCCCCCAGCCTTTACCATAGACACCCGAGTCTTCGTGTTGCAACTACCTGACGGCACTTATGGGGCACTTCAATTGGAAAATTACCAAAGTCCAGCAGGTACAAAATGCTGTTTGACGATTAATTACCGCTACCCACTATGATAGAATTATTAATGGCAGCCATATCCGCCGCCACACTCGCTGCGGATAGTGTACCCGACTTCTATACTGATCTGGAGGAAGTGGTGGTCACCGGTACTCGTGCTCCTCGTCTGCTCAAAGATGTGCCTGTGCAGACCACTGTCATAACCTCCAAAGATATAGAGCAAACTGATGCGAGCGACATTGAAGAGCTGTTGCAACAACAGATGCCGGGAGTAGAGTTTTCGTATGCCATGAACCAACAGGTTCACATGAACTTCGGCGGCTTTGGCGGCCAGGGCGTGCTCTTCCTTGTAGATGGCGAACGCCTTGCCGGCGAGACGATGGACGATGTGGACTTCAGTCGCATAGATATGGCGAATGTGGAACGTATCGAGATAGTGCGCGGAGCTTCGAGTGCTCTGTATGGCGGTAATGCCGCCGGCGGGGTAATCAACATCATCACTAAAGAACCCTCCAAGAAATGGAGCGCAAATATCAACGGACGCTTGGGCAGACATAATTCGCAGAGGTACGGCGGCAATTTTTCCTTGCATAATAGATGGATAAGCAACTCACTCACAGCCACATACTCTCGCATGGACAGCTACAATGTGCAGAGCTCACCTGACCCTCTCACCCGAGTTGTCACCACAATCTATGGCTCTCGAACCCTCAACGTACGTGACCAGGTGAATGTAACCCCCATTGAGGGTGTCAAGCTCTCAGCCCGCGCCGGATATTTCTTTCGCGAGATACCACGTATAATTGACACTCCCGAGCGATACCGCGACTATTCCGCCGGTCTGAAAGGCAGCTGGGAGATAAACGATGCCAACAACGTGGAGATAGCCTACTGCTTCGACCAGTATGACAAATCGTCATACATGCGCATCAGCGGCCTTGATGTGCGCAATTATAGTGACGTAATCAACTCTGTGAGAGGTGCCTACAACCACTTCTTTGAGCGAGGGGACATCCTCACCGTGGGTGCTGACTATCGATATGATTACCTCAACAACACCAAGCTCACCGACAGGGCCAAACATGAGGCAAATGTTGATGCTTTTGCCCAATATGACTGGATAATAGATGAGCGGTGGGAGGTGGTAGGCGCCGGTAGATATGACTATTTCTCAAGCTCCAACATATCACGCTTCACCCCGAAAGTCTCAGCCCGTTATAAGCCCCGTTACAACGTCAATATCCGTTTAGCTTACGGTATGGGATTTCGTACCCCCACATTAAAGGAGAAGTATTATAACTTCGACATGGCCGGGATATGGATTGTGGAAGGCAACCCCGAGCTCAAACCGGAGTCAAGCCACAATATCAATGCCTCATTCGACTGGACTGTGAGCGACTATACCGCCACCGTAACCGGGTATTACAATAACGTCTCCAACAAGATTTCCACCGGACTGCCATACTATAAGCCCGGTGAGGGGAAGCAACTCTTCCTCCAATACATCAATCTTGACAAGTATTCGGTCTATGGGTTTGAGGCCACTCTGCAAGCTCGCTGGCAATGTGGATTGTCTGCCAAACTATCTTACGCCTTCACACATGAGGACTTCCCACGCGACAAGGATGGTAATACCGCCAACAATCAGTATATACCGGCTCGCAAGCATACCATGACAGCTAACCTGGAGTGGTTCAGACAACTCAACTCTGATCTTGACCTGACATTGGGCCTGAATGGGCGCGCTCTGAGCGGAGTGACCAATCGCGAATATAAGGACTATTATGATATCCTTGCCGGTACTGTGGATGTGAAGTACCCCCCTTACACACTCTGGAAGCTCTCGGCTGCGATGAATTTCAGAAAGCATATCAAGCTCACAGTGGCCGTGGACAACTTATTTAACTATAAACCAAAATATTATTATCTTAATGCGCCTCTCACTGACGGTACTGACGTTTTAGTAGGCTTGAGTATTACAATATGAAGACAAAAAAATATTGGTGGAAGGCCATAGCCTCCTTCCTGTTTGTATTGTTCATGATGCCTTTAGGGCATGCTCTGATGATTATTATGGAGCATACCATGGACGAAACGACCCTGCATTATGCCGCCTTTGCCATGGGCGCCGTCGGCATGATAATGGTTGTGATAGGTGTGTTTGTGAAAGGTGATACGGCACAGACCATTTGGGGCCTGTTAGGAGGTTTGCTCTTCTGGACCGGATGGGTCGAGTTCCTATTCATGTATTTTGCAAATCGCTTTGGCACTCAGCCGCAGCTTGACCCGGTGACCGGGCAAGTGGTAAGCCGCCCCGAATATCTCATCATGCCTGCCTCCTTCGGTTTCTGGATGATGGTGATGATGATGTACACCTTCAGTACCCGTAACGGCTGCAACTTCATCAACTGGTGTCAGCGGATGATACTGCGAAGCAAGAAGAATGTGATAGCTGCGCGTCCTATGACCCGCCATACCAGTATTGTCACATTTATGGAGCTGATGATGATATTATGGGGCAGCTATCTGTTGCTAATGTTCTGCTATGATGACAGATTTCTCGGCGACCACCATCCGGTGACGTTGCTCATCGGCTTAGGGTGCTTGATAGGCTCATTTTTTATCTTCGCAAAGCAGCTGCGCATACCGGCGTGGGGCGCCAACATACGTATGGCCATAGCTACCGTTATTGTCTTTTGGACCCCGATAGAAATTATGGGGCGTATGAATCTGTTTAAGGAAATATGGATTGCTCCCATGCAGCATAAGGGCGAAATGATTACGATCCTTGCAGCCTTCCTGCTTTTGTCGATTTATCTGCTTACAAGGTCATACCTGAAGAAACATTGAATTGGCATAAACAACATAAATGGTCCGGCATAGCTTCGGCGGTGATTATTATGATATTCTGCTTGTCGGGTATCATACTTAATCACCGCACAGCTGTATCCGGACAAGAAATAAGCCGCTCCTTCTTGCCCGGTTGGTATACCTTTCATAATTGGAACGGAGGGTTATTGAGAGGTACACTCCCCTACTATGACAAGGTGCTCATCTATGGTTCTAACGGCATTTGGGTTACTGACAGCTCTCTTTCGCCTGTTTCTGATTTCAACAACGGCTTGCCTCAAGGGGCGGACCGGCGTCAGATAAGAGGTGTTGTCAACCGCAGTGGCAACTATTTTGCCGTAACCCCCTACTCCCTGTATAAGTTGAACAAGGGCCGTTGGCATGAAATCACACTGCCTATAGAGGGGGATGAGAGGCTTAGTGATATCACCCTCAGAGGCGACTCATTGGTAGTGGTCAGCCGCTCGAATATCTACCTGTCTGACAGAGCCGGAGAGGCCTTTAAACGCATCAAATTATGTGACTCACCACAGCAGGATGGGAAGGTGACACTCTTTAGGACCGTGTGGATGCTCCACAGTGGCCAACTGTATGGGCTGACAGGGACACTAATTGTTGATGCCGTCGCCTTGATATTAGTCGTATTGGCTATCTCAGGAGTTTTGATTTGGCTGATACCCAAATATATACGCCTAAAGGCAAAGGGAGGTGAAAAAGCCCCCGGTGGCGTACAGTTGTTGCGACTGTCGAGTAAATGGCATCTCAAATTAGGGGTAGTGACATTAGTCTTTACGATGCTTATCGTAATAACCGGCTGGTGTCTACGCCCTCCGGCCATGATACCTTTGGCAACACACAAGAGCAAGCCGATTAGCGGCTCACAGATGGATACTGACAATCCGTGGCAAGACAAGTTGCGAATGGCGCGATATGACATAAGTCAAGGAGACTGGCTCATCTCAACCTCCGACGGGTTCTATTCTTTGCCGGAATTGTGCGACACGCCTCGCAAACTTGAGCATACTCCTCCGGTGAGTGTCATGGGGCTGAATGTATGGGAGGCAGATGAGAGCGGCCAGTGGCTCTGTGGCTCATTCTCAGGCATGTATCGTTGGGACAGGAGTTCCGAACGGAGTATTGACTACTTCAAGGGCACAGAGGCTGACGACACTCCGGGGCCACCGTTCGGCAAATATGCCGTGTCCGGCTATTCGTCGGAGTTGCATGCCGTATGCGAATATAATGACGGTGCGCCCGGGCTGCCTCAACCCGAAGAAATGAATACGCTGCCCATGTCTCTGTGGGGTGTGGCATTAGAGGCCCATTCCGGCCGACTCTTCATCGGCGGCATAGCCACTTACATATACATATTTATCACAGGATTAATAGCCTTTTGGTGCCTTCTGTCGGGGTATAAGGCCAAAGCTCGGAGGAAGAACTGAAAGCGGCTTCACTTGCCTCGTCGCATTTCCACCTCTTGAGCCTCGTTGCGGCCATGGCGCAGGAGTATTTTCCAGACGTATGCCCGGATAAACCCGGTGCCGTAGCCATACAATTGTATAAGGCTTGTTATTACCCCTAAAGAGCCTATTTTAAGGCTCTTTGTGCTGATGATACCCACAACCCACACTGCGAGGATATAAATGACCAGAGGGAGGATAAACCACCAATGCCACAAGCTCAGCAAAATTAGTATTATAGAGCCGACAGTAAACAGGGCCGGCAGAGTGTGTACCAGCTTCATGGAGCCGGGATATAGGAGCTGCAAGGTGATACGGCTCATGCCGAACACATACACCTGACGCCAGAATTTGCGCAGGCTGATACGGCGCTTGTGAAATACTCTTACCGTGCGAAACAGTGCTATTGAGAAGCCGGCGAGACGTATGCGCGTGCTCATGTCGATGTCCTCGCTGAACATCTCGCGGAACCCACCAACTTTTTCATATACAGCACGGGAGAAGCCCATGTTGAATGTTCTTGGCACAAACTTCTCCATCTGCACCTTGCCGCCACGGATGCCGCCGGTGGTCAGCAGTGAGGTCATGGAGTAGTTGATAGCCTTCTGTATGTCGGTAAATGATGAGTGAGCATCATCCGGGCCACCAAAACAATCTGTGGAATGCTCCTTGAGGCACTCTCGCAGCCTCTCGATGTAGTCAGGGGGTAAAATACAGTCAGAGTCGACGAAGACGAAATAGTCTCCATCGGCTCTGTCTATACCGTAATTGCGGGCTATTGAGCGCCCTTCATTATCTTTGTAGAAGTATTTAATATCAAGAGTGTCGGCGTATTGCTCGCAGACCTTTTGACATGGGAGAGATGAGCCATCCTCCACTATGATAGCCTCGAAACCATGGTCGGTCTGTTGCTGCAGAGAGGCGAGCAAGTCTGCCACCTCGGCTTCGCGGTTATACACCGGCACTATTATCGAGAACTTCATAATAGTTAGAGGACAAATATTGAGAATTCCGGAAAGCCGGTTATCAATCTTAAGCTTTTACGCGGCTTACGTATGAACCGTCGCGAGTGTCAACCTCGATGCTCTCGCCCTCGTTGATGAAGAGGGGAACACGTACAGTAGCGCCGGTCTCAACAGTAGCGGGTTTGAGTGTGTTGGTAGCAGTATCACCCTTCAGGCCGGGCTCTGTGTAAGTGATTTTGAGCACAGTCTTGGTTGGCATCTCAGCGTACAACACGGTGTCTGTTGAAGCGTCAGAAACCACCTCAACCACGTCGCCCTCCTTCATGAAAGCAGCGCCGGTGACGAGGTCCTTGCTGATAGGCACCTGGTCGAATGTCTCTTGATTCATGAAGATATCATCGCCACCTTCACTGTAAAGGAATTGATAGGGGCGACGCTCTACACGTACATCTTCGAGCTTCTCACCGATGTTGAAGCGGCGCTCGAGCACGCGGCCGTCGACTACATCTTTCAGCTTGGTGCGCATGAAAGTGTTGCCCTTACCGGGCTTTACGTGAAGGAATTCAATTACGAAATAAAGACGGCCATCCATGCGGATACATGTGCCGTTTTTGATGTCTTGAGCGTTAATCATCTTATTTATAGAGTGTTATATTAAATCTTGCGGCAAGGATGACGTGTCAGTCACCACTATTGCGACTGCAAAGTTAATAATAATTTCGTGCTGAGACAAATTTTTTGCCCCTTTGCGTGTTATATTATTGTTACTTTTTATTATTTTTGCACAACATTCTCGGGCATGACCCGTGTGTGAGCACAATATTCACATCTTATAACAAGCCCTTAATGATACGATGAAAAAATTATTATTGAAAGCCAAGCTGCTTATAACTCTCATAGCAATGGCCGGGGCAGCCGGCTTGTGTGCCCAAAATCTTGTGATACTGCACACCAACGATACTCATTCCCATATCGATGCCGAGAATGGTGTAGGGGGCGTGCTCCAACGCAAGGCGTTGATAGACAGCGTGAGGAATGCCGAGAAGAATGTCGTTGTGGTAGATGCCGGCGACATTGTGCAGGGTTCATTATACTTCAAGCTCTTTGGTGGCCAAGTAGAGTACCCCCTTATGGATATGATGGGGTATGACATACAGATACTCGGTAATCATGAGTTTGACAACGGCATTGAGTCTCTCGCCAAATATTACAAGCGAGGGGGAGCAGCCAAGCTGTCTGCCAACTATGACTTCAGCAATACCCCTCTCAAGGGGGTATTTGACCCATATATCATCAAGAAAATCGGTGGTAAAAAGGTGGGCTTCTTCGGCCTGAACCTCAAGCCGGAGGGTATCATCAGCACAGCCAATTATAAGGGACTGGTCTACAATGATATAATCGAGTCAGCCAACAAGACCGCTGCCGAGCTCAAGGCAAAGGGTTGTGAACTTGTGGTGGCTGTCTCTCACATTGGCTACTCCGACAACTCGGAGAACCCGCAGACCACTGATGTGGATGTAGCACGCGCTTCAAAGGATATAGATATCATCATCTCGGGCCACTCTCATGAACTTGTGAGCCCACAGACGGCCGATGTGCGCCCCAATATCATAATGAACGCCAACGGCAAACCGGTGCTCATTGAGCAGACCGGGCGTTACGGAGCCAATCTCGGCTACATCAAGATTGATTTAAGCAACACTCCGACAGTCAAAGAAGCCAAAATGATACCGGTGGCCGGTGTCAACCCTGCAAAATTTGACAAGAAGATAGCCGGCTTCATTGCCCCCTTCCGCGCAAAAGTCGATTCTATCAATGCCCGCCAGATAGCTGTCTGCGACGTCAATATGTTGAATACCAAAGTATATACATCCTCTGCGCCCCTCTCCAATATGGCGGCGGATATAGTATATGAGTACGCCAATCAGGTGGCAGACTCACTCAATTATCACCCTATAGACCTCGCGCTCATCAACAGCGGTGGTATACGTATGCCCATGGATGCCGGGGTCATCACCGAGGGGCAGATACTCTCCACATTCCCCTTTGTCAATTATGTGGAAATAGTAGAAATGCCCGGCTCTGTGCTCAGCGAAGTGCTCACTCAGGCCGCGCTGCAAAAAGGGCAGGCTGTAAGCTTTGGTGTATGGATAGGCCTTGACTCTGAGGGACAAAAAGTCGAGTCGATACTTATAGATGGCCAAACTATTGAGCCGGAACGCACTTATAGCGTGGCTACACTTGACTATCTTGCCGGAGGTGGCGACTATCTCTCCGATTTCAAAAAGGCCACCAGTGTATGGCGAGACAGTAAGGAATTATGCGCTCCGGTAATGCAATATATTGTAAACATGGGTAAGGCCGGCATACCTATAAATCCTGATCCGAGGCCCCGCATCGTGACCGTAAAACGATTTTAGGCAGCTGTTCAATTTAAATTATGAAAGCGGGAGCCGTAGCCATAATTTGTGCATGCTTCGCCACCATCACCGGTGGCTTCGACTCCTGCGCCCGCTCCGGCTCGACGTCAGACTCTGATCAGGCTGCCAAAGCAGCTATACTCTCGCCGTACGACAGGACAGAGGCGGCCAATGCATGGGCAGACTCCGTAATCAGCACTATGACTCACGCCGAGCTGGTGGGGCAAGTGCTTATGCCGGCCTCATATGCCAATACTGATGCTGCCACGATAGAACAACTGCTGCGCTACTGCAACGAGCTGAAGGTGGGCAGTATAGCTTTCCACAAGGGGAGCATGACCTCCATGCGGCAAATAGCAGATACCCTCAATGCCACCGCTACCCTACCTCTCTTTCTGGGTATTGATGCCGAAAACGGACTCGGGATGCGGTTGGAGGGCGCCACTATTTATCCGTTGAATTACCAACTGACAGACTCCACCCAGACTCAGCTATATGACTATGGGCACAATGTGGGCTTGGAGTGCGGAGAGACAGGCATAAACATGGTCTTCGGGCCCGTGCTCGATGTTGTGCCCGGCCCCGGGTGGTATATGTACAAGCGCTCACTCGGCTCTGATCCTCAGCGTGTGGCCGACCTTGGCGCTGCATACGCCCGCGGACTGCATGACACCGGGGTAATACCGGTGGCCAAGCATTTCCCGGGACACGGATATACCCACACCGACCCTCATGTATGGATACCTATTATTGGGCGCAGCAAGCAGGAATTTACCGACATTGACCTATTGCCGTTCCAAAAATATATAGACCAAGGGTTTCCGGCAATTATGGCCGCCCATGTGGCTGTGCCGGCACTGTCGGGAGACACCTTGCCGGCAGACTTTTCCACCAAAATCATCAATCAGCTCCTTCGCAAAAACATGGGCTATAACGGTCTGGTCATCTCCGATGCTATAAATATGGGGGCTGTAAAGACCATCCGCGACAATTCCATGGCACCCCCCGTGAGAGCTCTATTGGCCGGAGTGGATATGATCCTCGCGCCGGCTGATACTCATGAGGCACAAAGGCAGATTCTGGCAGCGCTGAATTCTGGTCAGCTGCCATTGGATATATTAAAGGCTCACGTACACCGCATTCTATTCCACAAATATTTGTTCCTAAGGTGATGGCAACCTGTCACCATTCTATCGGCGCGAGGCCATGCTTCACCAGATAGCTATTAGCCTGCGAAAAGTGATGATTGCCAAAGAAGCCCCTGTAGGCGCTCAATGGTGAGGGGTGGGCCGAACTGAGCACAAGATGACGCGAACGGTCTATAAAGGCCCCTTTGCGCGCAGCATCACTCCCCCACAACATGAATACAAGGTGTTCTCGCTTCTCTGCCAACTCATGCACCACGCGGTCTGTGAACTGTTCCCACCCGATACCGCTGTGAGATCTGGGTGTGTGCGCCCTCACTGTAAGCGAAGAGTTGAGCAACAACACTCCCTGGCGAGCCCAGCGTGTCAAATCCCCATTTACAGGCATCGGAGCACCAGTGTCCGAGCTCACCTCCTTGAAGATGTTTATCAGCGATGGTGGCATACGCACGTCAGGAGCTACGGAGAAACATAGCCCGTTGGCCTGACCGGGACCATGATACGGGTCCTGACCTATTATCACCACCTTAGTGTCTTGGAATGGCGAAGCGTCGAAGGCCGCAAATATCTTCCCGCCGGGAGGATACACCACTCCGGAGGCATACTCAGCCTTAACCATATCCGTCAACGTCTTGAAATACGGCTTGTCAAACTCATCGGCCAACAGTGTGCGCCAGCTCTCTTCTATACGTACATTCATGTGGCAAAGTTACAAAAAAATGTCAAATTAAAAATACCACCCTTGAGATTTTGCAGTTATCATATTTTTTATTACCTTTGCGGTACTAATAAATAATTTATGAGAACCGTCCTGCTTAAAATCAAATACTTGCATCCCGAACAACGCGTGGCATTAGACCGCAGCTTGCTGAAGGAATATTATGGCCTGTCTGTTAGAGCTCAAAACGTAGGTAGAGATTTCACTAACACTGAGACAATAATTGCGCATACCTACCCGGAGGTGCATTTTGATGGTCTGCATTTGCCTAATTGCGGCGATAAGACACAAAATGAGATACGCATGTGTCTGGGGCGGATGAGGATGATAATTGATAATTTCATATCGGGGATTGACATCAGCAATCCCATGCCGCTATTCTCGCATAAGGAAGAATTACGTACCGAATTAAGATACAAATACCCATTCCTCAAGGAGCCACAGTTGGAGCAGATAGTAACCTTTGAAGACCGGCAGGGGCATCTCCCAATGCTCTATATCATCGAGCAATATATGCTGTCAACCAACCAGTCGGCACAAGTGGTAATAAAGGATTATTTCGGAATCAATGCTGAGCATAAGTGTTACTCCACTGCAGAGATTGCCTCAAGGGTAGAACTCACAAGAGAGCGTTGCCGACAACTTACCATATCCGCATTCCCACTCGAATATGCCGATTTTAATGATTACGTCAACGGAGAGCTGCAGTCCATGCTATATGATGTAATTCTATCAGATGACCCGATTTTGGACCGCCTGCAGCTAGAAAATATGCTGCATGAAGACAAGGAGCACACCATGCATCTTATCGCAGCCCTGATAGACACCCATATCCTCACCAGTGTAGCCGATGATGCCCCGAAAGCCATAGTCCGCATATCATTGGCCCGAAGCATCAAACTCCGCGCGGCTGCCACATCCCTACGCAGAGTGATTGAGAAAGTGGTACATACTGCGGAATACGAACTCGACCTGCTGCCATACATCGAGTCAAATATGCTGAAGCATAGTGAGTCGGACGTAAAGCCACTGCTGCTCCTGTTCATGCAATATCTGCAGCACAACTACAAAGCAAAGCCCAAATCGGAGCACATCGCCATTATGCCCCCAAATAAGCTGGATGTGGTAGACTGTGCCGCAAACATCTTGCGCGAAAAGGGTGAGCCACTTTCTATTCAAGATCTTTGGGACGAATTCTGCAAAAAATACCCCAAGCATCACATCTCCAATATGCCCTATTTCAAATTCCTGCTTTGCCAAAGCGATGTGGTGCGTCCCAAGGGAAAAACCGGCATGTATCTGCTCACTGAATGGAAAGATCATTTTATGGGCACTATGTCAGACTATATATATGAGATTGTCAGCAATGAAGCGGCTCCTGTTTCAATGACCTACTTGATGGAAAAGGTCACCTCACAATTCCCGAATGCCAACAAAAGCAGTGTGCACAATCTCATGTATCTCTGCAAGAAACACAAATATATCTTCTTTGAGAATGACATGATTGGCCTGAAGGATTGTGTATACGAGACCAACGAGCTGCGGGAACGCAAAGTGGTGCAACGCCAAAGTTTCGAGAAAAATCTCAGTCGTCTGGAGACATTCTTCAAGGAAAAAGGCAGGTACCCTCTCTTGATAAAGGGCTACCTTGACGAGGAAGATGCTTACCTGTTCCGGTGGATGGCAAATGTGCGCTCCAACAATATTGTGATAAATGAGGCTCAGCATGCCGCTTTTGACCAACTGCTCGCGCGTTTTGACACTATACCCGGCAATGCCTACGAATATAAATTTAAACAGACCTGCTGCGAAATTGAACGCATAGTCAGAGAGACCGGTGCGTTGCCCAACTACAAAGAATATAACCTGCTGCGAGTGTGGTACACAATTCAGCGAAGAAAATATACTCAGTACACTGACAACAGACGCCTCTATTTCCAAGAGCTGGAAGATACGCTTGACACCCTCCTGCATCGAAACACTGATATCAAACACTCTTTAGAGCCCGATGATGGCAAGCATTATCATACCCCCTCGCTGTTTGATATGCCCGACAATATAAGTGGCTGCTCAATTTAAATTGAACTTTATACCGAGCGAATTTTTGCGCAGATTTTGCAAGTTGAAGAAGGAGTTATGCGGGCATAACGACTGATGAAATCGATTAAGCGAGAGCAGAAGTCAAGCTTGCTTGGATTATGCCGAGCGTGTACCGATTACCTGAAAGGAAACTTGGCAAAAGATACCAAAAATGCGCCGGGACATAGGGCTCTAAATATAAATGGGCATAGCCACATAAAGTTTAATTTAAATTGAGCAGACACTTATAATAATTATACGTTTCGCTCGTTGTTAATTTAGACAACATCAGTCTTTTATCGACGTTTTACGCAATATAACTCGAAATTCATGAAGAAATTATTCCTTACTATGGCGGCTGCCACATTCCTTGCTTGCTTGCCGACATATCATGCCCTGGCACAAAGTAACTACGACAACCAATTCCTCTCTTACCCCACATATAATGACACCGACCTGGAGCTTATGGTAGATGAGGGTGGCACCCACTTCAAACTGTGGAGCCCCTCAGCCGAAGCTGTCCGCGTGAACCTATATAACGAGGGGCGCGGCGGCAAGCCATTTGACACCATTTCTCTAACAAAGGATGAGGCTACCGGCGTGTGGTCTGCCTCAATGAATACTCAGTTGTACGGCAAATTCTACACCTTCCAAATACTGAAGGATGGCAAATGGCTCGATGAGACACCGGGCGTGTGGGCAAAGGCTGTAGGTATCAATGGCAAACGCGCCGCTATCATTGACTTTAACACAACAAACCCCGAAGGGTGGGCAGACGACAGGGGCCCTGCGGTAGAGAATTTCTCTGACGTAATAGTATATGAGATGCACCACCGCGACATGAGTATGCATCCCAATTCCGGTATCGCCAACAAAGGCAAATTCCTCGCGCTCACCGAGCACAATACAGTAAATCCTGATGGACTCTCCACCGGCATTGATCACCTTAAGGAGCTGGGTATTACACATGTGCATATACTCCCCTCTTACGACTACAACTCCATTGACGAGACCAATCTGCCGGCTAACAAATATAACTGGGGTTATGACCCTCAGAACTATAATGCCCCGGAAGGCTCTTACTCTACCAACCCCTCAGACCCGGAAGCTCGTGTGCGCGAGATGAAGGAGATGATTAAAGCCCTGCACGATGCCGGTATAGGAGTCATAATGGATGTGGTGTACAACCACACCGGGCAGAATGAAGGCTCAAACTTCGAGCTCACTGTCCCCGGGTATTATTATCGTCACCGCGAGGACGGCTCTTGGAGCGATGCCTCAGGCTGTGGCAATGAGACAGCCTCTGACCATGAGCAGATGGCAAACTTCATTGTTAACTCTGTGAAATATTGGGCTGACGAATATCATATCGACGGCTTCCGCTTTGACCTTATGGCTATCCACGACACAGAGACAATGAACCGTGTGGCTAAGGAGCTGAAGGAGGTGCGCCCCGACATCTTCGTATATGGCGAGGGTTGGACCGCCGGCGACTCCCCGCTGGCTGTGGAGCGTCGTGCTCTGAAAGAGAATGTGAGCAAGATGCAGGACATAGCCGTCTTTTCAGATGATCTGCGCGACGCCGTCAAGGGGCACTATTCCAACGCTGAAGACCGTGGCTTCGCATCCGGCAAGCCGGGCAATGAGGAGACTGTTAAGATAGGTATCGTAGCTGCTACAGCACACCCGCAGGTAGACTACAGCAAGGGCAATAACTCCAAATTCCCCTATGCCACTTCTCCCGAAATGATTGTCAACTATGTGAGCTGCCACGATGACCTGTCCCTCACCGACAAGCTTCGCAAGTCAATGCCCAATGCCTCTGATCAAGAGCGTATGGCAGTGGCCAAGTTAGCTCAGACAATTGTCTTTACAAGTCAAGGTACACCCTTTATGTTTGCCGGCGAGGAGATATTCCGCGACAAGAAGGGAGTCCATAACTCATACCAAAGCCCCGACTCCATCAACGCTATAGACTGGAGCCTCAAGACTCAAAACAAAGATCAGTTTGACTATTATAAAGGGCTTATAGCTCTGCGCAAGGCTCACCCGGCTTTCCGCATGACTACCGCTGAGCAGATTGCCAAACATCTGAAATTTGACAACATCGACTCAGCGAAGCAACCTAATCTGATAAGCTACTCTCTCTTGGACCATGCTAATGGTGACAATTGGAAAGAGATTAAGCTCGTATTCAACGGCGCTGACCAGGCTCAGACTGTCAATCTGCCAAAAGGCAACTGGACAGTTGTAGCTCGCGACGGCAAAATAAACCCCGACGGGCTCGGTACCTATAAGGGTGGCAAGACAACTGTAGCACCCTACTCCGCACTTATCCTCGCTCGATAATTCCTTACCAATAGAAGCAGCCCCGCTCTCAATAGGCAGGGCTGCATTTTCATTATTCATCCACACCCCTCATATATGGCCGAAAAGGACCTCACAGTGCGTCAACGCATCGGCTTGCTCATCACAGTATTGCTGATGATTGTGTCCATAATCATCGCGATATTCCGCTACCGCGTAAACGATGCGGAGGATACCCCCATTCAGCAAAACATATATCCCATCACTGCTGATTCCCCCTACACCGGAACCTCTGCCTCCGCTACTCCCGACACAATTGTCAAAACCCACTCTCCCAAGAAATCAAAATCGCACGGCAAATCATCCGCCAAAGTCGCACCTTCCACTATCCCAACACGCGACATCACTTCCGAAGACCTATAAGACCCCATCTCATAAATTTTTAAGTCTGCGAGATGAAAGGTAACTTTGCTACTAAAATAGCCTTACAAAGAGATTATTAACGTAAATAATTAATATTTAACAAATACCCGGGAATCTTGTAAAATGTTTTAAAGTTAGTAGCGGTCCGGTTTTGGCCGATGATTTTCGCCAAGTCTCGTCAGTCGCAATGCCCGCATTGCTCCATCCTCAACTTGCAAAAATCCTTCGCCCAAAACCGCCCCTAAGCCTTAAAAATTTTATGGGATGGGGTCTAAAACAAAATAACATTATGATTATAAAACGCCTGGATGACAAAGTCGGCAATCCTAATATGGTGAGCGAGCCTAAACCGACATTGCCCAAAGTGGCAGACATGTGTCTTGACGACAAGCCCCGCGAAAAGGCCGAGAAGTATGGCTGCTCCGTGCTTAGTGTCCCGGACCTATGGGCCATAATTCTTCGCACCGGCTCCGTGGGCTACCCCATCACTCAGGTGTGCCGCGACATCATGCAGGCCAACAATAATAAACTCAAAGTGTTGGAACGGCGCACCCGGCAAGAGCTGCTCGAAGTCAGGGGATTAGGCCCAATGAAGGTCACTCAGATAGAGGCTGTACTGGAGCTGATACGCCGATATAATGCCGAGACACCCCTCGAACTACCCATAATACACTCTTCTGCAGATATTTACAATATCATAAAGCCCAAGATAGCGCACCTTGACCACGAGGAGGTGTGGGTCATAATCATGGACCGTAGGCACCGTGTGTCCAAGCTGTTGCAGATATCCAAGGGAGGTTGGGCCTCAAGCCTTTTTGACATCAAAATCATCATAAAGGAGGCGCTGCTCGAGAATGCCTCCGCCATTGCCCTTTGCCATAACCATCCGTCGGGCAACATGACCCCTTCACCGCAAGACGATGCCATCACGCGTAAGTGCAAAGATGCCTGTTCACTTATGGAGATATCGCTCCTCGACCATCTGATAGTTTCTCCTCACGAGTATTACTCGTATTGCGACCGAGGGCGGTTATAGCCCCACTATACAAAAATGGTTAAGCACTGCCATAATGCTTAACCTTTTTTGTATAGTGGGCCTTATTTTTAGATTATTTCAAGCGCTGGAAGTAGCCGTTGAAGCCGGAGAGATAGAGTACTTCTTTGCCATTCATCACTTCAAAAGATACTCCATAGCCGAAGGTCTTGCCCTGTTTGTTGGATTGAGTCAGCACGGAATTGCTATTCTTCAACTGCATGCGGATAATTTGTACCTCGTCATCAGAAAGACCGGAATATCTTAAATCCTCCACATCGTATTTGAGCTGGAGCACACCACGCTGCACATTCCATGCGCCGGGCACAGTCCACATTTTCTTGGTTAATGTTTTGCTGTCTTCCTCGCTGCTGGTGTACACGAAATCACCATAGGCATTCAATATCAAAGACACGGCAGACGATTTATCTCCATACGTATTAGAGTTCTGCCATGTGCCTACCAGCTTACGGGAATAGAGACCGTCATTTTCAGTAGATTCGTCATCGTTGCATGAGGGCAACACAAGAGCGATTGTCAGGAATAGAAATGTTAGAATTTTCTTCATTTTTTTGATTAGTTTTTTTATTTGCCAAGACTGAGCTGCAAAATTAGCTAAAAATTTATAATCAAGCCCTAACAAGAGTGTTAAAATTACATTTCAACATCGAGCATTTCTATACCGGTGTCCTCCTCGGGGAGCTGAAAGACTTCGCGAATGGCAGCACGCAGCAGTCGAGCCTGCTTGCCGTGACCCTTCATCGCACTCAGCACTCCGGAGATATATGCATCCTTATTGGGGTAACCCAACAGGGGCGCCACTTGCGAGTCGGCAAGCATCGGCTTGTAGTTGAAAACTCTGAGCACTCCCTGGTAGTCATGATTGTTCACTATGTCATGAAACTCCTTCATCAACTGCTCGTAATTGGTACGAACATCTATAATGTCGGGCAGCTCCCGCAGGTGCTTCTCAAGCTCACCGATAGTGCGCACACGGGCATCCCCACGTGTCTCAAGCATACGCTTCATGCGGTGGCGCACATGCAGAAGCACCTGCTCTCGAAATTTGGCACCAAACATCTTCAGCACGGCATTCTTCACCTTCTGCACTACCCTGTCGGGTTGACGTTTGCGTATGCCGGCCATGATGCGTATCACACTCTCGAGCATGAAGATATTTTCAATCTCGGCCACATCCGGCACCATGATATTTTTGCCTCGCAGATATGCCACTTCCTGCTCGGTGCGTCTGTCGCGGTCTACAATGCCATAGCTCTCAAGCCGGTGCATTTGCTTCATATCTCCAAACGAGCGGGTGGCCTCTATCACCTTATTGCATGAGCCAACCGGCCTTACACTGTGATACGGGAATAGTAGCGGATACAGCTTGGAGTCAATGCTGTGGGTGGCATCCCCTTCTATAAACAATACGGGGCGGCGAGTACCAAGCAAGCATGCAGTGAGGTCATCCGGTGCAGACCCCGGAGCAAGCACCTCATAATCCCATGCACCTGCACCGGTGTCCTGACTCTTAACCCATATTAGTAAGTTCTCGGTGCGCGAGTTCATGAAGTCTACATCTGAGGTGTTGTACACAAAGATACAATCAGGGCGTAACCCCTCCACAGCATTCCACACCACATGGAGCATGGCCGGATGCAAAAATAGAGCAGGATTATCGACAAATATCACTCCGTTTATCGGCGCATATAGCACTGCCGCAATATAATATAGCACGGTCTTTTCTGATGAAGACAACTTGCGAGTGGATATCAGGTCCTCCCCACCGGGGGTCGCGAACAGCAACTCTCCATGCTGGCGCATTATGGTATTATCCGGAAAGATGTCCTGCCATATCTGTACCAGGGCATCCAGTTTTGTAGGTTCGAGGCGCACACGTTTTCCCTCTAGCAGACTCTTGCTCTTAACAGAGAGCAGATACCGGAACTCATCTGCAAAAAGCATAGCTCCGAGGCGGTCGAGGTCAGTTGTCGGTGTTTGTGTGGAGCTATTCCCTATCCGCGCATCGTACAGCGCCTCGATGCTACCTTTTGGCTCACATGTCACAGTCCCCAAGGCTGACAGGGCAAAGGCCCTCTCGCCGTAGGTCTGCATTAAGGCATTCATGAAGCGCGATTTGCCTACACCTGACCCTCCGACGATGGTGATTTGGCGTGTATTAGGCAATGTTTCTGCCGGTTTGCCGTCTATGCGTGGGGGCAAGAATACTTTTTCATATACCGGTATTTCTGGATTGTGCGTCATGCTATTTGATTGCTAAGGAGTCTTTGACCCCGTAAAGTTACAAAATAATTTTTAAAAATAGGTGGCAACTCAAAGTTTTTCGTTAATTTTGCACTAAGAAGCATCAATCCATCACGTAAGTGATGATTAAAAAATAACTTGGTAAATTTTTTGGGAGTATTTTCGAGTGATTTTTTTCTATCTGAAAAAGGAGCATAGCGAGCTATGCGACTGTTCAGATGGAAGAAATGCACCGAAAAGACTTCAAAAAATACCAAGTTGGTAATCTTAATCATCATACTCAATTTACCAATTTATTTTTTAATCATCACTAAACACTTAAATTAAATATGTTTTCAGGCATTGTAGAAGAGGCTGCCGAGGTGGTAGGCCTCACTCGCGAGGAGGGCAATCTGCACATACGTATGCGTTGCACTTTTGTTAATGAATTAAAGATTGACCAGAGTGTTGCGCACAATGGTGTATGCCTCACTGTGGTAAACCTGCATGATGACGGCACTTACACTGTGACAGCTATTGCCGAAACTCTGCGCCGCTCTAACTTGGGTGACCTGCATATAGGCAGCCTGGTAAATTTGGAGCGCTCTATGGTGATGAACGGCCGTCTCGATGGTCATATCGTGCAAGGGCATGTTGACAACACTGCCGAGTGCGTCTCTGTAGTCGAAGAAGATGGCAGTTGGCGTTACACCTTCAAATACCCCTTCAGCAAAGATATGGCCCGACGCGGATATGTATGTGTCGACAAGGGCTCTGTCACAGTCAACGGCGTGAGCCTGACGGTTTGTGAGCCGCAGGCCGACTCTTTCAGCGTGTGTATCATACCATATACTCACGATAACACAAACTTCAAACAGATAGAGGTAGGCACCAAGGTCAATATCGAATTTGACATCATCGGTAAATATATCGCCCGCATTAGTGCATTAAGCTGAATTGGACAGAGTGACAGCAACGGCTAATCTGGGCAGACAGACAGGGCGCGGGATGCTATGGAGTGGCCTTGAGACTTTCGGCATGACTGCGGCCTCGCTGGTCGTGTCTATATGGTTGGCCCGCATTGTAGAGCCGGCAGCTTTCGGACTCATAGCGATGGTGCAAATTTTCATCGCGGTGGGGCAAGTGTTTGCAGACTCAGGAGTTAGCCAGGCACTGATACGCCGGCCGGTACGCACTCGCACCTTGGAGAGTGCAGCTTTGTTCATCAACATGGGGACCGCCCTACTCTTCTACGCCACGCTATGGGGCAGTGCACCGGCGATAGCCCGGTTTTATAACACCCCTTCACTCTGTGGCATCATCCGTTGGGCGGGATTGTCAATACCGTTGGCCGGCATGTGTGTCGTGCAGACAGCTCGGCTCACAGCTCAAATGCGGTTTTCACGGCTTGCATTGGTCAATGTCGTATCCACTATTGCAGGTGGTGCGACAGGTATAATATTGGCGACCAAAGGTTTTGGCATAATGTCTCTCATCTTCATGCAGCTCGTCATGTGGGTTACTCGCGCGCTGTTACTCTGGACTATCTGCCCATGGCTCCCCTCGCTGAAGCTTCGGAGGAATGAGGCACGAAGCATTGTCTCGTTTAGCTGGAAACTGCTCGTCTCGGCTCTCATCGATACCATTTACGTCAATATGTACGCATCGTTGCTTGGCATGTTCTTCTCGGCGACCATTACGGCTATGTACTGGCGTGCCAACTCGCTGGCTTCATTCGTGCCGCAAAGTTTCCAGGGAATACTGAGCCGCGTATCCCTCCCCGCCATCAGTCGTATACGCAACGACAGACACCGTACACGCGGAGCATACATTAAAATGATAAGCAGCTCCTGCTGGCTCATATTCCCTATTTGCGCTATCGGTATTGCACTGGCCACACCACTCTTCGGGTGGGTGCTAACAGACAAATGGCTCCCGGCTGTACCCCTGTTCAGAATTCTCGCTTTGAGCATGGCATTTTACCCGGTGCATGCCCTGAATTGCTCTATACTCAATGTCTACGGCCGCTCTGACAAATTTCTCATCCTGGAGATTTGCAAGAAGGTGGTCGGGGTGACAGCTCTCTGCATCACACTCCCGATGGGGGTGACATCACTATGCTATGGCATTTTGGCATCGAGCATTATATGCTTGGTTATAAACATATTATTTGCAAAACCATATGCCACGCTCGGGGTCTTGGCTCAGATTAAGTTGATGCTGCCATGCATGATTATGGCCATAGTTGCCGGTGCAGTTGCATACATTATATCAAACCTTTTCAGCGACCTTTATATGCAAGTGTTAATGGGGGCTGCGGCGGGGGCTATAATCTATCTACTGTCCACCGCGCTGAGTTGCCCACATATCCCTCGCAATATGATAGCGCTTTTTCGCAAAGAATAGTGTTCGTTTAATAACTTACCCACATGAATGTCACATCCCCTTTAATGCCGGATTTTGAGGCCTTTACGCAATTGATAGCACAGCTCTGGGATAGCCGCCGTATCACCAACTCTGGCTCGCTGCATCACGCGCTTGAGAAGCGGCTGGCCGACTATTTGGGGGTGCCATATATCAGCTTATTTGCCAACGGCACGCTTCCGCTCATGGTGGCCCTCAAAGCCTTTGACTTGGAGAGGGGGGAAGTGATTACTACCCCCTACAGCTTCGTGGCTACCACTCATGCATTACACTGGAGCGGCATGAAACCGGTATTCGCCGATATTGAGCCGGGACATTGCACTCTTTCAGTGGAGGCAGCCGAAAGGGCCATAACTCCACAGACCAAGGCTATTATGCCGGTGCATGTCTATGGTTACCCTTGCGATGTAGATGGCTTTGAGCGACTTGGCAGACAATATGGTTTGCCGATAATTTATGATGCAGCCCACGCTTTTGGGGTAAGGCTTGACGGCGAGTCGCTGATGTTGAAGGGAGATTTGGCTGCTATGAGCTTTCATGCCACAAAGGTCTTCAACACTATTGAGGGGGGAGCCCTAATATGCCATTCGGCTGAGATGAAGCAGAAGATTGACAGACTAAAGAATTTCGGTTTCGCCGGGGAGACGCAGATTGTCGGAATAGGTATCAATGCCAAACTAGACGAGCTCCGAAGTGCCTGGGGGCTGTTAAATCTCGAGCAGATAGATAGAGCTATAGCACGCCGCGCCGAGCTCAGTCAGCTCTATCGTGAACTCCTTGGCAATCATTCGCTGATACGCCTTCTCAGCCCGATAGAAGGATTGCAATACAACTACTCCCACATGCCGATTTTTGTCGCTCCTGAAGTACGCGATTCTCTCTACATGGCGTTGAAGAAAGAAGGTATATACTCGCGCAGATATTTCTACCCTCTCATCACCGATTTTGAACCGTATTCTGATATGTTGGCGCACCAGGCCGATAAAGCAAATTTGATACCCAATGCTACGGCTGCCGCTGCAAGCGTTCTCTGTCTGCCACTATATCCGGAATTGACTCCTGATCATGTATCGTGCATCTGCAATTGTATATTGAATTTTCTACACAAATGAATACTGAAAACTTACGTATATTGCTCGACAAGGCGGTCCTCGACATCAATGTGCCGGAATTTGTCTGCGATGACCCGGTGCAATTTCCGCGCCGTTTCAGTCGCCCGCAAGACATTGAGATTGTAGCATTCCTGAGTGCTGTCATGGCGTGGGGGCGACGCCCCATGATACTCCGCGACTGCGAGCGGCTGTTGCAATTGATGGATAATCAACCGCTTGCATACACACTGTCCGGTGACTTTGAGCAGCTGCCGGACAGCCTTAATATCCACCGAACGATGTTTGCATCACATCTCAAATATATGCTTCGTGGCTTCAGACGCATCATGAAGGAGTATGGCTCTGTCGAAGCGTTCTGCCGAGCTAATGTCAGAAAAGATGCGGATATGGCACCATGGATATTTGGAGAGACTCTGAGAGCTCTTATGGCCTACGAGAACGGCGGAACGTCCTGCAGCGAATGTATCCCTACCCGCATGGATAAAACGGCTCTGAAACGCATTAATATGGCCCTGAGATGGCTCGTCCGCGACGATGGTATTGTCGACATGGGTATATGGCAAGCACTCACACCTCGGCAACTTTACATACCCCTTGACGTTCATGTAGGCAACACGTCGCGTACTCTGGGGCTACTCACCCGCAAGAGCAACGACTGTCTCGCCGCCCAACAACTCACCAACTCTCTCCGCGCCTTCGACCCAACCGACCCCACCAAATACGACTTCGCCCTCTTCGGCCTCGGTATAACCCACCGCCTCTCCTAATCCACCCCATGGCACACACTTTCCAACACGGCCTATCGTCTTTGCAATGCATATACTTGTGTTGGCAAATATATACCATATGTAGGTATTATTAATCCAAGTTTTACAAGTAGTATCTAATAGAATATGTAATAATGGTTAAAAGGTGGTGTTGAAAAACTAAACGATATGCGCATGAAGGTGTCCGCCAGGACACCGACTTTTAGTAACCTCGTACACACGCGGCGACTGCCGTGGGTGTGCGGGGTTGGGTAGGCTCTTGAAGGTGTCCGCCAGGACACCGACTTACTGCTTGTTAATGTTTTACACGTTAACTTTCGAAACCTAAATATCTAATTGAATATGTAATGGTTAGGAGTGTCCGCATGGACACTCCTAACCATATTCGTGCCCTTCTGAAAGGTATGGTTGGGTATCTTCGGAGATATGAGTATTAGCGCGCATCTCCTTGATTGCAGACGTTCCAAATATGTACCACGGAGTTTGTACTATTTACCATTGTCTGCTGAAGCATTATTATATGGCGTCTGCGCACAGGGGCGGTTGGCGAGCACGGCGCATTACAATACCGTATACGCAGAGACGCTGTCTGTCAGGACACTGATTTATCGGTAGCCCCATACATACACGGCGAAGCCGTGGATGCGCGTAGTTAAATATGCGGACAAAATGGTGTCGGCCAGGACACCGATTTACTGCTGAAAATTATTCAATTGTTGTGGGTAGCGAGGTTGATGTGTTTGTGCTCACCAAACGTCGCAGTCAGCTGACCCGTAGTTTGGGACGTTTACTCTTGGTCCGCTGACGCGTTATTATAGACGCACATATAAATACAAAAGTCGATAATGAACCATTACCGACTTTTGTGTTTATTGAGATGATTATGTGCACAAGTATATACACATAACCTATTATTGCATGTTGCGAGAAGGTCAGGTGATTACTCAGCCTTTGCCTCTTCTGCAGCGGATGCTTCAGCGACGGGTGCCTCTGCTGTTACCTTCTTGCGTGAGCGGCGGGTACGTTTGGGCTTCTTCTCTCCCTTAGCTGCGAGCATTGCCTCGTTGAAGTCTACCAACTCAATGAAGCACATCTCAGCGTTGTCACCCAGACGGTGACCGGTCTTGAGGATGCGAGTGTAGCCACCGGGACGGTCGGCAATCTTGTCAGCGATAACACCGAACAGCTCCTTGACAGCCTCTTTGTTCTGCAGGTATGAGAATACCAGACGACGGTTGGCCATGTCATCCTTCTTTGCGCGATTGATAATGGGCTCGGCAAAGATGCGGAGGGCTTTTGCCTTGGCCAGGGTTGTTGTGATTCTCTTGTGCATGATCAGTGAGATGGTCATGTTTGAGAGAAGCGCGTCGCGGTGAGCCTTCTTTCTGCCAAGGTGGTTGAATTTATTATTGTGTCTCATCGTTTTTCTGCGTTAATTTCAGTTAATCCTGATTTAGTTTGTATTTTGAAATGTCCATTCCGAAAGACAAGTGGAGGTTCTCCAACAAGTTGTCGAGCTCTGTAAGTGACTTCTTACCAAAGTTGCGGAACTTCAGCAGGTCGGTCTTATTGAAGCCTACAAGGTCTCCAAGGGTCTCTACTTCAGCGCTCTTCAAGCAGTTGAGGGCACGCACACTGAGGTCCATGTCTGAAAGCTTTGTCTTGAGGAGTTGGCGCATGTGGAGCACCTCCTCATCAAACTCTTCGGTGCCCTCCTCTTGGGGAGCCTCGAGAGTTATCTTCTCATCTGAGAAGAGCATGAAGTGATATATGAGTATCTTTGAAGCCTCTTTGAGTGCATCTTCCGGAGAAATAGAGCCATCAGTGGTGACTTCGAGTGTCAGCTTCTCATAGTCGGTCTTCTGCTCCACACGGTAATTGTCTACTGTATATTTTACATTGACAATCGGGGTGTAGATAGAGTCGATGGCTATGATATTAAGCTCTGAGGTGCCGATCATCTCTCGATTTTCGTCGGCGGGAACCCAACCACGTCCTTTATTGATGGTGAACTCCATGTTGAAGCCCTGTGTCGGGTCAAGATGGCAGATCTCCAATTCGGGGTTGAGCACCTCGAAGCCAGTTATTACCTTACCCAAGTCGCCGGCCTTGAACACATCTTGTCCCGACACTGAGACAGTGGCAGTCTCGGTATCAGTGTCGTCAACCACCTGTTTGAAGCGCACTTTCTTGAGGTTCAAGATGATATTGGTCACATCCTCTTTCACACCGGGGATGGTGCCCAACTCATGCGCTACACCATCGATACGGATTGAACAGATGGCAAAGCCGCCAAGCGAGGAAAGCAAAATCCTGCGCAATGCGTTGCCTACCGTCTGACCGTAACCCGGCTCCAGAGGCTTGAACTCAAACTTACCGAAGGAGTCGGAGGCTTCCAACATGATTACTTTGTCGGGTTTCTGAAATGCTAAAATAGCCATATTATGGGTCTCTATTTATTTATTATTTAGAATACAACTCAACTATCAACTGTTCCTTGATGGTCTCGGGAATATCTTCACGCTGCGGCAGGTGAAGGAACTTGCCACCCTTCAGACTCTCATCCCACTCTATCCAGGGATATTTGCTGTGGTTGAAACCGCCAAGTGAGTCAGCTATTACCTCGAGAGATTTGCTCTTCTCGCGAACGGCAACTACGTCGCCGGGCTTTACTTGATAAGAGGGAATGTTGACTACCTTGCCATTGACAGTGATGTGCTTGTGCAGAACGATTTGACGTGCTGCGGGACGTGTGGGAGCTATACCCAGACGGTAAACAACGTTGTCCAGACGGCTCTCCAGAAGCTGAAGGAGCACCTCACCGGTAATACCCTTGGTGCGTGCTGCGCGCTCAAAGAGGTTGCGGAACTGACGCTCGAGTACACCGTATGTATATTTTGCTTTCTGCTTCTCACGCAGCTGCATGCCATACTCTGAAGTCTTGCGACGACGGTTCTGGCCATGCTGTCCTGGGGGATAATTCTTCTTTGCCAGAACTTTATCCTCACCAAAAATTGCCTCGCCGAATTTGCGGGCTATCTTAGTCTTTGGGCCTGTATATCTTGCCATTGCTAAAGTTTACTCTTTAAATTAAAGTTGTTGTGTCTGTTGTCTCCTGCGGTAACACCTGCATTTACTGTAATGATAGTTTCCGGTGACATTGGCTCAGATTGTACTTTATTGTACCCGAGCAGATTGTGGCCAATGGATTGATTTTATCGGGCCCATTGCTCTCTTATCTTTGCACCTTTTTAACTTTTCATTTACAAGTAAATACCTGAATCATCTTGTTTGAGATATCTGTAAATATTACCGTATGAGCCAACTTTAGACTTAATGTGCCTCTTTAGCGCAGCCGCGACTTCCGAGAGAAAGTGGAAATGGAAGTCTATTCGCATTCAGAGTCACAGTGAGTGTTGTTTTGTTTGCCTTTGTTTTAGGTTTGCTTTATCTTCTGCCCCGAGGCATCCAATCGTAGCGGTGAAACATTTGGCGGAAAGCCCCATTATCAATTCAGCTTGTTTATGCTCTCCTCGCTTCTAATTGTTCTTACTGTGTGTCCGTTGCTCTCTTCATTACGAGCACTTTAAATGAGTCGAATTTGGCAACATTCAGAGCGGGAGCTTGATGAGTCACACAAAGCGTCAGCATCAAAGGGAAGTGAGTGTTACAGCATCATTGACTTTTCGTGACAGAGGGATGAAAGAAAACCTAAATTGATAAGGCGATGGTTGAAAATTCGCTCTTCCGATGGAGATTACACTCTTCTTCTCTTGGGGGGACGACAACCATTGTGGGGCAGCGGTGTAACGTCGATTATCTCTACAACCTCGATGCCGGCACCGTGGATTGTACGGATAGCAGACTCACGGCCATTGCCCGGGCCTTTTACATAAGCCTTCACCTTGCGAAGGCCAAGGTCGTATGCTACTTTTGCGCAATCCTGGGCTGCCATCTGTGCGGCGTAAGGAGTATTCTTCTTTGACCCGCGGAAGCCCATCTTGCCTGCTGAAGACCATGAGATTACCTGGCCTTCGCTGTTAGTCAAGCATACGATGATGTTGTTGAAAGAGGAGTGAACGTGCAGCTGACCCATAGCGTCAACCTTGACATTTCTCTTCTTTGCTGCGACTGTCTTCTTTGCCATACTTTAATTTTATTTAGTAGCTTTCTTCTTGTTAGCAACTGTTTTCTTACGACCCTTACGTGTGCGAGCATTGTTCTTTGTGCTCTGGCCACGCACGGGCAGACCGATACGGTGACGGATGCCACGATAACAACCTATATCCATAAGGCGCTTAATGTTAAGCTGGATCTCGCTGCGAAGGTCACCCTCCACCTTGTAGTTTTCCTGGATCACCTCACGCACGGCGGCTGCCTGGTCATCAGTCCAGTCTTGTACTTTGATATCGCGGTCAACACCAGCCTTCTCCAGAATGGTGTTAGCTGCGCTACGGCCGATGCCGTAGATGTAAGTCAAGGCGATTTCGCCTCGTTTGTTTTGCGGCAAGTCTACGCCGACAATTCTTACTGCCATATACTTAGCTTAAAATTTTTGTGCAAAGTTAATAAAAATTTTTGAAGTTATCTGCACACAGCACCCCCTTCGGGTGAGTATTTTAACAATTCAGGGATTTAACCTCCTTTTATATTGTCAATTTTACACCCTCTAAGCGTGACTTTGGCAAGCATCAACACCCGGGATATGCCGTCGTGCACAGTCAATCCTTCTTTTACATCCAAATGTCAATATTCGCCATCTAAGGCAGATTTAGCTCTTTTTAAGGCAAATTAATACATTGGGATGGCCATCATGCACGTTTTGACCCATTATTTAGGCCCGAAAGCGAGCTGATGACAAGCAGAACCATTAGCCCTGACGCTGCTTGTACTTAGGATTTTTCTTGTTGATAACATAGAGTCTTCCCTTACGGCGTACAATTTTGCTGTCGGGAGTGCGCTTCTTGACTGAGGCTCTTACTTTCATTGTTTTGTTTATCTGTTTTAATTTGTTATTTGTATCGGAATGAGATACGGCCTTTTGACAAATCGTAGGGAGACATCTCCACTCTCACTTTGTCGCCGGGCAATATCTTAATGTAATGCATACGCATCTTACCGGAAATATGGGCGGTAATCTCGTGGCCATTCTCCAATTCAACTTTGAACATAGCATTGGACAATGCCTCAAGTATTACACCATCAATCTCTATTGCAGCTTGTTTTGCCATATAATCTTGTTTCTGTATTTTAACTATTCTGATGATTTATGCTTTGACTTATACTGAAGCCGGCTTTTCATCGTTTGCCGATTTTTTGCCGAGAACTTGTCGTGGCTTGCCGGGTATTGTGATTCCTTTCTCGCGGAGCACCTCTTCAATATAATCGAAGGTGGTGAGTATTTCCGGATAATCATTGACCATGGCAAGTGTATGCTCGAAATGTGCACTTGGCTTGCGGTCGCGAGTGCGACACTGCCAGCCGTCCTGCTCTATAACGATATTTTTGCTGCCGAGGTTCACCATCGGCTCTATGCAGATACACATACCATTACGTAAGACTGCACCTATGCCGCGACGCCCGTAATTGGGCACCTCGGGGTCCTCGTGCATCTTACGGCCTATACCGTGGCCACACATCTCACGCACAATGCTGTAGCCATGTCGCTCACAATAGGTCTGCACTGCATTGGCAATGTCGCCTATACGGCGCCCTACTTTTGCAGCTTCGATACCTTTGTAGAGGCTCTCCTTCGTGACATCAAGCAGGCGGAGCACCTTCTCATCGACATCTCCTACAGGGAATGTATAGCAACTGTCACCATGATACCCATTGAGTTCTACTACACAGTCAGTACCTACGATGTCTCCCTCGCGCAATGCGTATGCAGAGGGGAAACCATGTACCACTGTCTCATTTACTTCAATACAAAGGGTACCGGGGAAGCCGCCATAGCCAAGACAGGCTGGTGAGCCACCGTTGTCGCAGATAAACTCACGAGCCACTGTGTCGAGCTTTTGAGTGGTAACTCCGGGCTCAACCCATTTAGCAACTTCTGCTAATGTGCGGCTGCACAAGTCAGAGGCTGCTCTTACAAGTTCGATTTCTTCAGCTGTCTTTAAAAAAATCATTGTCTGACTTTCTCTTTCATCCTAATCAAGATTCACAAACGAATGAATATTACTATCTTCTTATGAAAGTTACACTTTTCGTGAAGTCTGCAATTATATATTTGTGGAAGGATGAAAGCCTGTTAAAATACGTTTGTCTGTCAATAGACGTTGTCTGTATTGGATCCTGTCTGTCAATAGACGTTATTAGGTAAATATCCCGGGGTGAGCCCTTACAGACTCACTCCGGAAATATGTTGCTGCTTAGAATGCGCTGTTGCCTGTGGTGCGACCTTTGATACGGCCGTCCTTCATCAGGCCGTCATAGTGACGCATCAAGAGGTGACCCTCAATAATGCGGAGTGTATCAAGGATTACACCCACGAGGATGAGCAGTGATGTGCCACCGAAGAACTGAGCGAAGCTGCGGTTGAGTCCGCACAGATAAGCGATGGCGGGCAGGATTGCCACAATACCCAGGAAGATTGAACCGGGGAGTGTGATACGGCTCATAATTGTATCCAGATACTCTACTGTGGGCTTGCCGGGCTTAACACCGGGGATGAAGCCATTGTTGCGCTTCATATCTTCAGCCATCTGTGCAGGACGCACTGTGATGGCAGTATAGAAGTATGTGAAGGCTACAATCATCAGGAAGTATATCAGGTTATACCAGAAGCCATACATATTGGTCAGTGCTCCCAGGAAGCCTGTCTGCTCTGTGCTGAAACCGGCCAGAGTCATAGGTATGAACATCAAGGCCTGTGCAAAGATGATAGGCATTACACCTGCGGCATTTACCTTCAAGGGGATATACTGGCGAGCGCCACCATACTGTTTGTTGCCGACGATGCGCTTTGCATACTGCACGGGCACTTTGCGTGTGCCTTGTACGAGCAGCACTGCACCGGCGATAACGGCTACAAGTATGATAATCTCAATGAGGAACATTACCAGACCACCACCTGCTGAGTTGAGCATGCGCTGGCTGAACTCTTGGATGAATGCTTCGGGCAGACGAGCTATGATACCGATAAGGATGATGAACGAGATACCGTTACCTACACCCTTCTGGTCGATACGCTCACCGAGCCACATGATGAACATTGAGCCGGCAGTCAGGATAATAGTCATGAATGCAATGTTCAGACCATTGATGGCTGCAGCAGCCTCGTGAGCACCGGCGGCACTGATTTGCATCTTGAGGTTCAGCAGATAAGCAGGGGCCTGCAGCAGCAGGATGAGCACTGTGAGCCAACGTGTATATTGGTTGAGCTTCATTCTGCCACTCTCACCTTCGCGCTGCATCTTTTGGAATGAGGGGAGCACCATGCCGAGCAGCTGTATCACGATGGACGCAGTGATGTAGGGCATGATACCCAACGCGAAGATAGAGGCCTGTGAGAATGCTCCACCGGAGAACATATCCAACAACTGCATCAAGCCGCCGGAGGAGAACTCCTGAAGCTTGGTGAGGTCGTTAGGGTTAATGCCCGGGAGGACCACATAGCATCCAAAGCGATAGATGATGACAAGCAGCAGGGTGATACCTATGCGCTTGCGCAGGTCTTCTACGCTCCAGATATTTTTTACTGTTTTAACAAATCCCATTTTACTTTACTTTTTAATTACGGAACCACCTGCGGCCTTGATGGCCTCTTCAGCAGACTTTGAGAATGCGTCTGCCTCAACTTCGAGAGCCTTAGTCAGAGCACCACCGCCAAGGATCTTGACGAGGCTGTTCTTAGACACAAGGCCTGCTGCATGCAGGTCAGCTACCGTAATCTTAGTAAGGTCTTTGGTCTGGGCGAGAGTTTCGAGGACGTCGAGGTTAATGGCTTTGTACTCTACACGGTTGATGTTCTTGAAGCCAAATTTAGGCACGCGGCGTTGCAGAGGCATCTGACCACCTTCGAAACCTACTTTGTGCTTGTAACCGGAACGTGACTTAGCACCCTTGTGACCGCGAGTAGAAGTACCGCCGTATCCGCTGCCGGGACCGCGACCAATTCTCTTGCGATCCTTATTGGAGCCAACTGCGGGCTGCAAATTATTTAATTCGAATTTCATCGTTTACTGAATTTAATGAGTCTTCTGTTCAATTCCTTCCTAAGGTACAACCCTTACGGGTAGCGGCTCTCTACTTGCATTTAGATTTATGCCATACACCTTATTGTGGGGGTGAATGTCATATAGTTGAACCGGAGCAACCGTAGGCAGAGAGCGGTGAGTTAAACAATGCTTTGTCTTGCCATGTACTACCGGACAGTCGCTTGCGCTATACCCGCCTGGCAGTGATGTAAGAGCATTGTCCGGAATTTTGGAGCATCAAGACATATTTAATTATCGGCACATACTTAAGATTGTGATGTGTATATGCGCTTAAATATGCTTGAGACTCCGGATGAATGGAACAGTTGGACTCTTTTGAGTTGGAAAATCTTTGTAATAGAATTATTCAGAAACTTGGCTCACCTTAAGCCTTGGTGACCTGTACTAAGTGATGCACTTTTTTGACCATACCCATGATGCAGGGGTTGTCTTCGTGCTCCACAGTGTGGTTCATCTTCTTCAGGCCGAGGGCATCGAGCGTAGCCTTCTGATCGTGAGGCGCATTGATGCGGCTCTTGATTTGCTTGATTATGATTTTTGCCATTGTTTAACTGAATTATTTTCCGTTAAAGACTTTATCTACTGAGATACCGCGGTTTTGAGCTACCTGAGCGGGGCTACGCATCTCACCGAGTGCTGCGATAGTTGCCTTAACGAGGTTGTGGGGGTTAGATGAGCCTTTGCTCTTGGCGAGGACGTCAGTGATACCGACGCTCTCGAGCACGGCACGCATAGCACCACCAGCCTTCACACCGGTACCGGTAGAGGCAGGTTTGAGGAATATGCGGCTACCACCGAACTTAGCAACTTGCTCGTGAGGGATAGTACCATTGTGCACGGGGACACGGATAAGATTCTTCTTGGCAGCCTCTACACCCTTGGCGATAGCGGCAGTGACTTCATTAGCCTTACCCAGACCCCAGCCTATAATGCCGTCGCCGTTACCAACAACGACGATAGCAGCGAAGCTGAATGCGCGGCCACCCTTTGTCACTTTGGTGACACGGTTAATGGCTACCAGGCGGTCTTGCAGCTCCAAATCATTTGTAGATTTTACTCTGTTGTTCTTTGTTGCCATATCTATATATTAGAATTTAAGACCGGCCTTGCGAGCTGCATCGGCCAATGATTTTACTCTACCGTGGAACAGATAACCGTTACGGTCAAATACTACCTCAGTGATGCCGAGTTCGAGAGCCTTTTGAGCTACCTTCTCGCCCACTTTGGCGCTAATCTCGGTCTTGGTGCCTTCGGCGATGCCCTTTGAGTCAGCGGCACAGAGAGTCTTGCCTGCCAGGTCGTCGATAAGCTGCACATAGATTGCCTTGTTAGAGCGGAAGACGCTCATGCGGGGGCGCTCTGCGGTGCCGTGAACGCGACCGCGGATACGTGCTTTGATTTTATTTCTTCTTGCTATCTTGGATATCATTGCTTGTCTAATTTTAATTATTTAGCATTTGCACTCTTACCGGACTTGCGACGGATAACTTCGCCCACAAACTTGATACCTTTGCCCTTGTAGGGTTCGGGTTTACGCAGGGAGCGGATTTTGGCGCATACCTGGCCGAGGAGCTGTTTGTCAGAGCTTTCGAGGATGATGAGCGGGTTTTTGTTACGCTCACTCTTAGCTTCAACTTTGATCTCCTTGGGGAGCTTGATATAGATAGCGTGAGAGTAGCCGAGGGCGAGCTCCAGTATCTGGCCAGTGCTTGTGGCACGGTAACCTACGCCGACGAGTTCGAGCTCCTTCTTGTAGCCTTCGCTTACACCTACCACCATGTTGTGGATAAGGGCGCGATACAGGCCGTGTTGAGCGCGGTGCTCGCGGTCATCGCTGGGGCGACTCACTACGATGTGGCCATCTTCTACTTCTACTTTGATATCGGGGTTGATTGTCTGTGAGAGCTCACCTTTGGGTCCCTTGACAGTCACTGTGTTATCCTTAACCTGAACGTTTACACCGGCAGGTATCGCAATGGGTGATTTACCAATTCTTGACATATTAATACCTCCTTTTCATTAATAAACGTAGCATAACACTTCGCCGCCGATTTTGAGCTCTTTAGCTTCCTTGTTGGTCATGACGCCTCTTGAAGTAGAGAGGACGGCAATGCCGAGGCCGTTGAGCACGCGGGGCATATCTTTGTAACCGGTGTATTGACGCAGACCGGGGCGAGAAACGCGCTTGAGGCCTTTGATTGCGTTCACCTTGTCGATGGGATCGTACTTGAGTGCGATCTTGATTACTCCTGAGGGGGTGTCACCCTCCATGAACTTGTAGTTGAGGATGTAACCCTGCTCAAAGAGGATCTTAGTGATCTCTCTTTTGAGGTTTGACCCGGGAATTTCCACTACACGGTGGCCCGCTTTGATGGCATTCCTGAGTCGAGTCAGATAATCTGCTATAGGATCAGTCATTGTTTTGTGGTTTAAATTGATTCAGATGTTCTGAACAATATTTAATACTCTCTTTTAGTCTTGAAAATTACCAGCTTGCTTTCTTAACGCCGGGGATAAGGCCAGCGCTTGCCATCTCGCGGAATTGGATACGAGAGATACCGAACTGACGCATATAGCCTTTGGGACGGCCGGTGATAGAGCAACGGTTGTGCAGACGCACACGAGAAGCGTTCTTGGGGAGCTTCTGCAGCTTGGTCAGAGCCTCATAGTCGATATTGCCATCGGCATCAGCGAGGGCTGCCTTCTTAAGGGCTGCTTTACGCTCGGCATACTTAGCTACCATTTTCTGGCGCTTTACTTCGCGCGCCTTCATTGATTCCTTTGCCATTATTTTTCTGTTTTAAAGGGTAAACCAAACTGTTTGAGCAGAGCGAAACCTTCTTCGTCAGTGGGAGCTGATGTTACGAAGGTGATGTTCATACCGTTGAGCTTGGGCACGTTGTCAATGTTAATCTCAGGGAAGATGATTTGCTCAGTGATACCGAGAGTATAGTTGCCACGGCCATCGAGCTTAGCGTTGATACCCTTGAAGTCGCGGATACGGGGCAGAGCCACGCGAATGAGTCTCTCGAGGAACTCGTACATGCGGTCCTTGCGAAGAGTGACCATCACGCCGACGGGCATCTTTTTACGCAGTTTGAAGTTAGAGATATCCTTACGTGAGAGAGTAGCCACAGCCTTCTGGCCGGTGATGGCTGTAATCTCGTTGATGGAAGTCTCGATGAGTTTCTTGTCCTGAGTAGCATCACCCAGACCCTGGTTGATAACAATCTTCTCCAGGCGGGGCACCTGCATTACAGTCTTGTAGCCGAACTCCTTAGTGAGTGCGGGTACAATTCTTTCCTTATAATCTTTGCTAAGTGTAGTGCTCATTACTTAATCTCCTCTCCTGATTTTTTAGAATAACGTACTTTCTTACCGTCCTCGAAACGATAGCCAACGCGGGTGGGTTTTCCGCTCTTGGGGTCTATAAGTGCGAGGTTGGAGATATTGATGGGTGCTTCTTTCTCGATCAGGCCGCCCTGGGGATACTGAGCAGTGGGCTTTGTAGCCTTCTTGATCATGTTAACACCTTCTACAAGAGCGCGGCCCTTCTTTACGATAACTTCGAGAACGCGACCCTTCTTACCTTTATCTTCGCCGGCGATTACGCAGACGTTGTCACCCTTCTTTATATGGAATTTTGCCATTTCTTCTTTGTTCTTTTAAGTGATTAAAGTACTTCGGGAGCCAGGGAGACGATTTTCATGTTAGTAGCGCGGAGTTCACGAGCTACGGGGCCGAATATACGGCTACCGCGGAGCTCACCGGCATTGTTGAGCAATACGCAAGCATTGTCGTCGAAGCGGATATAAGAGCCGTCAGCACGACGGATTTCCTTCTTTGTACGAACGACCACAGCCTTGCTCACTGTGCCCTTCTTGACATCTGAAGAGGGGATGACACTCTTAACGGACACCACGATGATGTCGCCTACTGTGGCATAACGACGGCCGGTGCCGCCAAGCACATGGATACAGAGGGCCTCTTTGGCGCCGCTGTTATCTGCTACTGTCAATCGAGATTCAGTCTGTATCATAGTTACTTCACTTTTTCAATTATTTCCACAAGTCTCCATCTCTTGGTTTTGCTCAGAGGACGGGTCTCCATCAGGCGCACTGTGTCACCTACAGAGCATTCGTTATTCTCGTCGTGTGCATGGTATTTCTTTGTCTTGTTGACAAACTTACCATAGATTGGGTGTTTCTCTTTCCACTTGATTTCGACAGTGATGGTCTTGTCGCCCTTGTTGCTGGAAACCACCCCGATTCTCTCTTTTCTTAAATGTCTTTTTTCCATTTCTTACAAATAAGTTTTAGTGGGATTTAGGCTTGGCTTTCGGCCTGGGCCAGTTCCTTCTGACGCAACACGGTCTTAAGACGAGCTATCTCGCGACGATCGAAAGTGATCTTTGCGGGAGAGTCGATGGGAGATATCGCGTGCGTTACTTTCAATTCACGATAAGCCTTCTCGGCGACCTCGATACGATCGCGGAGTTCTTTAATGCTTAATTCCTTGATTTCTTCCTTTTTCATTACACAAATTGTTATTGATTCTCGCATTTACTCGGCACATCATACGCCGTGCGGCGACACCCAACGCCATCTCGCCGTACGCGAAACAACATGAGAGTCAGCCATTTACCCTCTTGGGCGTGACGCCGTTAGGGCATAAGTTGCGCTAAATAAACGCACAAAATTACAACTTTTCAACCATATATGCAAATATCTCCACGATAGAAAGACCCGCCAAGGGGGTATAAGCCTATATTTTTATGGTTAAATTATGTTAAAGTTTGTTAATTAAGCTGTCGTAAACATCACACGTTTGTTATCACATGGTATTGTTCATACCACATATATGCTTTTAACACTTAAAATTTGTGGATAGGATTTAAAAGTTGTAATTTTGCAGTCAAATAGGTGATTGACGCTCTTCGCTCCACAGGGAACGGCGTCGGTCAGTAATAGGGAACCCGGTGCGAGTCCGGGACAGTACCCGCTGCTGTAATTCCCGGACACATATGTTGTGATGCATTCTCGCATGAAGTGTCTAACCGGGCCAATACCATTGGAGCACATGCTTTGAGAAGGGGGCCGGGCAAAAGGGATAAGTCAGAAAACCTGCCTACTATTGAAGATAGAATCCCGCGGGAATATGGGCACTTCTCCCGTTGCCAAGCAGCGCCACTAACCTCCCATTCAGGCTCACGTCAAGGTCCCCTTCGGAGCACCTGCCAAAGCCGTTCCCGCAATTTATAAACGATCACCCGGACCTCCGGATGACCAATGAGCTGAATGGCAATGGCCTCATCGCACCATATATATAATAAAGAGTACCGTCGGGATAGCAACCTGCATAAAAGCTACTTCACCACAGTTGTGAGGACGCTGACTCTATGCATGGCAATAGTCTGCTCCCTCACCATGACGGTCAACGCATCCGCCGGCACCCCGCCAAACAAAGCTTCTCAGACTGTGCCACTCGACACTGCCACTATGCTTAATGAGGTGGTAGTAACTGCCGAACGGCGCCCCTTGGCCACCGAGCAATCTCTGGAGGGGCCGCAATTGCAAGCTCTATCCACCACCTCTATCGCAGATGCGCTGAAATATTTTGCCGGTGTGCAGATAAAGGATTATGGCGGCTTGGGAGGCATGAAGACTGTCAATGTGCGTTCATTGGGTGCACAACATGTGGGGGTGTATATTGACGGCATTAGGGTAACGAATGCTCAAAATGGCACCGTCGACTTGGGCAAATTCTCCCTATCCACCCTCGAGTCCGTATCCCTATACAACGCCAACAAATTGGACCGCTGCCAGTCGGCATCCGAGTTTGCATCCGGTGCCACAGTATATCTGCGCACTCGCAGGCCCGATACTGACTCTCTGTCGGTGATGGGGTCCATAGGGTCGTTTCACACTTACCGTGGCCGGCTGACATTACAGATGAACCGCAAAGGGTGGGCCGGCTTTATTGATGGCGAATACCTCAACTCGCGCGGCGACTATAAATTCCGCTATAAATCTGAATACGAGGACACTGTAGGCATACGCCAAAACTCCGACATTGATTATTACCGCATAGAGGGAGCTTTGTTTAAGAATGGCTTTTCCTCTCACGTATACTGTTATGTGTCAGAGCGAGGGGTGCCGGGAGGCATTGTGCGCCGACTCTCTGACAAATATGTGAATGTGGGGCGAGAATGGGATGCCGACTGGTTTGCTCAGGCATCATGGGCACACAGTTTCTCCAGCACTCATCAGGTAATGTTTAATGCCAAATATACCCAGGAATATCTGCGCTATTGCACTGATTACCCGGAGAACCAGAACACCGCGCGAGTGAACAATCATTACTGGCAAAAAGATGTCTACGGGTCAGCCTCATACGCCTTTACCCCCTTAGAATGGCTCTCTGTCAACGCGGGTTACGATGCGCGCCACTCATGGCTGAAGGCTGATTTGCGCAATTTCCACACCGTGCGGCGCTTGGACCAGAAAGCCGTGGTGGCACTGCAGGCCGAATATGCCAATATCCGCCTGGCCGCCTCAATGCTCTATCAGCATTACAAGGACCACACATACACCAAAGCCGGAGCTGCCGACCCGTTGAGCAAATTTACCCCTTCGGTAACTTTGGGATACACCATTGGCAGCTTCTCCTTCCGCGCTTGGTACAAGAAGATATTCCGCGCCCCCACCCTCAACGACCTCTACTACACTCAGGTGGGCAACCGCAACCTCAAGCCGGAGTATACCCGTCAGTTTGACCTTGGTATCGAGTATCATTATTATAACGCCCACTGGTCTGCCTCTGCACAAGTGGATGGTTACATCAACAACATTGATAACCGCATAGTGTGCCTGCCCCTGAAGGGCACCTACTCATGGTCGATGATGAACTACGGCAAGACATATTGCCGAGGACTTAATGCCAACCTGTCAGGAAGATTTGCTCCCACCGAGGATTGGAATTTCTCCTTGCTCACCTCCATCACATGGCAACGGGACGTGAACCGCACCGATCCACAAAGTCAGTCATATAATCAGCCCATCTGCTATTCCCCCACACTCTCATTGGGCGTTACCGGAGTGATCGGATGGCGTATGATCACACTCTCCATCTCCGACCTGCATGTAGGCAAGCGCATGTGGTCATATGCTGACCCGGAGGATATACTGAAGCCATATAATAATGTAGACATGAAGCTCACCGGCAAATGGCGTTGGTTTACCGCCTCGCTTGAGATAAACGACCTGTTTGACGAGCAATACGAGCATGTGCCTCGCTATCCGATGCCTGGCCGCAGCTTCACTTTCTCGCTAACTTATTCATTGTAAACAAATTATTATACATATGAAAAAACTTTACACATTACTGACAGCAACTGCCATAGCCGTGACTTGCATGGCACAAGAGAAAATCATCCTGCTTAACGAGGGACTGTGGCAATCAGACAATGGCCGCATCACATACTTTGAGGATGGTAAGATAGTAAGTAATAAATGGTTTAGAGACGTCAATGGACAAAAGCTTGGCGATACTCCCAACGACATTATCCAAGTTAAGCCCAATCTATTGGCCATAGCGGTCAATTGGTCTAACATCGTGCAATTTATCGATGCCACCGGGCATGCTGTGGCTGCCACAGAGGATATACCCAACAATCGCCAACTTGCTTCAGACGGTGAATATGTATATGTAACATCATACGCCCATGGGTGCAACACCATCTCCGGGTATAAAAGTTTCACCAAGGGATTTGTAGCTAAAATAGATATCAACACGTTCAAGGTCATTGATGCTGTGGAGGTGGGATATGAGCCGGAGGGTATCGCCTTATATGAGGGCAAACTATTTGTAGCAAACAGTGGCGGATACGCTTTTCAGGAAAACCATGAATATGAGAAGACAGTAAACGTCATAGATGCGGCCACACTGAAGATAGAGCGCACTATCGACACCGGACAAATCAACCTCTCTGGAGATATGTCGCAGAGCGGGCAGTATTTGTGTATTAACTCGCCGGGTGATAACTACAATATGCCGGCCGCTACAATAATAATGGACTGCAAGGCGGCTCTGGAGGGTAAAGCTGACAATGAGTGCTTTGTCAAACTTGACTATGCCTCCACCAACAATTGTACTACCCTTGATGGCACCTTTTATGCTATCGGCTCGCGCTATTCATACATAACCGGCGACTACGCCTTCAACTATGTAAATATTGACCCGGCCAAAGTAATGTCAAGTGGTGGAGCAGACGGTGTGAGCGATTCATTCCCCGGGACAGTAAAAGCTGATATCGAAGCAATGCAGATGCCATACGGCATATATGTGAATCCATACACCGGCTATATCTACGCCACAGATGCTGCAGGATATGTAGAGGGAGGCAACTTGTATCAATGGACTTCGGAAGGTCAATTCATCAATAAATATGGTGTATATATGAACCCTTCACACATATTAGCCCTCAACCCCAAAGGGGAGTTGGGTATCAACACAGTTGTGACCGAAAGCTCAGATGTAAATACTCCCATTTACAATCTGCAAGGCATACGCATAAACAATCCTCAAATGGGGGAAATATATATCAAAAACGGCAAGAAATTTCTTAATCAGTGATGATTATGTGATGATTATAAAATAACTTGGTAAATTTTTTTGAAAGTATTTTCGAGTGATTTTTTTCTATCTGAAAAAGGAGCATAGCGGGCTATGCGACTGTTCAGATGGAAGAAAGGCACCGAAAAGACTTCAAAAAATACCAAGTTGGTAATCTTAATCATCATACTCAATTTACCAATTTATTTTTCAATCATCACTAAGATGCTTGAATTTAGGACATTAATAAGATTGTGAAAGATTTTTTTGCGAGAATATTTGGTTGTTTGCAATTCGTTTTGTAATTTTGCAGTCCGAAATGCGCGCTCATCTCGGCATTTTGGTGTGCTTTAACCGTGTATGATTGTTAAGGCCGAGCCACCAATAAGCATCACACAGAATAAAATAAATATCGATATTATACAATGAAAAGAACTTTTCAACCCTCCAACCGTCG